>JAGYPA010000069.1 GCA_018399255.1 Spirochaetales bacterium | reverse complement strand
CAGATCATCAGACCCCTCCTTAACCATCATCGGTCATCTTGTCTTTGAGAAACCGGGCTATGGCCAGAAATCCCAGAAACCCGAATATATCATAGACCAGGGCTACATCGAGATAGAGAGACCGCCCCTGCCGCACACCGCGCAGCACCAGGAAAGCCAGCACCACCCCTGATAGAATGTTCAAGGCCACCAGCCGGTCAGCCGTTGTCGGTCCCAGAACAAGCCGTACAATACAGACTACCGCACAGAAAAGAGTAAACCACTGCATTACATCCAGCATCAGTATTCTCACAGCTTATCCTTTTAATACCATACCTTCTTTATATGCGTCTCCATCCGGCCCTTTACAGCTTCGCCCGCCGCTTTGGCGTGGCTGGTATTGCAGAAGAACCAGTGAACCGTCAGGTGATCATCATTGAGATCCAGGGTAATGGTGCCAGGGGTAAAGGTGATGGAGTTTGCCAGAACCATACGGGCAAGATCGGAGCGCAGGCGGGTCCGGAAATGGACGATTCGCGGGCTGGCGTTTCCGGTAATTACAGCACCAAGCATGGCGAAACTCGACTGATAGAGAAAAAACGTGAGCAGCAGGAGAAATTTTACGAGATAAAAAGGCCTTGGAACAAAAAAACGGAGGTTCGCTTCATGCTGAGCAAGAAACACATCATAGGTGAGCGCGGCAATAAGCAGTGATCCGATAATACCGAAGGCTGCAGAAAACAGCTCAAAGCTGGCGGTAAAAAGCAGCCAGACGGCAAAAAGAGCCAACGCGGTGAGGAGAAACCGGATAATGCTCCATTCTCGGCGGGCACGCATCTTATTCGTCCTTACGGCATATCAGCTGATGAAAAGCCTCCTGAGTTTCGGCTTTGAGCAGTTCCTCCCTGAAACCTGCATCATGAAGCAGGCGGGCAAGCTTGGAGAGCAGCTTGAGGTGGAGAACGGCACTGTTCTCAGGCCCGACCATGAGAAAAACGAGAGATACAGGTTCATTATCAGGAGCATCGAAATTGAGCGGCGGATTGAGCCGGGCTGCTGCAATGACGGTATTTTTCAGGATCGGGGAATGAGCGTGCGGGACGGCACAGCCGAACCCCAGGCAGGTGGAGGCCAGCTCTTCCCGCTCCATGATATCCCTTACCAACTGGTCGGCATCTGATATTCCATGAACCTGCGCCAGGGCTTCCACCAGGCGGCGGATTATGGGTTCTTTTTCTGCAGCCGGATCATGACAATCCAGCAAAATGCATTCTGCCGGCAATCTTTTACAAATTCCGCCCATTTTTCACACCTCTTCATCTTCAGGAACCAGCCCCGAAGCCCAGTCTACCGGCAAGGTGAACATGATGCCGGTACCCGGATTATCCAGATCCCCTACAATATCATCAACTAATTTCTTCAGCCTGTCGATGGTATCCTGATTGCGGACCACAGAAATTATCGTCTTGTTATAAGGTTTGTTTCCCTTCATGAATTTCTTGAAACCGGCAAAAAGCGGCACCTCATAGGTAAGGAACCGCCCCATTCCCTCGGAGTCGAGGATAGTCGCACCGGTTACCCCGGCTTCGATATAGGCTTCCAGAACCTCTTCAAGAAATTCTTCATTGTTCAGGACAAAAACAAGCAGCTTCATAGAACTGTCAACCTCTTCTTCACCCTACAATAGTAGAGATTGTCGAATTTGTCAAAAGATCTTTGCTCCCTCTGCATAGTTTGGACTCTTTTTGCTTCCCGCCGCCTCCGGTAAGGTTCACATTTTTTGCTAAACAGCGTACAGTACTGATATGGATGCTACACTGCGAGAAAACATACACCCCGGCATACGGGTTGCCATAGTACTGAAACAGGATCAGCGCACGGGAAATCTGACGGAGGGGGTTGTCAGCCGGATTCTGACTAAATCCTCTTCTCATCCGCATGGAATTAAGGTGCAGCTGACCGACGGTCAGGTCGGCCGTGTACAGAAAATTCTTGATCTTCCTCCCGATGCCCGTCCGTAGGAAAACTCAGTGCTATGAAACAGCAAATCACTCTTGTCACTAATCAGGCCTGATAACTGCCAGCCGGGCGGCTGATGGAGAATTATGAAACAGCAAATCACTCTGGTAACAAATCAGTATTATCGAAAAACCGATGAGGAAATTACTCTCCTGGCTGCAAAAAAGCTGGAGATTTCCGCGCACCGGATTGCCGGCTGCGTACTTGAGAAGAAGTCCGTCGATGCCCGCAAGGGGCAGCTGAAAGTAAACCTGCGCTATACCGTCTATATTGATGAAGCGCCCCCGAAAGCAGCCGACAGTGCTGACGGACGGGAAAGCCTGACTTCCGCGCTCCCTGTCTGGAAAGATGTGCACCAGCAGAGTCAGTTGGAGAAAACCATACAAATCGTTATTGTCGGATCTGGACCGGCCGGTCTTTTTGCCGCACTAACCCTGCTGGAACAGGGTATTAAGCCGATCATTATCGAGCGAGGGCCTGATGCCGCAGCACGGAGAAGATCGATTGCCGCAATCAGCCGCAGCCAGACGGTTGATCCCGAGTCAAATTACTGCTTCGGGGAGGGGGGAGCCGGCACCTTTTCCGACGGCAAGCTCTATACCCGATCCAACAAGCGGGGTGATGTCGGCAGTATTCTTTCAATTCTCCATTATCACGGGGCAGATGCGGATATCCTGACTGATGCACACCCCCATATCGGAACAGACCGGCTCCCGGACATTGTCGGCAGGATGAGGGAAACAATTGTCGAACACGGAGGGGAAGTTCATTTCAACACCCGCTGTACCGGTTTTCTCAATAATAATGAGGGACGTGTCTGCGGCATAACAGTGGAAGACGGCAGAACCTTTGCCGGAGATTCGGTAATTCTGGCAGCCGGCCATTCAGCTCGCGATATCATCAGCTTGCTGGCCCGCAGCGGGGCTGCTCTCGAATCAAAACCCTTTGCCATGGGAGTCCGGGTTGAGCATCCGAGGTCGGTAATCGACACCATTCAGTACCATGGTCAGGATCCTGGCGACCTGGGGGCGGCCTCGTATCGTCTGGCAGCCCAGGCTGACGGACTGGGAGTCTACTCCTTCTGCATGTGTCCCGGAGGCGTCATTGTCCCGGCATCAACAGAAGATTCGGAAATAGTGGTTAACGGCATGTCGCCGGCCAGCCGCGGGACCCGCTGGTCCAATGCCGCCATTGTGGTAGAGATCAGACCGGAAGATATTCCGAAAGGCGAACTTCCGCCGGAACATCGCTATCGGGATCTGCCGGAAACGGTTCAGCATGCACTTATCGGACTTCGCTATCAGGAGATGATTGAGCACCTGGCAAAAAAAGCGGGATCCGGACAGAAGGCTCCGGCTCAGCGTTTGACCGATTTCATGAAAGGGAAATTTTCTGCTTCCCTGCCCGCCTGCTCGTATACTCCGGGATTAGTCTCCTCTCGCCTGGACCAGTGGCTGCCGCAGGCTATCGTCTCTCGCCTCCGCAAGGGATTTTCCGCTTTCAACCAGAGGATGCGGGGGTTCATATGCGACGATGCGCTTCTTGTTGCTGTCGAATCCAGAACGTCTTCCCCGGTCCGGGTAATCCGTGATCCGGAATCTCTCGAGTGTATCAGACTGCCTGGCGTATACCCTGCCGGTGAGGGCTCGGGCTATGCGGGAGGGATTGCATCTTCGGCCATGGACGGGGTTTCCTCAGCAAAGGCAGCAGCTGCGGCTGCTGTAAGGCAGCAGCTGCGGCTGCTGTAAGCACTAACAGCTAGATCCGCTTGTACCTGGCGGAGGAAGCTGCAAACCAATCACCCCCCTGAGTCTGACGGTCAGCTGCAAAGCTGCATCATAGTTATAGCCGCGCAGCTGTCCCCGTATTTCTGCCAGAAGCCGGTTCAGCAGAGCTTCTCCCTTAGCCGCCGCCGTAATTTCTTCCAGGATTTCTGTTATGGCAATCGGCTCCCCTAACTGGATCGATTTTTCCAGACGGGTCAGCTTCTCCTCAAAAGCAGCAGCATCCTTCGCCGGAAGCTTGCTTTGAGCAGCAGTTTCGACAGAACCCTGAAAAATTTCAGCCTGTTTATCGGTACGGGCAGGTTCTTCAGCGACAGATTGCCGGGTCTCTTCAGCTGCAGTAGCTGCAGAAGCTGCAGTAGCTGCAGAATTATTTGCAGACAGGGTATGTGTTGAAGAACGGGGCTTCTCCAGCTCCAAAAGCACCCGGAATTCACTGCCCTCTCCCTGGATACTTGCCACGTCGATGGTTCCGCCCATCCTGCGCACCAGGTCCCTGCATACCGGAAGACCAAGCCCGGACCCCTGGTACTTACGTTCGAAGCTGGCATCAGCCTGGTAGAATGGTTCAAATACATGTTCTGCAATCTGGGGTGAAATGCCGATCCCCGTATCTTTAATGGTAAACAGAATTGTCACTGTATGCTCATTGTCCTTCATTTTCTCAGCGGAGAGGGTTATCGTCCCTTCATGGGTAAATTTTACGGCATTGGATAACAAATTCTGCAGCACCAGCTCAATATGGAAAAAATCGCCCAAAAGAACCTGATGGAGGTCAGGATCAATAGAAAACTGCAGGGACAGACCTTTTTCCTGCGCGGCATCGGCGAATTTGCCTATGCTCTCCGTAACTATTTTCGACACCCTCAGTTCATGCTTCTCCAGGGTAATGTTGCCGGTTTCGCCTCTGCTGAAATCAAAAATATTGGTCATGGTAGCGAGCAGTTCATCCGAGGCTGTCTGTATTTTCCTGACATACTCCTCCTGTTCTCCCGAGAGCCCGGATCGCCGGAGCAGGGAGTTGAGCCCCAGAATGATGTTAAGCGGTGTACGGATTTCGTGACTGACTTGAGCCAGATAAATGGTTTTTGCTTCAGCCCCCTTCAATGCTTTCTCCATGGAATTCAGCAGCTGCGTCTCTTCCTGTTTTCTCTGTGAAATATCGGTCAGGGTACCGAACATCCAGCGCGGGTTTCCTTCGTCATCATAATCGAAAATCTGGCCCTGATCGGATACCCATACCCAATAGCCCCCTTTATGCTTCATACGGACTTCGCTTTCATAATAGGATGTTTCGCCGGCCAGGTGCTGCTCCAGGAGGATTTTTACATCCTGAAGGTCATCCGGATGCACCATAGCATACCAGGCATCTTCTGAGAACGGCGATTCCAGCTCTTCCAGTGCGTATCCAAGCAGATTTGCCCACTGCTCATTAATAATAACCCGCCCCGTTGCTATTTCCCACTCCCAGGTGCCCGTTCTCGTTGATGCAATAATATATTCCAGCCGCTTTTTCTGCTCTTCTATTCTTGCCCGCATATGGTTCTGTTCGGTAATATCGATCATGACGGTAAGATTGTACAGTTTGCTGCCGATGGTGAGCTGCACACCGTAAAACAGCCCGTCGAGAATTCTGCCGTCCTTGTGACGCACCTGCAGCAGATAGTTGCCGACCGACTTGCTGCGTCCAAGCTCCTTGCCCGCCATATTTGCCTGTACCTGATCGACAAAGTATCCGATTTCCGCATTCGTTCGACCGATTACCTCATCCCGGGTATAGCCGTGGATTCGCTCAAAGGCATTGTTTACCTCAACAAATTTTTTACTGTCGGCTAAACTGAGCACCATGGAGTTTGGATGAAAGGTAAAAACCTTATTGAAGAGGCTGAGGGCGGCCTGCTGTTCGGTAATGTCGGTACAGATACTGATGATACAGGGCTTCGTATCCCACGTTCCATGCCAGACGCGGGCATCAGCCTGTATTTCCCGACCGTCACTGCAGCGAAGGGGAATGATTCTGCTGCTGATGCTGCCTACCTGTATCTGCTCCAAAACCTCATCAGCATCCCCTCGGACGTCTTCGGGAAGCAGATGGATAAGATTCATAGCCTGCAGATCCTGCCGGGAATACCCCAAATGCCTTTCTGTCGCCGGATTGGTATAGCTAAGGTTCCCCTGCATATCGGCTATGATTATCATATCCCCGATATTCTCAAACATTGATCGGAAGTTTTTTTCCCGCTTTTCCAGCTCCAGATAGCTGCGCTGACGTTCATACACCCCAGAAATGAGCCCGGTAATCGTTCGCAGCAGCTCGAGCTCACTCGTCGACCAGACTCGGTGCTCGCTGCAATCATCAAACCCGAGGAAACCGATAATGGAGCCTCTTATAATCAGCGGATAGACAACAATTGACAGTATTCCCTGCGGTTCCAGGATTGCCCGGACCTCCTCGGGCAGCTCCCGTACATCCTCAGCATAAATTCGTCCCTCCTTCTGCAGCATATCGGCCCAGGATTGTACAACCTCATAGGGGATTTCAAGAAGATTCTCGATTTCCGGGCTGATGCCGGGTCCGCACCATTCGAAGGTATTACTGGTATATGATTTATCGGGACTATCCTCAAATATGTAAATTCTGCTGACCCGGGAGTAGCGGCCCACCATCTCCAGGGCCTGCTGTATCTGGTCCTGAAAGTTTCCGGGCTTGGTAAAGCTTAAAGCGACATCTGAGAGCAGTTTCATTTGAAGGGCAGCTTTATCCATCTATTTCTCCAGTAACTTTTACTTAAAACTTCATTAAATAACTTTTACAAAAAGCAGGCTTTTTTTATTCTTTCACAGCTGCATGGTCAGGTAGACATGCTCTGTAGGATTCACAAACCCTTTTTTGCGAAAAAACTGAATTGCCGGTTCGTTATCAGCCTGGGTATCAACCATCAGCATCCTTACTCCCTGCTTTTTCATCAGCTTTTTGAATCGGTCAAACAGCAGGCTGCCCACCCCGCTGCGGGAATAATCAGGATCCACCCCCAGCCAGACCAGATGCCCGTAGCTCCAGGCAGATCTCGCCTTTTCAATGGTGGTGCCGATGGCAAATCCGGCCAGAAAGCCGTCGTCATCGGCTACAATCAGGTTTTCTGATTCCTGGTTGAAAAAGGTTGTTACCTCGTAGGCGTCCCAGGTCCGGTACAGGTTGGAAAATTCCTGTGACGTGAACACCTTCTCTCCCAGGTGGAAAATGGCAGCGAGATCGTCAATTTCCGCTTGCCGGATGGTAATATTCCCACCTCTGCTTCCGACTTTTTGCCCATCTTCACTCATTCCCTGCTCCCTGTTCCCCGCTCCCTGCTCTCTGGCTGACGTCGGGACTGGATGCCATTGTTCGCAGCCGCTCGATCTGATCGGTTTTCCCCAGGACCAGCATACTGCAGGAACTTGAGAGCCGCTCCTGCGGACCGGGATTGAAGCGCATCTTTCCTTTTATACGACGTAGAGCTATGATGATCAACCCGGTCTTTTCCGGTATCCTGGCATCTTTCAGCATGAGATTATCAATTTCCGACCCTTCCCCGACGCTCACCTCCCCCAGGTCGAGGACCTCCTCATCCAGCCGGGTAATGATGTCAAGAAATGAGACAACCTGGGGCCTGAGCATCAGCGAGGCCATGCGGACACCGCCCAATTCGTTCGGGGAGATGGTATTGTCTGCCCCTGCCCGCCGCAGTTTAAGGTCAGCCCCCTTTTCTATTGATCTGGCGACAATGTGAAGTTTCGGATTGAGGCCCCGGGCGGTGAGAACCGTATAGACATTGTCGGCATCGGAATCGAGACAGCAGATCATTCCTTTGGAGCGCATAATACCGGCCTGATTGAGAATATCCTCGCTCGAGGCATCCCCGCAGATGACCGGGACGTCGGTCTCTTCCAGCTCAGCTGCCCTGTCCGCATCCTGCTCGATAACGACAAACTGTGCATCGGCAATTCTGAACTGTTCTATGACAATGGCTCCGGTCTGGCCTGCCCCGCAGACTATTACATGTTTTTCCATCCCCTCTATCAGCTTCTTCATCGATTTTCTCCTGACTATCTGCTTTACTCCGCCCTCTATCAGAAACGACGCCCCCTCCAGCAAAGCATAGGAAACGATACCTAAACCACTGAGGATTACGAACATGGTGAAGACTTTTGCTGCCGGAGTCAGGTCTGCAATTTCGCGATAGCCCACCGTTGAAACAGTTATTATGGTCATATAGAGCCCGTCGAGAATGGAAGCACCCGCCAGCAGCACATACCCTGCTGTACCGACAGTCAGCAGCATGAGGACGAGGAAGAGTATAATGAATCCTTTTGAGACTTTAGCTTTATTCATGGTCTTTATTCATGATCTTTATTCACGGTCTTTATTCATTGCTGCTGCTGAGATCAGGCTCATTATAGCACAAATTGTGAAATCCCGCTTCAATCAATTGACTTTCTGGACTTCCCGCGGCTTTATCATCAGGGCTACCAGCGAATTGCCTGCAGCCAGAAGTGCCGCCAAAACAAACAGCAGTTCGATACCGAAGAACTCCCAGATCATCCCGCCGGCAAGGGCTATGAAAATACTGATAAAATGATCGATAGATATTCCGGTTGTCAGGGTTGCCGTCATCTCATCCCTGGACTCACTGAGTGACTTGACATAAATACTGGCGGCCATGCTGGCATGCGAAACAATACCGTCAAGAATAAAGACCCCGATTATGACAAGATACGCTGTGTCGACCGGAAAGAGACGGTGTGCAAATCCATAAATAAGACAGACAAAGAAGAGAATTACCGTATCCCCGACCATAACTGCTTTGTAACCCGCTTTATCTATAATCTTACCAAGAATAGGTGAGGCAGCAATGCTAAGCACTGCAGTAGCTCCAAGCAGCGAGGCAATAACCGACGGCGAGGCACCGTAGTGCAGGATCAGGACATAGGGCCCGAAGGTAAGAAACACTTGCTTCCGAGCTCCGTAAAAATTCTGCAGAATATAGTAAAGCCAGTATTTCTTCCGAAAATAGAGCCGCTGGCGCTGAACATGGCCGCCCTCATTCCTGATAAAGAAAGAGATGGCAATTGCCGCAATTATTAAGAGGATAACAAAGAGAAACGTAATGGTATATCCACGGGCTTCCGTGGCGGCACCCAGGAATATTAACGGAACAATGAAGTACCCCGCCACCTGTCCGATACTCTGAACGCTGCGCATAAGCCCTAAGGCAGTACCTTCCTGACCCGCAGAGGCTGAATGAACTGCCAGCGACTGCTGGACCGGCATCAATATATGCTGACCAGTGCTGTAGAGGGTAAGAAATACAATTACCGGCACCAGATGTATGCCTACCAGCACAAACCCGACAAGACCCGCCAGGGCGATAGTAAAACCTATGCGCAGGATATGGTTATCCTGAATGCGCCAGAAAAGTGCAAGAATCAGGAAAAGCAGGAGTCCGGGCATTTCCCGGAAGAATTCGACGATTCCCCTGCCGGATTTTGTCACGCCGAGACTTCCGGCAAGATAGTTATCAAGAACCCCGCGGAAGAGCGCCCCTGCAATGGCAAAGGTCAGAATCGCGGAGAGAAACACCAGGTAGTTTTTTTTGGGATTGAAAGGGCTCATCAGGAGATCATACACCTTTTCGCAACTTTTAATAAACAAGAAAATGAAATAGAAATCTTTTTTTTCCCTAATACGGCTGCAGAGATATGATTCTTCTTACACTGAAAAATTCAGTCCCTCCTCATGAGAAAATCGAAGCTGATCGTCTTAAGCATTCAGAGCAATTTGTCTTCCCATAGTGCGCAGGTCATGGTATAATTATGAACCATAGTTCATAAATGACAAGCATCAGCAGGAGAAGGAGAAAACCATGCAGAAAATGCGCAATAATTACCTGTTCGCCCCGATAAAACTCGGTTATGCAGCAGGAGACGGAAAATCAAATGCACGGTATAAAGCATTTTACCGCAGCAGAAGCAGGCATGTAGGGGCTATAACCCTGGAACCGCTCTATATGGATTCCCGCCTGCGGGAGATCCCCACGCAACTTGGAATCGACAACGATGACAAACTCGAAGGACTCCGGGAACTCGTCGATACCATCCATGCGGAAGGAGCGAAAACCATAGCCCACCTGAACCACCCCGGCCGCATGGCTAATCCCAATATTCCCGGCAATATGTTCCTTTCATCAACCAATATAGCCTGTGAGAACGGCGGAGCACCTCCAGCAGCTATGACTGCAGAAGATATACAAACAGCTGTCCAGCTGTTTACCCAATCGGCAAAACGAGCAAAAAAGGTTGGATTTGATTATATTGAGCTGCAGTTTGGTCATGGATACCTTGCTGCACAATTCCTCTCTCCTCAGATAAATACCCGCAATGATGCCTATGGCGGCAGTTTCGACCGCAGAACCGCGTTTCCTCTGCAACTATTTGACGCCGTTAAGGCTACAGTAGAAATACCGATTATTGTCCGCATCAGCGGAGATGAAATGACGCAGAACGGCATTGCCCTGCCGGAGATGGTCAGATTTTCCTCCCAGCTGAAGGAACATGGAGCTGCGGCAATCCATGTTTCCGCCGGCAGTGTCTGCACTACACCACCCTGGTTTTTTCAGCACATGTTCGTACCCAAAGGAAAAACATGGGCAATGGCTGAAACTATCCGCCGGGAAACTATGATTCCGGTAATTGCCGTCGGCCAGATAAACACCTTTGATGATCTCGACAGGCTGCAAGCTTCCGAGAATATCGACTACATTGCTGTAGGCAGAGCTCTTGTTGCTGATCCGGATTTCATCGGCAAATACGAAAATCAGGTAAGCGGTCCGCATTGCCCCTGTCTCGCCTGTGCAGAAGGATGCCTGGGGGGGGTGAAAGCAGGAAAGGGACTGCAGTGTCTGGTCAACCCAAAAGTAGGAAAAGAGGACCAGCCGCCAGCAATGGCTGGGAATCCGGGCACATATGCAGTTTTTGGAGGCGGACTGGCTGGCATGCAGGCAGCGCTTACGCTAGCCGAACGGGGACACTCACCTATTCTTTACGAGCAAAACGAACTTGGCGGACAGTTTCGTCTTGCCCCGCTTACACCCCATAAAACCTCAATGGCCAGACTTATTCCCTATTACAAAACAGAACTGGAAAGAAAACAGGTAAAGATTATCCGAAAAATAGCCGATGCCGACGATTCTAAGGGAATGGACGGAGTTTTTATAGCTACCGGATCAGTACCTGCTGTTCCTGAAATCTCCGGTTTGCATGACTATCGATGGGCCGATATTCTCCAGGACAGTGAACTGCCCGAACACCAGCGAATCCTTATTATCGGCGGAGGTCTTATCGGGGTCGATATAGCCACCGCCCTTATCCCGAGAGACAATACCGTCATCATAGTCAAACGCACCACGGATTTCGGTGAGGATATGGAAATGATCGCCAAAACCCTCTCTCTGAAAATGATGAAAGAACAGGGCACATTATTCAGTGATCATACCCATATCAAACACATAGATGGACGCACCGTGCATGCCGAACGTAATGGGAAAGCCGTTCTGTTCGAAAATATTGATATGATAGTAGTTTCTGCAGGAATGAAAAGTCTCAACACGCTCGAAGGAAAACTCAGGGGAAAGGTACCGGTATATACCATTGGGGATGCAAAACAGATAGGAAACGCCCAGGATGCAATACGGTCAGCATATGAAGCAGCGGCAGTGCTGTAACAATACTCCTCGACGGGTCGAAAAGCGAGTGAGCTGCTTCTACTTTTCTACTTTTTCAGAAAGCTTGCTCTCTGCATTCGATTATGATATGCTTAGAGCCACCTTAAATGAATTAAAAAAGTTCAAACCGCTCAATCAGCATGGACAGCTTCCCTCCGGATCTTCTGCTGTGTATAGTTTGTAGAGCAGGAGCTTAGATTATGCCCTCACGCGCCTATCTTACTGCGAAAGTACAGGTTAAAATAATCACTGTCATTCTCTTACTGATGCTGCTTGTGCCCCTGCTTACCGGATACCCCTCCCTAACAGCAGCTGATGTTCAACTGAAAATCGGAGTCTATGAAAATTCCCCGAAAATTTTCACCCGGGAAGAGGGAACACCAGCAGGAATATTTATTGACATAATTCAGGAAATCGCGAAAAAAGAGGGATGGGAAATAACGTATATACCGGGAACCTGGGCGGAAGGTCTGGAGCGCCTGGCTGCAGGCAGCATCGATCTGATGCCGGATGTTGCATACAGTTCAGAACGCGATGATCGTTTTGACTATCACAGCAACCCGGTTCTCGCCTCCTGGTTTCAGGTCTACGCTAAAGAAGAGAGTGATATACGCACCATTCTCGACTTGGACGGCAAAAAACCATCGGGGTACTGGAGAACTCCATTCAGCACGACTCCCTTCCTGCTCTCTTCGGAGAGTTTCGAATATCGGTAACGCTGCCACCGCCCCCGATTATCCCACACCGTTCAACATGACCTCCTCAGGTAAGGCCGATGCCGCAATATCGAACAATCTTTTTTTCGGGCTGAAATATGCCGCACACTCCACAACTTTCACATGATACCGCAATCATTTTCAGTCCTCAAATCTTTACTTTGCCGCCACTGAGGAGACTCCGTCAGCAAAATGCCCTCCATTGACCAGCATCTGATACCATGAAACGGGATCACACCTCCGTCTACTATGAATCCCTTGATCAGTGGACGGAGAAGGAAGTCTCCTTCAAGCCGCCAGTCTGGGCTGTTAGCCTGATAACCGCATCGGCACCATACTGCTCTTCAGTCTGGCCGCCAGCATGAGGCCGCGCAGGCAAGTAAACCTGAGAACCTATGAACTGCGGGAAATTAATGAACAGATGGAACAGAAGATTATTGAGCGGACCGAGAGTCTCAACCATGCCAGGAGAGGCCCAGGAATCGGACCGGCTGAAGTCGATCTTTCTGGCTACCATGTCGCATGAACTGCGAACCCCGCTTAATTCGATCATCGGCTTTACCGGAATCATGCTGCAAGGCCTTGCGGGTCCTCTTAATAATGAACAGCACAAGCAGATGACCATGGTCAAGACGAGTGCCCGTCACCTGCTGGCGTTAATAAATGATGTCCTTGATATTTCGAAATTGAAGCTGGACAGTTTCAGCCGTCCAATGAAACTCACCTTGATGCCCTTCCATTATGCGTGTGCTCAACCTGACAGCGCCCCTGGCTGGAGAGAAACAGCTGTCCCCAATCCGGAAACAGCAATCTGCCCGGCGGACTGACAATAACTGCCGATGTGACGCAGGTTTGAGCAAATTCTGCTGAATCTGCTCAATAATGCCGTAAAGCTTTACTGACTCAGGCCTGGTAACTTCTCCCTGCCGACTGGCTGTTACCGAAGCCGGCGATAAAGAGGTAATAATTGATATAATCGATACAGGAATCGGCATATCTCAGCAGGATCTGCAACTGTTCAATTTCATCAGGTCAGCACAGGGCTGAACCGCGCATGGAAGGAACGGGACTGGGATCATTAATCAGCCGCAAACTGGCAGTACGATGGCGGCGAAGATAACGGTAAGCAGCGAATCTGGACAGGGGAGCACCTTTACCCTGACCCTGCCGCTGGGAGCACCTGATCAATCTGATCAATCGCGGCAATCTCATCAAGCCCGTAACTCTCATCAAGCTGAAAAGGTGAAAAATCCTATGAAACAGGTAAATCGCGTGGAGGAATTATGAGTGATACCTTGCTGATAATTGAAGACAACGCTCAGAATATGTACATGATGAAATTTCTTCTGGAAAAAGCCGGCTTTTCGATAGCTGAGGCGGAAAATGGAAAGAAGGGTATTGAGTTGGCCCGGAAGCTGAACCCGAAGGCCATCCTTCTCGACATCCAGCTCCCTGATATGGACGGATATGCCGTACTGAATGAGCTTAAGCAGGATACCGACCTGAAAATCATCCCTATTGTTGCCGTGACTTCCTACGCAATGGCAGGAGACCGGGAAAAGATACTCGACAGCGGAGCCAATGGATACATAGAAAAGCCGATCGATCCGGAAAGATTTGTTGAGTCAGTGAAGTCCTACCTAATCTCCGAAACTGCAGCGAAAAAGAACGGGAACGGGAACGGGAACGGGAGCAGGGATAGAGAATGAACATACTTGCTGTAGATGACAACCCTGACGGACTCACTCTTCTTTCTGCAATATTTTCTCCGTCAGGCGACATTGTACAAACTGCATCCAACGGGGAGGAGGCTCTTGCCTGGCTGAAATCATCTGCACCGGACAATCTTCCGGACCTGATAATTTCCGACATCCTCATGCCGGGTATGGACGGCTATGCTTTCTGCATCAAATGCAAGGAAGATGCAGGGCTCAAAAAAATCCCCTTCATATTTTACTCATCAACCTACACGGATGCAAAAGATGAGCAGTTCGCCTACTCCCTGGGTGCAGACCTGTTTCTCAGAAAACCTCTCGATCCTGAGGCCCTGCAGCAAGAGGTGGAACAACTGATGTCACAGAGAGGGATAGAGAAAAAAAACCCTCGAAAACTCCCGATCGAGCAGGAATCCACCCTGAATCCGCTCAATGACCAAAAAGAGACCTACCGACTCTATAGTGAACGGCTGGTGCACAAGCTTGAGCAGAAGATGGCCGAACTTGAGCGCAGTGAGGCCCTGTACAGTACCCTGATGCACGATGTCCTGGATACCTCCCGCGTCGGCCTTCTGATTGTCAATTCGGACTACCGCATTATCTGGGGAAATGCGATGGTGGAATCATTTTTCGGCATTGATCGTACAGCCCTCGAGAATCTGGATCTTGAATCGTTCTACCGGGGACCTTTTGCGGATGCCCTGCTCGATCCCGGGAAGGATCTGCATACAATTATACAATCTATACGCTCGTCTGCCTGTCTCAGCGGGATACTGTGTACAATAGGAGATCGCCGTCAGGACAGCCCCCGAAGAGTTGCAGAATACTGGAGTCAGCCGATACAGACAGGCCTCTACAAGGGTGGAAGGATTGAGCATTTTCTCGATGTAACCGCCCGGAAACTGCTTGAGGATCGGCTGGAACAGGTTCAGAAACTGGAATCGATCGGCTTCATGGCGACGGGCATCGTGCACGACTTCAACAATGTGCTAGGGGCAATTCTGGGAAACGCAGAGCTTATCGGAGATGACATTGACGAAAAGAGATCATCGGAAGAACAGGTGCTGACGGGAGTACGGGATATCATACGGGCAGGAGAGCGGGGGCGCTCCATGATCAGCAGGCTGCTGGCTTTCACCAGGCGCAGCCCGGAACCCGTCCGTGAAGTGGTCCTGCTCAAATCTGTTATAACCGATGTGGTACAGATGCTGAGCCGATCTGTACCGGAACAGGTGGAAATCTCACTGAACCTTTCCACCGATGCCTGCATTCTGGCTGACTATACTCAGATGGTCCAGGTTATTATGAATCTTTGCGTTAATGCGCTGCAGGCCATGGGAACCATGAATTCCGGTAAAATAACCATAGACTTGCGGGACTGGGCAGCGGCAACTGAGGATCCGGCCAAGCATTTGGAAGGGCAGCCCGAAAAGTATGCCAGACTGACAATACAAGATACCGGACCGGGAATAGACCAAACGGTAATACCCCATATTTTCGAGCCGTTTTTTACCACAAGACCCCGAGATGGGGGAACAGGGATGGGGCTCTCGGTAGTTCAGAACATCATTCAAAGCTGCGGAGGCAGCATTACCGCGGACAGTACCCTGGCCAAGGACAGTACCCTGACCCGGGACAGTACCCTGGCCCAGGACAGTACCCTGGCCCAGGACAGTACCCGATCCCACGGAGCCAGATTCACCATCTATCTGCCGGCTGTACCCTGCCAGTAGTTATCACTACGGCCCCAGCGGCACTATATCTGCACTATATCTGCACTATATCTGCACTATATCGGCTGCATACAAATTCTCACCGCAGCCGGGCAGCGGCAGACTTTCAGCCTGCAGCTGACAATTGATAGGCTCCCTGTTCCCGTCCGCATGCACC
>JAGYPA010000068.1 GCA_018399255.1 Spirochaetales bacterium | reverse complement strand
TACACCAACTGGTTGTGGTGATAACTCCGACAGGCTCCTAGTGCTCTATTTGCATTCCTGCTTCATACCGCTCTTGTTCGGCTCTTTTCTTTCGGAGCCCGATTTTCCGGCACGAGCCAGCAGCAAGCACATCCGACGCAGCTGACTCACCCGTTTCAGCCTGTTTGTGATGGCTTCAGCCGACATATCCTGCATCATACCTCACTCTCCAGCAGTTTTGAAATATCATCACGATCCTGGCCGCTGCCTCGCAGCTGCTTCATAGCTATCAAGCCTTCTTTTGATACTACAGTAACCACCCCCCCCTCCAGCTCGAAGCTCCGCCGATTCTGCCAGATCTCTTCAAGAGCTGCTGTAACCTTGAGTAAATCTACAGATAAGAGATCTTCAGAATCAGGATCCTTCTTAGAAAGACGGATAATCTCAACATCTCCCTCATGGAACTTCATAGGAGCGCTTTTCAGGATATAGCCAAGATTATGCAAAACCTGTTCTACCTGCTCCATCTGATCAGATAGAATCAAAAAATCAATATCCAGAGTTGCTCTTGGTATGTCGTAGACTGCCAAAGCTAAACCACCGCACAATGCATACTCTAGATGCTTTCTTGTAAGAGTACGAATGATTGCTACAAATTCATTAAAAATATCCAGCATGCGGCAAAACCTCATCAGCAGTATACAACAGAACAGCTGATTGTTGAACTGATCAGCCCGGTAGATTGCTGCCCATGGTTTTCCCATCTCCACCAGACGGGTCCACCAGACAGGTCCACCAGACGAGCCCACCAAACGGGTGCATAACTTTTTTATCCCACCCTTTAAATTTTCTGCTATCTTCTGTAGACTTATGGACCTCATTATGATTACCGCAGAACCGGCCCCGCTTGAAGCCATCAGCAGTATCAGCCGCCGCCCCAATTTTATGCAGTCCCGTTTCTGGGGTCTGGTGAAGGGATCTCTGGGGGCTCGACCCATGGCTTTCAAATTATTCTGGCAAGGAACCGTCGACTCACTGCTCGCAATCCGCCAGCCCGCGGCGCAGCAGGGAATGCATCAGGTATATATCCCCTGGGCGCCAGTCTTTCAGGTTCCCGAAACCCATCAGGGAGAATTTCTCGAAGAACTATCTGCCGTGCTCACCCCCCTTCTTCCCCGGAACACCCTTTTTATCAGGTATGATCTTCCCTGGCTGTCACCCTATCATGCGGAATCCCCGCCGCCGCCTGACCGGATCCGGGAAATCCGGATGAATTTCGGAACCCGGGAAAAAAACCTGCGAAAAGCTGCCACCGATATCCAGCCTACCCATACGCGGATTATCAATCTGAACCTGGACACGGATGAAATTCTCTCGTCAATGAAACCGAAAACTCGCTACAATATCCGCCTTTCTCAGAGAAAAGATATCCGGATTACAGATGCCCCCTTTTCCCGACTCCCCGAATGGTACCGCATGTATGAGGAAACAGCTCGACGAAACAGAATTCAGCTTCACCCCTATCGCTATTTTGCCGAACTTCTGAAAGTAACATCGCAGCATAACCTCCCTGCCACCCGGATCCATCTCCTGTTCGCTGAACAGGCTCACCAGCCATTAGCCGGCATGATCCTGGTCATCCATGGAACTACCGCCACCTATCTCTATGGAGCATCGCGAACAACCGGCAGGCAATGCATGGCCACCTATCGCCTGCAGTGGGAAGCCCTGCAGACAGCTCGAAAAAGCGGCTGCAGATATTATGATCTGTTCGGCATTCCGCCTGATAACAGTTCTTCTCACCCTATGCATGGACTATATCGCTTCAAAACGGGATTCGGGGGATATACTATCCACCGTCGCGGCTGCTGGGATTACCCGCTGCTCCCGGATTCCTATCTGTCCCATTCCGCCATGGAACTGGCCGGTCCGGGATATCATACCGAATAATCCCGACCAGCTGGGACGACGTTCCGAACTTGACAGGAACTTCAGCTTACCCTACCATACAGATAACTGAGGCTCTTGCAAAAAGCAAGAGCGACGTTTTGGTTAGAAGTTTGCATTTCAAATAATTAATTATATAATAATTAATTATTTGATTATGTAGGCAAACTTCAAAAGACAATTTCAAAAATGCGAAGCATTTTGAAATTGTCTCATTTACTTTTTTTATTACTTTTCCAGTTGTTCCTGATCAGCAGGTATGCAAAGCATCTGTCATGGGCACCTCAATGATAAAAGTAATCGTGCTTTGCATGCTTACCATCATCGTGATCACGCTGTTCTTTCCGCCTGTGCCACCGGACAACCGATACCTCTCACCCAGCAGGAGCCGGACGAACGCCAGGGGGTCAGCCAACCATCGCCCACCAATCAGCCATCGGTTTCCAATCAGCCATTGATCCCCGTTCAGACTCCTGCCCAGACAGCATCCCGGGTTCCTGAGGGACTGGTCGGCCCCGAGCACTTCATCTACAAAGGAGCCTTCCGTCTCCCTGATGATGCCGATCGGCCTCTCGCCTTCGCTTACGGGGGAGAAGCAATCACACACAACCCGGCAGGTGACGGCGGCAGAAAAACCTCCAGCACCGGAAACGTCGGAAACAGCGAAAACGCAGGAAACGGCGGGGAAGACAGAACAAACGAAGAAGACAGCTTCCCCGGATCCCTCTTTATCATGGGCCACAACCGGATGCCCTATGGAGAACTGCCTGATGGAAACCAGATTGCGGAAATATCAATCCCTGAACCGGTACGGTCCAGAAAGATCGAGGAGCTCAGTCAGGCAGAATTCATCCAGCCATTTCACAACATCGCCGAAGGCTGGTTTACGGAGTTCGATGAAATACCGCGGGCCGGCATAGAATATCTCGACGCCCCCGCAACCGGACCGCTTCTCCACGTTGCCTGGGGGCAGCATTTTCATGACGAACCGGAAACTCAGGGACCTACTCACGCCTGGTTTTCTCCTGATCTTGACGATCCCCAGGGACAGGGCGAGTGGTACATCGGCAATTATTCCCATTACAGTATCAATAACTACCTGTTTGCCATCCCTGAAGGGTGGGCTGAGGAATATACCGATGGAAGGCTGATGGCAACGGGACGGTTCCGCGATGGAGGCTGGTCGGGAATGGGACCGTCGCTCTATGCCTACACACCCTGGATTGATGATGACGGCACCCCGGCACCCGACGGAACCCGCCTGGAAGCGACCGTTCTGCTCCAGTATGCGAAATCGAACGAAACCGATAATATAGAACGCTGTCTTGACGGATACCAGCATGGGGATGAATGGGAAGGCGGTGCCTGGATTACCACCGAATCGGGCAGCAGTGCGGTGCTTTTTGCCGGGACAAAATCTACAGGTGACCGCTATTGGTACGGATTCATGAATGCCGCAGGAAGTGAATATCCCTGCCTCCCGGAAGCGTTTCTCGGACAGTTCACGCTCTGTCGTCTGGCCGATGGAACCCCGTGTCCGGACGAGGAGGCATGGATTTGCGAAGAACCTGCATCCGGTCGGGGCTGGTGGTCCTCCCGATTTTCAGCCCAGATAATACTGTATGATCCGGCAGACCTGGCAAAAACGGCCCGGGGTGAGATGGAGCCTTGGGAACCCCAGCCCTATGCGGTATTTGAGATAGATGATTATCTGTTCCACAACCCTTCGGGAATCGAGACAGAGACCATCGGTTCGGGCGTTCAGCGTCGGTACAGGATCGGAGATGTTGCCTATGATGCGGATAACAACCTGCTGTATGTCATGGAACTGTTTGCAGACGAGGCAAGACCGGTTGTGCATGTCTGGGAGATTGGGGAGATAGGTCTCTGACACGGGGGGGATAGGTGTTGTCAGGGAAAAGGGTGTCTGGGGAAAAGGGTGTCTGGGGAAAAGGGTGTCTGGGGAGAAGGGTGTCTGAGGAAAAGGGTGTCTGACACCGGATTCCTCAAAAGAGATAGGTCTCTGACACCGTTTTCCTCAAAAAACCTGTGTTGAATTGCGGAATCCGGTGTCAGACACTTTCAATTATTGAAAAAGGAGCATGCGTAACAATGGGAATAATCTACCGGCCATTAATTGAATCTGATGCAGAACAGTTCCACGCACTGGTAAATCGCATCAAGGACGAAAAAAAATACCTTTACTATTCTCTGCGGTTTTCACTGCAGGATACCAAGGCTTATATTCAGCAGCATGATAAAAAGCAAGCCCCCATCTGGGGAGCGTTTGAAACCGGAACCGAAAATACTAAAAACAGCTCTCCCGGCACCAACGTAACTCTGGTTGGATGGATCGACTACAACGCAGGCGGTTATCCGGAAATTGCCCACGTCGCAACATTGGGCATGGGGATAGCTGAAGCATATCGAGGCAAAGGGATTGGCAGCAGGCTTATGGAAAGATGTTTCGAGAGTGCACGCAGTCAAGGTATTGAAAAAATTGAACTCGAAGTATTTGCCGGAAATCCGACAGCCTATGCATTATATAGAAAATATGGATTCATTGAAGAAGGAGTCAGGGTCCGCTACAGAAAATTCGAAGATAATTATGAAGATGTAATCTTCATGGGCGTATTCCTCTAGCAAAGAAAGGTGTCAGACACCAGACCCTGCAGTATTTACGGAATCCAGCTACGGATTCCGCAATTCGTCCTCTTCCCGCTCCAGCAATTCTCTTAGCAGCCGCTTCTTCATCCGTTCAGGATACAGTCTTCCGGCCCCTTTGCCAGTGGTTAATGTGCTCCTGCGTTTACTCATGGACGGAGCTGTCTGGCAATGTGCAATATTAGCTGATTCAGTTCAAATATTTTAGCTGATATATACGCACATTTTGTTGATTTCAACTGATTCATATGATAGAATCAGCTAAATTGAACATAAAAGGGGGTTTTTACCATGTACGTCACAGCAACTGAGGTAAAAAACAACTTCGGGAAATATCTTGATTACTGCAAACGTGAAAACGTCGTCATCACGAAGAACGGGAAGAAAAAGGCGGTACTGCTCCACTACCCAGCCCACGACGGTTTTGAGGCCGGCGAGCCGATATGAGTACGGAACCAGCCCAGGAAAAAAAAGTCTCTGTCACTATCGGCAGTTTCTGGAGATGACAGAGCACAGCGACAACGTACGAACTGATTGACGGTGAAGTCTATATGCTTCCCCTCCCCACGGGTTACCCACCAGACCATACTGGGCAAACTGCATATGCATTCTGGGAATATTTGAAAGAACACAGGAAACCTGCACCGCTTTCATGGCCCCGTTTGATGTAGATCTGTTCAGACAGCCGCTGAAGGAGATCCGCGAACTGACTGAAGATGATACCAATGATGGTTCAGCCAGATGTCATGATTCTCTGTGACTATAAAGGATATAAATAAAGATGATGCATACAAGGGCACCCTGACCTGGGGTGAAATCCTCTCTCCCTCAACCCGCAGCAAGGGTTTCTTCTGAAAAAGAGACCTGTACATGGAAAGCGGTATTCGGGAAACACTGGAACGTTGATCCCATGAAGCAGGCGGTCACCATCTACACCTATGAGCACTTTGAAGTGGTGAGCTACACCATCTGCAAAATGGGCGATACCGCCGCCTCGTTCATCTTCCCGGGGACTGCAGATCACAGTTGAAGCGATGATGAGGAGGTGACAGCCCAAGCAAGACTCCCGGGCACATCATACCGGAGCAAATACTGCGCCGGGCTGTAAGTGCCCGAATTAATTTGACCCCAATACCCACATTATTATAAACCGAAAATCCTTCTGTAGTTGCTAAAATCCCGAGGTATTATCAACTTTTATTTAAGGCTCTTGCAAAAAGCAAGAGCGTCGTTTGGTTAGAAATTTGCTTGCCTACATATTCAAATAAATAGTATTATATAATTATTTATTTGAATAATAACGAAATCAAAAAGCCAATTTCAAAATGCGAAGCATTTTGAAATTGGCATTTACTACATATTTTACCGAACGACAATAGCGCGGGCATACGTCCTGATGCAGCAGCACAGAAAGCGGCAGCCGGCAGGCTGCCTTAAGCTGGCGGGGCGCTCGGAAGTGGTGGAAATCCGATTTCTGTGAATCCGATTTCCTCCTTCTTTGGAAATCCTGTCATGACTGCAAGGAGGGCAGGATTTCATGGAGGTGGAGGGTTGCGCGAGGGCTATATGATTGAAAAAGACGGGCTGTAAAAGAACCCGGTTAGGGTCCGGCTCAATATACACATGTCGCACGAGTAACCGGAAGGAAGCAAATAAGGTTTTGCAGGGTAAGGAGCTGCTGAGGGTCACGAAACCTTAAGCCTGGCTCAAAAACACGTGTCCCACGAGTAGGAGGGGGCGGAGTTTTGCAGGGACGAGGCAAATAAACCATCGCGCTTAGAACGTGCGAACACACGTTTATACACGGTAAACCAGCTGATCGAGGGAGAGCATCATGGGATCGGCCGCTGCTCGTGTGACACGTGTATATTGAGCCGACCTTAGCGATTTTTCAGGCCTGGATGCAGATCACTATTGAGCAAGGACTTACTGACTGCCGAATTTCTACTCGTGCGACATGTGTACAGTGAGGCTGCCTTAAGCGCCCGGCGGGCGCTCAGAAGCAGAGTGAAGCTGGATTTCCTAACGAAATCCAAGATTTCAATGAAATCCGATTTCCAATAAATCCGATTTCCTCCTTTGAGCTCAGGCTAAAGGCATCCTGAAATAGTGTAGAATTCCAACACCCAGACGGAAGGGTGACAGAGCTAACCTTTGAACAGTCCGGGATGCAGCTGATCGATGAGCAGGCACAACAGGCTTGCAGACTTTACAGCGAATGCGGAAGATGCCGATGATCAGGCGGTAGTAATATTTCAGTTCTTCCCATGCCGGCTGAATGTTCCTTCAGTTTTGCAGCAAGGACAGATCTACCCCCTGACAAAAGCCTTGCAGTCAGGGTAGGGGGTGATGCAAAGCAGTAATTTTCTTGTGGTTCTTAAGCAAATTATCGTTTATTTGGAGACAGGATAAAAACTGTCAAAAGAATTATGCCCGGTCTCTTTTCTCCTTTCTTAAAACTACCAAGAATTTTAATACGGGCATTTCTCTCATTTCAAGTCCTTTTTTTGCGGGATTCTACACGGGCTCAATCGTGTTGATGACTACATCAACACCCACCCCGAGGGAAAGCACTGCATAAAAATCCACATTCAGTCACCCCCATCTAATTCGGTTCTGTATACGGCTGCACGACTCCCTTGATTCATTGTACGTTTTTCATTATAAAAACTTATAATCCGCTAATAATAACAACCGTGAATTTCTAGAACTGGAACAATAAATCTGGCAATCCCATCATTCCAGTCATATGCAATCGATATACCGCAGGTTCAAGGACGCTTTTTCTGATTCTTATCAAACCTTAAAGAAATTCCAAGTATATAACGGAGGAATACCATCCAAAAAGCCCTGTTTTTGCTGTCGGCATATTTGCAAGATTAAGTAAATGAACGCTCAGTATGCCGTCGGGAGTTTTTCTCAGAGCTACGTCTACATATGAAGGCAGGAGGAGTTCATGTATAAATATGGCTCTGTTTTTCAAGGTGTAGTGATTTTTATCCCACTTCAGGAAGAGCACGGGTGAAGCTTTTTAACCTATCCTGTAGGTAGGCAATTTCCAACTATTCTTCATAGCACCCAAGCTCGTTCTTTAAATCAGACGGCTCAAAAAACCGAGGTAGTCTCAAGTAAGCGAGATTATTATCAAGTATTTGATTGCCACTCCCTTGAACCCGAACCGCTTAACCTTCATTCTGCCGTGCAGGTTGTTGATCTTCACCAAATTGTACGTTTGACCGCTTCTTGAATCGGTATTAGCCTTCCAGCTATATGAGGGGGTAACTCATGCGATTCGCAAAATTCTGAGCTAGCCCGTGTTTTGTCAGTTACCACCACCTGCTTGGTAAAATTCGTGCCCAAAGCGTATTCAAGATAATTCCAGCTGGACTATCCCTTTTCCGGCAGCCTTTGCTATGGTTTTCCCTTCAGCATCAATGCTTTACTACCGGCACACACACCTTTTACTAAATCCCCTGGTATGGTCGCATTTCCCCGTCCGTGGCGATGTCCAGATACCCTGTTTATTCACCTGGTCTTCGCTCCGTAGCAGTTGGTTTCTTCAAGTCCTTCTCGGCATTGCGAGTTGCCTTTATAGTTATCCTGAATATAGGTTTCGTCTGCTTGTACAACACCGTCAAGCATATGTAGTTCGAATTCGCATTGTCAGGCATCAAAGTATCTTGGTCACCAGAAAAAGGCTGTAGAAAGAGTGCTTTATCCACATTTCAAAGCCGTTTCACGCAGAGAACTTAATAGCAAAGATTCCAGATAGCTTTCCCAAGTTTCCCGGTTATGCTGCTCTTATACCTGACTGAACAAGTGGTTTCACCGAATGAACGATTACAGTCACTGCATCTATAGCGCTGCTTATGCCTTAAGGTACCGTTTTCTGACATGAATGCTTCCACATTGCGGACAAGGTCAAATCATGATCTGCAATAATTCCAGATTCCCTTGGTTTCAGCGGTTTCATTTTTGAGTTTTGCGGATAGAATGCTATCAGGTTTCCTTTGGTAAAATTTCGGGTATCTCGGTAATTTCTGCAATACTCGGCTTTTTGTTGGTTAACATTTGTGGATAGACTCATAGCTTATGGTTCAGGATTTCAAGTATCACTACGCAAAAAGCAGAGCCAAAATTTTACTCACCAGACCGCTGTTTCACCTTGATTCCCGGTACATCATAGGGGCAAAATACCTCATGAAACAAGACTCACAGCAATCCATTTACCGGACAGGTATTGCGCCCGGTAATCGCGTTGTTGATTATATTAACACCCACCTGGCCGAGATCTGTCACTCGACACCCTCGCAGCCGTAGCGAACTTCAACAAATATCACTTTCACCGAATATTCTCCACCCTGCCGGCGAAGCCCTGGGGCATATATCCAGCGGCTGAGACTCAGTGGTACAGCGCAAAACTGATCGCCAGCGGAGTATGCTGATAACCGATATTGCTCTAGCCGCAGGGTTTTCCGGATCATCGGTCTTCAGCCGGGCATTTGCGACTGGTTCAAAGACCAACCCATCCGCCTGGCGCAGCGGAGAAAGAACTGAGTACCGCAAGCAGTGCACATTCATGAGCAATTCGTGTCCAACCGGAGAGCAAAAACGGGAAAGATCGATCTGCGGTGACCGATATATTGACTACAGAAAACAATTATGGAGGTTACCATGAAACAGGAAAAAGCATTGGACCCACACCGTAGAGGTCAAGGACCTGCCTATTCGAGAGAGAAGTAGCCTACATACGCCATACCGGCCCGTATGCAGGAAACACTGAACTCTTCGAACGTCTTTTTCGGCACCATTATGCGGTGGGCAGGTTCACGGGGACTGATGGAATCACCGCTTCCAGACCCTGACAATCTATCATGATTCACCTGAAATAACCGACAGGCTTCGCATAAGCGTTTGCGTTACCGTACCGCCGGGCACCGAAGCTGAAGGAGAAATTGGCGGGATGACGGTCCCCAGGAGGCCGTTATGCGGTAGGAACCTTCGAAATTGATGTCGATCAGTACGGCGAGGCATGGAACAGCATCATGAATGTCTGGCTGGAAAGCGGATATCAGTGCTCCGACCACGGCCCCTGTTACGAAGTGGGACTGAACGACCCCTCTGAGCATCCCGAAGGAAAGCACCAGATCGAGATTCACATCCCTGTCGCCCTCTGATTTTAAAACGGTGTCTGACACCGAATTCCGCAATTTAACCCGACTTTTTTGAGGGATCCGGTGTCAGACACTCTCTATCTCACTCAGACACTACCCCCCACCACCACCACCACCATCTCACCCCTCTCTTAACTTATTTATCGCCTGCAGCAGCCCTGAAGGGTTGAAAGGTTTCTGAAAGATACGGCACTTCCGGATGCAGCTCAGACGTATCCTGCAGCTGCAGGTCGGAAACAGCCCGACATAAATACCGCCGGCAGACCGGGCAATCGCTCCAGTATCATTGAATAGAGCTCAGATTCGATATCTCGGGCATAACGATATCCGTAATAAGCATATCAGGATATCGGCATGTGCAGCGGCAAGCCGCAAAGCTTCTTCACCCCTGAAGCCGCGAAAACCCTGAAACCCGAAGCTCTAAGCATCTCCGTGAAAGCAAACTGCGCACATCCGCGGTATCATCAACCACCAGAATCGTCACCACCGGCGAGACCGATTCGTCTTGCGACTGATGAAATTGAGCAGCAGCAGATCAGTCGCCAACAGAGCAGTAAAGGTTGTACCGACACGGAGGCTTTGTGCAGCGAATCACTGCCCTTGTACTCACAATGCCGAAGACGGTAGGCAAACCCCAGTCCGGTACCCTCCCCGCGAGGTTTGGTTGTATAAAATGGATCGAATATTCTTGTCAAATTTTCCGGTTCTATACCGGACCGAATCACTGACACTGAGCAGCACATACTCTTGAGCCTCAATATTGCTGCCCGAAGACTTCCAACTTCGCCGGAGCGTTGGCAATCGAGACCAATGGGCTTCGGAGCCAGGACGCCCGTCAGGTTTCGATAATTCCACGCTGTTCGAAAACTCTCCGCAGCCGAAAAGAATTTCCACCCTGTCGGCCCAACTTTTTTCCTGATAGTTACGGTATCCGTGCGCAGCAGCACAGGTCGCCCTCGGGCATCGCATCGGCGGCATTTAGCTGGGTTCCGGGATGACTCTGCTCCAGCTGCCCTCTCGCCTCGCCAATATGGCTCAAACCGGACAGCTGCAAATTAAAGGTCGATATTTTCACGGGTCGCCGCTGGCTCAGCATGTCACGGAAATCCCTCAATCAGCGTATTGAGGAGAACCGACCAAAGGAAGAACCTGACGCCGGCTGTACGCAAGAATCTGACGGGTAAGCCCTGCCGCCCGGTCGGCAGCCCAACTAGGATCTGGCTGCGGAGAGTAGCTGGATTTCATCAATACCCAATTCTGTCATTCCCATCTCGGCATATCCGATAATGGGAACCAGCAGGTATTGTTAAAGTCATGAATATGCCGCCGACGTACACCCCAGGGACTCAATCTTCTGATTCTGATATAGCTGATTTGTAAGTCGTTGTTTTCCTCCTGCATCGCCCTGCGCTCGGAAATATCCTCCTTGACGGCAACAAAATTGGTAATAATCCCATCCGAACCGATAACCGGGGTGATCGTCTCATACTCCGGATACACTGTCCCTCCCGCCGTTTATTGATAATTTCACCGCGCCAGACGTTGCCCGATCGTATTGTATCCCAAAATTTCACGATAAAAATCTTGATCCATGCTCTCCAGACTCTATCAGTTCATCCGGCCTGAGCTTGGGTATCAGCGGAATGACGCGGTTCAGTTCAATAATGTGTTGCACCAGAGAATAATACCATCAGTATCAGTTATCAAACAAGCATTTCAACGCTGTCGCGTGAGCGGCATATTTTTGCAGCTACCTGGGGACGGCACCGACTTTCCGATGGCTGTGGTTATGTTTTACAACCCGACAACTAATTTCATCCCGGGCGTTTTTAATCAGCGTATTATTGAAATGGAACCAGAGCTTCTCACACCTGATCGGGAAGTGGTTCCACCTCAGGAATGTGCTGCAAGGAGCTTCCCCGCGCAGCATCCGGCGATAGAACTCCTGAATTTCCGTATCTGATTCATTAAAGGGAAAAACTATTTTACCGATAACTTCTTCCCTGCTCCATCCTGTCTGCTCGAGGAAATAGTCATTACAGAGGGTTACGGTTCCCTCAGTATCGACATGTATCGCAACAAGCTGAACGGTCTCCCATAAGATGGCGGAAACGGTGTTCGCTCAGACGGGAAAGAATGTAGTTTTTCCGGGCAAGGAAAACTGCCAGCATGATGAAAGAGGCCAGCAGAAGCATGATCATCAGGGTATTCAGAGCTCGGAAGCGCTCGCCGCGCACGTAGGATCTTGCAGGAACCAGTTCGACATGCAGGACAATATCATCCTGTAATTTCACTGTTTTTCGACTTTGAAACTGCTTCATGCTGTTGTAGGGAAGCCAGTCACCATGCTCATAGATCAAAACATCGCCGTAATGGATCCTCAGAGAGTAGCTTTCTATTAACGGTTCTGCTAACGGCGCGAGAAAAGATCTCAAATCGATTGTGCTGTAGAGAAAGCCCTGGAGTATATTACCATCATAAACAGGTGTCAAACGGGAATATGACTGCGGTTCATCGGGTATGGAATCTATAGGTTTTCCGACCGCCGCCTGCTGTTCCGCCTTCCATTCCGACTGCTGTTCTGCCTGAGACCTGCCAGCATCCAGTCCCCCGTTCTTTGGAGAAAATGCAACAATGTTCAGTTCAGGGTCCACTATGACAATGCTTTCCAGCCCTCTGATATTGTCAGTAATAATTTTAGTATCCGCCAGCCAGCCGGTCATTGCCGCTTGACTGCCGTCGATATCCCAATAGGACAGGGAGTCGATTGTTTTATTGATGTGACGCCAGCTGGTCTCGGCCTTGTTGACTATCGTATTGGCCTTATTGTCAGTATGCTCCTGCAGATGATCAATAATTGCCTGGTTCTGGCTGCTGCTGAAAAACAGGCTCAAGGCCACAAGGAACAGACCCAGTATCAGCAGAAAAAGCCGTGATGTGAGTAACTTACTCAAAGTAAGCTGTGATGACCCTCTGCTGTTTTCTGCAGCCACGATATGTCCTTATTAACGTCCTTATTAACGTCCTTATTAACGTCCTTATTAACGTCCTTATTAACGTCCTTATTAACGTCCTTATTAACGTCCTTATTAACGTTTTTTGCACGTTTCTTTTTGAGCTTCTTTGCAAGTTCCTTCTGAGGTCAGGTACCCCTATCAGCTATCTTCCTGCCTGCCAGGCGCTGTTCCAGATCAGCTCGACACTTATGAATCCGCGATTGTCAAGCTCCTCAATATACCGACTCCAATCGTGCTCCGGATCGAGCCTGCCGGTTACAAACTGGATAAAAGCATCTGCAGCATAGGCATCAAGACGGACACTCAAATTTTTCAGGGCCTGCAGCTGAACGCTGGTCAGTTTCAGTCCGGGAGCTGGAGCCGCCGCATCACCGCGTTCGAGGGATGCCTGCAGAAAAGCATTAATATCTTCCGGCCGCTTGGAGTCAACGAATCCGCTGTCCTCGTTGAGGTTGAAGACAGCATCGAGCCCAAAATCACGCTTGATGGTTTTTTCTGCTTCGGGCGTATCGATTGCAGATATACCGGGAAGATAGGAACGGGATCCGTCATTATTATAGGCAAAGGTTATCCCCTCAACACCCCAGCTGGTCAGCTCCATGCCCTCTTCAGAATAGATCGCCCAATCCAGAAACTCCAGCAGCCTGTGGAAATCGGGTTTGTCTGCAGCCGAAGCAGGAACAACAAGTCCCTTGCGAAAGGTATTATTGGGAGGAAGCGCACGGATGCCCAACGGACTTTCGGGAACCGGCAAAGGCGCCCACTCGCCTTCGGGCACCCCCGATTTTTCCAGCTCCTCGTTCCAGGGAGCCAATCCTGAAGTTATCCAGGTTGCTGTGAAGAAAGCTTTCCCACTGGTCAATTTCTCGAGATACTCCGTATAGTCCTGGGTATAAACTGCCGGATCAAGCAGACCTTCTTTGTAACAGTTGTGCAGAAAGGTATATAAAGCCCTTGCATTCGGGGTTGCCGGGGCATACTGCCATGAATCAGCAGCCCTGTTATAGTAGCGATTGCCGCTCCAGCCGGCGGGTATGCCGAAGGAAGCCCCGAACATGGCCATCAGATGGGCGCCGCCCCAACTGGCAGTAATGGGTGCGGTCCCAGGATACAAGTTTTTCAGGAATGCCAGATCCCGGGCAAGTTCTTCGAAGGTTGACGGCACTCCCAGCTGATATTTGTCAAAGAGATCTTTACGGTAGGCCCACTGCTGTACCTGCATCGGGCGCTGAAACCCGGGCAGAATATAATATTTGCCATTGGAAGCACGCAGGGCATCCAGTTCGGTTTCCAACTGATGTTCCGCAACATAACTGCGAAAATGGGGCAGATGCTCTTCGTAATCGCTGAAAGCCAGCAGCAGACCTGAGCTTGCATAGGGTTCGATGACATCGGGATACACCTTCAGTACGATATCGGGAATATTTCCCGAATCCAGCACCTCAGTCAGCGTAGGGCTGTAATTATCGTCATCTCCCAGACGAATATCGAGCTCCACATTCTTTCGGTTCCAGTACTCCTCGAGAATGAGCCAGTCTTCCCGAAAGGGGGCGTTCGGATCATTGTTGTAGAGTACGGTGAATGTGACAGGCTGAGAATCGTCAGCATAATCCTGATCCCCGCTGCCGGCGGCAGAAACGGGCACCCCCGTCATGATGAACACCAGAAGAATCATAAGAATTAAGCAACGTACAAGCACGCTGCCTGCTGCGGAACCTGCTGTGGGACGGAACCGATTCTCGGGCTTATCAGAACTGGCGGCGGAAACCATTGACAACTCCTGAAGACGGGAAACTTTTACCGACAACACACACGGGTAATTATACAGGCACAATGGCCATAAAAGCAACCTGTATGTTTCAGCAGGCAGAAACGCAGCAGGAAGAAATGGTGTCTGACACCGCAAAAAGGGTGTCTGACACCTTTTTTCCCTGACACCTTTTTTCCCTTTTTCTCAATTCACTGTTAATACAGGAACCCGAACATATACAACGGAATTTCGTATTTACTGCCTGTTACTATATCATCCTTAACCAGGAATGAATTATCAAGATTACTTTTTATCTGCTTCAGGCTCTTATTTTTACCGCCTATCTCAAAGTTGATGCCATTTATATCATAGTCCCCTGTTTCACTGAAATGAATCTTGTTTCCCGAATTTATAATCATTTTTATAAAGAAAATTTCTCTCATTGTTCCTACCGGAGTTTCAAACCCAATTTCCTCACCAATAGACTTGTATAAATCTGTATTATCGAGAAATATTTTCTCATTCCTTTTCAGCATGCTGCTCCCTGATCTATTCTTCACTAACAACTGAATAAGCCCCGTTTCCTGCAATATCGAAAGATAATTATCAATAGTTTTATTATCTAACCCGATTCTTCTTGAAATATTATTCGTGTTCAGTTCTCCTGGAGGAATAGTCGCCATATATGATATTATTCTTTTCAAATTTATCAAGTTTTCCGTTTTCAACTTATAATTGTTTGATATATCTTCATAGATGGTTTTTTCAATAATTCTTTGTATCTTCTGGCTGTAACTAGATGAGTCTTCAAGGAAAAAGGGATAATACCCATTTCCCATATAGTGTTTAAAATGACCCATGATCATTTTTATGGAGCTGATCACTGATTCGCAGGTAAACCTGTCACGTAAAAGATCATTCATGGTAAACGGCGGTATATTACAAATATTGTTGAATAATAAGTATTCTCTAAAAGACATCCCGCCAATTCTATAAATTACGCCCCTTCGAGATAAATCATATGAACCTTTTATCAGGTCTAAACTTGAACTCCCGGAAAAAACTACTTTTATATCTGGATATGAATCATAAATATTTTTTAGTTCCTGATTCCATTCGGGGTATTTATGAGCTTCATCAAAAAAGAAATATCTGACTCCATATAAATCATATAATTCATTCACAAATTCAATCAGATTATTTTGGGTAAAGTAAATGTTATCAAGAGATACATATATGCATTCATCAGTTTCTAAGTTTTCTTTTATGAATTGAAGCAGTAAGGTTGTTTTTCCTGTACCTCGAGGCCCAATAAGCCCGGTTAATCTGTTGTTCAAATTAAAATAGGTATAGAGAGATCTGTGATGGGTGACATCAGTGTGCTGTATAAGTCTTTTATACGTTGTTATGAAATTCGACACCATGACTACACTCCTGATATTCTTCTCAATATACGGAGTATACTCCCATTCCTTCAAGAAAAAAAGGTGTCTGACACCGTTTTCCGCAATTTAACACGGTTTTTTTGAGGGATCCGGTGTCAGACACCCATCTGCAGCAGA
>JAGYPA010000067.1 GCA_018399255.1 Spirochaetales bacterium | reverse complement strand
GCAGCTGCAGCCAGACTACGGCAGGCCCCGCACCCGTCCCGGGGTTACGCCGAACCTCTGCCTGAAGCACTGCACAAAATAAGAGGTATCCTCAAAACCGCAGCTCAGGGCAGTTTCCGTGACGGTGAGCCCTGCCCGCAGACATTCAAGACTGCTGCTCAACCGTACTTCCCGCAAGTATTCACTGTACCGTGACCCTGAAAGACGATGAAACAGACGACTGACGTGCATTCGTGAATACCCCGTCAACTCGCCCAATTCAGAGAGCAGAATTTTCCTGCTGTAGTTCTTTTCCGTATAATCTATCACTTTCCGCAGGAACTGGTTCATTTCTTTCTCAGCGGCATGCACCCGCCTCGACTCTCCGCTCTCCGCATACCGCTCGAGCATCCCGGCCAGCCTGAGCAGAACCGCAGCCTCAGTCGCCCCGGCAGAGGCATGCAAGCGGCAAAGCCTCTCCATATCTCTGATGAGCTCGTCCTGCGGATATAAATCATCCTCCCCGGCCGACTCCTCGATCAGCATCGGTGCAAAGCGCTGCAGCTTATCAGCAAAAGTCTCCTGCAGATAATCCTCGAACCCCTTCGGCCAGATATGATACACATCGATCCACCCTGCCGACTCCTCGATCTGATATCCATGGAGACACCCGGGCGGTAGAATAACCAGCCGCAGCTTCTCGAGAGGATACCAGTTCCCGTTCAGCAGCAGACTTCCGACAGTATCATGAATGCTGTTCACTTCCAGAGAAGAGTGATAATGCATAACAACATTGCAGGGTTCAGGAAAGACCCGGTGCCGCTTTCCAGTCGGGGAAAAGCGCCCGACCCCGGGCTCCTCCATACGGAGCCTTGCCCGACCTCCCGGAACATGAGACCCGCCAAACAACTTATCCATCTGCATCGGAAATCACCCCCTCCCGGCCAGCCTCACACACAAACTAGAAACTCGCCTTAGAACCATCTATCTATCAACAGAGGCTCTTGCAAAAAGCAAGAGCGACGATTTGGAGCCAATTTCAAAAATGCGAAGCATTTTGAAATTGGCTCAACATACTTATATTTTCTGCCAACATACCCCTATTATTATCATACATATCACAATATTATTATATCATCCAGGAGGTTCCCTATGTACAGCAATTTTACACCAGACTACACCCATATTGTTGATGCCGCCTATAACCGCCGGCCAAAGCGGATTCCCCTCTACGAACATGGAATATCGCCGGTATTCATCGGAAACATGCTCAATCGGGACCTCACGGGAATGCTGGAAGGAGACAGTCGGGACCTGGAAGAATACTTCCGCCTGTCTGCAGAATTCTGCAGAGATTACGGGTATGATGTCATTGCGTTTGAAGGGTGCATAACCGAGCTTATCCAGGGAGGAGAAGGTTTATGCGGGCGGGCTCCGGCATTAATACATAATCTGGGAGATATTGATCGCTATCCTTGGGACGAACTGCCGGAGCTGTACCGGAAACGGTTTTATCCATCATTTGATGCGCTGCGAAAAGCCCTGCCGCCCGGCATGAAAGCCGTCGGCGGCGTAGGTAACGGGCTGTTTGAGACCGTCCAGGACTTCGTTCCGCTTATGCAGCTTGCCTACCTGCAAGTTGATGACCCTCAGGCGTTTTCCGCCCTTTTCCAGCGCATCGGCACCCTGTTTTCGGAAATCTGGCAGGATCTGCTGGAGAAACATGCCGATATTTTCTGCCTCAGCCGCTTCGGGGACGATCTCGGCTTCAAGACATCAACCCTTCTGCATCCGGAGACCATCCGGACTGAAATCATTCCGCAGTACCGCAAAATTATACAGTTAGTCCATGCCCGCAGCCGGCCGTTCCTGCTGCACAGCTGCGGATCCATTTTCTCTGTTATGGACGATATCATTGCTGCCGGAATAGACGCCAAGCACTCCAATGAGGACGGCATAGCACCATTTACGGAATGGGTGGACCGGTACGGCTCACAAATCGGCAATTTCGGCGGATTTGACATGACTGTCATCGAAATGGGTGATATAAAGTTCATTCACACGTACGTAACCGATATTCTTACCCAATGTGACGGAAAATCTGGCATAGCATTCGGAACGGGAAATCAGATTGGTCCCGCACAGCCTCCCGAAGGATTCATCGCCATGGTACAGGCTGTGCGGGAATTCAGAAAAGAATAAGCGTTTACAGATCCAGCCCGAATGAGATCATGAACCGGGGGAAGTTGCTGCCGTATCCTGCAAGAAAACTTTCCAGATTGCCTTCATCTTCCAGATCTTCAAAATTGTTGGAAGAATAGATTAAGAAATCTCTCACAAGTCTGGCCGGCACGGTTGCCGCAATGTTCATTTCACCGAACAGCAGCTTCATCCCGGCACCGAATGACAACTCCCCTCTTTCAATATCGATAATATCTTTTTCCAGGATTGAATCGAGGGGACCGGTAAGATACTGCTTGTAGCCGGCCCGTACATCAGCCTGGGCAAGCTGCCCCAGGTGAATCCCGAACTCGCCCCCGATATTGAGGAACCTATTATCATCATCTCCGATATTCTTCAAATCTACACTGGCTATGAGATTGATAAACGAATCCCTTCCATAGAGCTTTTTCATACTCGGATCAAAAGAAACGCCAATATTCGCCGTCTTAGCCGCCTCACCGATCATCTCGGTCAAATCCTTCTTGATTTCACCTTCTTCATCCAGAACGATGCCGAGAATACTATCCACATAGACACCTATGGTAATACTGCCGAGGGTTGCCATGGTTCCCAGCCCCACCTCGAGATGGTTTTCCCCGAAACCGGGCAGTGCCACTGCATCCTCAACCAGAATTGCATACAATGCATCCTGCAGGCCGATAGCGTCAGGGGCAAGCGCCGCTGCATATGCCTCGAATTCAGTAAACGAACTGCTCGGCAGCCCGAACCGGGTGACTGATTCATTAAAGTACTTGAGGTTCGCCCCGACAGCAATCGGCCCGAACTCATACCCGAGACCGGCAATAATACCGTTCTTTTGGGTTATCTCAAATCCATACTCGAGAGTGTCGGTGCCGTAAGGAACATCAAAAGGTCTTATCGTCACCCCACCCAGGAGGCCGACGCCGAAGTTTCTGCCGCCGTATGCCACATTGGGAAACACCCGCATTGCATCAAATGCTCCGTGGAGAACAGATACGGCAGGCACAACACCCATATACCATTCCTGCATCGCCTCTATACCATCCCAATCGTTGCTGAATCCGTAGGTATCCAGATCAATTCCCTCTCCGGAATCCATTTTCCAGTTGCTGTTCAGGTCTTTATACACAGTTCCGTAATCATAGTCATAGCGAAGATCCCACAGACTGAATCCAAAATCCTTATCCCGATAATCATACGGAACCAGCAAGGCTAAAGCTGAATTGGTATCAAAAAGAAACGAGGTGCCGACCTTCAGATTGGTTCCGTACAAATAGGCCAGTCCGGCAGGGTTGTAGAACAGGGCATCCACATCATCGGCAACAGCCGTAAACGCGCCCCCCATGGCCATCACCCGGGCATCTCGCGCCCGCATCTCCGGTATCGGCGGAGCTTCCGGCGAAATCGCCCACAGAGTACCGGCAGAACCCGTTACCAGCAGAAGAACCAGAATCAGCGTCAACTTTTTATTTTTCATTATCTATCTCCATTTCTTAGACCCTATTATTTTCTCTCACGACAAAGTAAAGGTTAAACCCGAAAAACTAAAAAGAGTTTCATAATTATATAGTATTTTTTATGTTAAAAAAAGGTTGCCGCACGTAAATAGTAATACATTCCCACACAAAGACAGCTGCATGCTGAACTCCGCCTTACCTGCGGTATCCTCGGTACCGGGACTTTGCAAATAGTGGATAAATTGTATATAGTAAAGATAAAATTCAGTACAGGCAAGAGGAAGTAAAGAAATGGATACAAAGAAACTAGCTAATGCTGTGCGCATTCTCAGTATGGATGGTGTGCAAAAAGCGAATTCAGGACATCCCGGTGCCCCGATGGGCATGGCGGATATAGCAGAAGTGCTCTGGCGCCGAAACCTCAAACACAATCCTGCCAACTCGGCATGGGCAGACCGGGACAGATTTGTTCTCTCCAACGGACATGCATCGATGCTGCTCTATTCACTCCTCCACCTCACCGGCTACGACCTGCCGTTGGAAGAACTGAAAAATTTCCGCCAGCTCCATGCCAAAACAGCCGGACATCCCGAATACGGCCTCGTTCCCGGAATTGAAACAACCACCGGCCCTCTCGGCCAGGGAATAGCTAACGCCGTCGGTATGGCATTGGCTGAAAAAGTCCTGGCCGCACACTTTAACAAAGAAGAGTTTTCCATTGTCGACCACTATACCTACACCTTTTCTGGAGACGGATGTCTGATGGAAGGGATCTCCCACGAAGCCTGCTCCCTTGCGGGAACCCTGGGACTGGGAAAACTGATCCTTTTCTATGATAACAACGGCATCTCCATCGACGGCGAGGTAGAAGGCTGGTTTACCGATGATACCGAAGCCCGCTTCCGGGCCTACGGCTGGCAGGTAATCGACAATGTCGACGGACACAACCCCGATGCTGTCCAGGCTGCCATCGATGCAGCCAAGCAGGAAACCGACAAACCTGCCATGATCAGCTGCAAGACCAAAATCGGCTTCGGCTCACCCAATCAGGAAGGGAAGGAAAGTTGCCACGGCGCTCCGCTGGGAGCGGAAGAAATTGCCCTGACCAGAACCGCCCTCGGCTGGGAGTATGATGAACCGTTTTTCGTCCCCGAAGAAATCTACTCGGCTTGGGATGCACGAGAAGCGGGTGAAAAAGCGGAAGAGGCATGGGAACAGCTCTTCGCCTCCTACAGCAGCACCTATCCGGAACTTGCCGCGGAATACTCCCAGCGCATGAGCGGCAGCCTTCCTTCCGGCTGGGAAGAGGCAATGAATGCCTACATAGCCGCCCTTCAGGAAGAAGGAGCAAAAGTGGCCACCCGGAAAGCCTCCCAGAATGCTATTGAGCAGCTGGGTTCCCTGCTTCCCGCCCTCTTCGGCGGATCGGCCGACCTTGCCCCCTCAAACCTCACCATGTGGAGCGGATCTAAAGCTGTGACAGCCGATGATGCCGACGGCAACTATGTCCATTACGGCGTCCGGGAATTCGGCATGACAGCCCTGATGAACGGCCTCGCCCTCCACGGCGGATTTATCCCCTATGGCGGAACCTTCCTGATCTTCATGGAATATGCCAGAAATGCTGTCCGTATGGCATCCCTGATGGGCCTGCGGACCATTTATGTGTATACCCACGACTCCATCGGGCTTGGTGAGGACGGACCGACCCATCAGCCTGTAGAGCAGATAGCCTCCCTGCGGACTACCCCTGGAATGACCACCTGGAGACCTGCGGACGGGGTGGAAACTGCTGCAGCCTGGAAAGCAGCCGTAAATAAGAGTGACGGACCCACCAGCCTCATTCTCAGCCGACAGGGTCTTCCCGTTCTTGCCAGAACTGCCGAACAGATCGCGGCAATTGACAAAGGCGCGTATATCCTCTGGGAAAACGAAAAATCACCGGAATACATTGTCATCGCCACCGGATCAGAGGTTGAACTGGCTTTGGGAGCCGCTAAGAAATTTGGCGAATCCGGAAAAGCCGTCAGGGTTGTGTCGATGCCTTCACCGGAAACCTTCGAAAAGCAGCCGAAAGCATACCGGGAGGAAGTTCTGCCGGCAAGCATCGCCAAACGCCTCGCAATAGAGGCTGCTCACCAGGATTACTGGTACAAGTATGTAGGGCTTGAGGGATCGATTATAGGCATGACGACCTTCGGGGAATCAGCACCTGCCTCCGATCTCTTCAAGATGTTCGGATTTACCGAAGATCACGTACTCGAGGAGCTGGCAAAGCTGTAGCCAGCCAAGCGCAGCTTGAAAGAAGTCACTGGTAATTTCACCATAGAAATCTATCGGGCTTATAAAAATCCTGTGCAGTCGATATTTTCGGCGCGCAGGATTTTTTTGTCAGCTTCTGACCAAATCGTAGAAATTTCACCAAAGACAGCCATGTCCCGGCCTCCGTAAGGTTAAGAAAACTTAACCAGTTATTTCCCCTGCAATAATCTCAACTGTGAAATAATAACACACTGACTCATGGAGCAGGCGCAAGCCTCGCAAAATTTTCAGCTACTGCATAAGCAGCATCATCAAAAAGTAACCCGACTACCAACATTATTAAGATCAAGAGAGGAATTATTGTGAAAAAACGTCTGAAGATCCGCCCTGTACGCACAGGAGTCCAAATTTTCTTTTTCCTGCTGATAGCCCTGATCGCTGTCGGTCACAGTCTGGAAGAGGCGGGAATAACCTTGCCGCTCATCGGGGGAGCCTCGCTGCATGCCGTCTGCCCCTTCGGCGGAGTTGTATCGCTCTATCAGTACATTGTATCCGGCACCTTTGTGCAGAAAATCCATGATTCATCATTCATTCTGATGATCCTGGTTTTCCTCACCGCAGTTCTGTTCGGTCCTGTCTTTTGCGGCTGGATCTGCCCCCTGGGAAGCTTTCAGGAGTGGATCGGGAGAATCGGGAAAAAGCTTTTCAGAAAAAAGTACAACCATATGATACCCGGAAAAATCGATTCCATCCTTCGCTATCTCCGGTATCTTGTCCTTATTTGGGTAATCATCGTAACAGCCGCCTCAGCCCGGCTCGTTTTTGCCAACTACGATCCCTACTATGCTCTGTTCAATTTCTGGACAGGTGAAGTAGCCATATCTGGATTTATCATTCTGGGTCTCGTAATACTGCTCTCCCTGGTTGTTGAACGACCATTCTGCAAGTATGCCTGCCCCTATGGAGCAGTTCTGGGATTATCAAATTTTTTCAGGGTTTTCAAAATCCGACGTATCCCGAAAACCTGCATCTCCTGCTCAGCCTGCGATCGGGCCTGCCCGATGAATATTGAAGTCGAGAAACACACAACCGTCAGGAATCACCAGTGCATTGCCTGTTACGAGTGTACTTCAGAAGCTGCCTGCCCGATCTCTGACACCGTCATACTATCTGCAGAATTACCGCTGCGGGAATCGGCCAAGACAAAAACCCGAACAGCAAAGGAGCCCTCACATGCGAATTAAAGGAATCGCCGCTGCCGGCATAACAATACTGATAATTTTAGGTGGAGTATTCATTTCTCAACTGACCGGAACCTGGATAACTGAAAATGCCCGATCTCCGCGCCTTATAACCGTTGGCGAATTTGCCGGCATGAGCGACCCCGCTGACATTCGCGGTTCGCATACCTTTGCGGTAATCGGTGAATCGTTCAGCATAGAACCGGAAATAATTGCCGCTGCTTTCGGTCTGGATGTCGGAGCGCGAGATCCCGGCGAACTGCGCCCAAATGAAATGGAACTGTTTTTTGAAGGGATCGACGAATCGAGAGGAGAAATAGGCACCGACAGCATTAAATGGTTTATTGCGCTCTATAGCGACTTCCCCTATATTCCCGAAGAGACAACCCTGCTCCCATCCTCGGCAGCAGAATATCTGATAGCTGCTGGAAAGATAGATCAGGAGGTGATGGACAGTCTCCAGCCGTCCCTTATCGAAACCGAACTCCTGAAGGCTGATGCTGATACAGAGGCTGATGCTGATACAGAGGCTGATGCTGATACGGATGCAGGCATCGCAGCCGCTGACACCGACGTTTCGAGTTCTTCAACGGACCGCACCGTCAAGGGAAATACGATATTTGCCGATCTGTATACCTGGGGCTTGACCGAAAAAGAAATTGGGGAGGTCACCGGAGAGGCTCCCGGTCCGAGATCTGCCGTTGTACGGGATTACTATACCAACCTCGGTCTTGAATACGGCACAGTGCGGGTTGCTCTGCAGAAGCTGATTGACAGCAAGTAACAGCAAGTAACAGCAAAGGCCCCTTCACCCATTCTTTAATGGCTGAAGGGGCCTGCCTATAAGAGAACTTTGCTGATGAAACTACAAAGCCAACCGTAAAATGTTGAGAATATCAGCCTTGCCGAGCTTCACAAAGCTGCCCTTGGTAATCGTATCCCCGGCACTGCATTTGTCAGCCATCTCCTCCAGCCGGGTATCATCGATACCCACCCCATCGAGCCGGACGGCAAGACCAAGCGACTTCAGGAACACTTCAAATCTGGCAATCCCCGCAAGAACCGTCTCCTCATCAGACCTGAAATCCTGTTCCACATTCCAGACCCGGACCGCCCATTGCACAAACCGCTTGATATCATGCTTGTAGGTATACTTCATCCATGCCGGAAAAACCACCGCAAGCCCTGCCCCATGGGCAATATCGTAGATCCCGCTCAGCTCATGCTCAATCTCATGCGATGCCCAGTCACCTACCCGACCGGTATTGAGCATATTGTTGTGGGCAATAGTCCCTGACCACATAATCTCCGCCCAGGCATCATAATCCTGACGATTTTCCCGTACTTTACCGGCATAATCGATAATATTTTTCATAGTCCCTTCAAGCAGTCGATCGGTGAGTCCGACCGGACTTGAGTTGGTAAAGTATCGCTCGAGCAGGTGCGCGGTCATATCGGCGATGCCGCAGGCTACCTGAAAATCGGGCAGCGTAAATGCCAGCTCCGGGTTAAGTATTGAAAAAACCGGATAAATCAGCGAAGATCCGTAAGGCCGCTTATAATCCCCGTCTTCGTTGGTAATCACACTCCCGTCACTTGATTCGCTTCCCGCTGCCGGAATAGTAAGAACCGTCCCGATCGGAAGCGCCTTTTTTGCATCAGCCTTACCAGTATAGAAATCCCAGACGTCACCGTCATAATAGACCCCGATCGATATGGCCTTGGCAGAATCAATAACGCTCCCCCCGCCTACAGCCAGAATAAGATCAATTTTATCCTCTCGACAAATCCTGATCCCCTCACGCACCAGGCTGAGCCGGGGATTAGGCTTCACCCCGCCAAGCTCGGTTATGTTGATTCCGGCATCCAGCAGTGATGTTACCACCGTATCATAAAGACCAGATTTTTTAATGCTGCCGCCGCCGTAATGCAGCAGAACCCGCTTACCGAAATTGGCCGCTTCCCTGCCGGTAAATTTCTCTGTACCTTTGCCAAATACTATTTTAGTCGGGTTCCTGAAAATAAAATCATCCATATATTCCTCCCTGTTGCTCGTTATTTTCCAAAAATGGGTCAAGCAGCGTATCGACTTCTTCCAGCCAGGCTTTCCGCTGCGCTTCCGTACTGATCATGATTATTGAAAAATGGCGTCTCTTGAATTTCTCAACCCCGCAAAATCCGAATATGCAGTTTTTCCACAAGGTTTCAAGCGGATCGAGAAAATAGTTCTGCTCCCGTTCTTCGTCAGTATCTCCGGTTGTAAAGACAACACCGAACTTACCGCCGAGAAGACCGGTAACGGTACCAACCTCTCCCGGGAGCCCCTCATACTCATAGGCTGTACCGGGGCGAAAGACCCGATCGACCCATCCTTTCAGGATTGCCGGAGGCTGCCCCCACCAGTCAGGATGAACGATCACCACTCCGTCAGCCTCCGACAGCTCGCGGCAGTACGCAGCCGCAGCAGGATCCAGAACTGCATCACGGGGAATCTCCTCCGATTCAAGAAGCGGTGAAAAATTCTCCCGGTAGAGATCGTGGAAAATCACCTCGTGGCCCCTCTTTTGAATATGCTCTGCAGCCCGCAGTGCTATGGCAATATTAAAACTCTCAATTGACGGAGTTGCCGTCACAACAAGTACTTTCATACTATCTCCTGTGCCTCACACAAGTATACTCAAATAATCCGAAAACAGCAAACTCTCGGCCGCTGAATCTGAATATGAAAAAACTCACCCATCACCCATCACCCATCACCCATCACCCATCACCCATCACCCATCACCCCCATCCCCGATCAGCCGGACGGTTATCAGGAAAAGAACCAGGGTAATTCCTGCAATAACCTGAACATTACCGGTATGCCGAAACGGTCAGCCAGAACACCCCGATCCAGGGCCCGATAAAATCCCCTAGAGAATAGAGTGCCTGATGAACCCCATGGCCGTAGCCCTGGCTGATTAGGAGGAACCCCTCCTCATGCTCAGGCCGAGAAAACAGGGACTGCAAAACCCGAAGCCGAAGCCGCTCAGAAGACCGGATATCAGGAGCCAGAAAATGAGACCGATAAGCCTGCGATACCGTTGCCCAGAGAAAAAAACAAGAATCGCAAATAAAAACCAGCTTCTTTGTAGAAACCCGCCATCCAACAAATGAGTTGATGATATTATTTATCGTAAAGGCTGACAGATGCAGACCGAGGAGGAGCCCGGTTTCAATATCGCCGGCACCGAGTTCTTCAGCCCTGACCGAGAGAAAGCCAACGGAATTGCCCAGACAGCCAGCATCGCCAGCCCCATGCCCCAACAACCACCATCAGCCTTCGAAGACTAAGCGTCCGAGATTCACAGCGGGAAAATTTTACCGGAGCCCGCGGTTCAATCACTATGAAAAGCAGGAGGACTGCCGCTGAAAAAGCCGCTCCGGCTCCCAGAAAAAGACCATTGAATCCCCGAAGGTCTCGTTCAGGAAACCCGAAAGAAAGGTCGAGAGCATCTGCCCAGTCCATTGGCAATGGTCAGTATCGCTGTAGCAGAAATTATTTTCTTTACGGGAAACAGGGCTGTAAAGGTTGACATCAGACGACCCAGGCTGCCGCCCCGAGCCCGTAAGCAGACGGGCCATCAGCACTGGAAGAACTCCGCTGTAATAGAGCATCAGCACCGACTCCCATAGCCAGAAAGCCGCCGGTTATCAGGGGGCTTCTGCCTTCCGGTGAAATTCGCAGCCAATCCCACGGGTATCCGGAAAACCAGCTGCGCCAGACCGTACATCGAAAGCAATCCCAACCATTGAGAGACTGCTCATTTCGTTAAGGAAAGCGGGAGCGTCGGCAAGTAGATAAACAAGGAGAACCAGAGAAGAAGAGATGCTGCAAAGAATTATAATCTTCTGTCCCTGTCAGTCTGCTGCGGCTGGGATACAGGCTGGCTATACCTTCCTGGTGGTTATTTCAAATCAATTATAGCCGACAGGGAAAAAAATCGTCGCTCTTGCTTTTTGCAAGAGCCTCAGGGATGTGATATAGGCAAGCTCAATATGCCGGTGAGGAAAAGAACTGGATATCAGCTTGATATTGGCGCATCTCCTCAAATCAAACCTCAATATCGCGGAATATGGCAATATTTCGATAAATTTATGCTGATTTACGCATAATTTTACACGTAAAATTACATCTTTTGCAATTTTATATCGATTACGACTACCCAGACACTGTTTTACATGCTATGATGGAGCAAATTGCAGCAGTATTCGCTGTCACATGCGAATTCTAGATAGGAGGCTGGCTACATGACGCAAAAAAAGAGACTCGATCCAACCAAAATGAAGGATTGGGAAATCGCCCAGGCTGGAGAAGCCGACATGAAAACCGTTCAGGAACTTGCAGAAGATCTCGGCATCACGCACGAAGAGCTCTTCCCCTACGGACACTACACCGGCAAAATTGATTATATGAAAGTGCTGGACCGACTTGAAAATCGCCCAAATGGTAAATACATAGAAGTTACCGCTATTACCCCCACTCCGCTCGGCGAGGGAAAGTCAACCACAACCATGGGACTGGTGGAAGGCTTCGGGTACCTAGGAGAAAAAGTGATCGGAGCCATCCGACAGCCGTCCGGCGGACCGACATTTAACATTAAGGGATCTGCCGCAGGCGGCGGGCTGGCCCAGTGCATACCTCTGACTGACTTCAGTCTCGGACTGACCGGCGATATAGATGCCATAACCAACGCCCACAACCTGGCCATGGTAGCATTAACCAGCAGGATTCAGCATGAATTCAATTACGGCGACAGTTTTCTGGCCAAAAAAAATCTGAAACGGCTCGATATAGACCCGAACAATGTCGCCATCGGCTGGGCAATCGACTTCAGCGCTCAGGCTTTACGGGAAATCATTATTGGTATCGGCGGCAAAATGGACGGGTTCATGATGAAAAGCGGATTCCAGATAACCGTATCCTCTGAGATCATGGCAATCCTGGCCGTCGCTAATGACCTTGAGGATATGCGCAGCCGTCTGGATAAGATGGTAGTGGCCTACAGCAAACGCAAGAAACCTGTAACCGCCGGCGATCTGGAAGTTGCCGGAGCTATGACAGCCATCATGGCAAAAGCCATCAATCCCAACCTCATGCAGACCCTTGAAGGTCAGCCGGTTCTCGTACATGCCGGCCCGTTTGCCAATATTGCTATTGGACAGTCTTCGATTATTGCCGACCGTGTCGGTCTGAAGCTGGCAGATTATCATATTACAGAGAGCGGATTCGGGGCCGACATCGGTTTTGAGAAGTTCTGGAACCTGAAGTCCCGCTTCAGCGGCTTGGTACCGGACTGTTCGGTTATCGTGGCCACTGTTCGTGCCCTCAAAATGCACGGAGGCGGACCGGCAGTGGTCCCCGGCAAGGAACTCGATCCGGTTTACTCGAGCTCTGCTCCTGAACTGGTTGAAAAGGGGTTGGAGAACCTCATGGCGCACATAGAAACCGTCAAGAAAAGCGGGATCCCCCCGGTTGTCTGCATTAACCACTTCTATACCGATTCGGACGAAGAGATAGCTGTTATCATAAAGGCCGTAGAGGCTGTCGGCGTCAGGGTCGCCGTGAGCAAGCACTGGGAAAAGGGAGGCGAAGGCGCCGCGGAACTTGCCCTTGCCGTCAAGGATGCCTGCAATGACAAGAAGGATTTCAAATTCCTCTATGATGACGACACCCCCATCCGGGAACGGATTTTACGGATTGCCACCGAAGTTTACGGAGCTGACGGGGTTTCCTACACACCGGAAGCAGAAGAGAAGATGAAAAAGCTCGAAGAACAGCCGGAATCCAAACAGCTGGGAACCTGCATGGTCAAAACCCAGCTCAGCCTCTCGCATGACCCCTCAGTCAAGGGACGCCCGAAGGGATGGATTCTGCCGATTCGTGATATTCTCGAGTATCAGGGGGCCGGATTCCTGGTTCCTGTCGCCGGTGACATCAAACTGATGCCCGGGACTGCTTCCAACCCCTCATTCCGGAATATTGATGTTGATGTGAAGACAGGACGGGTTACCGGGCTGTTTTAGATAAATCATTCTTCTATATGTAAAAAGCAAAGCGGAAGTTCCCGGGAAAGGAGCTTCCGCTTTTTTGCATTTTTTTTAAACCCGATTTTTTATCTTGCTGCAGAGATGGCTGTCGTCGGTACCCTGCTATAGAGATATCGTTCGTCCTTGCCGCTACAGCGGTATATTCCCGTGCTTCTTCCAGGGCAGAGCATCCTGCTTTCCCTGAAGTGTCTCAAAACAGCTAATGACAACTTTTCTCGTTTCTGCCGGATCTATGACGGCATCAATATACCCTTTTTCCGCGGCTCGATAGGGATGGGAAAATTCTTTCTGATACTCAAGCTCTTTCTGAGCCATAAATTTATTAACATCCTTGGCATCTTTAGAATCTTTACGAAAGACAATTTCCGCAGCGCCCTTGGCTCCCATCACGGCAATTTCCGCTTCCGGCCAGGCAAAGACATAATCTGCCCTGAGATGACGGCTGTTCATAACAATATACGCTCCGCCATAAGCTTTTCGCAAGATAATTGTCAGTTTCGGGACCGTTGCCTCAGCAAATGCATAGAGCAGCTTCGCTCCATGTCTGATTATTCCGCCATGCTCCTGATGCGTCCCCGGCATAAATCCCGGTACATCTTCAAAAACCAGCAGCGGTACATTGAAGGCATCGCAGGTACGGACAAATCTGGCCCCTTTGGTTGATGAATCGATGTCGAGCACTCCGGCCATATAACTAGGCTGGTTGGCAACGATTCCCACGGTAAAACCGTTGATGCGGCAGAATCCGGTTACAATGCTTTTTCCGAAATCTTTGGCGGTTTCGAAGAAGATGCCGTCATCGACAATTTCTTTTATTACATCACGGACCTCATAAGGTTTTTTTACATTGTCCGGCATGAACGTTCGCAGCACCGGGCATGCACGGTCGGGCTTATCCTTCGGCTGCTGGTAGGGAGGCTTGGAGCGGTTGTTCTGCGGAAGATAGGAGAGTATTGTTCTGATGGTTTTCAGGGCATCTTCTTCGGTATTGGCAACAAAATGGGATACACCGCTTTTCTGGGTATGAACGGCAGCCCCGCCTAACGCGTCAGTAGTAACATCTTCATGGATTATTTCCTTGACTACTTTGGGTCCGGTAATAAACATGTAGCTGTTTTCGCGGGTCATCAGAATGAAGTCCTGAATTGCCGGTGAATAGACCGCTCCTCCGGCACATGGACCGAGAATGGCTGTTATCTGCGGAACAACTCCGGAGGCCATGACATTCCGGTAAAATATTTCTCCATATCCGGCCAGAGCATCGATACCTTCCTGAATTCGAGCTCCTCCAGAGTCGTTGAGCCCTATAACGGGAACTCCGGCCTTGACGGCCATATCCATTACTTTACAGATTTTTTCGGCTTGTGTTCTGGATAAAGATCCGCCGACAACGGTAAAATCCTGTGCATAGAGGAAGACGGTTCTGCCGTCAATTTTTGCACTTCCCGTGACAACTCCATCACCCGGATATTTTTCTTTTTCCATTCCGAAATCATTGCAGTTATGCACTTTAAACATATCAAATTCTTGAAAGGAGCCTGCATCGACCAGCTTGCTAATTCGTTCTCTCGCTGTCAGCTTGCCCTTCTTGTGCTGGGCTTCGATCCGCTTCTCTCCGCCGCCAAGCAGAGCCTGCTGCCGTTTCTGCTGCAGTTCAAGTTCAGCTTTCAAGTCATTATCTTTTTTTACCATGATTAAGGTCTCCTTCTGGTTTCTGCGGAATACTATCATATCGAATACCCGGTTATCAAGTTGCCGATATTTGACCGAAAAGCTGATCTCTGAATTCTCTTTCTACCTATCGCTGCCGGTTACTGCCGGTCGCTGCTTATTGCTGCACATCAGGATTGGGAATCATCAAATCACGTATTATTCCCACAAGCTGGTCATATCCGCCGATAAATCCCCGCAGTGTTCGCGCAGTCGCCCCATAGGTGTCAAATTCTGCAGGTGAAAGTCCGTCAGGTTCATAGGCTTTACGGAATTCTTCCATTTTTTCGTAGAGTTCTTTTATAACGCTTTCTTCCATGGGTGTGTCGGTAGAGTTTTTAATTTCTACGTTGGACTCATTGTACTGCTTCTGCCACTTATAAGGAATGGTATGTATTATACCGCCGCCGATGAGTTCGGTCCAGTGAAGCTGTGAGCGATATGCGGCAACAAGCAGTTTTGCCCGGTATCCTCGTTCTCTGAATATGTTAACGGCTTTTTTCATTACGGCTATCCCGGCAAGATCGAGCAGGGATTCGTCGATATCTATTCCGTCTTTCCTGGCTGATATTTTAAGCCAGTCATCGAGACGTCCGACCATGATGGTGCAGACCGGGGTCATTGATGCTGTTTCAAGTCCTTCAGCCTCACGTCTTTTCAGTCCTTTTTCGACAGCTTCTCCGGCAGCGAGAACTTGCGGCAGGGTAAAGCAGACGGTGGAGTTGATGTTCACCCCTTGATAGGTAGCCTCCTCAAAGGCTGCGACTCCGGCCTCCGTCACGGGCATTTTCACCTGCATATTCGGAGCCATTTTACCGAATTTGACAGCCTGTTCCACCATTGCGCTTGTATTGCGGTAGTATTTTGCATTTGTCTGGATAGAGATTCTTCCCTTGGCTCCTTTTTCCTTCTCGAACACTGGAGCAAGCAGCTCTGCTCCTTTAAGGGCCATTTCTTCAATCACCTGCCAGGCTATTTCATCTTCAGTAGCTGTGGAGTTTTCGGCAATGATTTCAAGGATTCTCTCTTTCCATAGATGCAGTTCATCTTTAAGAACATTGTAAACAATTACCGGGTTTGTTGTAGCCCCTACAGCTCCGTTTGATATTGCATATTCAAGCTCACTTATCGAGCAGGAATCATTCCAATAGTCTGTGTCTGTTGTTTCTACCATCGCTTTGAGTGGTATGTAGTTTTCGGTCATAGAGTCCCCCCTGGTTTTCTTTTGTCTGATATTATGATATACAAAGCAAAAAGTAAACCCTCATAATGTCAAGAGGAGAATTTTTTTTCCTATTATTGTGTTTTTGCATGATTTAT
>JAGYPA010000066.1 GCA_018399255.1 Spirochaetales bacterium | reverse complement strand
GCCGTGAGGTGGGTTGAAATTGCCCGGGAGGAGATAGCCCGCTGATACCCATCCATGCCCAACAGGTCGCAGAGTTGATGGGTTGATGCAAATTAAAAGAGACATCGTAATAAATATGTGATAGAACTAATCAAACACGATATAATAACTCTGAAAGAGGAAAAAGTGGAGCAAAGTCTTAGAAGACGATACGTATTGTTTTTCATAATAATTATTTCCATTCCTATTTTTGTGTTGGTACTCTATTTTGGAACGATTAGCGGGCAGATTATTCTCAAGACAAATGCTGACAGAATTGAAGAGACTTTAAGCAGAATTGCAGAGAATATAGATGCCGAAACCAGGCGTATCTCTATACTTGCCTCAGCCATCTTTAATGACAAGCTGTTACAGAAAACCGCCCTACAATATTTACAATCAACTAACGAGGAAAATAAATACTTGCTGTTGAGGCAGATAGAAACATCACTGATTAGTTTTTTCAATACAACAGATTTGATCGGATATATTCAAGTTGAACTGGCTGACGGTGTTTCAGTCTATCAGAAGAACTCAGCCGGGCAAATACAATTATCCGATATTGCTCAAATGGCTTCCCATGTTCCATCATCAGCTAGAAGAAAAACTTTCCTTGTTGATTATCTTCTAGCCGATCATTTTCAGGCAGGAGACTCAGGTAATATCAATCCGCTTATTCGTATCATACTGGTTAATACAGAAGATGGACTTATGGAAAACCCTTTGCGTGCAATTTACCTCGCCTTCAGAATACCATCAATACATTCTATCTATTCAGATACAGCTGTTATTTTTCCTGGCAGAATCCTTATTGCTAATGCCGATAATCGCATTATTCTTGATTCAGGACGTGAACATAACGGCACCTTGATAGAAGAAATTTCCTTCGTGCTTGATACTAACCGCCAGACTAAGTACCGAGCAATTGACTATCGCAGCCAAAGTTATCTACTTGCGAGTAAAAGTCTTGCCTACTCAGGATGGACAATATTCGGTCTAATAGAAAAAGATGTTATAACTGGTGAATATCGAAGACTTCAGATTACAGTTATGGCTGCATATATGGGTTTGCTGATTCTTTTCATCCTGTTCTCTCTACTTTTTTATCGAAAGATCCTGTCACCGATCAGTGATCTGAACAGGACTATGCTGATTATATCAGAAGGTGATTACTCAACTAAAATGCCAGATACAGGTGTTCTCGAGTTTAAGGATACTACCAGAATTTTCAACAACATGATAAAAAAAATTGATGACCTGACATATGAAAAACAGCTTGAAGAGAAAGAAAAATATATGCATGAGCTTGAAGCACTGCAGTATCAGATAAATCCCCATTTTCTGTCAAACACTCTGAACAACATTCGCATAATGGCAATGTTGATTAAGGCTGAAAATATTAAAAATCTCACAACTTCTCTCATGCGCATGGTTTCAACAATTTTTTCACACAGCCATCACCAGATTACGGTTAAAGCTGAATTTGATCTTATTCGTTCCTACAGTAGAATCATGCATTATCGATTCAGTGACAGTTTCAGCATACAGTATGATTGTCCAGAGGAACTGGAAAACGCTGCCGTTCCGAAAATGATTCTTCAGCCAATTGTCGAGAACTCTCTGCTTCATGGGCGGATACCGGGAGTAATGCAGATCAGGATATCAGTAAGGTCTCAGCAAGATATGCTTTCGGTTATAGTCAGCGATGATGGAAAAGGGATACCCGCCGAAAAAATCAGTGCTCTTTTTCATCAGTCCGAGAATAGGCCGTTGGGATCTATGACACACATCGGGTTGTACAACATCCATAGAAGGATTGTTCTGCATTACGGCAGTCAATATGGTCTTGATGTAAGTTCACAGACAGGTAGGGGTACAGCAGTAATCCTCCGGCTGCCATATGAGGAGTTGACGCATTCATGTTGAATGTAATGATTGCGGATGATGAACCGCTGGTGAGATTGATGCTTAAATCTATGGCAGATTGGACTCAGTACGGCTTCACCATGAAGTATGAGGCTGAAAACGGCAGAGAAGCTTTAGCCCTGATAACTGATCGTACTGATGTCGATATTATTCTGCTTGATCTCTATATGCCGGTGATGAATGGACTTGAATTTCTTTCAGCTTTGGAGGGAGTTGAGCGAAAGCCGGAAATTATCATTCTAAGTGCACATAAGCATTTTGATGATGTGCGCAAGGCCTTCAAACTGGGATCGCTTGACTATATCGTAAAAAGTGAGGCTGAAGAAGAGACAGTTCTTGCTGCACTTCAGACTGCAGAGATATATCTTCAAAATCAGCAGGAAAAAGCATTCAGCGGGCAATTACTAGAAAATATGCCCGGCAATTCGGAGCGGAAAGAAACTACATTAATCCCCCGGGATGCTTATCTCAATCTGCTGATGGAAGGTGCTGTCCAATACATGAAGGAAGATCTCCTCTCAGCGTTCAATATCGAGCTTCCGCTTCCCTTCGTAATTGGTATTGAGCACGAGGATATCGCAATTCCCAGAAGTAGTCAAAAGCTGCGGGAACCGCTGGCACTGTCAATGAAAGATATTGCCGAACAGGTAATAAGCGATGAAATTTTGGTCGTAGCGGCATTTTATAATAATGACTACCGATTGGTGGTACTAGTTTCACCCCGTCATCTGCCCAAGCAGAATAATAAAAATCTTGCATCATCAGCTCAAGCCTCAGAAGCAGAAGCAATTGCCGTTCTTTCAGATGAACTGGAAACAGCAGTCAAGGATATGTTCCGGAAAATTGAAAATGAGATATGCTCATTTACGAACCGAAAAATTCAGTTCAATTTGAGCAGGCCCATATATACCTTCAAAGAGATTCCGTTAATCTATCGAGATCTGTTAACACGGTCAACGGTTATCAGTCGAGCTGTTTATCGGGCTTGTTCTTATATTCAGTGCAATTACGATAATCCAGAGCTGACCCTTGTGGAAGTAAGCAGGTATGCGGATGTGTCTCCAGCGCATTTGAGCGGTCGATTTGTAGTGGAAACTGGGTACACCTATACACATTTTACTGCCTTAACGAGGATCAATGCAGCAATTGATCTTATGAAAACTTCAACAGACAAGCTTTACATTATTAGTGAATCAGTTGGGTTCAAAAGCCTGGAGAGTTTTCATCGTGTGTTCAGGAAAATCACCGGTGTCAGTCCGCGAAAGTATTCTCTCCACTGATATTGTGCCTTTACCTGCATCCGAATAATTGCCCAATGAACTTTAATCATATCAGGGAGAAACCTGCTTTTGCAGGCTTTTGCCTGTTTCAGATTTAAAGCATGCGGTTTTTTGCAGTAAATATGATTAAAAAACAATAAATACCGTCATTGCAGATTTTACAGTTTCATTCTTATAATTTCCTATACACTAATCAAAAGGAGTAATTACTATGAAAAGAGTTTTTATTGTGTGTCTTCTGGCTGCGCTGGCAGCATTCAGTCTGGCAGCTTCCGGGGCTCAGGAAAGTTCTCGGGAAAAAATTGTATTTAACCTGAGCGATAACCTTCCTGATGAAACAAGCCCTGTACGAATTGTGTCAGATCTGATCAATGAAGAATTCTTGGAAATGCATCCTGAAATCGAGATTCAAACAGAAAGCTATCCAGATCAGCCTTATCAGGAAAAAATGAGGATTTATGCTACATCCAACCAGCTGCCTGAGGTTATGAAATGGTGGGGACTTCCCTCACTCTACATGCCTTTCGTAGAAAATGGCTATCTTGCAGAACTGCCGTATGACCACTTCAAAGGACTGGGATTTATCCCTGGTTCCCTTGAGTCGAATATGGTTGCTGGAAAGCTCTACGGTGTTCCCAATACTACAGATTTCTGGATTCTCTATTATAACGAAGGGCTGCTCGAAAAAGTCGGCGTTGAGGTTCCTGAGACATGGGAAGACATTATCTCTGCTGTTCCGAAGTTCAATAATGCAAATGTTATACCAGTTGTAACTGATGGAAAGGACCGCTGGCCTTTGAGCATCATCTTTGAAACTTTGGCAATGCTGATTTCTGGTGATGCCAAGATAAATCAGAAGGCTATTGAAGGGGAAGTTTCCTATAACAATCCAGCTTTCTTGCAGGCAGCACAAATCATATACGATTTCAAGTTGCAGGGAGTATTTCAACAGGATCTGGTGACTTCCGATTATGGTGCAGCAAGAAACCTCTTTGGTCAGGGACTGGCCGCAATGTATGTTATGGGATCCTGGGAGTTGGGATTGAGTAATGATGAATCTTTTTCAGAAGAGTTTCGCAGCAATGTCCGTGCGACCCATTTTCCAACTGTAGTCGGCGGGAAGGGAGATGTCGGAGATCTCTACGCCTGGTTTGGCGGAAATTATGTCGTTAATGCCGATGCCGTTAATATGGATCTCAGTATGGAATACATTAAATATTTCTTCTCACGGTATCCAGAGCTAACCTGGAAAAATAACGCGGGTTTCCCAGCTCAGGTTGTCAAGGAAACTGGCGATGAAAACCAGCTGACCAGAGATCTGCTGGCTATCCTCAATGGTGCTGAGAGCACTTCCGGAATTCTAGCATATGCCGCATTGTCGCCTGCTTTTGATCAAGTTCATGAGGACCTATGTAAATCGCTTGCAGCAAATATTGAAACACCTGAGTCTTTCATCACTAAGCTTCAGGCTGCTGTTGAAAAAGAACTTCGCTAGAAATCTTCCGCAAACTTTCTGCCTGTCGTGTCTCAGTATCGATGTGGGGCTTTGGACAGGCAGAAAATGATAATAAAAAAGCATTCAGGTATGAGCACTTGAGCGTATTCACTCATACTTTAGAGAAAAATGTTTAATCATGGCTAAAGGGCAGAACATATGCAGTCTATCTTTACACGAAAAAGAAATATTATTGTTTTGATCACTCCCGCGCTGACACTGCTTTGTTTTGCTCTATTGGCTCCAATCTTTGTAAGTGTTTATTACAGTTTCACAGATTGGAGCGGCCTTGGTCCATATGGATATATCGGAACGGACCATTACCGGACGATACTCTTTCATGATCCGGTGTTCTGGAAGTCCCTTAAGAATGCTATGCTCTATTTGTTGGTGACGGTATGCATCCAGCATCCATTTGCATTTACAGTGGCAGTTGCTTTGTCAAAACTCAGGGAAAAAACATCACAGATATTTCGAACAGTTTTTTTTATTCCAGCGATACTAACCGTTGTTGTGACAACCAAGTTGTGGATATATATCTATAATCCTAATTTTGGCTTGCTGCATAATCTTTTCAATGGGTTGGGATGGGATAGACTTGCAAAGACTGCGTGGTTGTCAGACCCTGCCACAGCGCTCGGTGCAATTATTCTCATGATGATATGGCAAGGGTTCGGCTGGGCTCTCCTGCTCTATTATTCTGCCCTTATGGCGATGCCCAAGGAGTTGCTAGATGCTGGCTCAGTTGATGGAGTTTCGGGGTTGAAGCTTTATCGTTATATTGTTATTCCATATCTTTTGCCGGTAATCAACTCTATCCTGATTATAGCTGTTGCGGCAACATTGAAGACAATGGAAACAGTTTTTCTTGCAACGGGCGGAGGGCCAGGAGATATTACGCAGTTCCTGGCAAACTACCTCTATCAGAAGGCATTTGTTTCAAATCAATTTGGGTATGCCAATGCAATATCGGTTCTGTTTGTCATTATTGCCATGTCATTGGCACTGGCTACTAACCAGATATCTGGTCGGTCAAATACTGAATGATTTTCAACAGAAGGCAGCAGTGATTATGGAGAGAACTAAGTGAGAGGACTAAAACGATGTTATTGCAGCAAAAGATGATTAATAGGTATTTGAATACTGTAAAAAAACTGCTGTTCTATCTGTTTCTTACATCCCTTTTAGTAATTCAGATATTTCCAATTATCTGGCTGCTGAATTTTTCGCTTCTAAGAAACGGTGATCTTTTCGGGTCTCATCTTCTGAAAATACCTATTCCTCCGCAATGGATAAATTATGTCAAAGCATGGACTCAGGGAAACATCCCCGTCTATTTTTTGAATAGCACTATAATTGTATTTTTTTCTGTGCTGGGAACTGTCGTGGTTTCCTTTATGGCGGCATATGCCTGTGCACGGCTCTACTGGAAGCTGAGCGGATTCGTGTTTGCATTCATTCTACTGGGGATGACGGTTCCCATTCACACAACACTGCTCCCGAATTTTATCTGGTTTGGCTTTTTCAATATTATAAATACCAGAACAGGAGTCATTATTGCCTATATCGCCTTTGGAATATCGTTCAGCACACTGGTATTCTCCGGGTTTCTCAGGGGGATTCCCCGGGCAATGGAGGAGTCGGCTTTTATTGACGGCGCAGGGCTTGCAAAAATTCTATTCAAGATTATTGCACCGATGAGTCAAACCCCGCTGGTAACCGTATCTATCATCAGTTTTCTTACTAATTGGAATGAATTTATTATGGCTAATACATTCATAGCATCAGAAAGATTACGAACTTTACCTTTTTCGATAATCAATTTTGAGGGGCAGTATTCATCGCAATATGCAGCTCAGTTTGCCGTAATGATGCTGATAGCACTCCCGCCGATAGTTCTTTTCGGTATATTTAATAAACAGATTATGGCTGGGGCCCTTGCTGGTTCTGTTAAGGGTTGATAACTCGATTCGATGTAGCTTTTCGCTTATTAGGAATCCTTATGTCTATTACAAGTACCAATAATCCTATTCTTCCGGGGTTCAATGCTGATCCATCAATTATCAGGGTGGGATACGATTATTATATCGCAGTTTCTACATTTACGTGGTTTCCGGGAGTTGCTGTCTATCATTCACGGAATCTGCAGGACTGGGTACTGACAGCTCATCCGCTTAATCGTCGAGAACAACTCGACATTACTGGCATGGGAAGTTCATGCGGGGTCTGGGCTCCCTGTTTGAAATACGATGCAGTCCGGAAACGTTTTATTCTGGTTTATACGGTCATGAAGAATATCGATTCTGTTTTTTTTGATCTGGACAATTACATTTTGAGTGCCGATTCAATAACTGGACCATGGAGTGATCCTGTTTACCTGAATTCCAGCGGATTTGATCCATCAATTCTCATCGACACTGATGGAACATGGTATCTCCTCAATCTCGAGTGGGAATTCAGACAAAACTATGAGCATCCTGGAAGAATTGTTATGCAGGAAATCGATTCTGACAGTTTTGGGCTGAAAGGGAGCCCTGAAACTATCTTTACCGGCGGAACAGACCGAGGATGTCTGGAAGGCCCGAATCTGTATCGTATTGGTGAATATTATTTTCTTCTGACTGCTGAGGGGGGAACGGGATACGGGCATTCGATTTCTGCAGCCCGATCTGAGCATCCATTTGGACCTTATGTGCCTTACTATGGAAATCCTTTACTTTCTGCGAGCAGGCACGATTTTTACGGAAGGAATGATACAGATTTTCTCAAGCCTCACCTATACAACCCTGATGTTGAAATTCAGAAAACCGGACATGCATCGATCACCGATACTCCGGATGGGAAGTGGCTTATTGTCTACCATGGTGCCCGGCCGCTTAAGCCTTCAGTACGTTGTGTGCTCGGGCGGGAAACCTGGATAGCCACTTGCTGCTGGACTGAGGACGGATGGCTTAGTATAGGATCAGAATCTGGTGAAGAGCATGACCGGCTGCTAAGAGAAGATATGGATAAGGGATCAGCTGCAGAAGCGGACTTGATTGAAGGCGGGCTGAATGATTCGGATATCTCTGATACAAACTTGTTCATCTCAGGTAAATTGCTTAAATTTTCTGATTACCAAACAAAAGGGGTATCACCTAGAATGCAGTTTGATGGGCCTGATCTTCCTGTGGGGCTCTATACTTTGCGTATACCGCCTCTGGAAACATGGATGTCATTCAAGGAAAGACCCGGTTGGCTTACTATGACAGGGCAGGAATCTCTGCATTCTCGTCACAATCAGAGTCTCATTGCCCGCCGGATTCAGCATTTCGACTGGGAAGCTGAAACATGCCTTCTGTTTTACCCTAAGGTATTTCAGCAGCAGGCTGGTCTTATTATACGGCAGGGTGAGGAGACCTGGTATTACTTGCGAATTTACTATTCCTGGAAGCTGCAGGCACCATCTCTCGGTATTACCGTTTCTGATCACTTTAAAATTAATGAATTGTCCTTATGGCAAACTTCTATAATTTATCCGGATGAACCTGTATATCTCAAAGCAATAGTTCACGGCAGGGAACTGCAGTTTTCCTATAGGCAGAGTTCGTTGTGGAAGAGTATTGGACCGCCGCTCGACCAGTCGACAATATCTGATGAATACAATCGGTCCTTTGCCGGAGCATTTACCGGAATCTGCTGTCAGGATACGCAGGCAAAGCAGGCTAAAGCACATTTCCAGTATTTCACTTACAGGGCTTTATAGCTTTCGCCATCTGTAACGGCAATTCTCATGATAGAGTTCGAGCATCTATTGATAATCTGCTAAAGTAACTGAAGGCGGTATTGAGTGGTCGGACATAAAGACACAGAGAGTTCGCAATTTTTTCATTTCGTTCAGCTTGGAATGGCACTCCTGCCTTATACGGTCTCGGTTTCCTGTTTCAAGCACAGTGGTATCAATATTCCTGATCGGGACACGAATTGACCAGGCTAAAGGCTGCTGCTGATGCGTTCGGATTTCACCAAGTCAAGTATGCTGTAGGCCGTGACTGACAATTCGGCAGGCGCTGACCTGGAGAATGCTCATAAAAAAGGAGACTGCCCGCTCTTAACAGGGACAGTCTCCGTCTTAAGCCGTTACCATGAAAAACTACTTTTCAATGATTGCCTGCATCTCTTTATATATTGATGCAGTTCCTTGCTCTGCAGTTATTTCCTGGGCAAAAATCTGGGCGGCATAATCATTTACTATTCCGATCCAGGAAACAAGATCTGGTCCTGCTGGAAATGGGACAGCATTTTCTGCGGCCTTGAAAAAGGTATCAGCATTTATGTTGCTGAAGTTACTTAAGTAATACTTTTGGGCATTCTTTAAAGCCGGGATATCAATTCCTGCTTCAGCTTGAATCTTATTTCCTACTTCTCCAGTTATATATTTTACGAATTCCCACGCTTCTTCCGGATGATCAGAATGTTTATATATGGCGTAGCCCAATCCTCCAAGAACAGAGGCGTTTGATGCATCCTGCTTGGGCATGGTGATAAGCTTTACAGCTCCGGCTTTCCCGATTTCAGAATTTTCCAGTACTGAAGATTTCCAGGAACCGACAAATAGAATTGCTCCCCTCTGTGACAGGAACAAATCTGTTCCTTTAGTTTCCGATAACACCGTATAAGGAGCTAACAGGTTTTCATCGAAGAGATCCACCACATTTTGATAAGCCTTGGTTGTAGCGGCCAGATTATAGCCGGATTTAGTGTAATCATCATTAATTACATTACCGCCGGTTTGGTAAGTAAAATTAAAGTGCGAAGGCTGTGCGTCAAGCTCCATCAGGATAGGATATTCGCCAGTTTTTTTCATCGCATCTCTTAGCCGGGAAGCAGCAACTTTCATCTCGTTCCAAGTCCAGCCCTCTTCAGGTACCGCTACATTGTACTTTTTAAATATGGCGGTGTTTAATGCAACTGCTACAGAGTCGAGACCTTTTGGCATAGCCCATTGTGAACCTTCGTAATTGTACATACCGGTAACAGCTGATACATACCCCGATAGGTCAACTCCGTCTTTGGCAATTAAATCATCTAAAGGCAGAATAACATCTCCATCTACATATTTCGGGAGATAGACATTCATCCAGAATACATCGGGTGCTTCCCCTGCTCCAGCTGCTGCATCCAATTTTGTCCAGTATTGCCCCCACGGAGTCAATTCAACGACAACTTGAATATCATTGTGCTCTGCATTGAATTGATCTACCACTTTCTGAAGAGCTGGTTTCTGATTCTCATCCCACAAGCCGAAACTTATGGTTACAGGACTGTCCGAAGCCTCTTTACTCCCCGCTGCAAATACCGCAGCTGTCATGAGTACCAGCAATGCAACTAAAATAACCTTTTTCATTTTTTCCTCCAAGCATTATTATTTCAAACCCCTTCAGGGGTGCAGATACCGTTTATCTTTTAAACGAAATTCTTATCTTCCAATCTTGTTGTGATTAAGAAATATTTTTGGATCAGTTAAACGGAGAGGCTGTCTGATATAAAACCCTTCCGCAAAGTCAAATCCTCCCAGCATACCCAGGTAGCGGGCATTGCTCTCCATAAATTGTTCTATTTGCTGACTGGCATAGCTTCTTAAAATAGCTCTTTTTTTCTCAATGACCGGGGATATATCGAAAATGATGTCCGGGCGTGAAGAATTAGTGCGCGGGTCAAGAGAAAAGTAAAGTACTTGACTAGGATGCCATGTTTTATCATCATTTGCATATTTTTTCAAACCTGCCGTAAACACCGCTTTGTCAACAATACGGGATACAGCCAAGTGGTCGGGGTGATAGTCATCAGGGTGAATTGTTAACACTACCCGGGGTGCTACTTCGCGGAGAAGCGGTATAATTCTCGCAACCGTCACAGAATTGAATTCAACATTTGCATCTGGTAAGTCAAGATGCCTGAAATAATCAAGGCTGAGCAAAGATACGGCTTTATGGAGTTCTGCTGTTCGCTCTACGGCATCAGCAAAGCCGCCTGCTTCTCCTTGCGTCAAAGTGATCATACCAGTTTTTAATCCATGACTCTTTGCTGTCAGCAGGAGACCTGCAGCAGCGCTTTCATCATCAGGATGAGCGGTTATTACCAAATAGTCCAACATATATCTGACCCCTTTACCATTACAGATTCATCGGCAAAACTAGAAGTTTGCTGTAGTTTTTTAACTGACAAACATAGATAAATCTCTATGTCATCATCCCTTAATACCTGAAACTGCTATACCTTCAACGATATGCCTCTGAAAGAAAAGAAAAAGAATTATTACTGGCAGCACTGAAATAATTCCACCTGCCATGACTTGTTCGTAATAGGTAGTATGCTCTCCGATAAGAAAAGCTAAACCTGCAGAGAGAGTCATTTTAGTTAGTGAGCGATTGACTATGAGCGGCCACATTAAATTTTTCCAAGTCCATAAAGAGGTAAGGATAGCCAAAGATACCATTCCAGATTTGGCCAAAGGCAGCATTATTAAAGAGTAGATACGAAAATATCCGCAACCATCAACAATAGCTGCCTCATCTAATTCCTTCGGAATTGTTAAAAAAACCTGTCTGAGCAGAAATACGCCAAATACATTGAATAATCCGGGGATAGCCAATGCTATGAGAGTATTGGTTATTTTCAACCCTACCATTATCTTGTAATGAGGAATCAGGAAAATTTGCCCGGGGATCATAAGCAATCCCAAAACAATCATAAAAATGACATTTCGCCCTGGAAAACGCAATCTGGCAAAAGCATATCCCGCCATGGAACTGATCACCAACTGTCCTGCCACCACCATGGCTACTACCAGAAATGTATTGAAGTATAAAATTCCAAAAGGGAATTTTTCCATAATGATCTTATAATTAACCCATTGGAAAATTTCCGGGAAGAGTGTCGGAGGGGTTTTAATTGCCTCGTTATATGTTTTAACCGACGTTAGAAACATCCAGATAAATGGACCGATTGTTATTATCGTGCCGGCTAGAAGAAAGATGTAGATGAGTGCTGAATTTTTTGACCTCACTTCCGCCTCCTCAATTGTAATGGACCCATTTTTTTTGAAACACAAACTGAATTATAGTAATCAGGAGAATTATCACAAATAAAACCATTGAGAGTGATGCTGCATATCCCTTATCGAAAACGATAAAGGCTCTGTCATAAAAATAGTAGACTAGCGACATGGCATATCGCATGGCTAAAGCTGTCGGCTGAATCATTAGAAAAATGAAATCAAATATTTGAAAAATATTAATCACGCTGATTATGGTGACGAAAAAGAGGGTTGGCGACAATAATGGAAGAGTTATTTTAAAGAAAGATTGGAATGGAGATGCCCCGTCAATTTCCGCAGCTTCATAATACATGGTAGGGATGTTCTGCAAACCTGCCAGAAGTATGATCATTTGCGTACTCACCATACTCCAAATCAATACAATACTAATAGAGTAAACTACTAATGCAGGCTCAGAGAGCCAGGCAATGCGTGCTATGTCTAGCTGGGAGAAAATGATATTAATTAGTCCAAATTCATAGTTATAAAGCCAGCGCCATAACAATCCAATAGCTGCAGGCATGGTTACTGCTGGCAAAAACATGGCAGTACGGAAAAAACTGCTCCACTTCCGAGCTTTTTGAAGGAAGAAAGCAACAAGGGTTCCAAGAACCATGACAGCTGGTACACTGACAGCAACATATTTAAAAGTTGTTTTGAGAGAACGCCAGAATTTGGGATCTGTGAGAAGTCTTTTATAGTTTTCTAAACCAATATATGCCGGTTTGCCAAAAGAACTCATATCAGTAAAACTGATAAAGATATTTTGAAAAAAAGCATAAAAATAAAAAATGCTTAGACCTATGAGTAATGGCAGAAGGAACAGGAATCCTGCCATAGTTTCCTTTTGTCCCATGGCAGTTGTTTTCTGGTTGATCACTGATATCCTCCGCTTATGGTACTGATCATGGAACTTAGTTTTTTTCGTGTAATCAGTTCAGAGAGGGAACCTTGAGATGCTGCAGTCAAGCTGCCGGCAGCCACCCCGTATTTCAGGGATTCTGTTAAGGATGATCCTATGCTTTTCCCAAAGAGAAAACCTGCTGTAAATGAATCGCCAGATCCTGTTGTATTGGTTACTACTGTTTGGGGGGGGTGGACCTGGATAAATTGGTTATTTGCATCCAAAGCACAAGCCCCATCTCCGCCCATTGTGATAATTGGGTTATCTACATACTTCTGTAGAAAGTGAATGGCTTCGTTGGCATTACTGCATCCGGTTATCGCAAGCGCTTCATTCAAATTGGGGAAAAAGAAATCCAGATTTTCTAGAAGCAAGTGAGAATCTCTTTTCCAATGTCTTGTATCTATAAATCCAAGATCGCTTGATGCAGTACCATTTTGATGCTTTATCTCTTGGAGAAAGCCATTTACTTTCCTATTTGATAACAAAGAATAACTGATATGAACATGAGAAAACTCTGCTGGATTAAGTCTTGCGATTCTTTCCTCAATTATTTGTGTAAACTTAGTGGTATTCTGTTCGCAGGTCAAGAAAGAGCGATCGTTAATCAGAGGCAGTACTACCGTTAAGTTGGTGTTTTCTGCTAATCTGGGGAGAGATGGCTTGAGATTGACTCCCTTTTTGGTTAATGCGTTCGCTACATACGTTCCAAGCGGATCGTCACCAATAGTAGTAACAAGGGCAGTGGATATTTCCAGTTGAGCCAGAACGGTGGCAGTTATAGCTATGCCTCCTGGTGATAAGTGGTAGCCGTCCAGATAGTATTCTTCACCGGGAAGGGGAACAGCGTTGAAACCCTGTAGAAGCAGATCACAATATGTTGGTCCAATTACAATGATTTCTTTCATTTGTAAGTTTCCTTCGTCTGGCTGTTTTAGGAAATTGTATTAGGAAAAGGTTTTCCTGTCAAGGAAAACCTTTTCCTAATGGGAAAAATTGTGTAAACTATGATTGTAGGCATGTCAATCGAAGTTTTGTAGTCAAAGCCGTCTTAATTTTATCAGGCAATCTGATTGATTCATATAAGGTATGATAAGCTGCAAAACTAGTTTTGACGTGCAAAGAGTTAATAAGGAAAATGACATGGGAATTAAGGATATTGCTGATAAGGCTGGGGTATCGGTTGCTACTGTTTCTCGAGTACTGAATGAAACAAAGCATGTAAGTGCCAATTTAAGAGAAAAAGTGCTTAAAGCCATAGAAAAAGACGGCTATGTAGCCAATCATATGGCCCGTAGCATGGTTCTTAAAAAAAACTTCACCGCCGGATTGATAATTCCCCATGTTTCGGAAATGTATCATCAGATAATTTTTTCCAGTGTTGAGGAACTTTTGGAAAAAGCAAATTATAAAATAATTGTCTGTAGAGTGAAGGACCAGCCAAATCATGAGAAGATATATATTGATATGCTGATGCAGAACCGGACAGACGGCATTATTCTGATGCACGAGACAACCAATCCTGAGATCTATTCTCGTCTGCGGAAATCAAATATACCTGTAGTGTTATGCAGTCTGGATATCCCCGAATTGTCGTTTCCACAGATTTGTATTGATGATACACAAGCTGCATTCGATGGAACAAGTTATTTAATCAGCCTGGGTCACCGGAAAATCGGATTTATATGTGGAGAAGGGTATTCAGCTAGAGATAAGCGACTCGAGGGTTATCAGCAGGCCTTGGATAAGTCCGGTATTTCCTTCGATCCGAACCTTGTGGTTGGTGGACACTATACCATAGAATCCGGTCGCACTGCGATGCTGGAACTGTATGAACAGTGTCCGGACCTGACTGCCGTTTTTGTTGTAAGTGATGAGATGTCTATCGGTGTTATGAGTGCGATACGCCAGTGCGGGCTGAGAATTCCAGAAGATATTTCCGTATTGGGTTTTGATGGTCTTGATATTGATCCCTATCTGACACCCACTCTCAGTAGTGTTCAGCAGCCTATAAGGGAAATTGGAAGGCAGTCTGCGGAAATTTTGCTGAAAATGATAAACGGGGAAGATATTGTCAGGAAAAAATTCATTATTACCCATAGTATAGTTGAACGAGATTCCTGCCGACGCATATAATTTGGGATCAAATATACATTTGCAAGGTTTTGATGCATATCTATCAATGTTCTAGTGAATTTTAATCTTGACAGGAAAACGTTTTCCCGTTATGGTTGCCTTATGGATATCCTGAGAGCGGAAAATATAGGGATGATTTTTGAGGTGCCAAATGAAGATGACAATTATTGGAGCAGCCAGCCCCCGATTCCCATTGTTACTAAACACTATTCTACAGAAAAAAATCCCCGTTGATGAGTTGTCATTATACGATCTTGATTATTCCCGCTTGAAGCTGCTTCGGTTAACGCTATTTCAAAGTATTCTTAATCAATATACAGAAAAACCTGATCTGACCATACATTCGGAGCTGGTTCCGGCTGTGGAGGGAGCAGACTTTATTTTCTCTTCCATACGGGTGGGTGGGCAGAAATCACGTGAACAAGATGAACAAATACCCCTTTCGTTCGATACTATAGGTCAGGAAACCATAGGCGCAGGGGGTTTTTCTCTCGCTTTGAGAACCATTCCAATAGTGATTGAACAAGCTGACAGCATCCATAGAGCAGCTCCCGACTCATGGTTAATCAACTTCACAAATCCGGCAGGTATTATTACTCAAGCGATCAAAAAACTCAGCAGACATAAAAAAGTAATTGGTATTTGTGATGCTCCGGAGGTAATAACGAAAATTGTCAGCGAGCTATATGAGGTTCCTGCAAGTAAAGTCGATATACGATATTTTGGCATCAATCATCTTGGCTGGGTGCATTCTGTTACCGTTGACAAGAGTGAGGTTCTTCCTGAGATTATTGAAAAGAAGCTGGAGCTGTTTTTTAGAAAAGAACCATTTTATGCAGGTATGCGAACATCCATTGAAGAAACGGGTCTGCTGCCAAATGAATATTTTTACTACTATCAAAACTCAGAAGCAGTTGTTCGCAATCAGAAACAGAATAAAATGAGCAGAGCTTCGTTTATACGATTAATTGATAACGAGCTGCTCAAAGCTCTGAAATCTGAGGACGGGCAGGCTATTGAACACTTTAATAATTACATGAACAAGCGGAATGATAGTTATATGACTAATGAAACAGGATACGAGCGGGTTCCAGGAAAATTCAGTCTATTGGATCAGAGAGAAGATTGGGGCTACGATGCCGTTGCCCTGTCAGTGTTGAATTCTCTAGTATCTGATACTGGCCGCCATCCCATTATAAATATTGAAAATGGCGACTATTGCCCCTATCTGGAAGAGAACGACACCATTGAGGTATCGTCAATAAGGAGCGAACAAGGGTTTTCTCCTTTGGGAGAATGTCCCCATTTTCCAGCTGAATATAGAGATCTCTTACAACAAGTTAAGCAATATGAGCGGCTGACTGTTGATGCCGCAGAGAGCAGGGATTATAATACTGTAGTTAAAGCCTTGAAAACACATCCCATTATCCCTGTTGACCGGGCTGAAGCATTGGCTGAAGCACTTTTTGCAGCTGCTTGGATGCGGTGATTTTTGTATGTTCTTAATCCCGCTCAACCACCCTACAGCGACTATGCCGGCAGCCGCAGCCGCAAGCAGAAACAGCAGGTAGCGGGTCCGGTACGAATTGAGCAGACACTCATCGTAATACCCGGGGCCACGCTGTTATCCCGGTACATACGCACCAGCCCCTTCTACGAGCAGGTTCCAGGCTACTCGAATAATTTCAGATCG
>JAGYPA010000065.1 GCA_018399255.1 Spirochaetales bacterium | reverse complement strand
TCGGAGAGATAGGTATAGCTGTCAGGGTTGCTGCTGCTGTTTGTTCCTCCGTTAAGTTCATATGAAATTGTGTAGCTTGCTAACTCCCAGCGGGCTTCAAGTGTCACATCACCGGTGGAGCCGGACGGGATCTCAGTAACTTCTGTTCCTGGCGTACCGGAACCGCTTACATACCAGCCGAGGAAGGTGTATCCAGTCCTTCCTGGATCCGAAAAGGTAACAGCATCGGAGAGATAGGTATAGCTGTCAGGGTTGCTGCTGCTGTTTGTTCCTCCGCTAACCTCATATGAAATTGTGTAGTTTTGTAACTCCCAGCGGGCTTCAAGTGTCACATCACCGGTGGAGCCGGACGGGATCTCAGTAACTTCTGTTCCTGGCGTACCGGAACCGCTTATATACCAGCCGAGGAAATCATACCCGGATTTCTCTGGATCCGATAAGAGTATCGTATCTGAATAATAGGAATAGCGGCCGGGGTTGCTGCTGCTGTTTGTACCACCATCAAGATTGTAGGTAATAGAGTAGTCAATATTCTGCCAGCGGGCTGTAAGCGTCAAATTCCCGGTTGATCCACTAGGGATCTCGGTTATCGGAACAGTGGATACCGAGGAAGTAAACCATCCAAGAAAGGTGCTTTCATTTTTTACAGGTACTGCAAGGTTTATATCCCCTGATTCTATGGAGTAAGAAACCGGATTGCCGGTGTCGTTTGTACCACCAGCAAGCTGGTATGTTATGGAATAGCGTACCGGTTCCCATTGGGCATACATAGTGACATTTTCTGCTCCCATGGTATAGGTATCACTCGCCTCATACTCTACTGGTCCGATCGCCGTCCTGGCCCATCCGGAAAAATAATACCCAGGATATTTCCACTTAGGAGTAAAGAGTTGTTTGTTGTATCCCATAAACATATTCACTGATAAGTAATAGGGAGGTTCACTGCCGCCATTTGCATTGAATCTCATCTTATAGTAATTTATGCTCCATTTTGCATAGAGGGTCATATTCTGGGAAGTCCCTGTAGGTATACTGATAATTGGGGACTCGCCCTCCAGAGAAAGATACCAGCCCTCAAAGGAATACCCAAGTTTCGTTGGCTCAAGCAGTACGATCTCTGCAGTATGGATGCTAAAGCTGCTCGGATTCCCTACGTTGTTATCGCCACCATCAAGATTGTAGGTGATGTGGTACCGAGTCTCTTCCCATAAGGCGACTAGGGTTACATCGCCAATCGAATTTTTCGGAATCTGGGTAACCGCTTCTGAAGTATCCTGCGGGTCATACCAGCCGAGGAAGGTGTAATCGGCCTTGGCGGGATCGGCCAGATCAATAGTATCGGAGGTAGTGTAGGTAGCAGGATTGGCAGGGTTATTCGTTCCCCCATTCAGGACATAGGAGATGGTATAGTCGATAGCATCCCAGCGCGCCTCCAGGCTGATGTCGCCGGTTGACCCGGCAGGGATTTCAGTTACCGCTGTTCCGGAAGTGCCCGAGCCAGTCTCGAACCAGCCGAGGAAACGATAGTTATCCCGGATTGGTTGCTGTAAAACGAAAGATGCCGATTCTACAGTATAACTATCTGGATTCCCATCAACATTCGTTCCCCCATTTAACTGATAGCTGATAGTGTAGGATTCGAGTTCCCAGAATGCATAAACAACAGTGTGGTAACGTACTGAGGTTTCTAGGAAAAAAGGCTCTCCTGATCCTTCAGGAGCGGTCCACCACCCACTGAATGTGCAGCCATACTTCTCCGGATCAGTTGGCATTTCCGGCAGCAGTTTGGTTATCAGGTCAGCCTTCATAGTATCAGGGTCAGCAGCTATATCAGCTTCTTGACTATCAAAAATAACCGTATAACCTGAGGAAGTGGTCTGCTCACAGCCAGCTGACAGTAAGAGCAATATGACACATAAAGATGCAGTAATGGCGGGTTGATCCCTCATAAATACTTTCCATCCTCACTTTTTTTATTGTTTTTTTCCTGATTCAATCACAAAAAATACCATCAAAAACAGTTAGTTTTATCTTCTTAATTATGAGAAACCAAAACGTCGCTCTTGCTTTTTGCAAGAGCCATACCTGAATAAATGATACTTTCACATTAACAATACCACAGCTTCCTTACATTTTAAATATTATTAAACTGAAGAAATTTCAAAAAATTTCAAAGGCTGGGTAGGGGTGTATTAATATGACCAATTATCGTGAAATCTTACAGCTGCATGGGTTTAGGACCAGCAAAAGCAATAAATCCAACAGGCTTCCAGTGTTGTGAGTTCAAGATTTACTATCAAAGACGTCAGGATGTCGACTGAGAGACGATTTTACTCGTGCAGCAGTTGACATCTCCTCCTCTGTTTTCCTGTCTGCCTGCTCCCCTATCCCCCGATACCTATGAGAGCTGCCCCGGTGATGGAAAGCAGTAAACCGGCTGTTCTCGGCCAGGTCAGCTTTTCCTGCAGGAACAGCCTCTGAAGCAGGACCGTGGGGGCAGGGTAAAGCGCGGTGAGAATTACTGCAGCAATCAGATACCCTGTCCTGAAGGCCAGCAGGTAGAAAATGTTTGCACCCATATCAAGCAATCCGCTGAGAAAGGTAATTCGCCTGGTTCCAGCTTTCAGTCTGATGTCGGAGTTGCGAAATAGGGATACCATGAGGAAGAGCGGGACAGTGACAAATCGTGCTGATGCCAACGGCCAGAGTCCTGAGGCGTCAGTTGTCCGGGAAAGCAGGATGAAAAAACCGCTGAAGAATGCCCCTGAGATCAAGCCTAAACGAAGGGAATAGGCTATGTGGGTTATCCTTCCTCCTTTTTCATAGGAAAGCAGCAGGATGGCGGGCAGCGACAGCACAACACCCATCCACGTCAGCAGCGGCGGCCGTTCGCCGATAATGATCCCGAAGAGAACCGGCAGGACTGCTCCAGTAAGCGCGGCAGAAGGGGAAACGATCGCGACGATCCCGGTTGAAAGGCCCTGAAACAGGAACAGGATCCCGAGCCCGCCGCAAAGTCCTCCTGCAATTCCCCAGAGAAGATCAGCACTGCGGATCTGTGCAGCCCCGAGCAGCGGTGCGGCCGCAAGCACGGTCAGCAGACCGATGCTCTGAGACCAGAAAACTGAAACGGTCACCGGGTTTTTCCGGGAAGAGAATCCTCCGAGGAAGTCAGCTGTGCCGAAAGTGAATGCCGACATAAGTGCATAGAAAACAACCATAGGCCACATATTACAGGATCGGCATAATCATGTCATCCAGATAATGAAAAAGAAAAAAGCTGATATGCAGGTCTCTGCCCTGGTATATATTCCAAAAAACCAATAATTTCAGGAAATGGCAGCCCAAAGATATATTCATATAGCGAAGACCCGGAAGCGTATAGCAATTATAACATGAATAACCTCTTCAGCATGATGAATGATCTTTTGTTTATAAAGGTTTATACTAGAGCCACACTAGTTATTATTGGTACTGGTGGTTACGTATAAGGGGAGATGAAAATGACAGAGCATGAGTTTAAAACAAAAATTCTTAATAATAGTATGGTTTATGGAACTCTCGTAACTTCTGTTTCGCCTGGTTTTTTTAAGGCAGCTTTGAATGTGGGTTATGATTTTGTTTTTTTGGATATGGAGCATATTACCTATGATGATAACAATTTAAGTTGGATGTGTCATGCATTCAAAGCAGCTGGTGTTGTTCCTATTGTAAGGATCTTAGCGCCGGATCCTTTTCTAGCCTCTAAAGCTATAGATTTGGGTGCTTCTGGAATAATCGCACCATACGTGGAAACGGTAGAAGAAGTTGAAAAACTGGTGGGTGCTGTTAAATATAAGCCTCTCAAGGGGAAAAAGCTGGCATCTATCATGGAAGGACGGGAGCCCATAAGCGACAAGGTCAAAAGTAAATTGGAAGCTGATAATAGTGATCGAATCTTGCTCTTGAACATTGAAAGTCCTGAAGGTGTTGCTAATATGGATTCTTTTTTAACCTATAAAGGCGTAGATGGAATAATTATTGGACCACATGACCTTTCATATTCATATGATATGCCAGATGATTTTAACAACAACCAGTACTTGAATCTGCTGAAAAAAATAATTCAGCGAACCAGGGCTGCCGGGCGAAGTGCTGGCTGTCATACGGGATTTGCAAATAGTGTTGGCATCCAAAAACAATGTATCAATTATGGTGCAAATATTGTACTGCATGGAGCTGACGTAATTTTCTTTGTTGAGAAAGCCTCATCGGATTTGACCGAACTGAAAAAGCAAGCCAATGATTTGTCAACATGACAGCAGGCAGGTTGTTTTTCTTCCGACTTCAGCAGCGGCCCCCTTGCCTTTGCCCTTGCCTGCTCATACGAATTATGGAAAGTTAGCCTTGTTTACGGGTTAATGACGTAATATTGCGAGATTCGTGTATCAAATCTCACAGATTTCTGCGTTGACCATAAAAAAAACGACGTTGATCAAATAATTTTTCAACGTCGTCAAAATGATGAATCCTACAATTCACCCTTCCTGTTCAAGGGATTACATTACTGGATTCGTTACGGTGGCCTGATCAAGCGCGATTTGTGTTTGCGCCAGCAGCCTGCCGTTGATTGATGCTCCGGTATTCATAGTAATTTGAGTCTGACATAGAACAATCCCCTCAAAATGGGAACCTGTTCCCATAGTCACTTCGCCCGAAACCTGCCAGACAATATTCTTTGCCTGAGCTCCACCAGTAAGGATAACATTGAAAGCACTACTTATGCTGAGATCCCCTGCTATCTGGAAAATCCAGGTGTCGTTTGCAGCTCCGTTTATCGTGACATCAGATCCGATAGTGACTGAGCTTTCCCATTTGTAGAGTCCCGGGGTAAGGGTAAGCGAACCGATCTCTCCAGCACCATGATTGAGTAAGTCGGGAGTAATCCGACCTGCCGCATCATTGTATGCAGTAATCATATTCTCAACAGCAGTAGTCAGATTTGAGGATGTCGGGGACACCATGTCGGCTGCATAAAGAAATCCAACTACCTGGTTTGAGGTAGCATATCCGGTTGCATCCGTTTGTGAGAACCCGGTCATATAGGATTCTGCAGCGGGGCTCAGGCCGACATCGCCGGTAATGGCGGAATCCGGGATTGTTGAAATAGCTGTTTTTGCCAGCATGGCATAATTGGCTGCAGTCCTCAGATTTACCGGACTAGGGCCAACACCTTCGGAATCTGTAGTGAAAGTCCAAACCTTCGATTCGGTCATAGCAGTGCCTTCAAGATTTTCTATACCGGTTGTGAGCGCTGCAGTATAGTCAGTAGTATATTCAAGGGTAGCGGAGGGTGCAAAAATCGCTTGCTTATTCGGTACATCGTAGGTGACAATACCTGCAATATCAATTCCGCCAGAGCTTACGGTAAAGGTATCCTCAGTGATGGTTGAGGGATCCATAGACTGATTGAAGACCGCAGTAATCGTACCGTTTATATCGGCGTCTGCAGATTCATGTACCGGGAAGGTAGAATTCACCACCGGCGGGTCTTGCATGTCGATTATTGCCTCACATCCGATGAATGCCATCGTTGTTGTGATAATCATGAGCAATAATACCAAGTAATTTTTAAAGTTCATTGTTTTTTTCATTGAAATCCTCCAGATTTCTTGTGATTGGTGTACGAAATACATCTTGAAACCAAGATGTCGTCTGGTTGAAGCCTGGCGGGAGACATCGTCTATTACACCACAGCTTGAACCCCCCTCATTCGGGGCTGTTTTATTGATAAAGAGATACCGATATCGAACGGATAATCCCAATCGAGCGGATATTCCCATTTTGCATCGGATTTTAATTATGTTTCCGATAGAGTTTTGACAACGTATTGTCTGCGAGGTTCTTGTCCTTATGCGGGGTGCAGGTGGTCATCCCTTTGCTTGGCGGGCGATCGTGTACTTTCCTTATGAATAGCGATCAGAAGCTCCGGGGGAAGTCATTGCAAATAACATACTTCTTGCATCTTTGATACTACACGAGAAGTATCATCTCTGTCAATCGATAAGCCGGCTTCAGTCGTTTATAATTATTTATTTTATAATGATTTATCAAAACATTGCTGCTGCTGTGTGCAATCAGGAAGCTCCGATAGTCAATAGCCCGATGCCCAATGATCTGTCAAGTGCTAATCTTTTTGGAAGCCGTTCAGCAATTATCCTCAATGCGCTAAATTTGTAACACCTGGGGAGACCTGAATATTTATTTCACATGATTCATAAATATCCCGATTCCACCTTTTCCATTCCTTTTTATCTCATACATTGCCAAATCGGCATTTCTCAATAATGTGTCGCTATCTTTGCCAGTATCAGGATATATGGCAATACCGATAGAAGAATTAACTTTACACTCAATAGTATCTATATACATAACTTCTTGTAACATTTTATGAATTCTCTTACCTAAATTCTCCGCACTGAGAACATCTTCGATATTATGAAAAATAACCGCAAATTCATCTCCACCTAATCGTGCCGCAAAATCTGATTCCCGGATGCACATCAGCAATCGACTCCCTACTGTAACGAGGACCCCATCCCCGACTTTATGACCATAAGTATCATTGATATCTTTAAATCCATCTAGATCTATAAAAAGGATTGCAACTTTACTGGTGTTTCTTCCACTCTCTGCTAAAACCCTTTCTAATATTTCAAAAAAGAATCTTCTGTTGGGTAGTCCAGTAAGCGTGTCATAATTAGCATATTTCTCTAATTCTATTGCTGCTTGATGGAGAAGCCCCGTTTCATTCTGAATTTTCAAGTTCTCTGCTTCCAAAGCGTACATTGCCGTAAATCTTTTCAGAGAATAGAAAACAGTGCCATAGGCGGCCAGGGAAAGCGTGACCAAAAGGAATAGAGGCCATTTGAACGTAGTCAAGGTATTCTGGATATCATCCGTAACGTAAAAGTAATAGGACAAATTGAGGAAAATGCAGACCACCAATGCTGAGAATATCGGCCAGTTGTTGACGATTGATTGGTACAAGGTGAGCAGGTATCGTTGGAAAAGGACTATTACGATGATGTAGAGTCCCAACCGAATGATAGTATTGGCGTGCTGGGGCTCAGGAAATAGTTTTCCAAGATGAAAACTGAGAATGATAATGTCATCCATTGCAATGTTGAAAGTTGTGAGAAGGTAGCTCCATTGCATGAAACTTACCCGTGTCAGGAGAATTTTAGGAAAAGTCCGACTGCAACAAACAGCACTACGTTGAACCGTGACAGTGCGGTAAAGGTCTCCATATACATAAAACCAGATGGTGCTTGCAATGTAGATGAAAAATACTGAGGCGGCGACGATGATGGTGCTTTACGGCCGAATTTTGACTTTGTCAGGAAGTAAAAAGGAAGACTACATACATGACGAGATGAGACGTACTGCCCGCAGGATATTGCTGACAAGTTCATTCATCGTGAATTCTCCTTCCTTTATCGAATAGTTGTATAATATCCTTCACCACACTGTATTGTTTGGCGGCGAGACTGAATATCCATAACGAAGGGTGAATCTGTTTTGTGCTGAAGCCTTCGCCATTATCCATATTCAGGACGCAGGAAACATAAGGACCCCATAAAGCGGCTGTCTTCTGCGGCAATCGCTCAATATGTTGGAAAAAAAACCCTTGGTGGTGCTGGTGGTGACCGTTTTGCACTTGCAAGGGGATAGAGCATCAGAATTCTAATTCACCGTATATTCATTGATTTGTAGGATACACTATAATTCCTACAAGTAAATAGCCTGCTGCAAGCATACTTAATTTCACATCAGAGTGATGCTCAACTGACAAGCTGTAATTACGAACTATGAAAATATTCTTATAATGTTTCCGACCCCGGGAAAGCGAGATATTCGGAATCATTCCTCAGTAAAAGGAAAATAGATACAATGAGCATAAAGGCTCAGAGCAGTGGAATTGGTGAGATCATTGACCTCACACTCAGTGCCTGCCCGACAGGCGCTTGAACTCGAATCCAAGCAAACGGGTTGACAGGAACGGATCAGGCTGGTTATATGACTATAAGGTGGAAGCGTTTTACATGGCAACGATGAACGATATAGCAAAACTGGCAAATGTCTCACAGCGGCCGTCTCCCGAGTGCTGAATGGAGGCTCAGCTGTGAAAGACGAGACGAAAGCTCTCGTTATGGGTGAGTAAAACTCGACTACTACCCGGGTATTCGGCAAAGACGTTAGCAGAGGAAGCGATCGCTCATCATCGCACTCGTAATCCCAGACCTTTTCAACCCGTTCTTCATGGAGATAATCTACTATATCGAGCGGTATGTTGCCCAGAATGGATACAGTCTGCTCATCGCGAATTCGACGGAAATCTGGAGCGGGAAAGACGTTCCAATACGCTGAAAGCGCGGCAGGTCGATGAAATTTGCTCATTGGGGCTGGTGTTCCAGGACTCTCCGCTGGCCGAAATGCTCCAGAAACAGACTATCCCCTCAGTCTCGATCACCCAGAACCTCCATTCTGAACAGTGTCTCCATCTCTCACGAACGTGGGAGGGTCTGCTAGCTGACACACCAGCATCTGTTGGAAAAGGAATTCCAGGCGCTTCCTCTATGTAGGATCGGAGGGAGACTGACCCTAAGTTTCAGGGGTTCAAGGCCCACCTGCTGGAGAATCAGATACGGAGGATCACATTCAGCTTATCGATATCGGCAAAATGTGGTTCCATACCGGACAGAGATCGTATCCAGCGGATCTACGAGCGAGGCAGATGGTCAGGGAGTGGAGGCGACGGTAGCTGGGGATCTTCGCGTCAATGATATCGTAGCGTTGGGCGTGATCCAGGCCTGCAATGAGATGGAAGAAGTTTTGCCTGTCGGCGAGAAGGTGGGCAAATCATAGGATTTGACGATACGTATCTGTGTCAGAGTGTACGTCCTACCCTCACTTCCATCGCCCAGAACAAGGATGAGATATCCCGCATCGGGGTAGAGTGCTTTGCTGAGATTATCGACAAACGAAAGAGAGGATGGGGATCAGCAGGCAGGCATATAATTTCGCGACCGGCTCTTGCCAAACGGGAAGTACATGATAGTATATGAATGTAATAAGATGTAAGCGTTTACATCATATTACATTTATAAAGGTGAATCTCATGTATAGACCAGCTGACGCACTTCACATCACGAAAGAATTGGATAGGCGATCGAACGGATGTATCTATATTGATGGAAGCTCTATCATCTGTACTACCACGCACAACCCGCAGTCGTGAAGCTGGGGCGATATGTACTGGGGACATGCGGTCAGCAGGGACTTGGTGCACTGGGAAGAACAGGAGATCGTCCTGTATCCGCGCATCCGGATACGGGTTTGCCGTTTTCCGGCTCGGCGGTGCTTGATATGCAGAACACTTCCGGTCTGTTCCGGGCCCCGGATCCCGGGACAATATCATGCTCATCTACACAGGACACCTGCCGAAATCGAAGATGCGGCCATCTACATGGTTGGCGAATTCGACGGGTACCGGTTTACCCAGACAGAGCCGATCTGCGGCGAGTGGATCAGGGCTCAGAGTTTTTATGCCATGCAGAGCTGGAGCAATCTCCCCGACGGTGCCTGTCAGTGGATAGGCTGGGTGAAGACTGGCTGAAGGACGGTTTTTTCGCTGATCATGTCTGGCGTACCTGTCAAAGATAGGCGCGAGGATCCCGACCTCTGTCGAGACGGCATGGACGCTGGATGAGTTTGAAAAGATCGCAGATCTTGCAAAGTTTGCCGGAAGTTACCTGGTCAATCGACCTGATGAACGCGTATGGACCGAAAACCGAGTGGGGGGACTTATGGATTCCTGCCGATGTTTGAATCTGCCGGTACCGGTGTCATTGACCCTGCAACCTGGAAGGTAACCGGCGTAATGATGGACATTCTGCAGAGAACATCGCTTTTTGCGGAAAGACTTCGACGGTGGTCTGAAAATGGTTGGGTCATTGCCTGCAAGTACCGGGGATAATCAGTTTTTCAACACAGATAAAGCATTTGCCCTCGCCTGGTGGGAGGCATTGGCTGTTTCCGCCGCCGAACAAGCTTTGGGGAGATGATCTGGTTGTACACTGCCCCTTCGGACTTCGGGAACGGGACGGTCTCCCCGAATGGATCCTGGGTATGGTCGATTACCCGGAAGGCAAAGAACAAAGAGGGAGCCGCACAGGCTGCTAGAATTCATTCTGAATGATATGGCCTTTTACAATGACCTGAATGCGATGAATGTGTTCCCTGCAACCATGAAATTTCTCTCTATCGCCGATGTGTACAAGGATCCGCCAAACTTGGCATCGCCATGGAGCGAGCGGCAAAAGAAGACCGCGAACTCCAGACCTAAGCACATCCAGCCTATCCGATCATAACACAGAGTTTTGCAAAAAGCTTACGACGATATACTCAACGGGGAGTGGATCCCCGGAAAGCCCTCGCTGAAGCGGCAGAGGCTATCGATGAGGATATCGCGGATAATGACGGTTATCCGCCTTTCGGCAACTGATCGCCAGAAACAGGGGCGCATGTGCCGTGAGTTGTTCACGGGGCATGCGAGCCCGCTCGTTCGGAGGAATATGAATACTTTGCACAAACAGCGGATGCATGAGACGCTCATGATACTGCCGGCAATCATCCTGCTCTTCACGTTTCTCTTTGCTTCCGTTTATCGTTTCGATAAACCTGTCCATGACGAACCAGCGTCTGGTGCAGGGACCTGTTGCGACGAAGTTCATCCTGTTCAGGAACTACGGGCGGATCTTGACCGATTCAGATTTCTGGCAGGCTTTCTGGAATGTCATCAAGTTCGCCGTCATGGTTATTCCTCTCAGTGCGGTATAGCCCTCGTGTTCGCAACACTGCTGAACAACGGCAGTTCATGAAGAAGTCTTGCGGTCGCTCTACTTCCTGCCTTTCATCACCCCGATGGTTATCGTGACCGTCATCTGGAGGGACCTTGTATCAGTATCCGAAGGGGTTCTCAACGTCTTCTTGCCAGACCATCTCCAGGCGGGACGATCGCACCGGTCGAATGGTTGGGAATGTCGCGACAGCGCTTCCGGCAATCGTGGTGCTTTCAGCCTGGCAGGCTTGCGGGTTTCAGATGGTCATCTATCTGGGCGGGTACGCAGGCATCCCGCTTCGCTCTATGAGCTTCGGAGATCGACGGGGCGAACAAACTCCAACAGTTTTCCAGATCACCTGGCCCAGCCTTCAGAGTACCAATGTACTGATAGTCATCATTACCACTATCCAGGCGCTGACTCTTCACCCAGGTGAATATACTTACCCAGGGAGGCCCGGACGGGGCTGGAATACGCTGGTGCATTACATCCTACAGGGCAGGATTCGCCGGTCAGAATCGGCTATTCAGCAGCCGCATCGGTGCTGCTGTTTCTGATTCCCAAACGGAGCGAGAGGAGCGGAACCATCTTGATGGTTTCCATTGCCGAAGCAGTGCCGAGATCTGGGTAACATACCCCGCCCCTTGGGGCGGCAGAAGGCGAAGCCTCCTGGGTCCCAAGCTTACCTGCGGTAAGCCGCTTGCCCTGGGGTATGATACCTTTCATTCTGCTTCTGGGGACAGCTCTTGGTACGATACTGGTCTCCTCGATGGCCGGGTATACCCTGCTGCGCGGGAAAATGCGGATCTTTAAATTTCTTCTACCGGTAATCATCGCACTCTACATTATCCCTATGGAAACCATTATGCTGCCGCTGCTCTATCAGTCGATCAAGATGGGGCTGCTCGATACGTTCATCATTCAGATCATCCCGCTGATTGCCAGCCCGATCTATATCTTTCTTTTCTATCAGTTTATGAAAGAGGTACCGCCCTCGCTCTATGAGGCGGCTGATATTGAAGGGGTTTCCTTCTGGGGCATCTATCGGTATATCTATATGCCTATGAACACTTCAGCGATTGCAACTGTCGCTATTCTTCAGGGTATGGACTCGTGGAACCAATATTTCTGGCCGCTTCTCGTGACCCAGACTGAGCGTGTCCGGCCGCTGTCGATAGCTGTGGCATCTTTCTCGCAGGTCGGGACAATCTACTGGGACCGATTGATGGCGGCATCGGTGCTGATGATGCTTCCGGTTCTGGTCTTCTTTTTGCTGTTTCAGAAGTTTTTCATCGCTTCCATCGCCAGCAGTGCAGTCAAAGGTTGAAGCCGCTATACGTTTTTGCCGGGTGAAGAAATGGGCTGTGAGGGCTTCAGGATCGGAAGGGGATTCCATGTGATGAATGGCGTAATACGCCGTTTGTAACGGCCAAGGTCACGATAATAGAGTACCTCGTACACATCCTGTTCCCGCGGGAAGGATTGATTGGCTCTGTGAAGCATAGAGTACTCCGGCACGATCCCGATATTGTCCTGCGCAAGGATGCGTTTGCGAATGCCTTCGGGGTCCGCTATTGTTATCGGCAGACCTTCAGCTTGCAGGGCCAGAAACATCCGGACCGTCTCAGCCAGGCGATGCAGGGCCGCCCCCTGAAGTTCAATCCTGAAGCCAGTATCGTAACGGGGCCTGTAGACAGATAGATTGATATGTGTGGTATTCCCGCCCCGCTTGATTTCCCATGGGTGACCGCCGGCGCCCTTCAATGGATGGGTACCGTCTATCCAGTCGGCAAATTCCTCCTCGGAATTTTCATCAATATCCAGCAGGCCGTCATGCCGATTGTCGGCAAAACTCCTATACATTTCACGACCCGACCAGGAACTGTTTATCTCTTCATGGTCACGGGCGGCTGCCGTATAGGCTGTCTTGCAGTATGCAAAAAATCTGGAAGCAGTGAAATTCTGTACGGTATAATTTTCCGATTTACTGAAATAGCCGTTTTCAACCAGCGATACAAAACGGCTGCAGTTTTCACTTCCCAGTTCCTGATCAATACGATAGATATCGGGCAGGGACTCCCTGATAAGGCTGTCAGGAGCAATACCGGTTCGGTAGATGAGCGGATAGTTCTCCTGCACCAGACGATTCGCCTTGATCCAGTTTTTTCTGACGGTTTTCAGCCATCGGGTTCCATCAGCAAGAAGCGGACTCCAGGCTTCCTCAACGGGGTAAAAACCGCCTCCAAATGAGGACCCGCCAAATTCCGTATAGGGTGCATATCCGGTTCCGGGTACAGCATCGAGGGTGCAGGTTTCCCCGTTGATATGACTGAGGTAGTAGTGTTCTTCATATTGAAGTACATGCAGGTAGTGCCAGTGCTCGAGGGTGTCAGAATGCTTGCGGTTGTCAGGAAACAGAATGTTCCATACTCTGTCGCGCACTGACAGGGTGTACGCGAATTCATTCAATAAATCGATAAATGCATATAATTGTAAATCAAAGGTATCTTTGTTCATGATCACCATCCGGTTTTGAGGGAACCGTCTTTGTCAGACCTCCGGGGAACTGTTAAAATGATTATATTTCAGCATTGCTTCCCCTGTACATATAGAAAATACCCCATTTTCGTATGCGCATCAATGTGCCTGCTCATTCTACCGTCAGATAATATTATATAACTGGTTGATTTTCAGGAGTCTGCCACGGAAGTCACCAGGGACTTGCACCGTTCATCCGCTCAGATTAGAATAGCGGTATGCACAGATACTCGGCTGCAGCACTGATGTTGCTGCTCAGTCTTATTTTTTTCAGCGCTTGTCTTGTTCCGGCAGGGCGAACCGGACCGCAGGACCGAAGTCAGGAAGCAGCTGAGGCAGCAGCCCAAGCCGATAATCAGCCGGCAGCTGAGGCAGTAACGCAGGAACAGGTGCTTCCGGAATATACCGGACCGTCATATCTCTACCCCCTGTTCAATGAACTGCGGCAGGAGGGACCGATTATCCCTGGCCTGCGGCAGCCGATTGTCCCGCAGGGGATGGCATTCTGGTCACAAGAGGACCTGATGATCATCTCGAACTATGCAAGTGACGGTTCAGCAGGGGTTCTTACCCTTACCGGTATGGATGACGGCCAGCTGCAGAAGGTCCTTTACTTGATGGACGACGAATATACGCCCCACACCGGACACCTTGGCGGATTGGCTGTCAGTTCCGATCATCTCTGGATTGCCTCGGGACCCGGGGTATATGCCCTCCCGCTTACCACGCTTCGGGACAGCACAAACGGAAGTAACGTAGTGCTTCCCGACCTGCTGGTTACAGAGACGAAAGGGTCTTTTGCGACCTTTTATGAGGGTATTCTGTGGGTTGGCGAATTTACCCGCATAGACGGCAGCTATGCTGTTTCCGAGTCGCACCACCGCAGTACCAGAGATGGAAAATCAAACCGGGGCTGGCTGGGAGGCTACCGGCTTTCTGAGCAGACGGATCTCCCTGATCTCGAGCGTTCAGTTAACGGCAGACTCCAGCCGGACTTTGTGCTCTCTATTCCCGACGACATTCAGGGGGCTCTCTTTTTTGATCAGTACATTCTGCTGAGCTCTTCATACGGCCGGGGCAACGACAGTCGGCTGATTCTCTACGAATCCCCCCTCTATCTGCAGGAACCCCCGCATGAGACACCGCATGAGAGCGTCAATCTCTGGTATCTCGATCGGTACAACAGAATTGGAGATTTCAGGGCTCCGCCGATGAGTCAGGCTGCAGTTCTATACAGCGGCATGGCGGCAGTACTCTTTGAATCAGCTGCGGAACGTTACAGAGCCACAGCAAAACATCCTGTCGACAGAATACAGATGATACCGTTAACCCGGCTTGTTCAGCAGATACCAGATCTCAGGAAATAGCCATGGGATGGATACTGCTCATACTCACCATCATCATCATATATGCAGTTTTCCACTCAGTAAAAAAGCGGGATACCCGGGATTCTGAAGCTTCGGAAAGCAGTCTTGATGGAATATCTTATGAAATAGATAGCCAGGATCCAGACAACCCGCTGTTTGCGGAGATGCAGGAAGAGCTTTTTGATGAGTACGAGGATGATGAATGGTAAAAAGCGATCCCTGATTTCCCGGAGCGGAAGCCCGTACACGGGTCTGGATGCCTGTACCCGGGGCCTTGCTTTCAGAAAAACCGCATGCCATTTTCCGCCATTTTCCAATATTCCTGTTCAACAGTATATCAACTTCGTGCTATTATTAGGGGCAAAGGGTCCTCCAGAGGATCCGATTGAAAAAAGCAGGTAAAAAAAGAAGCAGGAGGAGCAGAGTGGAAAGCAGAAAGTTTAAGATCCGGAATCTGATCATGAAGCCAAAGACAGCAGGATCGAAAACCACTGGGGTAAGGTATATGCTGTTGACAGCTGTTGTCGTTCTTAGCCTGGCATCCTGTGCGACTCCGATGCAGCTTGCCGAGAGGGCATTTGCCAGTGGCGATTATAATGCGGCGGTGGTAAATGCACTGCAGGCCTTGGAAAAAGAACCCGGAATGACCGAAGCCGAGCAGATCCTTTACGATGCCTGGATGCGGGCAAACGAGGAGTGGCAGGCAGGAGTCGAACGCTATGAAGATGCGAAAGCCGTTTGGGAGGCTGAGAAGGCGCTCCCGTTCTACGATAAGCTGATTCACCTGCACACACTGTTGAAGAATGCACGAAGAGTTGATTTCTCTCCCGATCCCGACAAAATACGAGAACAGCGGGACGCTGTGGTCGATCGACTGGTGGAAATGCACGTGTTTGAAGCATCCCGGCTCATCGTTCCCGGAACCCGGGATGAGGCGCTCATCGCCTTGGACCATATCCTCCGGGCAAGGGAGCTTAATCCCGATTATCCGTTCATTGACAACAAGGTTAAGCAGATTCAGGAGCTTGCAACGGCGAAAGTGTTTGTCTTCACCGGACCGGAAGGGGATGTCACTCTTAACGGGACCGAGATAGTGCCCGCAATCGAGAACGGCCTCGAGCGGCTCGACGGGGTGCGGGTTATCAGGGTGAAGAACCGGTATGCCGCTCCCATAGATGATAATTACAAGGCCGATGAGTTTGCGATAGGGCATGGGGCGAACCTGATGCTCCATGTGGAACCTGCCACCAGGCGCTCTGTGGAGGTGGAGAAAAATTTTTCCCCGCTTTCCGGCGCTCCCTGGGGACGTGAGACCCTCACACTGAAAGCCTCGGCGACCACCGATATCCGGTATGTCCTTATCAACCTTGAAACCGACACCCGGGTATCCGAGGGGACGTTTACCGTCAGCGCCAGCGACAACGGAGGCTTTTCCGTTTCAGCGATTCTGCATCAGGGGGAAAAACGCCAGGTCGATCTTGGCGGGGATACCGGTTTCAGATCGCTGCTGATAAACCGGGCACCGGTGGGCATGAGCGAACTCACCTTGCGCTATCAGCTTAAAATATACGATGGTATTGATGTGAACGATTATGCAACGGCATCTACCTTGAATCTTTCGGCGGCACTTTACGGAACCTGGGAAAAGATCGAGCTTGATGAGTATTCGCATCCCGCGGAACTGGCCCGGATAACCGATCTGCGGGATCACACCTTCTGGCTTTTTGATGCCATTGCCTACGATGCCTACAGCGAC
>JAGYPA010000064.1 GCA_018399255.1 Spirochaetales bacterium | reverse complement strand
GGTAAAGGCCAGGCAGAAAAAATAGGTCACTCGACTTATGACATCGGCAAAGGGATCAAGCACCTTCCCCAGATCGGTAATCAGATTTCTCTTCCGTGCGATTATTCCGTCAAGCAGATCTGTCAGCTCGATCCCGATATACAGCAGAACAAGCAGCCAGCCGGAAACACTCATGAGAACTGAAGCATCACCGGCATCAGTCCAGAGGGGAAGAAAGAATATAATGAAAAACAGCGGGGCTAAAAAAAGCCGTATGACGGTCAATCGGTTTGGTAGATTCAAAAATGCCTCCTATGCAGCTGCTCTGCAGGTCCTTTGCAGCTCCTATGCAGGATTCCGAGATGTGATTAACTGAATAGTATCCTTTCAGAATCATCAGGATGGGGTATCAACCTAGCCAGCCGTCTCCCGTACAATCGGGGACAGTATATCGCTTTCCGTTTCCCGGGAAAAGGTATACAGGAGACGATATCCATCATCAATCCTTTTCTTCATAAGCAGGCGGAATCTGGTCAGCATAGCCCTTCGAGTTGCAAAATGATACTGCTTTTTCCGCCCCCGGTTTAAATCGGGACCCCATACAGCAGTAAATTCATACCCGTCAAACAGAAGCCCCTGATTGTCGAAAACAGAGTAATAGTGCATTCTGCCGTTCGTTTCCCTGTAGAGCGTAACAGTCATGGGGTAACTATGCCCCGAACTGCCCGAAAAAGCAACCATGACCGTTTATCCATGCATGCAATATCCAATTCCTCTGCCGGTTTAGCCTAACAACCGTATACACAAGATATAGCGGGAACTGCCAGGCTGCCCGAGAGTTCACGCAAAATTGATCAAGTCTGGTTATTCAAGCTAATCAAGATGATAAATTGCCGAGTACTTTTCTTCCAGATATCTGGAGAAATGTCCGGGATCCAAGGATTTACCGGTTACCCGGTGCAGTATTTCCGCAGCCGTAAAGATTGCTCCATACCGATGGATACGCTGATCAAGCCATTCATGCAGCACTTCCAGCTCGCCCTTGGCGACATGAACATCATATTGGGGAATTTCATGCTTCATTGTATCAAAAAACTGTGCACTGAAAAGATTCCCCAGGGCATAGGTGGGGAAATAACCGATGAGCCCTGCCGACCAGTGAACATCCTGCAGCACACCTTCGGCATCATTCCCGGGAACAATGCCCAGCATCTCCTTCATTTTCACATTCCAGGCTTCCGGCAGGTCTTTTACTTCAAGCTCACCGGAAACCAGAGCTGTTTCCAGTTCAAACCGGAGGATTACATGGAGGCTGTAGGTTACTTCATCGGCATTCACCCTGATCATAGAGGGGCTCACCTTGTTTATTCCCTGCACAAAATGCTGCCTTGACACAGCCTTGAGCTGCTCAGGAAACAGTTTCTTAAGTGCTGGATAATAGAATTCCCAGAACTCACTGCTTCTGCCGACTATATTTTCCCAAAACCTCGACTGGCTTTCATGTACCGCAAGCGATGTTCCGGTTCCGAGACAGGTACCCTTCAGCTCCGGCGATGCGGCTCCCATTTCATACAGCGCATGACCGCCCTCATGTATCGTGCTGAACAAGGAGCTGCTCATAGAAGGCTCATTGTAGCGGGTAGTGATACGGATATCATCCTTGCCCAGCGAAGTGGTAAACGGATGGGCGGATTCGGTCAGGATTCCCCGGTTAAAATCAAACCCCATACTCGTCAGCACCTTGCGGCCGAATTCATCCTGAAGCCGCGAATCATACGGCTGATAGAGGAAAGAGTCGTCGGGCTGATCGGCATGGGAAATTTTTTCCAGCAGGGATATGCTGTCCTTCTTAAGCTGACTGAAGACGCGGGAAACCTCCGCTGTGGTCATTCCCGGTTCATAATGATCAAGGAGCGGATCGTAAGGATGGTCACTATAGCCCAGCTTTTCCGACATTTCACGGGTCAGAGCTGTAATACGTTCAAGGTGGGGCTGAAATTGGGCAAAACTCTCAGCCTTTCTGGCTGCGGCCCAGGCCGGCTGGGCATTGCTGGTTGCTGCCGCAAAATCCTGCACCAGCCGTCGCGGCAGCTTTGTCTGCCGATTAAATTCACGAAAATACTGCCGGACAAGTCCCTGATCCTGATCAGACAATGATGAGTCCCCTCCCGGCTGTTCCTCCGACGCACCAGCTGCTCCGAGAAGTTCACCGATTATTGGATCAGTCATCTTATCGTGCAGCACTCCCTGGATAAGAGACTGCTGCTCAGCACGCCCCTCAACGGCTCCCGGCGGCATATTCGTCTCCTGATCCCATCCCAGCAAAGCTGAAATGTTTTCATAGAGCATCACTTCGCGGTCAATTTTTGCCAGCTTATCTATGCTTTTGTGTATATCCATGCTTTTCCTCGCAATTCATGTGTTTCAGTTTTTTTTTCAAGGTATCACAATAATCGTTTCTTTGTAATCATGTACCTCGCATCACAAGGAAATCACTGCGTTAAATTACGCATACTGCGCTATCAGTAAATATTGTCATTCTGATTGACAGCCGGCAATTCAGAAGCTTATAATTCCAGAAAAATAAGGAGTCTGTCATGCCTGTTGTCGATATGCCTCTCTCAGAACTTGCCGTCTATCAGGGAACAAACCCGAAACCGGTAGATTTTAACGAGTACTGGAACCGGGCCCTCAAAGAGCTCGACTCAATTCCTTTTAACATTGAACTGAGGCGCTCCAGTTTCAATCTGCCATTTGCAGAAAGTTTCGACCTTTACTTTTCCGGTGTCGGCGGAGCAAGAATCCACGCAAAATACATAAAACCCGCTGTCGATGATGCAGCTCCCCATCCGGCTGTTATCGAATTTCACGGATACTCCGGCAATGCCGGCGACTGGAGCACAAAACTGCGCTGGATTGCAGCCGGCTTCAGCGTGCTTGCGATGGATGTAAGGGGCCAGGGAGGGTTCTCACAGGATACGGGAGGCATAACGGGAACCACTCTACGGGGGCACATCATAAGGGGGCTTGACGGCAATCCTGACGAGCTGCTTTTCAGAAACATTTTTCTTGACACCGTTCAGCTTACCCGGATAGCCATGCAGCTTCCTGAAGTAGATCCCGCACGAATCGGGGTGTATGGAGGTTCTCAGGGAGGGGCCCTCACGCTGGCATGCGCCGCCCTGGCTCCCGAAATCAAAAAAGCCGCTCCGATGTACCCATTCCTTGCAGACTACCAGCGCGTCTGGGAGATGGACCTGGCAAAAGATGCCTACGAGGAACTTACCTACTATTTCAGGATGTTTGATCCGCTGCACGCGCGGGAGCAGGAAATTTTCACAACTCTGGGATACATCGATATTCAGCATCTGGCTGAAAGAATTACTGCCGATGTGCTTTTTGCAACAGGACTGATGGATACCATCTGTCCTCCGTCAACCCAGTTTGCCGTCTATAATAAAATCAATTCCAGCAAGTCTATGGCAATCTACCCGGACTACCGGCATGAGGCTATCCCGGATTTTTCCGATAAAACGTTCGAGTTTATGATGGGACTGTAGGAACAGCACCGCGGCAGCTGTTCTCTACACTCCTGTTCTACTGATACCGGGCTTTTACGCTTCCCGATTTTCAATAGTCTCCTTAAGTCGAATGATAAAATCTTCTACGGGAACCCCGTTTTCCTGCTTTCCGGAACGATGCCGAATAGCGACGGATCGGGAATCGGCTTCCTTCTCACCAAGGATAAGCATATAGGGAATTTTCTCATTTTGCGCATTTCTGATCTTGGCATTCAGCCGGTCACTGCTGAAGTCCCCGGCAACCCTGAAGCCCTCAGCCTTGAAGAGTCTCACCATTTGCTCGCCATAATCGAAAAAGGATTCGGCTACCGGGATAATCCGCACCTGCTCGGCAGCAAGCCATGCCGGAAATGCGCCTGCGTAGTGTTCCAGAAGAACTCCGAAAAATCTTTCTATAGAACCGAGAAGAGCCCGGTGGATAACAAAAGGCCGTTTTTCGGCTCCGTCACGATCCACAAAGACCATATCAAACCGTTCCGGCAGATTGAAATCGAATTGAACTGTCGAAAGCTGCCATTGCCTACCGAGAGCATCTTTTATTTTCAAATCAATTTTCGGCCCGTAAAAAGCGCCGCCGCCTTCATCAATCTCATACTCGAGCCCTTCAGCCTCGATCGCTTTTCTCAGGGCTTCTATGGCTGAATCCCAGTCTTCCTTATTCCCGACACTTTTCGGCGGCTGGGTTGATAGATACGCCTGGATATCCTGAAAGCCGAAAGAGCGCAGCATAAAAAGAGAAAATCTGAGGACTTCCAGGATTTCGTCATTCATCTGGGCCGGAGTACAGATCAGGTGCGCATCGTCCTGAGTAAATCCCCGGACTCGCAGCAGCCCATGGAGGGCCCCGGCTTTTTCGTACCGGTACACTGTCCCTAGCTCAGCCCATCGGCAGGGAAGATCACGGTAGGAGTGCTTGCTGTTGTTGTATATCATGATATGGAAGGGGCAGTTCATCGGTTTGGCATAGTAGTCGGCCTTGTCCATTTCCATGGGGGGATACATGCTCTCCTTGTAGAAATCGAGATGTCCGGAGGTCTCCCAGAGCCAGGACTTCCCCACATGGGGGGTATATACCATCTCATAGCCATTCTTGTAGTGCTGATCCCGCCAGAAGTCCTCAATGGCAAGCCTGATTCGAGAACCTTTTGGATGCCAGTAGACCAATCCCGGGCCCGCTTCTTCGTGCAGGGAAAAAAGATCAAGCTCTTTACCGAGCTTGCGGTGATCCCGCTTTTCGATATCTTCCAGCTGCTTCAGATACAGGCGCAGTTCCTTCGGGTTTTTCCAGGCAGTCCCGTAGATCCGGGTAAGCATGGGGTTCGTTTCCTTGCCCCGCCAGTAGGCTCCGGCGATGGAAAGGAGCTTGAAGGCATCAGCATTCAGTTCCCTGGTACTGTCTACATGCGGCCCGCGGCAGAGATCAGTAAAACCTCCCTGGGAATAGAGCGAAACTTCTTCATCCTCGGGGATCGCATCGATGAGTTCCTGCTTATATACCTGCTTCTCAAAGCGTTTCTTTGCTTCGTTGCGGCCGACTACGTTTTTTTCGAAGGGCTTGTCCTCGACTATTATCGCCTTCATCCTTTCTGTTATTTCATCAAGATCGTCCGGGACCAGAGTCCGGGGAAGATCAAAATCGTAGTAAAATCCATTTTCAATAGAAGGTCCTATTGCAATCTGGGCATCGGGAAACATCTGCAGCACCGCTTCAGCCATAACATGGGCCATGGAGTGCCGAATCTTGTGCAGCTTTTCATCTAGTACTGGCTTTGACATCTTGTATCTCCTTATAAAAAAAGCCTTCGTGCTTGCCGTCCGCACATGCTGACGTTCTGCCGCGGGAAATACCCGGGCGAATATGGCATGCAAGGACGAAAAACACAAAGGCTCTGTGAGCGGTGCGCTTTCCGCGGTTCCACCTTACTTCCGCTCCGGCTATATCCAAGGTACATCAGGGTATATCATGCACCGGAGGCGGCTCTTCATCTATCCCTGTTACGTCGGGAAACGGCAAGGCTTACTGAATTAGTTAACTCAGGGTTTGATACCGTCTGAAAACTAACTTTTCAACCCGCAGCTCAGGAGTGGTTTTCAACAGGAGTCTGCCGGAAATCTTACAGCCGATCAGGAAAGATTAATTCCTGAAACGGATTCCCTCTCTTTGATGCCTTTGGCAAGAAAGCCTTTCAGCACCGACAGCTTGACGGTCTACTCGTCTCCTTCACAGCTTTTGATAAAATATCCGATTTAGCGACTGGTTTGTCAAGGGGAAAAATTAAAAACCCTTCAGCTTGTCTGAAATTATGATTTCCTGCCGCCTACTCAGAGGCCTTCAGTTTGGCGGAAAGTTCTGCGAAACTGGTGGCAAGATCCGTTTTCTGGATAACGACGCCGTCTGGAAGATTCAGACTTTTCGGGGCAAAATTCCAGATACCCTTTATGCCGGAAGCAACAGCATATTCAGCCACCGACTGGGCTGCCTCTGCAGGAACAGTTAATATGGCGATGTGTATCTTCAGTTCTTTTACGGTTTCGGCCAGGTCTTCCAGCTGCGATATTACAATTCCGCCCACTTGACGACCGACCTTCCTCCGGTCCTTGTCGAAAATTGCAATAATCCGCAGCCCGTTGTCGACAAAACCCTTGTACCCGATCAAGGCCGATCCGAGGTTTCCGGCACCAATGAGTGCAGCATAGGTAGTATCGTCCCACCCCAGATAGTGCTCGATTGCCAGAATCAGCTCACTGACCTGAAAACCCACCTTCGGCTTGCCTTCAACTCCGGTGCAGGCCATATCTTTTCTGACCTGAATCGGCTTAAGCTTAAGGTCTTCGGCAAGAGTTGTTGCTGAAATCCATTCTTTACCGTTTCCGGCAAGATCTTTCAATAAACGAAGGTATGCAGGAAACCTTCGGATGGTTGGAAAAGGAATAACATTTGGCTCGACTGAATTCATGGAGATATTATACCGAATAAATGAATAAAGTAAAAGAAAATTTCGTTTTTTCACTCACTTTTAGCTATGATACCCATACTATGGGCAGGAACCTCCCCTTCCGGGCAGGGAGACTTGCTACGGCAGCCCCTTTTTCAGCTGTTCAGTAACCTGATCTATGAGCCATTCCGGTGTGGAAGCTCCAGCGGTAATACCTATCGTCAGGTATTCAAATATATCGGAACTGAGTTCACTGCCGGCTGAAATATGCCAGGCAGGCTTGCCCATTTCCTTCACCATTTCATAGAGCCGTCGGGTATTGGCACTCTGCTTGCCGCCGATTACAAGTACCGCATCTGTAGAAACAGTGAGTTTCTTCAGGGCTTCCTGGCGGAGGGTGGTAGCCGGACAGATGGTGTCAATTACTTCCAGTCCGGCATTTTGCGGGGAACCCCTGAACAGATGCAGCAATGTATCGGCTGTCGACCAGTACTGCTCGGCAGAAAAAGTCGTCTGCGACAACATGATAGTTTCCATATCCAGACTGATCCTTTCTGGAAAATCGTCTACTCCCTGAATTACGTATATATACGGGTACCCTTCGGCTTCACCCAGGATCGACTTGACTTCGCCGTGTTCAGGATTTCCGACAATCAGGATCTGCTTTCCCTCTGCCGCACTTTTGCTGACCAGCTGCTGCGACCGCATTACTCTCCGGCACGTCCCGTCAACAAGCTCGAAGCCCGCGTCTCTAAAGGCATCTCGCTCCTGCTGCGGTATTCCATGAGCTCTGATTACCGCTATACCCGGAGGATTTCCTTCGGGCTTGCTGATAACCTTTACCCCTTCTTCTTCCCGTAATTTTTCCAGAAACATTTCGTTATGGATAAGCGGGCCTATAGTATATACCGGCCTTCCCGATGCACGCCCCGACTCTACAGCGGCATACACTTTACGGACTGCAACCTGCACGCCGGCACAAAATCCCATTACTTCTGAGCGGATAATGGTCATTCAGCCTCCTTTCGGCGCAGTTTGAGACTCACCGCCAAGCCATGGCCAACAGGCAGCATAGTGGAATAGTACCGCGGATCAGAAAATAGTTTTGCATTATAGACATCTATATAACGTCCCAATCCTTTTCTTATACCTTTGGTTACGCTGAAGAGCGTATCATCGGTAACCAGCACTCCCCCGGGCTTCAGGAGCAGGTAGATATCTTCATAAAGCAGCGGATAGAGGTATTTTCCGCAATCCTGGAAAATAAGGTCGAAGCTGCCGGAATCCTCTCCAGCCATAGCGGGTACAATTTCTTCAGCATTTCCGCTTATCAGCTCAACAACGCCGATAAGTCCGGCAGAACGAATATTCTCAGCTGCTTCCACACCGGTACGGACATGATTATCAATTGATAAAAGAGAGCCGCCGGTTTCCCGCACAGCTTCCCCAAGCCAGATAGTCGAGTAGGCAATTCCCGTACCCAGCTCCAGAACCTTTTTTGTCCCAGTCAGTCTGATGAGCAGAGAAATAAGACGGGCAGTTTCTATTTCAACAAACGGCTGAATATCGTCGCGTCCCGAGGCCTCCCGCTGAAGCTTCTCCGTCAATGGATTATCATGCGTCAGAAATGTATAGAGATATGATAACTGCTCCAAAGCATCTCCTTAGTACAAATTCACCTCATGCTGAATATAGCACAATTGTCCGGTCTTGAAAACTTTTGAAACCGGGGCGGTAAATTAAAAAAACCGCCCGGATCAACGGGCGGTAATGTAAAATTATGAAATCGGTTGAGTCTTTCCAGAATTCTGATTTCTGATTTCTAATGAAACCCTGAAAAATTACTGAAGCTTAATTCTTCCTTTTACCTTTCAGTTTCCGCTGAGCTGTAGGTATCTCAATTTCCTGCTTTACTGCAGGAGCACCTTTCGGTGCATCAATCTCAGCCTGCTCTGCAAGAATTACTGCCGGATCCTTACCCAGATGCTTCGCCTTTCTTTTCAGCGTATTGTTCATCATAGAAAGAAGTACGGGGGATGCTATAAAAATTGATGAATAGGTTCCCACAATAATGCCGACAATTAAATTCAGCGAAAAGAGCCGGATAGCCCCGGTTGTAAAGATAAAAAGCGGCAATACGGCAAGCAGGGTTGTCAGTGAGGTAATCAGCGTTCTGCTGAGTGACTGGGTGATACTGGTATTGACAATCCGCTCAAAGGTCTTTCCCTTTAGCAGTGCAGTGTTCTCCCTGATACGGTCGAATACGACAATAGTATCGTTTAGCGAATATCCGATGATGGTAAGCACTGCAGCTATGGTTGTTGTTGTAACCTCAAGTCGGAGAATTGCAATAAATCCGAGCATAATGAGAATATCATGGGCCAGAGCCGCTATTGCAGCCAAAGCTGAGGCAAATTGGAAACGTACCCAGATATAGGCCATAATAAGAGCCAGGGCAACTGCAACCATGATTATGGAGCGATAGGTCAATAGATTCGAGAACTTTGGCCCGACATAGTCAGACTGCTTTACAATGATATTATCCGATCCGAAAGAGGCTTCAAGCAGGGAAAATATTTCTGCTTCCAGCTCTTCTTTTTCACCTTCCTCAGTTGCTTCAAGCCGGACCTGAAACTCCTGCAAATAGGAATTTCCGACCACCTGAACCTGGATTGACCTGGTTATAGCGGAAAGGGCCGCCCGTACCTCATCAATGGTTACAAAGCCGGCTTCATTATCGTTGGCTATATTTATTATCGAAGGTTCTGCTGAAAGGGCATACGGAAGATTCAGGCCGGCAGCTATGAGACTGCTTTGAGCCGAACCGTTGATAACATCCGTCTCAACACCTTCAAACTCACGCAGCTTTGCTGCAGCATCGGCTATAGTGCTGAATTCCACAGTTGAGATGACATTTCGCGAAACACCCTCTTCGCTTCGAATTTCCAGCACCAGGTTTTTGTTAACGACATTGAGAGTAACATCGTCCCCCCCTGTGTAGATAACCGACATAGCCGGTTCAGCGACCTGTACCCGCTGACTCAGGCCGGCTTGAAAATCGATTCCCAGATTAAACCCGCCGTTCATGATAATACCGGTTAATCCTGCTGCTATCAAAAGAGCAGAAAGTATAAAGAAAAGCAATCGATACTTCGAAAATGTTATAATTCTGTTATTTTTCATTTTATCCCCCAGCTGATCCGGAGCTTGCTTATTTTCACCTTCTGGACAAAGAAATCAAAAACCAGCCGGGATACAAACAGCGCGGTGAACATTGATGTGACAATACCGGTAGCCAGCGTATTTGCAAATCCTCGAACGCCGCCGGTTCCAAGCTGGGCCAGTACCAGTGCCGCAATGAAAGTAGTGATATTAGCATCCATAATTGTCCAGAAAGCCTTTTTAAATCCGGCCTTAACTGAAGCTTCGGCAGATTTGCCTAATACATACTCTTCTTTTATTCTCTCAAATATTATGACATTCGCATCGACCGCCATACCGACAGTCAGGATGATACCGGCAATACTTGTCAGGGTAAGCGTCAGGTTGAACGCTGACAGAATCGCTGTAATTATGACAAGGTTCAATATAAGGGCCAAGTCGGCTATAAGTCCGGCCCTTCGATAATAGAAAATCATAAAAAGAATTACCAGCGCAAAGCCTACCGCTATGGCGTTGATGCCCTGTCGGACGGAGTCTTCTCCAAGCGAAGCCCCGACTGCCTGCTGATTAGCCACATCGAGCGTTATCGGCAGGGCCGCAGTCTTGAGGACTATGGCAAGATCAGAAGCCTCTTCAGCAGAAAAGCCGCTAATCTGCACCGAGTTCCTGATCGCTTCGGTAATGGTAGCCTGAGCTTTAACCTTACCGTCCATAACTACAGCCATCAGCTTATCCACGTTGGTGGAAGTGAGCTTGTAAAAAAGCTCACCGCCGTCAGCATCAAGCTGGAAATTGACTGTCGGCCGGCCGGTAATCTGGTTGGTGCTGGTTATCGCTTCAATTATATAGATGCCGTCCAGGCCTACTTCTTCGTGAAGAACGCTGATACCAACCTCTTCGTCCATTCCATACGCATCCGTCTCGTATCTTCCCGCAACCAGACGTCCGGGAGGAAGAAACTCAGGCTGCCTGAAACTTCCGTCATTGTTGTATTTTTCAGAAGGATTCTGTGTATAATAGGCTGCAACTTCATCAGTGAGGTCACTGTCAACTATGTGAAACGCAAGGCTTCCCCTTCCCTGAAGAAATGAATTCACCCTTTCCGGATCAGCTGCGCCAGGAATTTCCACCAGAATCTGGTTTGTCCCCTGAAGACGAATTTCCGGTTCGGTCAATCCAAACTGGTCGATGCGGTTATTGAGAATTGCCAGGTTTTCCTGTACCGCCTGGGCAACTTCGGCATCGGAAACCGATCTGCCAAGCTTCTCCTCAAAAGCTTCCACATCTGCCTCGAGCAGTATGCTCATACCGCCGCTCAGGTCTAGACCAAGCTGGAGAGCTTTCTCACTTTTATCCTTATCATCCAGCAGATTGGATCTGTAGTAATCCTCAACTGCCGAGAAGAGGGCCTGTTCGCTGGAGAACCCGTTCATAAGAGCCGATGCTGACCAGGTACCGGGAGCGGTACGACCTGCAGCCTTGTAATTATCCCTGGAAATCGTTTTCAGGTACGAAAAATCTTCCGGCACTTCCGCCGTCGGGTTTGTATTTACCAGACTGATCAGCTTGCGCACATCCTGTGCAGCCCTGCCCCGTGCATATTCCTTGATTTGCTCTTTTGATCCGGTAGCAAGCTCGCGGGTTTCCTGCTGGGTTAAAAAATACCAGGAAACCGTGGGGTAAAGAAAATACCCGCCCACAGCAAGAACCAGGAGCACGACGATTAATCGTCCACGTTTACTCATTTTGCAACTCCAATTGATAGAGAAATTAGGCAAAAGCGATATGCCCCTGCCCTGGGAATTTTACATGCCAAAATTCCCGGCAAGATCCCCGGGCAGTTGAACGATCCGGGAAAAACTTCCCTTACCCCTACTCTTCTTTTTTTTCAGTTTTTTTTGTTGATTCAGTAATTTCAGATTCAGCCGCTTCTTCTGCAGACGCTGCAGGCTCAGCGGGCTTCTCAGCCTTTGCCTTTACATTCCGCTTTGCGGGTGCCTTTTTTGCAGGCGCTTTATCTGGAGCTTTTGCAGGCGCTTTTTCAAGCACTTTTTCAGGAGCCGGCGCTTTCTCTGATTCAGCCTTCTTGTCAATCACACTGGATATAGCACTCTTGCTGAACTCGATCTTCGTGTTGTCATCAACCTTCAAGGTAACAACCGCATCTTTGACAGAAGTGACCGTACCGCGTATACCCCCTATTGTAACTACCTTGTCACCTTTTTTTACTGCATTAATCATAGCTTTTGTTTCTTTTTCACGTTTTCGCTGGGGACGAATAATCAGAAAATAAAACACCGCAATAATCAACCCAAATGTTATGAAGGTAGTTACCATAGAGCCGCCCGAACTGGCCGCACTGCCTTCCGGTGCAGCTAAAAGGAAGGGAAGAGAAGAAAATAATGTTGTCATAATAATGGTAACCTCGCTAATCTAATCTATATAGACAGTATCGAGAAAAAATACCATGTTAAACTTAAAATAGTCAAGGATGCACAGTAAAGATTGGAAGGGAATCCGATAATTGGATCCTTAAAAAACATTACTCGATCAAAGGCCGAATGCATTAAACCTGAACTACTTTTTGTGTTCCATCCGATACTTCATTAATTCCAAGCAGCCGCTTCATTTCAGTACTGTCGGCAATCGCTGTTCCAGCGGAAGAATTGTATGCGTCTATCACAAACCGGACCTCCTGCTCCCTGCCTCCATACAGCGCGGAACAGAAAGCCGCCCGGAAAAACCCTTTTTCCGCAAGTTCCTCAGTAGTCAGTTTTCCATACTTTGCCTTGGCCTGCCTATCAATCACCGCAGTATCGCCCTGATAGCCGATACAAAATACATAATCTTCCCTTTTCATAAGATGCTCCTAAAAAAACCCGGGCCAGTTGATGAACCCGGGTCTATTATAGGCTGTTCGTCATGAAGCAATTCTGACTCGGCAGAATTACATCATGCCGCCCATGCCGCCCATGCCGCCCATGCCCGGAGCTCCGCCGCCAGGCATTGCTGATTCAGGCTCAGGAAGATCGGTAATAATGCATTCAGTAGTAAGCAGCAGACTTGCAATTGAAGCAGCATTCTGGATGGCACTTCTGGTAACTTTTGCCGGATCGATAATCCCAGCCTCTATCATGTTAGTCCACTTCATTGCAGCAGCATCAAAGCCGATGCCCAGTTCCTCATGCTTAGCCTTCTCGGCGATAATAGCACCGTCAAGACCTGCATTCTCTGCAATCTGGCGAATCGGCTCCTCAAGTGCCCGGCGGACAATCTTGTACCCGACAATTTCCTCATCGGTCAGGTTATCCATCTTCTTGTTCTCAAGCACCTTCACAATCTGAATAAGGGTAACGCCGCCGCCTGGAATAACGCCTTCGTCGATAGCTGCCCGCGTTGCAGAAAGTGCATCCTCTACCCGGTGCTTCTTCTCTTTCAGCTCCACTTCGGTTGCTGCGCCGACATTGATAACAGCAACTCCGCCGGCAAGCTTTGCAAGCCGTTCCTGAAGCTTTTCGCGGTCATAGTCGGATGATGTATCCTGAATCTGCACCTTGATCTGAGAAATTCTGTCTTTCAGGTCTGAAGCCTTTCCGGCACCATTGATAATGGTGGTGTTCTCTTTTTCAACCTTGATCGACTTAGCTCGTCCGAGCTGGGAAAGATCAGTATTCTCAAGCTTGAGTCCGATTTCCTCGGAAATGACCTGCCCGCCGGTAAGGATAGCAATATCCTCAAGCATGGCTTTTCTTCTGTCGCCAAAACCGGGTGCTTTTACGGCTACAGCATTCAAGGTTCCCCGCAGACTGTTTACAACCAGAGTAGCCAGGGCTTCGCCTTCAACATCTTCAGCAATAATAAGAATTGGTTTGCCGGCCTGGGCAACTTTTTCAAGTACGGGAAGAAGATCCTTCATGCTTGAAATTTTCTTGTCATACACGAGAATAAAGGGATCATCAAGAATGGCAGTCATGGTGTCCCGATTGTTTGCGAAATAGGGAGAAATGTATCCGCGGTCGAACTGCATTCCTTCTACGAAATCGGTAGTAGTTTCGATATTTTTGGATTCCTCAACAGTAATGACGCCGTCTTTGCCTACTTTTTCCATTGCATTTGCAATTTCATCGCCAATTTCGCGGTCATTGTTGGCCGATATTGAAGCAACCTGAGCGATCTCTTCTTTGTCCTTGATCTCTTTGGCAACCTTTTTGATTTCTGCAACAGCATCTTCAACCGCTTTGTCAATTCCGCGCTTGATGCCCATCGGATTGATGCCGGCAGCAACACTCTTCATACCTTCCTTGGTAATGGCATAAGCCAGAACTGTTGCTGTAGTGGTACCGTCACCTGCTACATCATTGGTTTTGGTCGCAACTTCCTTAAGCAACTGGGCACCCATGTTTTCAAACGGATCCTCCAGTTCGATCTCCTTGGCCACCGAAACCCCATCCTTTGTTACCGTTGGAGCTCCGAACTTCTTGTCAATAAGTACATTCCTGCCCTTAGGACCCAACGTAACCTTAACAGCATTGGAGATTTTCTCCACCCCTGCTACGAGCGACCTTCTTGCCCTTTCATCAAACTGCAGCTGTTTAGCCATCTTCTTCAACCTCTCTATTATTTTGGTTTTTTATCGTATAAGGATTCCCTGCATAAACCGAAAGAAACCCATTGAGGGAAACGACTCAGGATGATTACACATCAATATCAGCAAGGTATATTAAAGCATAATGCTCCCGGGACATTTCCTTTTGAATTTTTCATATAGAACTTACAAATATTTTTCCTTAACATCAACAAAAAAATTATTTTTTTACGGTTTTTTTTCTATTACCTGAATGTGTCGGACCGCTGCAGCTTGAGCACCTGTAAAATGCATGCAGTTAGCGACTGCATGCTTATGGTTTACATCGCACAAAAGACTGAGGTTCTTTCAGGAATTCTCCGATTTTTGAAATTGCCTCAGTTTTTTCAGTTTACGCCTTCCTGCGTCCGGTTAACCAACCTGACGCAGGAAGGTGCAGGAATTTTAAGCTCCCGTATCTTATGCATTTCCTGCTGCTTAAGCGTAAAGAGTACCACAGAATCAGAATTCTGGTTGGCGGCTGCGACAATACTGCTGTTCTCACCATCCTGCGGTCCGACGCAAAAGCTCCGGGGCGTCTGCCCGCCGGAGGATATCCAGACCCCTCTTCTGCTGAATCCGCTCTCCTCATATTCAATGACGGCCAGAGAATCGTGCCCTCTGTTTGATGCAATAATGGTATTTCTGCGAACATACAGTTCTGCCGCGGTGTTAGGTCCGCGATATTCGGGAGGGAGGGTGGAAACTTCCTTCTGCCGGTGGAGAAGACCTGTTTCCGGGTCGTAGCGGAACTGCACAATGGTCGAGGAAAGCTCATTGAGACAGAAAGCAATGCTCCGGCCTGTATCAAACGTCAAAACCCGGGGACCGGAACCAGATGGCATAATAACCGCCGGGATCAGGCCCGTACGAAGTTTTCCGTCGCGCCCCATCGTAAATATCCAGATCCGGTCGGATCCCAGATCCGGAATATAGAGGTACTTGCCGTCCGGGGAAAAGACAGCCCAGTGAGGATGGGCACTGTTCTGCCGCTGCTTATCGGGACCAAACCCGACCAGCCGAACCTTATGCACCAGTTCCTCCGGAATGCCGTCCCGGTCTTTTATCAGAACAACTACCGTTCCGCTTGAATAGTTTACAGCTATAAGGAACTCGCCGCCGGGGCTCTCTGTTACGAAACAGGGATCATCCCCCGCTGTCCCGATTTCCGAAACAGACGAAAGACTGAACTTTTCCGCATCCAGATGAAAAGTCCTGATCGAACCGAAAGAACCATGCTGCTTCCGGTTTTTTTCATTCACCACATAAAGAAAACGGCCATCATGTGAAGAACAGACAAATGAGGGATTCGTTCCAGCTGACACGGCCGCAGTCTGCTCAATTTCGGTCTCTTTCCCGGTCACAGTGAAGACTCGAAGATTATGGGAATCTGAAACACCATATGAGCCAACGGCAAAAATCATTTTTTCACACATTTCCTATCCTGTAAAAATGCGGGTAAAAAAGACGGTTCCTGATCTTTTTTGTCCATCCAGCAGTCCTGAAAGGGGTATAACAAAGACATCTCTAAGAATTTCGGATACTGGTCACCCTGCCCTTCTGACGAATTTTCCCACAGATAAGCAGATATTGCAATAGTCTTCACGAATGACAATTGACTAAAAAAATTCTTCATGCTAACATCTACATGCTTTAGCTCTGGCTGCAGCTGATATCTTTAATCTATGATCTGGTTTGCGGTTTCTTCTTTTCTGTAGAATTTCCCCCATCAGTTGATTAAGACGATTCAAGCTTGTCATCCAAATTAAAGTAAAACTTAAAATCCGGGAATATAAATACCCGGTAAAAAGGATGCTAGTGTATGGCAAAGAAAATTTATGTAGGTAACATGAGTTACTCAACGTCTGAAGAGGAACTGCAGAATCTGTTCGAGCAGTTTGGAACAGTGCTCAGCGTAAACATTATTGTTGACCGCGAGACAAACAGACCAAAAGGCTTTGGTTTTGTTGAAATGGAAGAAGATGGTGCTGCCGAGGCAGCAATCTCCGAACTCAACGGTAAAGAAGTTGGCGGAAGAAACCTCAGAGTTAACGAAGCTCTCGAGAGACGCCCAAGACAGAATTCATACCGGTACTAGAAGTACTCCGGACACCGGTTCAGAGAGCGGGATTATATAGTACATCTTGGCTCTACCCATAATCGCCTCTCTCTACCTATATTTCCGAAACTGATGACTGCCCTTAACAAGGCAGTCTTTTTTTTGGCTCAGATCATAAAACTGTGTAATGAGGAGAACATATAGAAAAAGAACGCGAAATATCCTCCTGCTTGCAGCTGCTGAGGCTCCAAGCCCGGCTCACTTTACAAAAGTCGCACGAGCAGCTGAAGGGTGGCAAATAGGTTATTGATGGGTAAAGAGATGCTGAGAAGGGGTCTGAGAGCCCAAGCCGGGCTTAACATACACGAGTCCCACGAGTAGGAGCAGGCGGGATTCAGCGGTGGGCAGATGGCGTTTTTCCATGACAGACAAAGTGCAAATACTCTCTTTTTCACGGCAAG
>JAGYPA010000063.1 GCA_018399255.1 Spirochaetales bacterium | reverse complement strand
AAAAACATGTATTTCAACGTGCTTACGCTCTCCTATGCACAGCAAACCTGCCGATTGAAGGGCAGCATCGTGGGACCGTCTGCTGCTCGTGTGACGTGTGTATATTGAGCCGACCTTAGCCGTTTTTCAGACTTGGAGGCAGATCTCTATGAAACAAGGACTTACTGACGTTAAAATTTCTACTCGTGCGACATGTGTAAAGTGAGCCGACCTTAGCGCCCGGCGGGCGCCAGAAAGCGGTGGAAATTGGATTTCTAAAGAAATCCGATTTCCCCTATTTTTTGGGAAATCGAAGATTTCCATCGGAAATCCGACTTCCTTTTTGGAAAATCCGACTTTCTTCCCTGGAATCGAGCCGGACTGCTTGCACGAAACCGCACTTCCCTTTGAATCAAGCCGAATTACAGAAGAACCGGAAGGGAGTCCTGCTGACTGCTGTCGACCAGGATATCGGCGATCGTCTCCTCGGTCCCGTCATGTGAGATGCGGGTAGGCGACCAGCTGCCGTCGGGCATCAGTATATGGAAGTATCGTGTTGAAGGGTTGACTCTGGCTGTGAGCACGATCGGGGTGGGATCTCTGAGACCGCGGCTTTGCGCCTCATCAACCCGGGAAAAGGAAAGCCGGTCGACGGCAGTATCGACCACCTCACCGGAGACCCGGTGCCTGTGAATGGCGAGCAGATCGATAAGGGCATCCCGATGGGCATTCCACACTGTATCCATCTGACTCCCGGTAATCCAGCCTTTGCGGGTATCGTACTCTATCGTGAAACCGGGGGCTCCGAGTGCCCCGAAGTGCCAGTCGGTGAAGGTCCCGTCGGCTATGTACCAGTCGGCCCCTTCGGTGGCATAAAAATCGTTGTAGCCGGGAAGGTCGGCGAGTGCGGCGGCATACGTATCGGCATACTGCTCCATGATCGGATAGATCGGTATATAGGTATCCAGATAGGATGCGCTCTCCGGGGTGACTGGGTCGGCATCAGTATTGAAATAGCGTAGAAACTCCAGATAATCCATCGGCAGGTTTATGTTTTCTGCCCCATTATGGCCCTGAATGCTGAAAAGATAGAGTTCCTCTTTGCACAGGGTGCGCAGGATCCTGCTTTCGGCGGCCTGGAAGCCGAGGACCCAGGGATGAAACCATTCGTCGTTCAGCTCGTAGGCGGCCCACTCCTCAGGATCAGGTTCCGGATACCCGAAATCCCGGTTGATATCGACACCGGATTCGGTCCGACGGGAATCGTGGACCAATCCCCAGGGATTGACCACCGGTACGATATGCACTGCGGAGGAATCAAGCAGGGCCCGCACCTTCGCAGCTCCAGAATCCCTGAACCCCCCGGAATGCCTTGAATCACTGAAATCCCCGGGATCCTCAGAAACTTCAGAACCCCCGAAAGCTCTGGGATCAGCGGAAGCATAGGCATCGATAAGGTATTCAGCCAGCTGTACCGCAATTCCAGCTGAGATCGGCTCGTCACCATGGACTGCCCCGGTAATCAGAATTCGCGGGCGGTCTTCCGGCTCCATCGTGGCCTGTTCGCTATTGCCGGTGATGATGATCCGTTTTATCGCAAAGGATGAGCCATCGGCTCCGTCGGGGATGAAGCCGATGGTATCCACCCGGGCAAGGGCCGGCTCTTCTGCAGCAGCGGTCTCTAGACGGTCGTAAAAGGAGTTCAGCAGAGTCCTGCCATCCGTGATAATTGCAGATTGGTCAGGAAGCTCCCCCCCGTCGATAGCGCAGGATCCCAGGAGAAGGGCGAACATGAGCGTGCAGAGAAAAGCGCAGATGCGATGGCCGCGAAAGGTGGATATGCGAGTGCCGGGAAACGCCGAGGTGAGAGCTGAAGGGAGATATCTCAATGATCGAGCGGTCCCGTATTCAGACCGATGGTAACGCGGCTGCTTCTGCATAGACTGATTCTATACCGCTTCCCGGATTCTGGGAACAGGAAAAATTTACCGGCATCGGTGACCGGAATCGACGACCGGAATCGGTGACCGGAATCGACGACCGGAATCGGTGACCGGAATCGGTGACCGGAATCGGTGACCGGAATAGGCGGGGCTACTCTCTTCGTATCAGCTTATGATATGATTGGTCCGTAATGATTGGAGAACTGAGGGAATCGTCCCTGCATGAAGCACTGAAAACCCACTATGCCCGTGAACTGAAGGGTCTTACCGAGCAGCCGGTTGCCGGGTATATCGTTGATGTGCTCATCCCCGGCGAAGTGATTGAAATCCAGACCGGCAGCTTTTCGAATATCAGAAAGAAAATTGACAAACTACTAGAATCGCATCGGGTCCGCCTGGTCTATCCTATCGCCCGGGAAAAAATCATCCGCCTCTATGATCAGGACAGCACCAGCATAATCAGGGAACGTAAATCCCCGCTGCACGGGGTGCCTGCGCTGGCCGGCAAGGAACTGATGTATATTCATGCGGCAGTGCGGCATCCTCGATTTTTCCTGGAATTGGCCATGATTACCCTGCTGGAGGAGCGGATAGATGATGGCGGAGGCAGTTGGCGACGAAAAGGGGTACGCATTCTCGACCGTCGTCTGGAGACTATCGTCGACACGATCCTGCTTGATGAACCAGCTTCCTATCGGATACTGTTACCTTCGCACCTTCCCGGGCGTTTCACCAACAAGGAGCTGGCTGCGTCAGCGGGAATAACAGGCGGACAGGCGGCTAAACTAACCTGGTTTCTCAGGAAAATCGGGGTGCTGGAAGAGGCTGGGAAACGGGGTCGGGCTCTTGAGTTTCGCGCAGCTGCTGCTGGTGGCGGAATTGACGGAGGCTTGAACGTCGACCGTATCGAAGCCGACTCTGACGAAGGCCGGGAGGCCGCCCCTGACGGAAACAGGGAAGGTGAACCTGATGGAAGGCCGGGACGGTTAACAGAAAACAGTATAGAGGCAATTCCAAAATGACTGCATTTTTAAATTGCATCATTGGAAAGATTGAGCGCCATGGGAGGACGTATCGATGATCATGAGGGAAGCACTGCGGGAATTCATAAACGGATTAGTTCCCGAAATTCGCGAAATGCGGCAGAGGCTGCACAGGATACCGGAGCTGGCCGGCAAGGAGCACGAAACCCGCCGACTGCTGAAGTCAGAGGCAGACAAGCTGCAGCCCATCTACTGGCAGCCGAAACTCGGCACCGATCTTGTTTTTGAAATACCCGGTCGGGATCCCGGAAAAGTTATCGGACTGCGGGCCGATATGGATGCCCTGCCGATACTGGAAAAAACCGGAGTCGGATATGCTTCAGGAAAAGAAGGTCTTATGCATGCCTGCGGCCACGACGGCCATATGAGCATTCTTATGGGAACGGCAAAAGTGGCAAAAGCCTTCGAAAAGCATCTGCCGGCAACCGTCCGCTTCATTTTTCAGCCGGGGGAGGAGGTGCTCTGCATGGGAGCGGAACTGGTGGAAAAAGGGGTCTGCGACGGCCTTTCTTCGGTCTATGGTTTCCATAACTGGCCGGGACTGCCGGTGGGGAAAATCTCCTCGAAGCCAGGCATTTTCTTTGCGGCCGCCAATGAATTCAAGATAACCTTTCGCGGCACCGCCACCCATGGAGCAACGCCGGAGAAGGGCAACAATCCTCTCCTGCCGGCTGCCGACGCTGTTATCCGCCTGCAGGGGAGCCCTCCGCTTTTCCCGGGAAGAGAGTGCGGTAATATCGGTATGTTCAGTGGGGCGGAGAAAAAACTCGAATGTCATCCCCTGCTGAAGCTGTACTGGAAGGTACCATTCGCTATACCAGTCTGGAGACGGGAAAGGCCGATGCCATTCAGGATGAGGTGCGCACGGCAGACTGAAAACAGCGCTGTCAGTATACCATTGAGTATAATAAGCGAAATTATCTGCCGGTAATTAACGATGAGAACCGGACAAAGGTTCTGCAGGCGACTGTAGAGAAAATGCTCGGGGCAGAGGCCTACATTCAGCCGAAATGCATGCTATGGGAGCAGAGGATTTTGCTTTCTACCTTACCAGAACTCCGGCTGCATGTTCTGGCTTGGAGCCGGGGTCGACCATGCCCCGATTCATTCGGATACCTTCGATTTTACCGATGATAGTATTGCCTATGGCATTCAGGTGCTCCAGGCGCTGATGTTCCGGGGACAAGCTGGAATAGGGACAGACAGGGCAGGTCCGGCCGCGCTCCAGATCCGGCAGGTTGGGCGGGTTGGATAGAAGGTGCAGGATTGCCGGGTTGGGCAGGTTGGATAGAAGGTGCAGGATTGCCGGGTTAGGCGGGTTGGATGGAGGATTGCCGGGTTGGGCGGAATGGACGGATTGCCGGGTTGGATGGAAAAGCAGGATTGCCGGGTCAGCCTTCGGTCCGGTCGTCATCCAAATGCGGACGCGGTTGAGCACCTCCCGGAAATACCTGGTTGACCGGATGCAGCAGTCCCGGGTCTGAGGCCAGAATCCGGTCGGCATCCTGCCTGGCCTGCAGCAGCAGCTCATGGTCAAGAATGATGTCGGCTGCGGTAAGCTTGAGAAATCCCGACTGCCGGGTGCCGGCAATCTCTCCCGGCCCCCTGATCCGCAGATCTTTTTCGGCAATCACAAAACCATCGTGCGACTCCCGCATTACCATCAGCCGCTCCTTTCCCTCGGGACTCAGCTCATCCGAGTAGATAAGAAAGGCGTAGGACTGAACGGAGCCCCGTCCGACGCGGCCCCGCAGCTGATGCAGGGCCGAGAGCCCGAACCGCTCGGCATGCTCGATAACCATGCAGGCCGCGTTTGGCACATCGACCCCCACCTCCACGACACTCGTCGAAACCAGATAGCTCAGTTTGCCCTGGCGGAAATTCTCCATAATAGAGAGCTTGTCGTCTTCGGCAATCCGGGAATGGATGAGCCCGGCCGGAATGCCCGGGTAGACGGTTTCGCTCAGGTACCGGTACATCGATTCGGCATCCCGCAGCTCCGACTTGCCGGTATCCTCGATTCTCGGATAGACAAAATAGGCCTGATGCCCCCGCTCAAACTCCACCCGGACAGCGGCATAGACCCGGTCCCGGCTCTTTTCGGCGGCCAGGTGCGTCTTGACCGGCAGCCGGCCGGGGGGCATGGTCCGGATTGATGATACATCGAGATCCCCGAAGACCGTGAGCGCCAGGGTTCGTGGAATCGGGGTTGCGGTCATGAGCAGCAGGTCGGGAAGATCGCCCTTGTTCGAGAGGGCAATCCGTTGAAGCACCCCGAACCGGTGCTGTTCGTCGACAATGACATAGCGGAGATTCCGGAACACGACATCTTTGGAAAAAAGGGCGTGGGTGCCGATAATCAGATCAATATCACCCGCGAGCAGGGCCTTCAAAATAAGCCCGCGGCGATTTTTGGGAACCGAGCCGGTGAGATACGCCAGACGGATGCCCAAGGGCTCGAGCAGCGCTGCCGCATTTTCGGCATGCTGGCGGGCGAGCAGCTCGGTTGGAGCCATGAATGCTGTCTGCCCGCCTCGTTCGATCACTGAGAGGGCAGATATGAAGGCAGTGAGCGTCTTGCCCGACCCTACATCGCCCTGAACCAGGCGGGCCATCGGCCGCGGGCTCATCAGGTCGGCTTCGATCTCCTGCAGCACGGTCTCCTGATCGGCGGTAAGGGAGAATGGCAGCTTTTTCCGCAGCCGCTGCCCCAACCGCTCTCCCAGCTGATCGGCGCCCAGCTGATCGGCGCTCTTCGAGGAGGAGATCTGTCGCAGAGGAACGCTCTCTTGACGGCGGAGAACCCGCCGGCGGACCATGAGCTGGAGATAGAGCAGCTCCTCGTAGGCCAGGCTTTTGCGGGCCAGCTCGCGCACCTTCATGGACCGCGGAAAGTGGATATTCTCCAGAGCCTCGGCCTTCGGCAGCAGCCCGGTCGATTCCCGCAGCTCCTCCGGCAGTTCGTTTTCGATATACTTGATCTTTGCCGAAAGCAGCCCGGAAATATCCTTGCGGAGGCGCTGCTGGGTAAGCTTGCCGGAGAGTGGGTAGAGCGGCAGAATCTGACCGAAGGCCTTAGGCGGCTGGTCCGGCAGCCAGGGTTCGACCTCGAAGGCGCTGGTCTGCAGCTCATGATATTTGAGGCTGAAGGTGCCGTAGAGATAGAACCTGCGTCCTACCCGCAGCATATCCTGCAGGAAATTGCGCCCGAAGCAGACCAGTGCGGCAGTTGCGCTCTCGTCGGCAACGGTCACCTTGAGCGTACGTCGGGGACCGCTGCCGATAAAGCTGTGAGAGAGAACCTCGACAATCGTGTTTACCGGTTCCCCGCCGTATCCGCTGGAAAGGGGTCGGACTGCCGTCCGGTCCTCATACGCCCGGGGAAAGTGCAGCAGCAGATCGCTCCAGGTTGTGATGCCCAGTGCTGCATAGGCTGTGAACGTGCTCTTGCCGATACCGTGGAGTTCGGTAATCGGCTTTTGCAGTTCCCTCAGGTACATCAGGTTTGTTCCTTAGAAGGGAAGCTGGATAAAAAAGGCCGAGAGCCAGCCAATTGCGGCCTTGAAAATCAGGTTGATCACGATAAAGGTAATGATGGAGTAGGTGAGAAGCGTCCTGATCGGCACCTCACGGCCCCGCAGCAGCAGCCGGTGGACCCGTTCGGTCATTCCCGAGAGCAGGGTATCGAGGATGGCGATATACTGGATGGAGTTGGGAGCTTTTCGATATTCCAGCAGCAGCCGGACGGCAAACAGGATGATAAACAGGATGATGAAAAAGGAGATGACCGATCCGACCGCCTGAGTGATCAGCGCCAGCACAATCCCGAAGGTGATCTTGCCCTGATCGGCAAAGATGGAGAAAACATTGTTCATGATGCCGAGAAATATCATGGCTATGATGGGTGAGAAGTCCAGCATCCCCCGCTGCATGCCGGGTACTGAGCGGAAGACATTGAGATAGGGATCGGTTATCCGGGTGATGAAATCGTAGAACTTACCGAATCTGGCGGCCCCGATTCCCCCCCAGGAGAGGAAAATCCTGATAACAATGACAAATGAATAGAGTGAGAGCAGCGTGCTGATAAAGCCCGATGCTATCTGTAATGCCTGCATATGATAAGCTCCTTGAATCGGCGGTATCCGTAAACGCTGCAAATCTATGCAGCAGCGGATTTTCGTAACGCTTCAGATCTTCAGTATACATCAGATCGTCAGGATACATCAGTATACATCAGGTCGTCGCAACGGATTCAGCCGGTTCGGTTATGAATGCCAGACGTCCCGTACTATCGGGCTGTCCTTTATACTATCGACAAAGTTTTCGGAAAAAGCAACCCGCAGCTGGTCGGAAACCTGCACGATTTTCTCATCGGCCGGGTCTTCGTCGGCGACGTGAATGAACACCGAGCAGTTTCCCGGCACATCGAGCAGCCTGTCCCGCAGCCCGTTGAGCGAATCGCTTTCTGCCAGCTGTTTGGCAATTCTGATGTGAATCCGGGAGATCCCCTCGGGACTCAGGTTCTCCGGGGGCACGACGGTATCCACCAGGAATTTGGGTTCTTCGGGCTTCGTGAGGTCAAACTTCCCGGTAAAGCCGAGGATACGGTCCGGCTCAACCATCTGCCTGATCTCGGTCCATACCTTCGGAAAAATAATCAGCTCCATCGATCCGTTGAAATCCTCGATGGTAATAAAAGCCATGGGAAGTCCCTTTTTGGTTACGATGGTGCGTCTGGCGGTTACGATGCCCAGGAGATTGCAGGCCCGCCCGTTGGTGAGCCGGTCCGGGCGGGAGAGATCCACCCTGACGCAGCGGTTCCAGGTTTCGCGGTAGGCATCGAGCGGATGCCCGGAGAAGTAGAAGCCCAGCAGCTCTCGTTCGAATTCCAGCTTCCCGGCGCTGGAAATTTCCTCAACCTTCTGCATCTCGAAGTTGCCCAGGGCCTCCTCATCCTGGATGTCGAACAGGGAGGTCTGGCCGAACTGTTCGGCCTCCTTGCGGCGGGCCACATATTCGGTGACGCTTTCGAGATTGAGCAGCAGGGTAGCCCGGTTTTCCTCCATGGAGTCGAATGCTCCTGCCTTGATCAGGGCCTCGAGGGTCTTGCGGTTGGCAGATTTTATATCGATCCGGTTGATGAACTCGATAAAGGTCGCATATGGCCCGTTGGCTTCCCGCTCCTGAATAATCCGGCCGACTACGCCTGATCCGACATTCTTGATGCCGATAAGCCCGTAGACGATCTTGCCGTCGGCGACGCTGAAGACGCCGTCGGAGAGGTTGATATTCGGCGGGAGGATGTCGATGCCCATCTGGGTTACTTCGCTGATATACTGGGTCAGTTTGTCGGTATTGTTGATCTCGTTGGTGAGGGTGGCCGCCATGAATTCCACCGGATAGTTGGCCTTGAGGTAGGCGGTCTGATAGGCGATTACCGAATAGGCGGCGGCGTGGGATTTGTTGAATCCGTACCCGGCAAAGGGTTCGAGCATCTCGAAGACCTCTTTGGCAAAGTTCTGGGAGTAGCCCTTTTTGAGGGCACCATTGATGAACTCGGCCTTGAGGGTCTCCATCTCCTTGATCTTTTTCTTCCCCATAGCCCGCCGCATGATGTCGGCTTTGCCGAGGCTGAATCCGCCGATTATCTGGCCGACCTTCATGACCTGTTCCTGGTAGACAATGACGCCGTAGGTGGGTTTGAGGGTCTCCTCGAGGTCGGGATGAGGATAGCGGATCGTGGTTTTGCCGTTTTTGCTGTCGATGAACTGGGGTATGTTGGCCATCGGGCCTGGCCGGTAGAGGGCGTTCAGGGCGATGAGGTCTTCTATCGAGTTCGGTTTGGCGCTCCGCAGGATTCCCTGCATGCCGGAACTTTCAAACTGAAAGATGCTGGCGCTTCGTCCGTCCCCGAGCAAGGCGAAGGTTGCGGCATCGTTTTCGGGGATGGTGTCGATGGAGAAATCCAGCCCCCGCTTACGTATCAGCTTGACGGCATTGTTTATCTGGGTGAGTGTTTTGAGTCCGAGAAAGTCCATTTTTACCAGTCCGCAGTCTTCGAGCAGGTCCATGGTGAACTGGGTAGATATGGCTCCGGTTTTCGGTTCCCGGTAGAGCGGGACGTAGTTTGTCAACGTGTCGTGACCGATGACGATTCCGGCGGCGTGGGTGGAGCAGTGGCGGCTGAGTCCCTCGAGACGCCGGCTGACATCGAAAAGTTCGGCATAGATGCCCCCCCTCTGTTCCAGTTCGACGAGCTGCGGTTCCTGCTGCATGGCCTTGGCCAGGGTCATTTTGGGGTCGTTGGGGATGAGCTTGGAGATGGCATCGGATTCGGCGAAGGGGATGTCGAGAACCCGGGCGACATCTTTTACCACGGCTTTGGCTTTGAGGGTTCCGAAGGTGATGATCTGTCCTACCCGGTCGTTGCCGTACTTGGCTGTTACATAGTCGATAACTTCCTGGCGCCGTTCGAAGCAGAAGTCGATATCGAAGTCGGGCATGCTGATGCGGTCGGGGTTGAGGAAGCGCTCAAAGAGCAGTTCATATTTGAGCGGGTCGATGTCGGTTATGGTGAGCGCGTAGGCGGCGATCGATCCGGCTCCCGATCCTCGTCCCGGGCCGACGGGGATGCCGTGCAGTTTGGCCCAGTGTATAAAGTCCCATACGATAAGGAAATATCCGGTAAAGCCCATCGATATGATGACATCGAGCTCGAATTCTGCCCGCTTGCGGATATCTTCGGTCACCGCGGGATAGCGTTTGTCGAGCCCTTCCATGGTCAGGTGGCGCAGGTAGTCGTCCGGGGTGCTGAACTCGGCGGGGATCTGGTAGCGGGGGAGCAGCGGTCCGGGCAGTTCGATGGTGATATTGCAGGCTTCGGCGATGCGGAGGGTATTGGTGATGGCTTCCGGGGCATAGGGGAAGAGGGCGGCCATTTCGTCCCCGGTTTTCATGTAGAACTGGTCGGACTGGAATTTCATCCGCTCGAGTTCATGTTTTTTGCGGTTGGTGCCGATGCAGATGAGGATGTCCTGAGCGTTGGCATCTTCCTGTTCAAGGTAGTGGATGTCGTTGGTTGCCACCAGGGGGATGCCGGTCTCTTTGGAGAGTTTGAGCATCATGGGGTTGATTTTTTTCTGATCCGGCAGGCCGTGGTCCTGCAGTTCGAGGTAGAAGTTGTCTTCTCCGAAGAGGCTGCGGTAGTACAGGGCCCGTTCTTTGGCCTGGGCGTAGTTGTCGTTTCTCAGCAGGTAGGGGATTTCCCCTCCCAGGCAGGCCGAGAGGCAGATGAGGTTGTCGCTGTACTGTTCGAGCAGTTCGAAATCGATGCGCGGTTTGTAGTAGAAGCCTTCGGTATAGGAGGCAGAGCTGAGCTGCATCAGGTTCTTGTAGCCCTGGTAGTTTTTTGCCAGGAGTATGAGGTGGCTGTAGCGGTTGCCGCTTTCGCTGCCGCTTTTGATGTGCCGGGAGGTGCCGGCTACGTAGAATTCGCTGCCGATTATGGGATTGATCTCCTGCTTGTTGCATTCGAGGTAGAATTTCAGGGCTCCGAACATGTTTCCATGGTCGGTGAGGGCAAGGTGGCGCATGCCGAGAGCTTTGGCCCGGGCAACCAGTTTGGGGATGGTGGCGGCTCCGTCGAGCAGGGAGTAGTCTGAATGGTTATGCAGATGGACAAAATCAGTCATTGCTTCCTCACTGGTATTTTTTGTCATGTTTCGTTTCTGGGAGCCTGTCGGGGTTATCACGACAACCTGCTGGTGGGCCCACCAACTATTTGTCGTGATAACTCCGACAGACGTTTTGCACTTTTTTATCCGGCAGCGGCTGTCTGGTTAACTATACCGTGTTTGGCGTATAACGTGAATAGCAGATGCGGAGAAATCGGAAGACGTGTGTCGGCTGCGAAATTGGAAGATGTGTGTCGGCTGCGAAATTGGAAGATGTGTGTCGGCGTAGGTGAAATGAGGAGGAAATCGGATTTCCCTTGGGAAATCTTCGATTTCCCAGAAATAAGGAGGAAATTGGATTTCCGATGGAAATTGGATTTCCGATGGAAATTGGATTTCCGATGGAAATTGGATTTCCGATGGAAATTGGATTTCCGATGGAAATCGGCAATTTCCACCGCTTCCGGGCGCTAAGGTCGGCTCACTTTACACATGTCGCACGAGTAGAAATTTTACCGTCAGTAAGTCCTTGTTTCATAGAGATCTGCCTCCAAGCCTGAAAAACGGCTAAGGTCGGCTCAATATACACACGTCACACGAGCAGCAGCCGGTCCCCCGATGCTGCCCCTCAATCAGCAGGCTTGCTGTGCATAGGAGAGCGTAAGCACGTTGAAATACATGTTTTTTCGGTCGCTGGCCCCTGCAAAATCACACCCCTTTCTACTCGTGCGACACGTGTGTTTTTGCCGTGGCTTAGTTTGACCCTCTAGGCATTCTTTTGCCCTGAAAGCAACAGTATATTTGCCTTGTCTCGCCACCTGCTGTTACGTAAAATGAGCCGACCTTAGCCGAGGTGGAAGATTGCTTTCGCACAAATTTTGCACTTTTGCCTGGCATTTTTTGCTGGCGTTCTCCGAAAGTTGCAACTGTCACCCTAGGAGCCTGTCGGAGTTATCACCACAACCAGTTGGTGTGCTCACCAACTGGTTGCTTTTTGGCTGCAAAGAACGAGGGTTTTGCCAGGGATCCCGTACTGGGAATCGCCTGATAATGTAATTATCAGGCTCTATCAACCCAAAATCCTGCCTAAAACCTCGTTCTTTTCGCTTCAAAATCCTAACTCCGACAGACTCCTGGAAAGAAGTTAGGTTAACTAATCCGTAATGGTTCGGCTTACTGTTGAAGAAATATTAAAAAATTTTCGAGAAAATTGAATTTTTACAGGATTTTTTCTGGTTCATAGATAATGGAGTGGAGAGGCAGCAATGGTGGCAGGGGAGGGAGAGCCTCAACTGACAACAACAATTAAAGGAGGCGGGGGAGTTCTACAGACTCCTAGAGAAAGACAATGGGAAAAAAAGTGATATCGATGAGGCAGTATTATGACGGAACGGTTAAACATGTGTATCAGCAGGCACATAACAGAGCGTACCTGTTTAATAGTGATGGGGACAAGATGCTTTTTCTGGAAATACTGAGGGATTATCAGAAGAAATTTGATTTCAGTTTGATGGATTTTGCGCTTTTGAATACGCATTTCCATCTGCTGCTGCTCGAAAGAACCGTGCCGACCGGAAAAATTCTGGGAATGCTCAAACAGCAGTTTACCCGCTTGTATAACACAAGACATAGGCGCAGCGGAACCTTGTATAATTCATCATACCAGGCAATCGAAGTTTGGCAGCGAGATTACTATTTCAAGCTGCTGCCGTACATTGCCTATAATCCAGTGAAGGCGAAGCTGGTGAAGTCTCCTGAAAAGTACCCATGGCTGGGATATACGCATATACTGAAAAACCGTTCTGATCTGATAGAAAAAGAGCTGGTGCTGCGGCCGTTTGCCAAGGATCCAGATCAGGCTCTGGTAAAATACAAAAAGTTGCTTGCTGATGCTGATCCATTGCAGATACCGCAGCTCAACAGCAGGGGGTTGTTGGTCCAGCCTTCGGAACTAATATTGCGTAGAATATTCAATGATCTCCACATCAGTGAGACTGAAGGCAAAATGGTGCGATCGCCGCTTTCATCGACACCGCAAGGTAGGGAACTCGCAAGAACTCCTCATACTTACGCCTCGCCGAACAGGTTCCTTTTGTCGAAATAGCACGGTTTCTCAATGTGAGCTATGAAACAGTAAGGAGGACATGGAAGACAAACCTTGATGATACCATTAGTATGGTTGAAAATCCGAGAAGACATCTTGATGATACGGAAACAAGTTGGTTCCGCTCCTCTCGCTTCGTTTGGGAATAAATACAATAAATGCAATGTATAGAAAAGGAGTTCGGGTATGAGTATTGATAAAGAGATGCAGGATGCGTTTAATGAGCAGATTAATGCGGAGTTTTATTCGGCGTATCTGTATATGTCGATGAGCAGCTGGTTCGAGGACCAGAATCTTTCCGGTTTTTCTAACTGGATGCGCTGTCAGTACCTTGAGGAAACGATGCATGGTATGAAGATGTACAATTTCGTGAACGAGCGCGGCGGCAGGATAGAGCTCAAGGCGATTGCCGGACCGGAAACCGATTGGGAATCTGCCGAGGCGGTATTTCAGCAGGTGGCCGAACACGAGGCTCATGTAACTAAGCTGATAAATAAGCTGGTGGGGATTTCCCGTAAGCTCAACGATTACGCTTCCGAGAGTTTTCTGATGTGGTTTGTCGATGAGCAGGTGGAGGAGGAAGATACCGCCGACGATATGCTTACCCGACTCAGGATGATTAAGGGTGATAATAACGCACTTTATACGATGGATACGGAGCTGAAGGGACGCGCAGCCGCTCCGGCAGCCCTCCCGACCATTCTTGGAAAACCGGTGGCCTGAAAACCGGCAGCCAGATACCATCAGCTGGTAAAGATCAGCTTGAAGTAACTATCAGCTTGAAAAAAAGATCAGCTTGAATCAGTTTGCTGGCGGAACAGCAGCCCGCCTCTTTGCCTTGCTGACAGGTGTCTGTCCCGGGATATTTCCTGGTCTCTTTTTGGTGGGGGAATTCAGATAGCTGCTCTCTACGGCTGCCGCAAATTTACGGATCTTGATCTCGTCGAGGGTCTTTATCTGGGTCTCGCTGATGCTTATCTGGCGCAGTATCCGACGCTCGAAGAAAGAGAGCTTGTCAGACTGCAGCCTGCCGCCGAACATGCCGAGCACATCAAATTTTTTTCGAACCTCTGCAGGAATGTCCCGCTCTATAACGGCGGTGGTCCGTTCAGGTCCTTTGATAGACAGAATGTAAAAACCGATTAGCGGCGCCCATGGAATTCTGGTGCCGGCGGAATGCAGGGATTCGGGAAACCGGGCATCAGAATTTGAATTATCAGAATGTGAATTAGCAGAATTTGAATTATCAGAGGGCTGTCTGTCGGAAAGCAGTGCTTCGGAAAGGAGCGCCTTCATGGAATCCGGAATCCTGTCATCATGCACAGAAGTTCCGAAGATGATGCAGTCGAAACTCTCCTGAACATCATCGGGAATACTGTCGCGTTCAATATCATACATAACCGCTTCAGCCCCGAGGAAATTGGCTATAGTCCTGGCTGCCGCGGGCACTGACCCGTGCCAGGTTGTGTAAAGAAACAATACTTGCATATGCCCATAATTGTATCAGTATATACGGCAAGCAGGCAACTATTCAGGAGGTGTATTTCAGAACTTTGTCCAGAAAACGGTTGACCCGGGGATTTTCGCGGGTTTCAAAAATATCTTTTGGGGTTCCGTGGGCAGCGATGCCGCCATCGGCAATAAACAGCACATAGTCGGCAGCATTATGGGCAAATCCCATCTCATGGGTGACCAGGACCAGCTCCATGCCCTCCTCGTGCAGCTCCTCAATCAGATCCAGAACCTCGGAAGTATATTCCGGGTCGAGAGCCGACGTCGGTTCATCCAGCAGCAGATATTCCGGTTTGATGGCGACCGCCCGGCAGATGGCTATCCGCTGCTGCTGCCCGCCCGACAGTGCAGCAGGGTGCTTGTGGGCGTGTTCGGCAAGGTGGAAGCGCTCAAGCAGTGAGCAGGCGTGCTCCTCGGCAGCTCTCTTTTCCATCCCGTGCACCTGCGTGAGGGGCAGAACGATATTTTGCAGTGCCGTGAGATGGGGAAACAAATTATACGCCTGATAGACCATACCTATATGCCGTCGGTACTCGAGCAGTTCCTGCTCAGGGCAGTTGAGGCAGTGGGAATTTATGATGATATTTCCGTCGTTCATATGTTCGAGACCGGCGAGAATTCTCAACAGGGTGGTCTTACCGCCCCCCGAGGGCCCGATGAGCACCAGGGAGTTTATTCCATCGAGGGTCAGGTTGACCGAATCGAGCACGACGTTGTCCCCGAATCGTTTTGTCAGGTTGGCGATTTCAAGTCTCATAGCTGAACCTCTTTTCCAGACGTTTGGTAAGGAATGAGATGGGGATGGTCAGCAGAAGGTAGCCTGCAGCCAGCGGTATGTAGCTTTCCAGGGTGGAGAAGGTATTCGCGTTAACCTCACGGGCGGCCATGGTAAATTCCTTTATCGCAATAATCGAGAGCAGGGACGAGTCCTTGATGAGTGAGGCGAACTGTCCGGCAAGGGGCGGGAGCACCCGGGTTATGACCTGCGGAAAGATGACAAAGCGGTAGGTCTGGGGTTTTGTGAGTCCAATGGCTTTGGCGGTTTCGATCTGGGTTGTGCCGACGCTGTCAACACCAGCCCGGATGATTTCGGCCAGATAGGCGCCGGAGAAAATGGACATTACGACGATTCCCGCAGTGTAGCGGTTTTCGACCCCCAGAGCATTGGCTATTACATAGAAGAAGATCAGAATCTGCACGAGCAGGGGTGTTCCGCGGATGATTTCGATGTAGAAGCGGGAGAATATTCTGAGGATGTGTATCCGGCTGCGCTGGGCGAGTCCGAAGAACACCCCCAGGAGAGTGCTGAGCAGCAGGCTTCCGAGTGAGATAAGGATGGTCATCAGAAATCCGTTAAACAGGTTCACCCGGTATATCCAGACATTTTCCCACATGAAGGTGTATTGGAGCCGGCTGAAGCCGAACCACATGAGGCCTGACAGCAGCAGCACTACCAGCAGGGTATTGAAGGCAAGTATTCCGCGGTTGTCCTTTTGTCGGGGGGAGCTGTCCGGGGAAACGGGTCTGAGAAACAGGGCGCGAAAAAAGTGCCCCCGGCGGAGCTGTGAGCTGCTTCGCGGGGGATTTTTCCGCTGCAATCCGTCCTGCTCCTGCAGGGTCTGGTCACGCAGCCGGGGGGATAGGTTCTTTTTCGGCACGGTAAACTCCTCAGGGGTCTGTATCACAGGGTCGGTCTCAGGCGCAGCCGTTTCAGGCACAGCCGTTTCAGGGGACAGGGTCTCCCGTTTCAGGCTTTCTCGGTGGTACTGCCTGTGCCGCGATTCTGCACGCCGCAGGTCTGCTGCAGGTGCTACAGGTCGAAAAAGAAAGGTACTCCTGATTCATCAAATATGGCTTTCTGTTCTCCAAGAAACTGATCCGCGAGGGCATTGAAGCCGCCAGATTCTCTGAATTCTCCGATAAAGGAATTAACATCGGCCAGAAATTCTTCATTGCCTTTTTTAACTGCCATGCCCCAGAAGCCGTCGGTGCCCGGTATGGACTGGATATTGACTCTGGTGGTGTTCTGGTGTTTCATGTGGTTTTCGTAGACGGTCAGGGCATCGTAGATGAAGGCATCGGCTTTACCCTGGGCTACTTCGAGTACAGCTGCGGCAACTTCGTCAAAGAGTCGGACTGTTGCTGATGAGAGCTGTTCACGGGCAACCTGGGCTCCGGTTGTTCCTGACTTCACGGCTACCGTACGACCGGTCTGGTTGAGGTCGGCGAAGGTCTGAACGGGTGAGTCTTTGGCTATAAGCAGTGTCAGGCCAGACTTTATATAGGGGTCGGAAAAGTCGACGACTTTCTGGCGTTCTTCGGTTATGGTCATAGAAGAGATGATGATGTCTACTTTGCCGGTCTGGAGAGCGGGGATAAGTCCGGTCCATGCGGTATTTTCGATGACAACGGGTCGGTCGAGGTAATCGGCGAGTGCTTTGGCTATTTCGACGCTTATGCCGGCAGGGTTGCCGGAGGTGTCGCTCATTTCAAATGGCGGATACTGCAGTTCCATAGCAACTGCCAAAGGTTCCCGAGTGTCGGTTTCTTCCTGCGCCGCAGAAAATATAAGTCCCGCAGACAATAACAGGATACATGCAATAAGTAACTTTTTCATATTTCCTCCCAGTTGGTTTAAACTTTCTCATATGATGTAATAACTTGGTTTCAGAGATAATTCTGAGCCTTGATTGTATGAAAGATTTTCAAACTTATAATTAAACTAATATCTCAATCCGGCAAAGTCAATAAATATGTACCGAAAAGGGCGAGGGCTGCACTTGCGGAGATGGTCTGATCGATGA
>JAGYPA010000062.1 GCA_018399255.1 Spirochaetales bacterium | reverse complement strand
GAAATTCGGAGAACGTAATCCCCCAGTAGAGCCCTTTCGCGATGCCCCTGCTGCTGAGCGCTTTGGTATTTGGCAGAAACTGCAGAATGTTATAGAGGTAAAGAAAGCCGTTCCACAGTCGCTTCCGCTCTGCATCCGCAATCGGCTGCGCATCCTGATCGTGAAAAACCAGATAGGTAAAAAAGTCATGTTTCTCCGGCTTTTTCCCACCCTGCCGGGCAAAAAATCCGATATGCTCGACTACCGGAACCCCTTCGCAAGCATGAATGACGCGCCCTGCTCCTGCCGCGGTTTCTCCTGCCCCGGTACCCCCTACCCCTTCATATTCATCATGGAGGGTATACTCATGCCAGAAGTGCTGGAGAGAAGAGGGATCCTTACGCTCCAGCGGCCGGGGCTTGGCAAACGTCATAGCCAAAGCGGCGCTGAACTTCTGCCAGGCATCCTGGTTGTACTCCTCAAGCAGCAGAAGCAGCAGCTGAAATGAGTTTTTCCCCAGAAACGCTTCAGGATGTTCCAGCTCATACAAGGCAAGCGCCTGATGAAAAGACCCGGACTGCTGAGCATAGAGCAGCGATTCGGTCTTATCATTCAGATCGTCCCAGGTAATCGACCAGACCCGGTACTTGCTGCTCTGCACCAGATCCATCCGTTTGGCGGTATCGGCATCGATTGAATCTTTATGATACTGATAGCCGTCGGTGAATACGGCAATCGGCAGACGTCCCTGTTCCGGTTTTCCGGGGATACGGGGATAGATCATGAAATCGGGCTTCGAGGGATGCTGAAGTCCAACAGCCGGCCCGAGGGAGACCTGCGGTTCGATGAGGTACTGCGCTCCGCCGATGGTCATGAACCAGCCGGGATTGCCGCCGGGAGTCGGCAGGTACTTCTGCAGGGAAACCGGAGAGCCGCTTATCGGGGCCCTGCTTCCGCGCAGGGTGTCGATAAACTTCATCTCCAGTTCACTGTCGTAGAGCTTGTTGAAAGAGATTGCATCGAGCGAGGTGACTTTCCTGATTTCGGTGTATCCGCTGAGCAGCGTGCTGATAATCTCCACGGCCAGACTGCGGGAAGTCAGGTTCTGCTTCCGGCTCCTGCGATAGGCCAGCAGGCAGCGGTAGCAGCCGTCCTTGTCGGTGGTTGTGCAGGTGCAGGAGCGCATCGTATCCAGGGAACGCTGGAGTACATCGATCATCTCCTCCGGCTGCTTCATCAGCTGCTTCAGATACCCGGTTCCGCCGGGAACCGTATCGAAGAGAATGAGATAGCTGCGCCGGTCTCCTCCGCCCTCTACCGGTGATGAGACGAGCGTTGAAGAGATGTGATCAATATTTCCAAACTTCTTTTTCAGCCCGAGAAACAAGGCGGCGATCAGCGACTCGATGGACCGTTCATCGGTAAGCGCGGTAACGGGCAGGAGAATGCGTATTGATTCCGAACTGAACTCCCGGTAGAGGAATATGCCCTCATAGTAGGCCTCAGGGGGAGGCGGTGTGTGAGCCCGGAAATGGGAGCAGGTCACTGCATGCTGAGGCTTGTCGTTGTCGCGACTGCCGTTGCCGTTCTGGACCTTCCCGCACTCTTTACAGACGGTGAAGCCGGTAATCTCTATCTCCTTTCCGTCAATGACCATCGTATCCTGATTATTACGTAACGGACCGAAGTTGATCTCCCGGTAGGCTGTCTGCTTGATGAATTCAAAGCCGAAGGGCAGCTGTTCGTGCACGAGCTGCCAGGATTCAAGGATCTGGTCACGATCAATATCGACGAGCACATGCTGGTTGTAGAACAGCGGTTCCCGGGTTTCCGATTCATCGAAGGTACGGCTCTCACGTTCCAGGGTGGTTGCATAGACCTGTGACAGGCGGATCATGGAACGGGTTCTCGATACATCGGCCCACATGGGACTGCCGCAGCGAGGGCAGGTTTTTACCGCCTGCATCGCGGCTTCGGGCACGGCGTAGCTGCACTGGTCGCAGAGATGCCACTGAGTTACTTCCGATGCGGTAACATCGATCTGGTCGATAACCACCTTCCGTCCTTCGGCGTAGAAGGTGTTGTCGGGTGCGAGCTCACGGATGGCAGATCGTGCCGGCCGTTCATACTCGAAGGTCTCTTTACGATATTTACCGTGCCCGTCGGGAACGGATTTCTTGTAGAGGATGATCGATCTCAGCAGCACCCCGGCTTCGGGGAAGGCGTAGTTGGGCAGAAAGCCCTCATCGGTAAGGAAGTTATACGTCTGCTTTTTTGTTGCGCTTGATAAACGAATGCAGGGCTGAACGTTCCTGGATCATATGCTGCAGATCATCAAGGTAGTTCTTATCCCCTTGCCGGCTTTTTTCTTCATCTCCCTGACCGCTTTTCCATACTGCTTCCAGCGGGCTGTCAGCCCGTCCTGATCGGTTTTCAGCTTGTGTATTGTCGACAGGAGCTTTCTTCGAGCGAGAGAATCTCCTGCTCATTGCCGAGAACAAACTGCGCAGGTAGGCTTCGGCATGCACATCGAGTTCCGCGGCAAACAGGGCGCTGAAGGCTTCGAGCAGGTCGTGACGCCGCAGGCTGATAAAGGAAAAGAAGGTGTAGGGAAAGGCGCTGGTATTGGCATGCTCGACGGCAGTCAGGATTTCTTCCATCATCGGGGCACTTTCATGACGGTGCCGGGAGACGCGATCCACACATCAAAGCAGAAGGCGACGAACTGCCGCTCGAGTACTGCCGGGGCATTAAGATAGATGTGGGAGCCGAAACGGTTCCGCTGATCATGTCCAACGGCTGGGAGAAGAAAACTGATCGTGCGGAGCTCCTTCGGCCACGGTCAGGATGAAGGAGTTGCCGTCCGTTCTTCCCGTTCTGCCGATCCGCCGCAGGTACTGGGCCTGGCTGGGGGAACGCCGCAGAGAATGGCAGACGAGAGGTCCCCGATATTGATGCCCATTTCAAGGGTCGGAGTACAGGAAAGAACGTTGGGATCAGTCGGCCGCTGGTGAGTTATAAACTGATGTTCGATCTCTTCCCGCACACTCCTGCTCAGCAGTCCGGTGTGCTCCCGCGAGAATATCCGCTCGATATCCCCAGCTTCATAGAGGCGGCGGTAGTAGTCTTCCTGCTCTGCTGCCTGCTGATAGCTGCCGCTGCAGCCGTAGCGCTGACAGGGCATATCAATCCAGATTGACTCATCGGCTTCCGGTATAGTCAGGGTGTGGCTGCAGACTCTACAGCTGATAACCGTTGCTGCGGTGCTCAGCTGCAGATACTCCGGGTTGAGGGTAAGCAGTTCCTCATTGCGCTTTCCGTAGCGGCCGAGCAGCAGATGGTGCTGTTTCAGGACGGTGATAACACGGCTGACAACCTGCTCATCATAGGCGGCTATTCGGGAATCTTCACCCGCGAGTGTTTTGTACAGCCAATCCTGGTTCCAGGTCGGGGTGCTGCTGCGGCTGATCAGGTTTGTCTGCCGGTTTGAGCCGCCGCTGATAACAAAGAATTCAGGGAGACGGGAATTGGACCCCATGCGCGGCATGTAGAGTTCGTTTCCGCCGATATTGCTGAAGAGATAGGGATTGCAGGAGGATTCGATGTAGCGTTTGAGTGCGGGATGGTCAACTGCTCCCTTAAGCTTCATACCGGCAAGCAGGCCGGTCAGGTACCTGATGAGCGCAGGGGCAGGGATTGATATGCCCTCAATTTCTTCTTCGATAATCCGCTGGATCTGAACGGCTGCTGCCCCAATCAAATCCAGGGGAAATGAGGCTGTCGCGGATGCAGTTTTTTCAAGCGTTCGCCCGATGAGGGCACTGAAGCCGAACTCACTGGTTATTTCCCAGTTCAGACGCTGGTCGACAAGTTTCCGCAGATCCCCGGTGCTCCGTGTTATGCCCTCTTTTTGAAACTTCCTGAACTCATGGAGCCATTCCATGTCAGGCGGGGTAAAGGTAGCCAGGTATTTTTCATGCTCCGATACATCTTCCCAGCGACGGGACCACCATCTGCTGAACTCGGCTCCGGCTTCAGAGAGGGTAAGAGGGATGCTTCTGGTATCGAGGAACTGCTTGAGCGCTGTGCGAAAATTGAAGCGCCAGGTTCGGGCGGCAAAGAATCCAGCCCGGTGGGAAGCATCCTGCACCGAGTCGGAAAAGGTGAGGACTTTTTTATCATCATTGAAGGAGGAGGCAAAGAGCTGAGAAAGCGCGACGCTGATCAGGCTTGAGGACCGGCGGCCGGCAATGGTGAGGCTGTTATGTCCTCCGCAGAAAGGACAGTCATGGGTTCCGTAGGTACGCTCCTTCGTGGTAACCCGGGGGTTGTGGACCTGCACGGTTATGAGGCCGGTATGGCCGCAGGAGCCGCACTGCTGCTGGCTGCGGAAGGCTTCTATCGCGAGGCATTCGGGACAGAGCTGCTGTACGGTATCCTCACTGCCCCATTCGCTGTGCGCCTGTTCTCTTGGATAGAGGTAGTAGGTGTCTTTGCTGTAGCCGAAAAAGGCATTGTAGAAGCGTTCGAGTTCGCCTTGATAGTGAATTTCGCTTTCCCTTCGCACGGCTCCCCAGCCGGCTGCTCCGCATTCGTTGCAGTAGACTACCGGCAAGTACTGCCGGCCCGGTTCCTGGTGGAGGTCATCGTAAAACTCCAGATGCGGCTTCAGTGACACCTCAGAAACCATGCGCCGCATTTCACGCAGCCACAGCTGATATCTTACGTGGAGAAAGGGCGATTCCCGCTCCTGATCGGGATCCCGGGCCCAGGTGACCAGTGAGATGAGGCTGAGCGCAAGCTGCCTGACGTAGTCGGGTTCCGCTTCTTCTCCTATGATACTTCTGAGAACGGCGGTCAGCTCCTCTTCGGTCAAGATTCTGCCGTTGAGCTGGAGAAGGAACTGCTGGAAGATGTCGTGGTGCTTGAGAAATCCTGAAAGCTGTCTGCGCCAGGCTGTGCTGGCGGCGTTCTTCACTTTCATGCCGAACCAGAGCTGCGCCTGGGCTGCTATGTAGGCTTCCGCCCGGGTATAGCTGCTGATATCGAGAACATCAGGATCGGTACCGGAGATTCCTTCGTAGAGAATCTCCTCATCCTGCAGAAATACTGCCGGGCTCTGGTTCTCCTCTATAATGATGGATTCGGCATCAAAGGGTTCCTGAAACATTGCCTGGGCATAGGCGCGCAAGGGTTCGCGTTCCTCCGGTCCTCCAATAGTCGCAGAGGTGCCGATGCAGCAGAGGTGATCGGCAGGGGTTCCCAGGCGGTGTTTGAGGCGGCGGATAAGGCAGGCCAGATCGGTGCCCTGAGCTCCGTCAAAGGTGTGCAGCTCATCGACTGCCAGGTATTTGAGGGCTTCGGTGGAGTTGTCCTTCCAGATGGCGCTGTCTTCCTGTCTGATCAGCAGCAGGTCAAGCATTTTGTAGTTTGTCAGGAGGATGTCGGGAGGGACTTCCCGCAGAAGGGCTTTGTCGGTAATCACGTGATCTTCGGTCATGAGCGAGCTGGCGGTGTCCTGCTCTCCCCGCCGATATAGAGGCCTACCGATACGTTTCCTTTCAGTTTGGAGTTTTTAAAGATGGTTTTAGCAAACCGCCCAGCCTGGTCGTTGGCAGAATTCATCAAGGGTAAATGATTACCGCCTTGATTACGGCTCACCCCGATGCACCGATAGCAGTAGTCAAGGATGGGATGAGAGAAAGCATTCGGTTTTTCCGCTTCCGGTTCCTGTGGCTACTAACGTGGAACGGGCTGAGTGCTTCTGGAGGCGCGAAAGGATTTCTGCTGATGCGAATAGGGGATAAATCCGGTAGGAACATCGGGAAAAAGTTTTCGCGGATGGTACCTGAAGGAAGGAGCTTGAGGGACAGGTAAGGTCCCTTGAACAATCTGTTCCCGCTGGAGGAATTCTGGTAACCATGGGGCCGGGCCGGGTCCTGGGAAGGAAGGTGGTCAGGAGAAAGTCGATAATTCCCCGCTTGACTTGTTGGGAAATAATGGTGGGGAATCATTTTTGAGACTCCCCGCGGCTCAAATTCCCGCCAGGCTCTCTCATAGTCAGCTTCGGTCGCACCGGTCAAGGGTGCATAGTAGACAATTTCCCGTTCCACAGGACCTCCTGGCAGTGTATCGTCGGTTACTGTACGGCTGACTGTTCCAGAAACCATGTCGCAGATATCTTCCCAGCCGAGTGCTTCCCCCTGCTTCGGGTTTTTCTTCCTGGGAAACCTACCCGGATAACATATTTGCGGTAAAGACAATTCTCCCCTTCTGATCGTAGAAGGTTTCGCTTTTCATACTCTTTGCGCAACCGGGAACTGGATCCGGTAAATTGTCTGCGGCTCATTGAGCGTCAGCCCCATAGCCTGAGCAGTAAGCACATCAATCTCCTGCAACGCCTGCCTGCGCTCTCGTAATCGGTACGCAGAGGGGGTATCCCACGTCCATTCAGAGGCTCAGTGAAGAGAACACACTGGTGTTATCGAGGCGGGGTCGGCTTTGGTCCAGGAGTATCTATATAGCTATTTTTTCAATTTTTTCGTCCACAATTCAGCAAATTCAATGTTTATTACTGTTTACAAGCAAAGCCCTTAATATTAAATTGGCACCAACGACAGGCAGGGTAAAAGGATTAGGCTGATTTGTTTTCCTGTTGTCTTAATAAAAAATCGTGATTTATCGATAGCGTAGGCCCATAAAACTTGACTAATATATAATCATCTTTGAATACAACAGATATAACAGCATCCAAATGTGATGTTTTAGGTGATTGAATAGAGCTAATTAATGTCCTCTCTGATGAAGTACCAACTAATCTCCGATTACCAAAACGATAAAACCTATCAACTTTTCTCCCGTGATTCTGGGGTTCTTCCGCTGGCACTCTGGGTATCTTGGCTCGATAGGAGCCAGGAGTCCTCACTGCCTGAAGAGGTGATATCCCCACGGGCACATAGTTCGACCGTGGAAGATAATCCTCCGGGATATTGGTCAAGTCTAATGAGTCGCTAAGATTTGATTCGAATTACAAACAGAACGGGGAGTTTTGTATAACGGATTACCCACGAAAAATGCGGCCCAGGAAAGAATCCAGTGCTCAGGATCCTGCGGGAATCTGGTATCCTTTTTATTGTACTATTTTTAATATCTGTAGTTTCATTCCAAAACTGCGTTGAATAAAACTCTCCTTTTAAATCAGCTAACTTTCTTGGCTGAAGCGACCAAACTTGTCAAGTACAGAAACCAGCTCAACCGCATGAAGACTGGGAAGACGGGCTTCTAACGGACTGGTACCTTCAGCGTCATACAGATTGGCAAAAAGCCTGAGTTCCTTTTCAGTAGCCTTGATAATCCGATCTTTATGACCCAAAGTATTCCATTTACCATCGACCTTAATACCAGTAACTGGCGAAGTGCCAATATAATTAAAACTTTCGTCTATAGCCCTTGGAACATGAAGATTAGCTAAATGGTAAAACTTTCAAACCGTAAACATAAAAGATTTATAAATATTAATACTGTGAGTTGTTGCATCATGGAATACCCTTAAACAACATAAGCTCGTTTGCAAACTGAAAATGATATGCCAACCAGGACCCAGTCTCCACTTGCAGGCTACTACCTTCCAGGTCTTGTCATACACCCCTTCGGGGTGAAGAAACCCTGAGTAGCCTTTCTCTGATCCTATTCTCCAGGCAACAGGCAAAAGCATTTATACAAGTTAGCCTTCTGGCCTATCAGCTCCGGGATAATTCTGCTTTGCATTCAGATAGTTCTTCATGCCTACCGCTGGCACGCAGTATTCGTTCAGGTAGGCAGTGCGGGCTGAGGGTTCTTGAGAATTTCGTGGCGCAGATCGGTACGCTTTTTTAACGTAGAGTTTTTAATGAGCCAAACTTCGGGTCGAAATCCGAAAGCACTCCAGTTCTTCACTCTACCTTCAGCCAGGGAGGATTTCCCAGAATCGAGTCAAAGCCGCCGCGGTCACCGGGTCTATCGGCAAACTCCAGCTCCCGAGTGGAGAAATCGGTAGGCGGCAGCCCGGCTTCTGCACCATAAGCAGGTGCGGCCGGTTTCACTTGAGCTCGAGAATATCAACCTCTCCGGTTTCGGTGAAGAGAGCGACCCCTGTTCTGGATCATCGTAGGAATCAAGCAGGCTGTACTGCCCGGTCTTATCGGCAAATAACTCTCCCGCGCTTGCCGATAAGGATCTCCTCCATATCCCGGATAAACTGATCCCGGCTCGGCGGTGCCGGGCCTGCTCGATCGGCCCAATCGCCAGAGGGCGCACCAGTAGTCCATCGCCAGCTTCAGCCGCTGGTACTCACTCAGACCTCCGACGCTGGCAGAAACCTCCTTGCGGTAGGAATTGTCCTTGTAGCTCAGATCCACATGCCGCTCCCGGCTCCCGGTGTCCGTAGATGGCAATCTCATCGATAGCTCTCCACCTTGCGGCTTGATCAGCTTGTCCGTCCAGACCTTCCAGAGCGTATCAGCGGCTTTGGTGGGGCAATGAGACGATCAGCCTCATGCTCATTCAGCCCGGTGATTACTTCCTTGCGCCATTCATCGATCAGAGAAAGATTCTGTGCTTCCAAGCTCCTTGATCTCCCCTGCTTCCGTAGTTCACCATCCCGGGATCAGGCGGAGAAAATGATAGATCCGCTTGACGAGGAGCTCTTATGCCAAGAGTCGATCGTTTCGGCTCCGCCTTCAGGAAACTATTGCTTGCTCTTTACCAGCACCTGACTGTAGGTAAGTACTGCCGCCGTGCCCGATGAGAGAATTTCCGCTTTTCAGGCACGCCAGACCGAACCAGGGCACATACTTCGATGTATGGTATTGAGCCACAGAGAGACCTCTGCCAGTTCCACCGCTATCCCAGTTCAAATCGATCCGTAGACATTGGCGAACGGCAATGTACATCTTCACCTTCTGCTTCTCTTCCAGATAGGCATCCTGCGGGATAACCTCCTGCCGCTCCTTTTCCTGCTCTCCGTCAAACTTCAGAAAGCGATCGATCGCCTCATTGATAAACGCCGCGCCGAACCCATTGCCGGCTCGCAGATCGTGAGATTCAGGATCTCATCCGTCTCGATATCATTCAACAGCTCCTTGAGGGTATACTTCACCAGGAACTGCGCGTAAGCACATACGGGAGTATAGTAGCTGGCCGATTTCTGCCGGTCCCGCCCGGCCAGTCGGTAGATAAAGGTTCCCGGCGGATAGGTGACAAACGAACCATCCTCCGTGGTAGCGCTTCTCATCCTCCATCATACGCATCAAGCTCATCCTCGGTAATGAAAAATGCCTGGTTGAGCGCATCAAAACTCTCATTCCGGTTGTAGACCTCATACAGCGTATGTTCGGCATAGAACCCGCGGTAGGAGGCTGACCCTCATAGACCGACCCGAGCTGGTTTTATTCCCAGATGGGCATAGCTGATCCGTCCCCGCCGGAGCCTTCTTCGGCTTTGAGATCGAAAGCGAAAGATCGCGGATAATATCATAGAGCACCGCATTGCGCTGACTTTGCTCCTGAAATCCACTTCGTCAGGTCGGGTCGAAGAGATGACTCTGCAGGGCATCAGACTGAAGAGCTCACGGACCTCTGTATCCTCACTTACTGCCGGAACCTTTCCCCGCTCCTCCTGCGGCCCGTTCTGGATAAACCGGAACAGCATTTCCAGAGACTCCTGCAGAAAACCGCCTTCACGGTCCAGCACCAGCTCCGGGCCCTCGACAATATCTCTCAACGACTCGAGACTGTGGCACTTTCATGTAGATCTGATTGTCCAGCGGAATATGCTGCGGCTCAGGGCGGGCCTCGATGTAAGAAGAGAGCAGCAGACGGTACATCCCAGCGCGGCGCCTCAAGCGTCAGCTCATCGGCGGTCGGCGACAGACCCTGTTTGCGGTAAAACTGCGGCACCACTCTCGTTTCCCAGCTGACTCCGACACATTCCCGGACTGCATATTTCAAGTCCTCCGAGACATCGTAGGCATGCTTGTGTGAATTCTCATCGAGTATCCGGGGGCATCCCCTCGTGCGGCGAGAGATTCCCGATCGGCCAGAATCGCCAGAACCTTGAACATCTCATCGGATTTGGCATCAGAACAGCTCACCAGATCAAACTCCAGCATCCGTTTCTCGGCCCACTTTAACGCGGTCAATCAGGATGATCCCAGAAACTACAAAAATCAGGACCCAGCCTGGAGGATCTTCATCACCGAAGAGCTGCTGTTACCACGCTGTCAAGCGTCATCCTCCATATGCAGAGCCGTATCGCTTTCTGCATCGTACTGGCTTTCGAGCGGCCGGTACTTGATCAGATCCTCTTGAGCCGAATTTACCTCATCCCACTCCAGGGCTTCAATGACATGAGATCAAAGCTGCCGGCGACGTTTTCCGTAATACACCCGGCGGAGGCGACTTGCCCAGGAAACAAGCTCATACTCTTTTGCGGCCGGTAGTCATGCCCGAGAATCCTTACCAGATCGGCAATGAAGTCCTGCTGTCTCCTTAAGGCGAGTCCCAGAGCGCTTCTCTTTCTCACAGCGTTGAAACCACCTCAAAATAGCCTTCCCGCAAAGCGGATCTCTTCCCATGGACTCCTTCTGCCCGTCCGCTCCTTCTCCTCACGCCACGAATCGAGCACTCCACGCAGATCCTGTTCCAGCACATCGCTTAAGTATAAGTCGGTATAAAACTCGTTGTGATTCTTCAGCCCGTTTATCAGGATCACTGCCGGACCTCCTCAAACACTGCAATAATCCGCAGATAGGGTGCCGTATCACATGCTTGACGTATTGTCTATCCATTCTCTGTATTCACTGAAGGTCTGCTCGATGGTAAGTGCCGGCTCTCTTTCCTCGTAATCTGACGCTCCGAGGAGATGACAAACTCCAGTTAGCGGCTGAGCTCCTTGATCGATCTTGATGGGCAGCCAGCTGGGATGGTGCGGTTAATGTACTCATTGCGGATTTCCAGAACATGCTGGCAGGATCTCGAGAACATTGGTTACCAGGGCCGAAACTGCATCTGACTCCTGCTTTCCCGGATTGGGAAGCGCGCCTGAGGCGGCCCTGCAGAAGCAAAAGGCTTCCTGGAGCGAGAGCACAGTTAGAACCATATCCTTTTGCGGCAACGGCAAGCCATTCTTCGATCACCGACTGCCCCTTTCGGTTGGGTATGAGACCGGAAACGAGAAAAAGCCGGTCAGCAGTATGGGAAATGGCCGGCACAAAGATCCGCGGAGCCTGGTTGCGTCCGAACGAGGTCACCAGCCGGTCGGTAATCCACTGCACCAGCGGATTGAGCTCCCAGAGCAGACTCATCTGCGGCCAGACCTGTTCTTCACGACGGCAGCGGACCATCTCGTCCATCATCTTCTGTACATCGCTGGTCAGCACATAGGGAGTATCCTTAGGCGGATGCACCTCGGAGGGAAGCTGTTTCCTGATTACGGAAAACCCTTTCGGCTGCTCAAGCTCGATCGTCTTCCCGTCTTCATAAAACTCTGCATGAAGCGGCTGCCTTGTCTGCAGAAAATGAATGCCCTCCTTCAGAAAGGCATAATCGGAGGAATAGAGCGAGAGGCTCTGTGCTTCACGGGCCTCCACCGGCTCTGCATCCTCAAACAGCGACTCCATAAAAGCGGCCATCGGATCAACTTCCGCCTGACGGGCAAACTCCCGCTCCAGCAGCTCTGCACCCATACTGGATTCAAAGGCGGCGGCAGTCTGATCCTCTTCCTCCTCAATCGTATACTTGCCGGTAAACTCCGAGGGATCCCCGATGCTCTGGTGCACCTGCTCATCCTTCTCGATCAGCAGCTCAAGAATCCGCTTATCACCATGAATATCGGGATTCTCGCTGTCTGTCAGCAAATAATGAATCAGCGGGGTCTCATCCTGCCCATAGCGGTCGATACGCCCGTTGCGCTGCTGAAAGACCATCAGCGACCAGGGAATATCGAAATGGATCATCCTGTGACACTGATAATGGAGGTTGATGCCTTCACTCGCGACATCGGAGGCAATGAGCAGCCGCAGAGGTTCCTGTTCATTGCCGAACCGCTCGACAGTCTGCTGCAGGTCGGTATCGGCCATACTTCCGTAGAGGACGGCCAGCTCCGTATCTTTCAGTCCAAGATCCTGCTGCAGATGCGCCTGCAGAAACTTCAGCGTTTCGATCCGCTCAGTAAAGATTACCAGCCGGTCGTGCGGATCACGCCGGTTCCAGTTCCAGGTGTTCTTCTTGAGAAATGAGAGGAGAAACTGATATTTGCTGAAGGATGATTCATCAAGCTGCTGCAGGGTTTCCTCGAGGGCTTCGAGCTGCGTGATGTCATCCAGGTATTCGGCCAGGTCTTCATGCTTGAGGCGGCCGATGCGATTTCGGCAGGTCTGCAGACAGGCTGCCGGAGAGGAAAAGAGTGATTTTTCCAGGGTGGTTTTAAACAGCATAGATCCGCTTCGCCGGGATCGGTCTATCCGCTTGAAATCGAGAGCGACCAGCTGCTGAAAGACCTGCTCCTCCCTGTCGGTTGCCTGCACGGTATGTTTGGCTATCTCGCGTTCACGGAACCGGTTCATCACCTGATGCTTGATATCTTTCTTGAACCGCCTGATAAACAGTCCCCTGATATCATCGGGGCCGTAGCTGGAGGGATCGGCTATGGCAGTCGGATCGAGCATGTTCATGATACTGGCAAATGATTCCCGCTTCCCGTCGTGGGGCGTGGCCGAAAGCATGATCAGCGTATCCGAACGGCGTGATATCAGACGGGCGAGCTTGGAGCGCATGGAACGGGTTCCCCGCTCGGCCACGTTATGGGCCTCATCGATAACGATAATATCCCACCAGCTCTTCTCCAGATAATGCCGGTATTCGCCTTCCCGTTTGAGGGTATCGATGGAGATTATCGATTTGTCGAAGTAGAGAAACGGGTTGTGCCCCGAGGGAATGTGCTGCTTCACCCGCTGGATTCCTGTTGAATCGAGACGTACCAGGGGGATGGTAAAGCGTGTCCACAGCTCCTTCTGGAACTGGGTGAGCATGCTCTTTACCGCTAGAACCAGGATCCGCTTGCCCCGTCCCCGCTTGATGAGTTCGCTGAGAAGAATCCCGCACTCGATGGTTTTCCCCAATCCGACAGCATCAGCGATAAGAATCCGCTGCCGGTACTGCTTGAGAGCCAGGGCGGCCGGATCGCTTTGGAACTGAACCTGATCTATGGCTGCACGGGTCCCAATATGGAGCTTCTCGTCCTTGGGCGTACGGCTGCGCATCAGGCTTTCGATATAGAGGCGGGAATCCCGGTAGCCGGCTGAAAGGTCAGGAACAAACTCCGTATCGAGGGGGTCGAGAATGCGTATCTCCTGCTCCAGCTGTACCACAAACCGGCTGTCGCGGTCCTTAACTATCTCAGAAAGACCTACTACATCAAGAATGGTGTAGCGATTATGGGTGTTTGTTACATTACGGATAATCCATTCAGCATCACGGATGACCACCCGATTGCCGGGGGCATATGCGACAGGTGCCATGCAATCCTCACTTGATGGGAATCTTTATCTAAACGACGCTCTTGCTTTTTGCAAGAGCCTCTATGTTTGGCAGCGTTTCTGCGAAATCCTATAACTCTGCAGAACACAGTATAGCATACTCTATGAGCGTATGGGGGTATGAATTATGAATTTATGCCCAACAGAGAAACCTCTAACAGGGGTGCGGCTTGAGGCTTGATGGATAAAAATACTTTTTCACCGATTCTTTCGTGGAAGAAAATTGGCTTCCCGGAATCTTCGAATTATCTGTACCAGACCCCCTACCAGCCGGAAAGCCGCTCATAGGCTAGACACTTGCCGGTTACTGCAGTCAGCCGGATATGATCTGGGTCGGGAACCTCTATCCCTACACTGCAGGCACCAGGACCCGGAAACCGATGTTGTTGTTGCGGTTGGACGGCGTGTTGTTGTTGCGATTGGCCGTACGGACGTTCTGCGCATTATTGTTCCAGCTGCCGCCCCGGAGCACCCGGTTCGAGCCTATGATCATACCGCTGCAGAAAATCATACACCACCTTCCGGGACCGGGCAAGCTTCAGATGCGACAGTGAGGCAGTTATCTTCTCGGAAAACTCCTGCTGGCCTATCCTGCCTCTGAAAAGTTCCCGGTAAATTTGCTTCCATTTTTGCTTTTGTACGCCTTTTTTGGCTCTCAGCATCAGTATTTTGTCAGATTTGACCAGGAATCGAGAAACGGCACCCCATATTCTGTTCGGTTCAGGACCGAGTATTTCAAAGTCAACTGCAACTCTGCAGAAAAGCGCTCGGTCAGGTTCTGCCGGAGTTTTCATTTCTGCCTTGTTCTCACCCCAGAGAGACAGTCATCCATATAGCGTATATACCGTTTTACCTTGAGCTCCTCCTTCACAAAGTGGTCGAAAAACGAGAGATAATTTGCGAAGTACTGGCTGGTCAGGTTCCCGATGGGAATTCGCTTTTTCCGGGCTGTACGCGGTATACAGAATATCTGGTTCAGCGGCTCCAGCATGCGTTGATCCTTGATGATCCTCCGAGTTTTCATACAAAACTGCGTGATCTATAGGTCGAAAATATTTTACGCATATCGAGCTTCAAAACCAGCGGCTGTCCATGGTATTCTAGAAGGCTTTCTGCACCGCTTTCTCGGTGCCTTTGCCTTTACGGCAGGCATGATGTCATGGATGAAGTCTTTGCTCGAACCGGGGTTCAAAGGATACGCATCACCGCATGATGCAGGATCCGCTCCTCGAACAAGGCCGCACCAGATCATCCGTTCCTTCGGATCATGGATCGTGAGTAGTGGTAGTTTCCGACGGGTGCCTGGGGGCAATGGATTCCTACGGCCGTTTTTCAAGGTTCCGGTCAGATTCAGAAGAAGATGACAGCATCCCGTGAGTGGGAAGCTCCCTTTCTCGCCCTCCGGCAGGCTTCAGAAGGTTATTCCAGGAATAAACTTCCTGAAATATGTTCCGACTCGTTTCATCATCCCCACCAAATACTGTCTGAAGGAAAGCTAAACCTCTCCCCGTAGTGTTCTATCTTGCTCTCACCTACCCTTCCTATCTTTCCCATGTCTTGCAATGTCGCCGTCGGTTTTTACTATGTGTAATTTCTGCTCATTGGTAATGCCATACAGGGGAACGTTATGTTCAGCAGCAGATTCCTTTCTGATATCCCGCAACTTACTGTACACGGCAAACTCTTTTTCTGACAATACTTCCTTGTAGTCTATGGTATTCTTGCCTTTGACCGGCACTTGCGCATCATACTCGATACAGAAACTCCAGCAGGCACCCTGAGCCCCGGAAAGAAATTGTTTCTCCACCTGGTAGATTCTGTGACTTCGCAGAAAGGTATTCAGTTCGTCCAGTTCTTTCTGCCTGTTCATTCCCGATACGGTAAACACTGCATACTGCACCATATGGTGTATCCTCGCCGGGGTGCCGGTTCAATTCCGCCGGCTTCCCGCCTCATCCTTCGGCTCTCCCGCCCGGCTCCATTTCACCGGCACCCCTCCCCGCCGCTCCGCGGCTCCTGAGAGGTTCCCTACTCTGCAGGCACCAGGACCCGGAAACCGATCTTGCTGTAGCGGTTGGACGGCGTGTTCGGCTGGTGCGAATGGCCGTACGGACGTACCGCGCAAAATTGAACCAGCCGCCGCCCCGGAGCACCCGGTCCGAGCCCGACGATGGGCCAGTCGGATTCGCTGCCGGGGAACTGTCGTAGTAGCTGCTGCCGTACCAGTCCCAGCACCACTCATACACATTCCCGCTCATGTCATACAGCCCCAGCTCGTTCGGTCGCTTCTCTCCCACCGGGTGGGTTCTGCTGCCGCTGTTTCTCTATACCAGGCAACATCTCCTACGGTATTGCTTCCGGCATAGGTGTACCCCTGACTCTCTGTTCCGCCCCGGGCCGCATACTCCCACTCAGCCTCCGTCGGAAGGCGGTAGCCGCTGCTCTCCCAGTCCACGCTCACATTCGTTCCACTGATCGTGTAGGCTTCCTGCCGTCCTTCCTTCCGGCTCAATGCGTTGCAGAACTGCACCGCTTCATACCAGGTTACCTGCTCCACCGGAAGCTGATCCCCTTTCCACTTCGATGGATTGCTGCCCATCACTTCTTCGTAGATATCCTGCGTTACTTCGTAGGTGCCGATGTAGAAGCTGTCCACCCGTACCGTGTGCACCGGTTTCTCGTTAGACTCTCCGCTGTCAGAGCCCATCTGGAAGCTGCCGCCTTCCACGTAGGTCATAGGAATTCGGAAATTCTCCCACTTCGCGTAGAGAATTTGCTTTCCCGGGACCAGCACTTCTGAATCGGCGGTTATCTTCTTTCCTGTTCCCCCTGCCTCTGTCCACCAGCCTCCAAATAGATAGTCATCACGCCTTGCTGCAGGCAACTCACCATAAACATTGCCAGTGGTAACTATTTTGCTAGACGGGCTTGTTTCGCTGCCGCCCTGGCTGTCATAGATAATAATGGGTAAGGTCTCTACGGTATCAGTAACTTTCAGGCATATCTGTAAATTCTTAATATCTGCCGGATTTTCCCCAGTATTTCGTGTGACTGACAATGCGGTATCTTCAAGCAAATTTATAACGTCGTGATCGGTAAGATAAATTCCCCATCTGTCAGGTTCCATCTCATAGACGGAGTACTCCACCTGGCCGATCAGGGCTTCAGCCTCATAGGCGCTGATAAACTGGTTATACTCCTCTCTAATCACTTCACGATCTCTGCTCTCAATAGCGTAGGATAGGGGAACCGAAAAGTTTACGCTGGAATCAGATACCCGAAGGGTTATAGGAAACCGCTTATCCTCAGCAATGAAGGGTTGTACCTCCACCGCAGTGTTCTCCAGACCAGGCGTAAAACGTTTTCCATTGAGCTCGATCTTTACCTGCTGCAGCTGCGTCTTAAGTGGTGCAATTTCTTCTTCCAGCCGGGCTGTAAGGTATTGATTCTGCTGCTCCCTGTCGGTATTATGCTCAGCCTCCAGCTCATCCAGCCCGGCTTTCAGCCTCGCCTCATATTCCTTGTCGGTCTCCCAGGGATCCTTGGGATTATCCGCCGGATATGCTGAGACCTGTTCCTGATGCAGCCGTTCAAGTTCGGTGAGCGCGTTGCTGATTATCTCGCCATACCGAGCCCGTATATCTTCTATGGTACTATAAATACTGGTTATCGTCTCCAAGCGGCTTCGCAGCTCGTCGGTACTCTCCATCTGAGAACGCAGCTCTTCCAGCTCCGCTTTCCTCCGGGCAGCCTGCTGAGCCAATGCCTCCTGCTGGGAAGACAGCCTTTCCTCCATCTCCGCCCGCAGGGCATCTTGAGCTGCTCTGGACGCCAGTACCTCTTCAGCCTGTTTTTGCAGTGCAGCCAGCCGCTCAGCCTCAAGCCGCTT
>JAGYPA010000061.1 GCA_018399255.1 Spirochaetales bacterium | reverse complement strand
CTGGGTGGAGCCCATCGGAAAGGAAACCCTCGAGCAAAGCCGTTATGCCGTGCCTTCGCTGTTCCTGCGGAGTGCCGAGTGGGAAGGCGGCATAAATGACGAATACCTTGTTCCCTTTGTCCAGAGATTGAATGACAGTTCTGAGCTCCGGCAAATCGAGGGCATAACCCATGGGCAGTTTACGACACTGTATATGTATAGGCCGGTAGTAAAATGGCTGGACCTGCTGGGAGACGCCGACCCCGCAGCCTTTGCCGACTACCAGCGCGACACCATCCGGCGGTTTTTCGATATGCATCTGTAATTGATACGGCCGCATTCACCAATGCAAGCAAAATTTCTGACAGTTCCCGATATTGCGTTTATACTGGCAAGAAGGGAAGCAGAGCGGCTCCAGATGAATGCCGGATTTTGCAATGTCGGGATATACAGGATGAAGCGCAGCATGAACGCGAAAAAGGCCTCATTAATCCTTCTCAGGCGGGCAGCAGCAGCCCTGCTTATAGGGCTGATCACAGGCTTTTCAGTCTTCCTCTATCTGCGTCTTCTGGAGCTGTCGATTACCCAAGGTTTCAGGATCAGACCGGCCGCGCTGCTGCTTCCGCTCTCCCTGTTCCTATCCCGGTATCTCATCATGAAAGTTTCGGGCGGCGAACCGCTCCGGGGCAACAACAAATTTTTCAAAGCCATCAATATCGCCTTCGAAAAGAAATCCTATCCGGCAGTTCTGGTTAACCTTCTTGCGTCGATCATGACCATAGCCTTCGGTGGGTCGGCCGGGCGTGCCGGTCCCAGTGCCCAGATCGGTTCGGCATTGTCCCGGAAATTCTCCGATACGCTTCGACTTGATGAAGAAGACCGCCTGCTGATGAAGCTGTGCGGCATAAGTGCCGGGTTTGCTGCCGTTCTGGGAGCTCCGCTTGCTGGAATAGTGCTCAGTCTGGAAATAATGAAACCCCGAAAACGTTCGATATCCACGCTGCTGTCAATTGGTATATCAGCTTTTGCCTCCACAGCCGTCGGATCCCTGCTGCCGTACTCCAGCATCCTGCTGCCGTACTCCAGCATCCTGCTGCCGTACTCCAGCCATCATATTCCCATGGATCCCCAGTTCAGTGTGACGCTGCTTTTCCAGGCTCTGCTCGGAGGACTTTTCTTTGCCGCCGTAGGCCTGCTGCTTATGTGGAGTCTCAAGCGTGTCGAACAGCTGTTCCAGGCCGTTAAACTCTATGCTCCCTTAAAGGCGGCCATTGGCGGTGTGATTCTTATCCTTTTCGGGCAGCTTGTCTCTCAGGATTATCTGGGGCTTGGGCAGTCGGTTATCAATCGTCTGCTGTCTGGAGAAACAGGGCATCCATTTGGATTCGCCTGTAAAATCCTGACAACCTCGGTAACCCTCGGGTCGGGAGGGACCGGCGGCATCTTTTCTCCCATATTTTTTGTCGGAGCTTCAGCCGGAAGTACGTTTGGAGCCCTCATTGGAAGCGATCCGGGGTTGTTTGCCGCTCTCGGGCTGGTTTCCGTCCTCTCTGCTGCGGTTAATGCTCCCGTTGCGGCCGTACTGCTCTCAGCGGAACTTTTCGGATTCGCAACCGTTCCCGCAGCTGTCGTAGTTTCTGCAGTGGGCTACCTTATCACAAAATATAGAAAATTTCCGAATTCCCTGCTGCTTTTTTCCGAACAGGCTGATTCCGGTGAACCGACTGTATCCGACAAAGAATGAAGTGACATAAACAGCTTGAAACGGTATAATTGCCCCATCAAACTACGTATTAAGGAATTTTTGGCATTGGCATTCCCTGATGAGGTCGTGATGATAAAAAAAGTACGTCTTATGTTTAAACCTGAGCTGGCGCATGGCTGTTGTATGCATTGCACTCATATTCTCGGCATCCTCATGTGCAGTTTACAGCCGCCTGAGAACTGTCTGCTGAACACGACTCAGCCGCAGCTCTGCTGGAAGCTGAGGGTTTTAATCCCGTGCCTGCCGGTCATCCTGCCTTTACTATGACGGAAACCTTTGGGCAGACCGGGCCGAGGAACTGATCAATTCTGCCCGCAGCTATATCCTTATAGACACTCTCTCGACTGAGAACATGAGCGACAAATCGCAATTGGCGCAGCTCTGAAAGCCGCCCGGCAGCGGGGTGTGCGGGCTTACCTGATGATGGATTCCGCATCCTACTACCGCTTCGGATAAACAAACAGGCGATGCCGTCTATGTACCGCTGCGTGAATTCCAGGAAGCGGGAATATCGGTGACCGAGTATAATGCCATTCGGTCATGGAGAATCTACCGGGTCCTTGACTGGCAAAATGGCGACCATAGGAAATTCTTGATAATTGATGAAATGCGGCGCTGCCGGGGCATGAACATTGACCCCGATTCCCTGATCGCTTCGCGGGACGGCGCTATTGACGGAAATTGATCGCAAAGTCTGGTCACCCGGGGCAGCAGAAATATCATAAACGGTTTTATCGAAACATGGAACCACTATTCCCTCGATCCGCTGGAAGCCGGGGAGTTCCCCATCCCGGAGCCGGATAAGCAGCAGCTGACAACCTTCTCTGGGTACTGGACCAGAACATGAGCTCGAGAAGTGTCGTAACCATCTATGTTCGACCTCTTCCTGTCGCAGGCCGAAGAGGAGCTGTGGATGATGGCAGGATAGCGATCCCTTCAGCTCCGTGTAGCTGGACCGCATACGGTACGCTGCCGACCAGGGGCGTTAAGGTCTTACATCATCCTTTCGTCAAATCATGTATCGGGACGGTTCGATGCCGCAACCTATTACGGCATACAGGATCTTCTTCAGGCGGGAGCACGGGTCTACATCTATGAATCGCCGACAGAGTCGCTGCTGCATAAGAAAATGCTCCTGGCTGACAGCAGCCTTCTGTCAGTCGGTTCGGCAAACTACAATGTACGGTCCCAATACCTCTCCCGGGAGATATCTTCTTATTTGATGATTCCGCGTTGAAACCATCCTGCTGCTTCTCTCGAAAAATCACGCTGCATTCCGGAGAGACAGCGAGGAGGCTGGTGAAGCTATCGCGGCCTGATGCCGTTTCTCTTACCTATCTCATGATGCAGCCGGGAGGTTGAATGAGGACGATTTCGCAGGGCGGCGCTTATTGCAGCCGTATTTATCCCGGATAATCCCCACCGTGACAGGCCAACCCGTGGCTGGACTAGTCGCGGTTGACCAGACCGTGACAAGCCGATCCACAACATCAATCCCATCCCTCGATACAGCACGGAGCCCGCGGCTACGATTTACCGGGAATTACCCTGCCGAACATGCTGCAGCAGATATCATCTGGCACCCGGTTGGAAGCTGCCTGACCCTGCATGCAGGAGTGGTCGTCCCGCTGGACTGACGGCTGGCTGGCAGAAACCCTTTTCTTCCGCCGGAGCAGAAGAATACCAAGAACTCGCGGAGCATCCATCTGAACTGGGCACTCTCGAGAGCCGTATGCGCCAGGTGCAGTGGACTGAACTCTGGCTTCCAGGACTGCTGGGAAAGTGATTCTGAGGGGACGGCCGCTGCTGTGTATCTATCTGTCACCCTGTATCCCCTGAAGTCTGAGGTCGGCGGCGGATATTTTTCCTTCTTAACACCCTGGTATACTGGATATTCTCTGCAGTCTGCAGGCGGACAGACAGCAGAACATATAGCAAACGATCACACGCCTCCGTGGGTATGACCCTCTTTGATTTCGGATTTTATCTCTGTAGAGCAGCAAGAATGGCAAAACGATCGGTAAAACCCTGTCGGGCATCTTTCTGCAACAGCAATGTTGAGTGCCAGCTTTGCGGATCCGCTCCAGCTGCTGCCATGGATTTGGTCACGAGGTCATTGGCGGGTTTATCAGTTTCTTCCGGCGGGAAAAGCCCCCACCAGGACTCTATGCACAGATCGGCATGCGGGGAGTCCTGACCCCGAGGATCGAACCTTAACTTGACAATGCCTAAATAACCCTGAACCCTTCGGCAGCGGCGGTAATACCATCGGCATCAACCTTCTGAAGATCTGAACCCTCTTATTTTCACGCTTGCTGATGCAGGCATTCCCTCTGGGCTTTCGCTAAGGAGAATCTCAGCCTGCGTTACTGCTGCATGCGAGACTGTCCCCCCTGTCAATCGGAAATCCCGCCTACGCATATCGTGGAACGGCTGGTTTACTGTCGTGGAGCCCTCTATGATATCGAGGATGGTGCACTCACCCGGACTTTCAGCACCTGATTCAATAACCGGTTTATGTGAAATCGGTGCTTCGAAATCGGTATCGAAATCGGTGCCGAAACGGTGTCTGACACCACATTATGGGAGATTAATAAAATGAATGAGTTAAGAACCTTGGCCCAAAGTAGAACTGGCATGAGGATTTCTGGGGATCAAGTAGCACCAGGGCATGGTGATTACTGCTGATGCAAACAGGGATTTACCGACGCTTTTCGCCGGCAAGGATCCTATACCCTCTGAATCTGAAATCAGAAATGATAAAGAAAAAAAGTCATAGGTGACTTCAAGGTTCTTCTATACTGATGATGCGGCTGCAGTGCAGACCGCGCTGGTGAGAGACCAATTTGCTTGCCCTGTCAATTTTTTCCCGTGATTTTGAAGCCGCAGCGAAGCAGATTGCCAGCCACCTGAAAAGTAGAGTTCAGGAAAAAGCAACCCCCTCGATATTATCATCTGTGCAAATATGCATCATCCAGGATCAGCCCTCAAAAAGCTGATCGATGCCCATCTGTCGGAGCCGGAAGACCTACTTTCGAGAGCAAGTGGAATTATTGAGACCCCTGGTCATCAAATGGCCGTGCAGCCGACCGAGGAGATGCTTCAAAGATCCCTTGTGGTCATGACCAACGGGTATCCCCAGTCAATGTAGATGAGACTGCTTTGAACCACTGCCGGATATTGAAGGATTCCGCTTTTCCCGGCAATATCGAGTCAGAAGAGCTCCGCAAAATGTATACACCTATTAATATGGTCCACGCAGTCTATGCCTATGGGGAGTATCAAAAATTATACCCCTGGTACCGATGCCACGAGGATACCGATATACGCTGCATAGCCGAGGGCGCCCTGATGGATCAGCCAGGCTTTACAGAAGGAACTGGATTTTCTGCCGAAGAGATGAAAATCTGGAACCAGGAAGTGCTGATCAACATGGCTAATCCAACTTTATGACCGAATAGACCGGGTGGTTTCCGACCCAGCGTAAGCTTGCCCGCACCGACAGGCTGATAGGACCGGCGCTGCTTTGCAGGAAGAACGGTATTCTTCCCTACTTCATCTTTCCCCTTGCCATCGCCAGCGGATACCTGTTCAGTAACCCGGAAGATGCTTCAGCGCTGGAAATTCGCTGATTTTCTCAAGCATTATCCCATGTATGAGGCCCTGCGCAGATATTCGGGACTCGAGACAGAGCTTGAATTCATGCAGCTGATCAAAGAGCTTCACGACAGGGTGTGGAGGCAGGGGATCGACGGAGTTTCCGAGGAGAAAAAGCGCACAGCCGTCCTGAAACGGGCCTACTATCTGGGCTTCAAGAACGAACTGACCATTCGCGGCTGCGCTCAGTGCACCGTTAAAGCACTTGGCGAGCTTGTCGGCGAAGTGGATTCTGTCCTTTTCAAGGCCACCAGCGGATATTCAGGAGGCATAGCCATAACCGGGGACGGATCCTGCGGAGGCTATACCGGCGGGGTGCTGTGCATGGGGTCGTACGTAGGCCGTCGCCTGGAGCACCTTGCTGATGGGGACAAGGTTGCCCAATACGCTTCATTTGATATGGCTCAGGTGCTGCATGACCGATATATTGATACCTACGGAAGCGTAACCTGCTCCGATATCCACAAAGGCGTATTCGGCGGAAAAGCCTATTGCCTTCGCTCAAAGGCCGTTCGCAATGATTTTGAAGAAGCCGGCGCTCATCTGGACAAGTGCACGGCAGTTATTGCCGCAGCATCAATGTGGACAACCGAAATCCTGCTGGACAGAAATATATTGGGTCTGGATGATATTGTACTTCCAGATGATGCTGATCTTTGAGGCATATCCCCCCAGTATAATAAAAGGTAAAAAAGAGCCCCTGCTGCTGCGGGGGCTCCAACTTATTACCGGTCTTTTATCGTTTCAAAGACCTGGTCCGACATCCTGAGTCCGACATCCTGAGTCCGACAGACTCGAAAACCGATATCGACTGCAGGCCGATATCGGCTACAGCTTGATACCGACCAGAGCCTCGGGGGTATCAATAGTGAACGTAAAGGACTCCATCAGAAAAAGGTTGATCTCCTTGGTCGTATGGGACTGATAGCCGATGGAGAAATCCTGACCGATCGTCAGCCGCATATCGCCGCCCCGGTTGGCTGCCAGGATTCCGCCTTCAATGCTGTCCGACCAGAAAACGGTGCCGTTTATCTGCTTTTCAATGAGGCCCCTGAGAGTTCCGCCGGAGGTAGGTCTGGAGAGAAAATTCCAGAATTTCGGGGAAACGACAAGATTTGCCGACGGGTTAACCCCTGCTCTTCTCAGGCGGTTCTGCGCTTCGGATACGGCATCCACCACTGCGCTGTTATCGAGACTTGCCGATATCTCATTGCCTGATAGTATTTCGTTGATGCCGGTAATCCGACCTTCCTTGAATCCTTTGAATATTGCGCTTTCCTCGAAAAGGGCAATACTTCTGGCAGCCTTTACCACTGAGTCGAGATCAGCATCAGTGGCTCCCCGCTCAATATTGTCCAGTTCCCATACCGGAAGACTGAAGCTGATGCGGGTTTCGGTGAGCGGCTGTACGCTGTAGGTACCGAAAAGAACCTCGGATTTCTGGTTCGCGGGAACATTCAGGCGACCGGAATTTACGCTGGTGAAGCTGATGCCGCGGGGTCCGTCAACATCCAGAAAGCTCCGGGCTGACAGGGTGTTCCGCAGCGTCTCCCGGGCAATATTGTCAATCTCTTCCCATGCTTTGGAACTTATGGGTGCCAATTCTCTCTTTAATAAATCCATAGTGGTGCTCCTTCGTAATAATTATTTGTCCTGCAGTCCCAGACCCCTGCCGGGGGCATCGCTGCCTGCACTTCCGCTGTTTCCATCGTCTTCTCCAGCCGAGGCAGAGCCGCCAAGGAATTCTTCCTCAACTTCCTGATACCCCTCCTGGTAGAACTTCTCCTCATCCGGCTGCAGTTCCTTGAGCAGTCTGAGAAATTCTCCCGCATGTACCTTTTCCTCGTCAGCAATATCCAGAAGCACTTTCTGGGCAAGCTCATTGTCAGTAGATTCAGCAAGCTGCTGATAGAGCTGGATCGCCTCATATTCGGCAGATACCATGAATCTTATCGATCTTACCAGTTCAGAATGCGTAAGTTTTCTATCACTCTGTTTCCCGCTGAAGGGGTTTCCAAAATCCGGCATATCCGGCCTCCTCAAAATTGTAATGCATGTCGGGAATTCTCCAATCGTTCGGTAGTTTTTCAGTAGTTTTTCAGTTACCTGTGAAGCTGTCATGATCGACGTTCCAATCGAGGACATCACCTGAATACTAGGAGTCTGTCGGAGTTAGGATTTTGAAGCGAAAAGAACGAGGTTTTAGGCAGGATTTTGGGTTGATAGAGCCTGATAATTGCATTATCAGGCGATTGAAACACGGATCCCGGCAAAACCCTCGTTCTTTGCAGCCAAAAAGCAACCAGTTGGTGAGTACACCAACTGGTTGTGGTGATAACTCCGACAGGCTCCTAGGTAATCAACTGAAGAAATCCCATCTATAACATAAGTCCTGCAGGCGCCGTCGTCAAGTCGATAATCAGCTTTCCTATCTGTCGAGAAGATGGTACGATTAGTGTCTACGATTGGTGTCAGACATTGTTCCTGTCAGACACCGTTCCTGTCCTCAGGGTCGTCAGAGTCGCCGTTTTCTTCTTCATTTTCTGCTTCTTTGATGCTTCGATAGCTTCCCAGTTTTCCAGATCAGACCAGGCTTCCGCCTCAGTATTCCATTCAGCAACGGGAATCCAATCTCCAGTTATCTCTGAAAACAGCATGACAGCCCACGAATCTCCGATATGCTCTATCTTCAATCTATCTTCATGCATGTGCCCCTTGAGAACGTCTGTCCATTCAGTGTATGCCCGGATCAGCCGCCGTCAACGAAAACGGCGGAAAACCAGTACCTTCGCGGCAAATGGTGTCTGACACCGTATCCCTCAAAAAAACGGTGTAAAATTGCGGAAAAAGATAAAATAAACGCTTTGAAATTCGGTAAACGGTGTCAGACACCATTCTTCAGGTAGAGCTGCGCTCGATGATTTCCGTTTCCAGCAGTGTGGTCAGGCCGGACTGCCGGGTTCCCTCTATCAACCCGATAACCTCCTGGACCATCAGTTTTCCAATTTCCTATGCTTGGGAATGTGAATTGTCGACAGGGGAGGGTGAAAGTGAGAGGCCAGCCAGCTGTCCTCAAATCCCATAACGGCAATATCTTCAGGTATTCTTAATCCTGCATCCAGGGATTGCATGGGCGGCCCGGGATAGCAATACCGTCTGATGCGCACATTACCGCTGTTGGACGATCGGATGGGCAAGGATTTTCTGCATCGATCTCTTCCCGGCTTCAGCAGAAAATTCAGAATTTATGATAATCTCCGGATCTACCGGTATGCCATGCTCGCGGAGGCAGTTGGCATACCCGTTAAACTTCGGGGTTGTATTGACAGAGAGGTTATTCGAATTGATCAGGGCTATGCGGCTATGTCCTTGGATATCAGATAGCATACAGCATGCTCAGCAGCCTTGCAGTCATCAACAAAAACGCAGTTGCCCTTTCTTATGGATACATTGCCTCCTGTAATGACAACAGGAACCTCCACTTTCTGCACAAAGTCGATAAGCTCGCGATTCCAGCGGCCGGTAACCACCAGCAGTCCATCAACGTGAGATGATTTTGTAATAAGATCATTATCATCAATGGTAATCTGACGGGCAAATTGAAGGCTGTAGTCGGTCCCTCTGGTAGCTTCCTCGATACCCAGAATGACATCCTCGAAGAACACAATTACCCAGTCCTTGAAACTGTAGTAGTTTGGTATCCGGCAGGGATCAACTATCGAGAGCACCCCGATGGTATTCGTTTTCCTGCCGGCAAGGTCCCTGGCGCTATGCCTGGGACGATAATTCAGCTCTTCCATAGCCTTGAGAATTTTTGCTTTAGTATCCGGATGCACCTTGGGTGATTTGGTAAGAACAAGTGATACAGTGCTTTTTGAAACCCCGGCTGCTTTTGCAACATCCGTTATCGTACTCATTGATGCCCCCGATTTCTGTCAGCAAATAAGGTCTAAGCTGATCACTGACCCACTGACTATACCCAAAAAACCCTTAAAGATCAAAGGAAAGAAATTTAAAAAAAACATACCCTCAGGGGACAAGAATAACCTTCAGGGCTCCCTCACCCTTTCCGGCCAGTTCAAAAGCGGCTTTGTACTCCTGCAGGGGGAATGAGTGGGTAACTACCCCCTCTGTCGGCAGCTTGCCGTTTCCAATCCATTCTATAACCGGTTCATAACAGTATGGACTCAGGTGAGCTCCGAGCACATCCAGTTCCTTGGTATCACTGATAATGCTCCAGTCAACAGTCGTCAGTTCCCCGAACACACTGAATTCTACGAATCTGCCCATTTTGCGGATGGCCTCCAATCCCTGCTGGACGCTTGACGGATGCCCGGTAGCCTCGATGTAAATGTCGCAGCCGTAGCCCTCGGTCAGTTCACGGATCTTATCGATAACCGGTTCTTTCGCGGGATTCATGACAATATCAGCTCCGAATTTCTCTGCCAGCCTGAGCCGGTCTTCCTTCAAGTCCAGGACGATGAGTGTTTTTGGATTTCTGAGTTTTATAGCGCCGACCATCCCGAGACCGAGAGTTCCGGCTCCGGAAAGCACCACAACATCCTCGTTGCCAATATCGGCTCTGTCCACACAATGCTTTGAGCAGGCATAGGGTTCGATGAGTACTGCCTTTTCGGTGGGAATCTCTTTCGGGACCTTGTATACCAGGGCTTTTTCCGGGAACTTCATGTATTCTGCCATACCGCCGTTAACATAGTACTGAAAACCATAGATATCATGTTTTTCACACATCCAGTAGCGCCCGGTTTTGCAGAACCTGCATTCCCCGCACGGGACTATCTGTTCCGAGATTACCCGGTCGCCAACTTTGAAGCCGCTCTTTTCGCCCTTCATCTGCGGTCCGAGCGCAACTATTTCTCCCAGAAATTCATGCCCGGGAACTACCGGAGCCTTGACATAGGGAGGATTCCCGTCCCCGCCCCAGAATCTCGAAGCTCCATGTTCAGCCTTCAGGTCGCCGGCACAGATTCCGCAGGCCTCGACCCTGATGACGATCTCACCTGCACCCGCATTGGGGACTGGAATCTTTTCGAAGCGGTAATCCCCGGGACCGTAGGCTACCACCGCACTCATCATTTCTGGTAGTTGCGACATTGTTATCTCCTTTTATATTATTGATTTAAACAGGCTTTTTCTCGGGAGAGCCTGCACCCCTGGATTTGTGCTGCCGGATTGAACCTACCGGTTTGATGAATTTCCAGTCGGTACCGCAAGCCTTGCGACATCTGCTGTCGTGATCATCAATGTCCGCAGGTAACGAAGTCGTCAACGTCAGCTGCACAATTAATAATAGAAGCTCATCAGGCCAAAGTCAATAAAAATTAGATCGGTCTAATAAAAATGTCTTGTTTTGATAATTCTTATGTGCGAATTTTAAGGGTTTTCAAGCTATATTCTGCCTGAAGTACCAATTTGAGAACCTTTGAGCATGGCTTGTAAATTGAATTTTATTGGAGCGCTCCAAAAAAAAGTTGACAAAGAGCAAATCGTCTTTTATCATTAATCAAGTTTGGTCACATACTATACCAGCAATGACTGAATGAAAAACCAAGAGGAGGTTTTGTATGAAAAAAGTATTGACAGCTGCAGCCATCCTGCTGCTATCGTTCGGGTTCCTGTCAGCCAGCGGAGCTGAAGAGAGCAAGGCTGAAGGTCCCATTGAACTCTCTTACTGGGGTTGGGGACCTCATGTTGTGGGCGTAAATGAAACAATATCTCCCGCATTCAAGGAGATGTATCCAGATGTCACCGTAAAAGCGGAAGCGCTAGGTCCATGGGATTTGATGGATAAGTTCTACGTCTCGATGGTCAGCGGAAAAGGAGCCCCCGATGCTGCCCAGCTCGTTCGCCGAGTCAGTGAAAAATATCTGATATCCGAACTTCTCTATGATTTTACCGGATTCATGAATGAGTACGACGGACAGTTCAGTGAAGCGCTCAACCGGGATGTCCTGTCAGTTGACGGCAAATACCTCGGTATCCCTCTCGACTATGGCCCATCAGCACTTTTCTATAATAAGCCATTAGCCGAAAAACTGGGAATTGATGTAAGCACCATTGTTACCTGGGATGATTTTTATGAATTGGCTGTAAAAATTTCTCGTGAGTATCCCGATCTCTACATCATGACCCAATACTACCCGGCCGGAACCTGGGGATCAAACTACTACCGGATGTTTATGCAGTCGGCAGGTGCTAATATTTACGATGCCGAGGGCAAGGTAATCCGCAACAATCAGAAGATGGTGGAAGTCCTCGAATTTCTCTATAAGCTGCATGCCGATGTGAAAACCTTGAACATACCGGTTAACGATCCCCTGATGTGGGAAGAATCACGGAAGAACAACATTCTGTTCTACCCGCGCAACTCCTACTTTTCCGGGGAAATGGAACAGCAGGTGCCTGAGATGGATGGAGTCATTCACACCATTCCCTGGCCGCTGTGGTCTGAGGATGATGATCCGCAGTACACTGGTAACTGGGGCGGGGTAGCTCTGGTAGTTCCTCAGAAGGGACCCCATGCTGATATTGCCGCTGAGTTCTGCAAATTCTTTGCGACAAACGTAGAGGCCCTTACTCAGCACTGGTATACAACTACGGGCGTACCCTCCTATGCCCCCGCACGGGATAACATTATTAAAGACAATACTAACGAGACCTTCGCCAAAGGACTCATGGAAGCCATCACCGTTCGTGAAGTCGGTCCATGGTACTACACAGACTGGGCTCAGACCGAGAAAATTCTCGGAGACGGTCTGGATAATATGTTTGGCGGAAAGCTGACCCCTGCTGAAGCATGGCAGTGGACTGAGGATCAGCTGATTAAGATTCTCGGACGTTAGCAATATTCAGTTAAGTCCTCCCTGACGAATTCCAGGATAGCTTGAAGCTTGAAGCTTGAAGCTTGAAGCTTGAAGCTTGAAGCTTGAAGGAGCTTGCGGGGAGGTCCTTTATAATTTCGATTGCCGTTAAACTCAAAGCTCAAAAAAACCAAAGCTCGCTAAAGGAGTCCAGCGCATGGTATTTGACAAAAAGAAAAGCCCGTACCTATTTCTCCTCCCGTTTCTCATCATGTTTTTCAGTTTCTGGCTGTGGCCGATCCTGCAGTCCCTTTACTGGAGCATGCTTGAATGGGACGGCCTGAGAGCTCCAACCTTTGTCGGATTCCGCAACTACATAAAGCTTTTTTCTGAACAGGATTATATCATCGCCCTGAGCAATACCGTATCCGCCGCTATTGTCTACATCGGCATTATGGTTATAGTCGCCCTTTTTCTGGGATTCATGCTCAACTCCAGCATCCTGCCCGGCAGAGCGGCCTTCAGAACCATCATCTTTTTACCCGTCACCGTCTCCCTGCCGGTTATAGCGCTGGTGTTTTTTATCATCTTCGCCAAGAACAACGGCGTTCTCAACAATATTATCAGTACTCTGGGATTCGGACGGTCCATAGACTGGCTGGGAGATCCCCGTATCAATCTCTGGTCGATTGTATCGTTGAGAATCTGGCGGGCAAGCGGTTTCTATGCTATTTTCATTCTGGCCGGACTTCAGTCGATACCGGAAGAGGTGATCGAGGCCAGCATCATCGACGGAGCCTCCGGCTGGAAGACGATAAGACTGATCGTGCTCCCGCTCCTGCGGCCGGTTATAATCTACGTCATAATAGCGTCATCAATCTGGGCTTTCCAGCTCTTTGAGGAGCCCTGGATACTTACCCGGGGCGGCCCGGTCAACTCAACAGCAACCATTGCCATGCATGTCTATCGAAACGGGTTCCAATTCTTCCAACTGGGGTATGCTTCGGCCAGTGCCTACGTGTTGACAGCAATCATCGTTGTTTTCGCCCTGATACAGCTGCTGATAAATAAAGGAAAATAACATGGTGCAGAATAAAGCAAGACGCAAAACCAAGCGGGTTCTTTCCATCGTGCTGATGGTGATTATCGGGGTAATCATGTTCTTTCCCCTCTATTGGATGCTCGTCTCATCGTTCAGAACCAACGACCAGATTTACAGCACCACCCTGAACCTGCTGCCGACATCCCTCATGCTGAAAAATTATGCCGATCTGCTGCTGACAACAAAATTCGTCTACTGGTTTACAAACTCGGTCCTGATTACGCTGTCCACCACTCTTTTAGGACTGGTTCTCTGTACCATAGCCGGCTTTGCCTTAGCCAGATACAGATTCCGCTTTCGCAATGCCATATTTCTCCTGATATTTATCATGATATCAATTCCTCGCTTCACCACCATCATACCGCTGTTTAAAATAATGTCTCAGCTGAATTTTACCGATACCTATCTGTCGCTCATACTCCCATTCGCGGTTAATCCGCTCGCCCTTTTCCTGATGAAGCAGTATCTGGAGAGCATCCCGGAGGATCTGCTGGATTCAGCGCGCATAGACGGACTCAATGAACTGCAGATGGTCATCAGGATCGTCATGCCGATCATCAAGCCGGCAATCGGAGCAGCGGGGGTAAATATAGTCATGATGACCTGGAACGATTATCTATTCCCCCTGGTCATGATGAGTTCGGAAAGAAAGCTGGTCCTGACCGTTGGCCTGGCATCGCTGAAAACCTTGTATGTTGTGGAATACGGGATGATTATGGCAGGTTCGGTGATATCCGTCCTGCCGCTGATAATTGCTTTTCTCATTTTTCAAAAACAGTTTGTAGCCGGCCTTATTGCAGGATCTGTGAAAGGATAACAGGTTCGGGGACGGGGACGGGTCTGGTCGGGTTCGGTAAGAGAGCTTCGGTAAGAGAGCTAATGTGAAAGATCGAAAGAGAGCTGACAATAGCTGATAAATGAATCCAGGAGTGTGTAATGAAAAAATACGATTTAGTGGTAGTGGGCGGCGGCTTGTCCGGATTTTGTGCGGCGATGGCAGCGGCCCGGCTCGGAACAAAAACTGCACTGGTTCAGGACAGACCAGTACTGGGAGGGAATTCTTCCAGCGAAATACGCGTGCCCATTGGCGGTGCAAGTGACTTCAACCCATGGGCCCGGGAAACCGGAATCTTTGAGGAATTTTTCCTGAAGGAACGACGTCAGGCCAGCCGCCGGCTCTGGATAGGCGAAGCCACATCAATCTGGGATCTTGTTCTTTATGCCGGCTGCTATGAAAACAAACTGCTGGACCTCTATCTCAATACAAAATGCGTAGAGGTCAGAAAAGCGAATGACACCATATCGTCTATACGCTGCATGTGTATTGATAAAGAAGAATATCTTGAACTCTCCGCCCCGATATTCCTGGATGCCACCGGAGATGGAACCGTTGCCTATTTTGCGGGCGCAGAGACCCGCATGGGCAGGGAAGGAAAAGATGAGTTTGGTGAATCGCTGGCTCCCGAAGAACCGGACGATCAGGTAATGGGCAGCACGCTGACGTTTCATACAGAGGATGCTGGCCGTCCGGTTGAATTTGTGCGTCCGGAATGGGTTCCCACCTATAAAACGGATGAAGATCTGCTGCATCGAACTCATGTTGACATAAAAACAGGATACTGGTGGATAGAGGTCGGTAATCCCCCCTATAACACGATAACTGATGCCGATAAAATTCGGGATGAACTGTACCGGCAGCTGCTTGGAGTATGGGACCACATAAAAAACCAGGGAGATCATGGGGCGGAAAATCTGCTGCTCGATTTCGTCGGGGCAGTACCAGGCAAAAGGGAGTCCCGGCGCATTGTAGGACCCTATATGATGCGCGAGTATGATATACAGCGGGACCGTAAATTTCCCGATGCAGTTGCGTATGGCGGCTGGTTCTGCGATGTCCATACCATGGGTGGTATTCTGAATCTGGAAGAGCCGCCGGAAGCCTCTTTTCAGGAGGGTAATCTTACCGAAGAGGATGCAAGGCAGGTCTATGTCTATTCAATCCCGCTGAGAAGTCTCTACTCGAAAGATATACCGAACCTGCTGATGGCCGGACGCAATATCAGCGTAACCCATGTCGCTCTGGGCACAACACGCCTGATGGCCACGTGCGCAGTAATAGGACAGGCGGCAGGAACTGCGGCAGCCTACTGCTCTGCCCGGGCGAAGCTTCCCCGGTCGGTAACCGATAAGGATATTCTCGCTATCCAGCAGCAGCTGCTGAAAGATGACTGCTACATACCCGGTCACCGGAACCAGGATGAAAAAGACCTGATCCGTCAGTCCCGGGTAACCGTATCTTCCGAAGGACCCCTGGTATTCCCCAACCGGTACCGGCGCGGGTATGAATATGAGCATCCAAGACAGAAAATAATGAGCCGCAGCAATCTCGATGTACCCCGGGCGCAGCTTTTTCCCTGCACCACAGATATGCTGGAAAAGGTTACGGTCTTTATTCAGTCAGACAGCAGCAATACCGAAGTCCTCTCTGCAGCGCTTATTGAAACGGAAAGCATTCATGAGTTTGATCTGGCGAACACGCTGAAAGAGCTGAAAATCCCGGTGGAACCTAACTGTTCCGGCTGGGTTACCATTGATCTGAACTGCCCGGTGAAAAAGAATTCCATGCTGTGGCTCTCAATTGCCTCAGCCGAAAAAGTCTACTGGCTTTACGACGACTACGCTCCAACGGGAACGGTAAGTGCGAGCAGAATAATCCAGAATCATCGACCCCAGAAAGGTTCCTATACATTGAAAACCTTTCCGCAAATGTTTCCTTACCAAGGCGAAAACCTCCTATCCGGACAAACCCGCCCGGAACGTTGGACTAATATCTGGATATCGGACCCGGATGCCGGATTCCCGGCGTGGGCACAGTTCGATTTCCCGTATCAGGTAACGATCAGCCGCCTGCAGATGGTGTTTGACACCAACTTGACCCTTGCCCATGTGGCTGTGCCGGGACTCTTTACCGCTAAGGAATGCGTCAAGGACTACACCATCTATTATCGGAAAGACGGTATCTGGGTAAAACTCCTGACGGAAACCAATAATTATCTCAGACTGAGGAGACACACATTCGATGCAGTACGGACAGACGGCATCAAGCTCGAAATACTGGCTGCAAATGGGGACAGAACGGCCCGTGTCTATGAAGTACGAGCTTATGAGTAATAGGTCGTTCCGGAGGAATCATGCAGCTGAAGCTATGCTTCTGCAGAAGAAAAAAATAACTATTAACAGGTGAAAAAAATGAGCGTATTCACGGAAAAGCCCCGAGATATCCCCATGATTGATACATCCGATATCGTCGTAGCCGGCGGCGGACCGGCAGGAGTAATGGCTGCCGCAGCAGCCGCCCGCATGGGTTCAACAGTTACCCTGTTGGAAAAGAACGGCTTTCTTGGAGGAGCCCTGACCATGCATTTGCCTATTCAGGGGCTTGTGGACCGGGATGGGCAGATAATTATCAAAGGCCTGGCTGAAGAGTTTATTGAGCGGATGAGAAAGAAGGGAGGGGCGTATCCCGTACTTACCAGAAGCCCGCAAACCAATGATGCGCTGATTATTGAGCCCGAAGCAGCAAAACTGGTTTGTCAGGAGATGCTCCTTGAAGCGGGAGTAAAGCTCCATCTTCATACTTATCTTTCTGATGTGCATTTTTCAGAAGACAAGGCTGATGCGGTTGTGCGGGCGAATGGCCTGATCGATGGCCTGATCGATGGCCTGATCGTGCAGAATAAATCCGGCCGTCAGGCGATAGCTGGAAGCTTCTTCATCGATGCCACCGGTGATGGAGATCTTGCAGCAATGGCCGGAGCTGATTTTCTGGTGGGGTCTCATGAGGACGGATATCCCCAGTCGGCGACACTCACTTTTCGTGTTGACGGGGTTGATGAAGAGGCAATGCGGCGCTCGATACTCGCTGATCCCCAGTTGTTCAACATGTATCAGCCATCCTACGCCGCCCTGCGCAGTGATACCCGCTACTGCTTTGTGGGATGCAGCAATCTCGTCAAGTCAGCCCGGCACGACGGATTCATGATGCCCTTCGATAAAGTAATCCTTTGCTCACTCATGCAGAAAGGATCAATGCTTGTAAATATGACCCACGTATATAATGTACTCAAAGTTCGCATACCGAAAGTTCTAGAAAAACAGCTCGAGAATCACGCTAAAACCTTTTGACAAAACGCTATTAATTACTTGTAATATATAGACATAAGCTCATTTGTATTGTATAATTGAATTTAGACAAAACACATACAAAACAAGGAGCTTATGCCTAACATGTTGATGAATTTTACCACCAATACCGAGAATATATCAAGCCACG
>JAGYPA010000060.1 GCA_018399255.1 Spirochaetales bacterium | reverse complement strand
GGCAGCCTGGCTGGCCAGTATACTGAACGGACACATGAACTACTATAGTGTGCCGGGAAATGGCAAAGCGATAAACCTGTTCTTTCACGAAGTTCAGAATGCATGGTACAAAATGCTCTGCAGGAGGAGCCAGAGGAAACGGCTGAACTGGAAAAAGTTCAACGTATATCTCTGCACGAAGCTCCCGGCATACAGAGTAACACATCCTTATCCAGACCAACGTTTCTACGCCAAATACTCGAGGTAGGAGCCGTATACGCTAGCAGTGTTTGTACGGATCTGTGCGGGGGGGGTCCGGGTAACCGGCATCCCTACCGCGACGACACCGTTCCAGCTATCCCTTTATGCGTATGCGCTTGCCCAGTACCGATATTCTGCTTAAAGACTTCTCGAGCAGATCGCTCGTATCTTTCGGCACCTGAAACCGGGTATAGGTAGATTCGGTCACGATTTTCCCCAGGGTTACCTGCCGTCCCTGGACCTGCTGATTTATTACTCCGAGCAAGTCTTTTTTACCGAAACGGTCATTGGCACCGAGATTAATGGTCAGCCAGGTGAAGTCGTTTTCATTAACCACAGGGCGGCTTCTTTCATCACGGTCTCTGCCCCGGTCTCTTCCTCGGTCACTCCCGTCACGACGGTCAGCACTGCCAGCTTGTTTACCCCGACTTCGGCGGTCGGTACTCTCATACCGGTCACCTCGACTGCCGTCGCGAAAATTGCGGTCCCGACCCCGTTTATCAGCGTAGGAACCGGCAAACGAACTCTCTTTCCTCCGAGCTTCGGCAACAACCGGAGAGAGGTCCGGAACATTGCCGTAATAGCTGAGAAAGCGGTTAAACTCCATGCTGAATACTCTTTTTATGACATCTTCCTTATCCATACCTTCCAGCTTTTCGGCAATCATCGGCAGGAACGGCTCAATAAGCTTTCCGTTGTAATCGGTCGAGCGGATCTTATCGACAAGGTTCATCAACTGCTGTTCGCAGATTTCCCGTCCGCCCGGTACCGGGGTTTCAATAATCGGCTTTCTGATAAGCTGCTCAATCCGGCGGATTTTAAAGCGTTCCTTCATGTTGATGATGGCCAGTGACTGCCCGGACTTTCCAGCCCTTCCGGTTCTGCCGCTGCGGTGGTTGTACACCTCCATATCATCAGGAAGGTCGTAGTGAATGATATGGGTCAGATTCTGGACATCAAGCCCGCGGGCGGCTATATCCGTAGCCACAAGAATGCTGAGACTGCCCGACCGGAATTTCTCCATAATAGATTCTCGCTGCGGCTGGGAGAGGTCGCCGTGCAGGGCATCGGCATTGTAGCCCTCTTTGGCCAGTTTTTCGGCCAGCTCGCGGGCCTGGATCCGGGTTCGGCAGAAAACAATCCCGTAGATACCAGGGTAATAGTCTGCCAGCCGCTTGAGGGCGGGGAACTTATCCCGGGCATGGACCATGAAATAGCGATGCTCAATATTGGCTGCCCCGGCGTTTTTGAAGCCCATGGTTATTTCCACGGGGTTGTTCATGTAGGATTTCGCAATGCGGGCAACTTCAGGCGGCATGGTTGCCGAAAAGAGCAAGGTCTGCTTGCCGGTCGGAATATCGGCCAGAATCTCGTCAAGCTCCTCCTTGAACCCCATATTCAGCATGGTGTCAGCCTCATCGAGGACCAGATAGGCCAGGTTGGAGAGATCGACTTCACCCTTTTCCATCAGATCCCGCAGACGTCCCGGAGTCGCGATGATAATTCTAGCTCCCCTTCGGAGCGCACTGATCTGCGGACGATAGCCGGCTCCGCCGTAAACGGCAATAATTCCCGGATCATCCATAAATTTTGAAAACTGATGCATATCACGGTCGATCTGCATACAGAGTTCCCGGGTAGGACAGAGTATTAATGCCTGTGTCTGGGTTGTGCTGAAATCCAGAGTTTCCAGCAGGGGGAGGCCGAATGCGGCGGTCTTTCCCGTGCCAGTCTGGGAGAGTCCGACAAGGTCGCGGTGTTCTTCGTTGAGCAGCAGGGGTATTACCTGCTCCTGAACCGGTGTTGGTTCGATAAAATCCATAGCAGCAATAGCTTTCTGTATTTTTTCATTGAGGGAAAATTCGTAAAAGTTCAATTCGTATCCTTTTCTGGTCGTGCGGAGTCCGCCGTTTACTATCTCTTGTGCCGGATGATTATTACAGTGTTACTGGGTACTCAGCAGGGAAGAGCTGTCATACATGGCAGTTGAGGACCGTGAAAAATAGATTGGAATTTAGCAAGATCGGTAACTGCAGCATCGGACTCTATATATACAGACAATGCAGTAATTAATCAAGGGCAAAGAAAGTGTCTGACACCGGATCCCTCAAAAAAACCGAGATAAATTGCGGAAAACGGTGTCAGACACCTTTTCTCACCGGTGCCTGACACCCTCTTATAGAACACCCTCCTCTTTTTCTCCTTGAATAATCGGTTGGTGTTGGTTTAATCTCGTACATATGAGCACAGCTTATATTAACAAGAAACAGAGAAGATTTGCTGATATTGCCAGTATGGGTGAAATTGTTTTTCATGTATCCGATCTGGCAAATCTTTGAATATCAGCAACTCAAATACATTATATACTACCCGAAGCGCTATACACAAGCAGGTTTGATAAGCATCGAATCCATGAAGGGAATGTACAGTCTGATTCCCGGGATGATCCGGGACCCTCTGCTTCTCGGGCCAGCGGTACATAAGTATGCGTATATCAGCACCGAAACAGTCTTGTTTAGAGAAGGTATTATCAATCAAAGCCAAAATCAAGCCACTATCATCAGTTCAATATCAAAGAAATTCAGTATTGCCGTGAAGAATCTTTAGCGGCGTACTACGCAATTGAATGACAGATATCTGGGTTTTTGAACTCCTGAAGGAATATATAAAATTGATAAGATACAAAAACCGCTTCTGTTGAGCGGGCAAAGAAGAGACGGCTCTATTTTAACCAGTAGCCATGCCTTTGGATGCTGCAACTGGATTAATTGGGAACGGATTTCTGAAATTCAGAAATCATTGGTCTATGCCCAAGGCAGAAGCGGCGTCCGGAGCATACAGCAGGAGCAAAATTATATTACCCGGATCGAAGTGACAGTCTTCATAAAGCATGGATTTACAATTGAATATTAACTTAGTAATTAGTGATGACTCAACCCTTACAAGTCTTCTATTTCAAGGGGGTACCTGTGCGTCCATGCGAGAACTTCTTGATAGGTTTTCTTATCGATCTTGACTTTGATTATGTGGGATCTTTGGATGATCTTTCCTTGGTTAACAATCGGTTTGAAAACATATTCAAAAAACTATTTAATTATTAAACCCAAAGCAACGGGTTCCGCAATATATAGTGAAATACCCGAATTCCAGACCAAATGAGCGAAGCACCTGAAGATTGATGTGGTTACACCACCTCCGGCAAAGAAATACCTATGAGAAGGTAAGATTATATGAAATAGATCGAATTTTGACCTGTCAAACAATTCCGACAATGTTTGCGAATAAATTAGCTGTTTGTTGATCGGTATGAAAAATCCAAAGGGAATAGCCGGGAGATCTCTTATGATATTAATTACTTTTTTCAACAAAACTTTCGATATAATGTTGATGTTATTAAAGAGAGACGCCAAATAACATCAATAAAACAGTATTTTGAAGAGTTGTATGACTTCTCGTCCAAACCCGATAACTCAAACAATTATTGATCAGGATTTAAACGTACTGCCGTCTGATGCTTTCAGAAGAATTCGAAAGATAGTAAAACAAGAGACCCTGGTAATTCTCAATGATGAGATTATGCGACTTTAGAGCCAATTTTCTAAAAAATCTTCACATTTTTAGAAAACGGTGTTGGGAAAACGGTTTAAGGCACCGGATCCCTCAAAAAAACCGAGATAAATTGCGGAAAACGGTGTCAGACACCTTTTCTCAGACACCTTTTCTCACTAGTGTCAGACACCTTTTCTCATTTTCTCACCAGCCGGTCGGCTATATCCGCCCACTCCCACAAACGCCGGGGTCGTAGCGAACCGTTATGATCCTTCATAATCAGCTCCACATGACACCCGCCGGCCAGGTCGAGGTACTCACGCAAATTTCTGCATTCCGCCCGTTCAGGGCCCATACGTCGTCGCCAGGACGGCGGATTCGGCTTCCGGCTCGAGATACTGGTCGCTGATATTCTCGGTGACAGTTCTGGAATTGTTCCAGGGGCTGACGGAAATTTTTCGCAAGTTGGGAATTCGGTCAAGGAGGTGAATCTTATCCCCCAGCGGCTCACAGCAGCCGTAGTAGGTGAGTCCCCAGCGCTCGAGCCAGCGCAGATCGTGCCGGATAGCAAACTCCCAGTGCATCTCAGGCGAGACGGAGCTGAATATCTGGGCATTGGAACAGCCCCACATATTGTGCGGCTTAACATAGGCGGGATCGTAGGGCTCGGCCGGGAGCGCAGAGGTATACCCGTAGCCGCCCGATCCGATCCGGGTATTGCCGCAGTCGAGGGACAGCAGGTTCTGATCGACAAACTGATCAAGCTCAGCCATCCAGGCATCGACCATCCGGGATACGGCCGTGTTCACCATATCGGGACGCAGCACGAGATCCATCATCGCTTCCTGCACCCCCCACCAGCGAATCAAATAGTCCCAGGGGGTAAACCAGATGTGAGTCTGCCCCTCCTTCCTCACCTCGATAATATCCTTATAGAGATCCTGCATGGCGGCAAAGGAGTACTCGGTGGCATGCAAATTATGTTCCACCTTCGGCATCTTGATTTTCTCGATATCTTCCGGCTCGCTGATCTGGATTTTGAAATGGCGGGAGTAAATTTCGTTATCGGCATCGGTGCGGGCAATATCGACATCTTCCAGAATGCCGAAATCCGAGCTGTAGATGGCCAGCGGGCAGGTGATATAGTCGTTTATAATCATATCTCCCTGCATATGCTCCCACTGATATACAAGACGCCGAAGCTCAGTCTCATGCTGCCGGGCCCAGGGATGCTTTGTCTGCAGGGTGAGCTCATTGTCGTAATTCATTTCATGCCAGGGGATTTCGTTGATCCAGACCATCGGCCGTTCCGATTCGAGATCGTTAAGTTTCTGCCAGAGCTTTGCACGTTCTGCATTGGCGGGATCCTGCGCGTAGGCTGCAATTTTTTCAGCTAGTCTGCGCAGGACGGTTTTTTCATCCTCCTGCAGCCTTATTTCTTCGGCGGTCGGGTAAACGGGCTGATAGCTGGGATCGTGAAGCATGATTCCTCCTGAACTCTCGGTATACAACAGAACTCTCGGTATTTCGGTATCCTTATGATGCGCCTGAATATGATGCCCCTGCTTTTCAGAAGCGGCCGAACTCTTCAACCGCATCGAACATGGCAAGCACATGCTCGACCGGTGTCTCCTCGAGAATATAGTCATGGCTGGCAGAGCAGATATAACCGCCCCCGGGCTTCATGGTTTCCAGAACCTTTGCCGTCTCCGCATAGACAAATTCGGGCGAGGCGCCGGATATCAGAATGTTGTGCGAATCCACTGCCCCGTTAAGCACAATATCCTTTCCGAAATCCCGCTTCAGCCCCGCCGGTTCCATGCCCACGGTATCGGGCTGCAGGGCGTGAAGACCATCCAGCCCCGCATCGATCAGATCCGGAATCAGCTGACGGAAACTGCCGCAGCAGTGCATCATGACATATTTGCCGTACTGATGTCCCAGATCGATCAGGCGCTTGAGCGAGGGGAGCACAAATTTCCGGAACCATTCCACCCCGATAAGCGGACCGGTCTGCCCGCCGAGATCGTTGCCGATAAAGAAGATATCGATAAGATCGCCGGTTTCTTCGAAGGTCTTCCGGGTTCCCTCGATATAATAGTCGGTTATATGCTCAAAGAGGGCTTCGACTACCGCCGGCGTATCATACATCATATAATAGAGGTTTTCATGGCCGGTGAGGTCGATGGCATCGTGCCAGAAGGGGGACCACTCGCCGCCGAGAATCGCATAGGCATCTTTGTGGGGGGCGCCCTGTCCGGATATGGTTGAGGTGTCGATCCAGGCAGGTGAGGGCCAGGGATAGCGCTCGATTTCCTGCAGGGTTGTGCAGTGAGCCAGTGGATGGGAAGTCGGCTGCCCGTACCCGATTCCGGTTCGCTGCACCCCGAAGGGGCTGCACCAGGTCGCCTCATTCTGAAGTTCATGCTCAGGACCGCAAAAGACAGCGTATACCCGACGGAAGTCATCCCCGAACCGGCGGCTCATGTCTTCATCAGTTTCTATACCGGTAAAACGTTTCGCCTTTTCCCAGAATTCGGGGCTGGAGCCGCACCAGCGCGGAACCATATCGGGTTCTTTATGACGAAATGTTGTAAGAACACGTTCTTTTGATGTCATGGTGCTGCTCCCTGCAAAGATTACCCCTAAGTATAGGGGGAAAAGATTGGCTTATAAAGGAGAAAAAAAATGAAAAAAACTGTAAAAATTTTACAAAAGCGCAGCGAAAAAAGTCCAGTACGGGATAGTCATTGTAAAATATGTATAATTTTTGAACTTTTTTTAATAATTAGTCTCGTTGCGGGATCGGCCAAGCCCCTGTATTCTTGGGTATAGCGTATTCCACTAAGCCTGCAGTATGCCGAATGAAAATTGCACGGGGTGCCTGCACGGGAACTCCTGCACAGGATGCCTGCACGGGAACTCCTGATCGGAACGCTATTAGGGGAATTGTATGAGGGGATTTGTATGCTGAATACTACTGTGCTGGAAATGACGAAAGTCAGTAAAGCTTTCCCGGGCACCCTTGCCGTTGACAATGTGGATTTTTCCGTGGAAGTCGGGGAGATTCATGCCCTGTGCGGTGAAAACGGAGCCGGAAAAAGCACCCTGATGAAAATCATTGCCGGATCCTACAATGATTATACGGGACACGTCTATATCTCGGGAAAGGAAGTCGATCTTCATACCCCGTCGAAATCGAAAAGCTTCGGGATCGAGATGATCTACCAGGAACTGAGTCTCGCCTATCCGCTGAGCATTGCAGAAAACGTCCTGGCAGGCCGGATGCCGATGAAGAGCAGGAAAAAGAACGGCAAAGGACTGTTTATCGATAAGGATAAGATGGTCCGGGAAACCCGGCGCTGCCTGAAAATGGTGGGACTGGACCATCTGGATCCCATGCTCCCGATCGAGGATATCAGCCAGCATGAGGGACAGCTGGTGGAAATCGCCAAAGCGCTGGGCAACAACCCCTGCGTTCTGGTCATGGATGAGCCAACATCAGCCCTTTCGCGGGAGGATGTGAAACGCCTGTTCACTATCATGAGAAATCTGAAAAACCGCGGCATATCGATCATCTATATATCGCATCATCTCCCGGAAATATTCGAAGTCGCCGACCGGATAACCGTGCTGCGTGACGGAAAGAAAATTGCCACCCGCGAGAAGGCTGATATTACCAGCGAGGAGCTGGTGCAGATGATGATCGGTCACAGCGTCAACGAGTTCTATTCTCACGCCGATCACTCAATCAATGAGATCAGATTGTCGGTGGATAATCTGACCCGGAACGGATTTTTTCACAAAGTGAGCTTTCAGGCGCGAAAAGGCGAGGTGCTCGGGCTCGGCGGACTTTCGGGGGCCGGGCGCAGCGAACTTGCACGGGTCCTCTGCGGCCTGGACAGCCGGGACAGCGGAACCGTTCAGATTGATGGAAAAGAGGTGAAAATCCGGAACATGGGTCAGGCCCTGCGAAAAGGCATCGCCTACCTCACCGAGAACCGCAAAACAGAGGGGCTTGCCCTGCGCCTGAACCTGGGGGAAAACATTCTGGCGGGGATTATACCGCAGCTCACCCGGACCGGCATCTACAACAGCAGACGCGGATTTGGCATACTGAGTAAACTGGTAAAGGAACTCTCCATCTATCCGCCGGACCCCCTGCGGATCGTCAATAATCTCTCCGGGGGAAACCAGCAGAAGGTGCTTCTGGCCAAATGGATGGCCAGCGAGCCGAAGGTGCTGATTCTCGATGAACCGACCCGCGGTGTTGATATCGGGGCAAAGATGATCATCCATCAGTCGATAGAGCGCCTGGCGCAGGAAGGCCATACCATCCTGCTGATCTCTTCAGACCTCCCGGAACTCGTAGCCCTGTCCAACCGGATCCTCATTATGCGGCAGGGGCATATTATCAGGGAGATGCAGAAAAGCGAATGTACGGAAGAAAGTGTGCTGCTGGCAGCCAACGGTGAGGGAGTGTAGGTGATGACGGAACAGAAAACGCAGCATGAGCATATTGTACAGCCTGAAATGCAACTCGATGCCCGGGCAGTCAAACTGAATATTTTCAGCAAATTTCTCCATACTCTGGGGATTTACGGCATAGCGGGACTCTTTGTCATTTTCGGTATTGTACTCCAGGTTTTCGGGGTGATAAACGGATTTCTTTCTGTTCAGAACATGCTGAATATTGTCGATGCGGTTGCCCTTCTGGGGATTGTAGCGGTCGGGATGGCTTTTGTAACCTATTCCGGTCACTATGCCGATTTATCGGCCCCTACCACCATGGCCTTGACGGGGATCGTCTGTGTACAGATGCTCCGCTACGGCTTTCTGCCGGCTATTCTCATATCCCTGGCGGTAGGAATAAGTGTGGGGCTGCTGAATGCCGTTGCTATCGGCAAGTTCAAGGCTAATCCGATAATCTGGACGCTTGCCGTCAGCTACGTGACGCTGGGAGTTATCCGGCTGGTCTGGGTTAACAAGCAGATTTACCCTGATGTCATGGCAAGCAGTCAGCGGGCGAGCGACCTTTTTGACGCGATCTATCGGCTGAGGTTTTTCGGGAAAATAGCGCTTCCGGTGATTATCCTGATTATCCTGATTATCATCTACACCCTATTGATGACCCGGACGCAGTTCGGCGCTCAGCTGAAGATAACCGGGGCTGCCCGCAAGGCCGCTAAATTTTCCGGCATCAACGTCGAACGGATTATCGGGGCAGCGTTCCTGGTCAGTGCCGTAAGCGCTGCTATAGGCGGTCTGGTGGTCACCTCCCTCTCCCGGGTGGGAGCCTGGTACAACGGCGCGGGATACGACTTCCGGGCGGTTACTGCTATCGTAATCGGCGGTATGACGCTTGCCGGAGGGCGGGGGTCGATCATAGGCGTTGTGGGCGGCGTGCTGATAATCGGTTTGATGAACAATATTATGACGCTGCTGGGGATCGGGACCTTTTCCCAGGACATGATCCGTGGAGCGATATTCATTATCGTTGTGGGGGTCAGTGCAAAATCTCTGAGAAGTTTGGGGCGTGACGATGCGTAAACTGCAGATAAAAGACAAACAGCAGCTGATTTCGACCATTGATAAAAACCGGATTTTTATTCTTTTCGGGGTAATATTCCTGTTTATGGCTTTGTTCGCTCCGCGGTTCATGAATGTGTTCAATCTGACGACCATCATGCGGACCATGTCCTTGAATGCAACGGTTGCCATCGGGTTTACCCTGATTCTGGTAATCGGTCAGCTGGACCTCTCTATCGGGACTATTATCACCTTTGCCGCGGTAGTGGGGCTCGGTCTCAAGGAATCGGTCGGATTCGGTCTCAGCGTTCCCCTCGCTGTCGCTGCCGGCGGGGTTGTCGGGCTGATAAACGGCATTCTGGTAGCCAAGGCGAAGATTAACTCGTTTATTGTAACCCTGGGCATGATGACCGTGCTGCAGGGGACTATCTATACCATTACCGGCGGGAATTCGATCAGTCTCTCGACGCCCGATGCGTTTGCGATTTCCGACTGGCTGGCGGAGATGTTCTTTCCGCTCCTTACCCCTCGGGTACTTATTACAATCATTCTGGTAATTCTTGCCTCTTTCGGTATGCGGAGAACCAGGATCGGGCGGAACTTCTATATGGTCGGGGGCAATTCGCAGACAGCCTGGCTTGCAGGTATTGATACAGACCGCTATACCATTGCTGCGTTCGTCATCTCCGGTCTTACGGCTGCCGTCGGCGGAATTCTCTTTGCCATGGAAAGTGCCGCTGCCACCCTGAATATGGGCAACTCTTCGCTGATGTATGTCATTTCAGCGACCATTATCGGCGGTACCTCGATGGCTGGAGGGAAGGGGGGCGTGTTCAAGACGTTTGTTGCCGTCCTGACCTTGGAAGTACTCTATAACGGGATTATTCTTTTCGGGCTGGGAAATGAGGTAAAAATATTCCTGGCAGGGGTAATTCTAGCTGCAGTAATTCTTTACGAAGCCTACACCTCCTACCGCAGGGAGAAGGTCCTCGGGCAGCGGCCGGAACTGATGAAAGAGCTGGAAAGGGATAGGGAAGCTGCAGCTGCCAGTTCTTCGTAACGGGGTTTCCGCAAGTTCTTCGCAAGCTGGCAGTGCAGCCAGCGACCGGCAGCGGCTAACAGCTAACGGCCATAAGCCGCCTGCCCTGAACAAAGTTTTTTATAGATTGGTTCAATCTATGCAATAAAAAAATGGAGGATGTTATGAAAAAACTTGTCAAATTATTGTTTGTCGGGTTGATGCTCCTGACTGCAGCCGGCCTGGTATTTGCCGGCGGAGAGGCTGAAGAAGCCGCTTCAGGCGCTGTAGAGGGCAACCTGGAAGCCTCACTTGCTATTGATGTGTCGGTGCTTACCGCAGCCGACGGCCAGCCGCTGATCAAACTCGGCGGGCAGACCCGCCCGGTTCCCGAACGGCCCGCAGATCCATCGGCATTGCCGGAAACTGACCCCCTGCACTGGTGGGATATGGAATTTGCCGGATGGAATTCAGTAAAAACAAATATTCCTGAATCTCCCAAAGACGGCGCAATCGGCAAGCGGATCGTCATGATTGTTCATGGTGACCATCCTTGGACAACCGCCTGCTCGAACGGTGCCCAGAAAGTAGCAGATGCTTACGATATAGATCTTAAGATCATGTCTCCCAACTGGGACCTGGCTGTGCAGAACCAGATGATCGACCAGGCCATCAACGAACGGCCCGATATGATCCTCTTAATTCCGCTCGATGCGAAAACTGCTCCCCAGCAGGCGAGAAAAATTAACCGTGCCGGCGTGCCGCTGATTCTTTTCAATACCCTGCCGTCAGCCGAAGCCATGGATTATGCTATTGCCTGGACCGGACCGGACGACTTTGGACAATTCCGGATCCTCTCCAGACTCTGGGCTGATGCACTCGGTAAAGAGGGCGGCGTAGCCTACGTACAGCACGCTCCCGGCGGATCTCCCTATTTCGCCCGCTGCTTCGGACCTATTTCCGAACTCTCAGAATATGCTCCTGAGATTACCGTTCTCGACAAGCAGGCTCCCGGATTCGAGGCTGACAAGACCATGCAGCTGGTTTCCGACTGGCTTACCCGTTTCGGCGATGAGCTGAAGGGAATCTGTGCCGCTGACGATTCAGCACAGGCCTTGGGTATTTTCGAAGCCCTCAGCAAAGCGGGAAGAGAAGATGTTATCGTTGTCGCTGCTGGAAACAGCAAGGTCGGTATGGATCTGGTAAAAGACGGAAAGCTTTATGCAATTACCTATCAGACCGCAGAAGGCGATGGCGCGCTGGCAGTCAAGACAGCCGCTGACTGGTTCAACGGTCTCGAAATCGAGCCGGTCCGCTACCTGCCTCAGCACATGATCACGGTAGAAGATGTAGAAGATTTCTATCCTCCGCAGTGGTAGATCAGTTATAAAAGACCGGGTCCGGTTGATAATTGAGACCGGGCCCAAGTATATAGCAGAACAAGCCCAAGGTCAGGGCGAAAGGGCGAATGGATAAAGTGCGGGTTCAAGGATGAAGGATGAAGGATGAAGGAGAGACGAGATGCAGCGATTCGGACAACTAATCAAGATAGATCCAGAAAAGATTGAGGCCTACAAGGCTTATCATGCCAGCCCCTGGCCGGAAATCAATGCCATGATATCAGCCTGCAATATTCGCAACTACTCGATTTTTTTGAAGGATGACTATTTGTTTGCCTACATGGAATATGTCGGAGACGATTTTTCCGCGGATATGGCGAAAATGGCCGCCGATCCCAAAACCCTTGAGTGGTGGGATATTATGAAGCCCCTGCAGCGGCCCATAGAAACCCGTAACGAGGGCGAATGGTGGGCAGATATGGAAGAGGTGTATCACCTCGACTAGCTGACTGCCGCCCATGCAGCCAGCCTGCGGCCATACAGCCCGCCTGCCGCGACCGGCAGGCCGCGGCTGCCTGCTGGCTGAAAGCGAACCAGAGAATACCTGAGAAAGCACACATAAGAATGAGGAACATGATGGAAAGAACAAGCAATTGCCTGCAGAAACTGGAGCGGATTAACCTGACCATTAATCACAAGGAAGCCGACCGGGTACCGATCTCCGACTTTTTCTGGACCAGCTTCGTAACCCGCTGGCAGCAGGAGCTTGGACTGCCCTCAGATGCATCCCCCTATACCTATTACGATCTGGATTGGGTATGCACGGTTCCCAATATGGATCCCCACATCAAGCCCTTCGAGGAGATCAAGAAGACCGATACCGATACGATTCTCAAATCGGGATTCGAGGCGGTTATCAGACGGCGCGAAGGGATACAGATGCCCTATTTTGAAAGTTTCGATACTGATACCATCGAGAAGGCACTTGCCTTCGAGTTCGAGGATCCTTTCGATGATCGACGCTATTTTTCCGGAGGTGACAATCAGCTGGCCGGCATCGGGGATGTTATTGTGCGAAATACCCCGCCCTGGATAGACTCAGTAAAGGATCTCTATCCGAATTTCCCCGTCTACGGATCAGTCTGCGAGGTAATGGAAGAGGGCTGGCGGATTATCGGCTCGGAAAACATGCTTCTGTGGCTGGCGATGTATCCTGATGAGATCCGCCAGTTTCTCGATAAGGTCGGCGATTTTGTTGTCGGGCTTACGGAAGCTCAGATCCAGGCTGCCGGCGGAATGCTGGACGGCATGGTTGTCTGGGGCGATGTAGCCTATGTTAACGGAATGCTCTTCTCGCCGGCAATGTGGCGGGAATACTTCAAGCCTCATCTGGTACGAATCCTCGAGGTCTGCCATCGGCATAACCTTCCGGTTATCTATCACGGCTGCGGCAATGCCACGGCAATCTTTCCCGACCTGATCGATATCGGCCTGGACTGCTACAATCCGCTCGAGGCCAAGTCGGGTCTCAACGTGGTCGATCTGAAGAAGCAGTACGGAAAGAAGCTGGCCTACTGCGGCAACATCAATGCCCAGATATGGGGAACCGGAACGGATGCGCAGCTGCATGACGAGGTGATGTGGAAGCTCAACGCGGCGAAAAACGGCGGGTTTATCGTCCAGTCCGACCATTCCGTACCCAGCAATGTCTCCGCCGAACGGTATGAGATGGTCTATAACCTGGTTAAGAAGCACGGCAGATATCCGCTGGACCTGGGAGCCTACGATATCCCCGATATGCCCTGAGCGCCGTCACGGGACTGGATCCGCCCCCGCACAGCAACAGCCTTCACAGCCCCATCAGCCCGGCTATACCATCAGCCCGGCTATACCATCAGCCCGGCTATACCATCAGCCCAGCTAAACCATCAGCCCAGCTAAACCATCAGCCCCATCAGCCCGGCAGCTGCTTCCTGAACTGGGAAGGGGATATCTTCTCGTATTTCTTGAATACCCGGTAAAAATAGTTGTGATCGGAATAGCCTACCTCGAGGGCAATGCTTTTTTCTTTCAGTGAGGTCTCCCGGAGGAGCTCCTTCGCCCGGCTGATGCGGAGCCCGTTGATATAGTCGGTAAAGCTCTTTCCCGTTTTCTTCTTGAACTGCTGGCCGAGGTAGGCAGGCGAGAGCTCATACTCATAGGAGAGGGTTTTCAGCGAAATCGGCTCATGAAAATGGGTGTCGACAAAATCCACGAGCAGATTGATAGTTGCCTGAAGATTGCTGCCGCTGCTGACAAACCCGACAAGCTTCAGACAGGTATTGAGCAGCCAGTAAAGGGAATCCTCAATGGTCGGCTGGTCGAAGAGCTGCTTGTAGATATCTTCATAGTCTCCGAGAAAATCATTAATGCTGAGGCCGTAGAGGTTCACAACCTGCATGATGATGGAAAAAATCTGAATAATATACCCGCGCAGAAATTCCTCTTTGACAAACCGCACCTGCTGCAGGGATGCGAAGAGCGCTTCGAAAAACTCCTCAGTTCTAACCGGATCCAGGGCCTTCAAGGCGGAAAACAGCTCCGCGTCATTGAGCTCGGGCAGGGTGTCCCGCTTTTCTATAAAGTCCTGGACATTGTTGCGGTTCAGGATAAAGCGGGGCAGGTTTCTCACCGGCTCCACTTTCAGACCGGAAAACCAGTCAACAGCAGTCTGCATGGCGAGGGCACCATCCATCGTGCCGTTCTGGTAGGCGGCGGCATGGAGGGTCCCCTTGCGGATCAGTTCCAGCGTCTCACCGGCGCTGGCAACACAGACCCGGATAATATCCTCCCGATTCTTCCTCTTGACCACATTGCTGATAGCCATCTGGAGGGGCTGGTCGCCGGAACTCACAATACCCTTAATATTCTCGCCGTATTCATCAAGCCAGGACTCGACCAGCTTCTCGGTCATCAGCGGCTCCAGATAGGTGGTCTGGGCATCGAGCAGCTTAATATCGGGCGCAGTCCGCTTCAGCTCGGCAATAAAGCCCCAAGTCCGGGCAAGGTAGGAGGATGTGCCGGGAATGTGCCGGACAATACAGTAGCCGCCGCTGCCCTGCATCAGCTCGCCGAAAGTGCGCGAAAGACTGCGGTACTGGCCCCAGTCGTCCGGACCCGTCCAGGAAATAATATAGCGGAAGACATCGGACTCCGGCAGGAGATTGCTGCAGATCAGGGGAATACCCGCCTCATTAATAAGCCGATAGTGCTCAACACAGGCGTTGGTATTCTCCGGAACCATAATTACCAGATCCGGCTTGAGCGCAATAGCCTTATCAACACAAGCCGCTTGAATCTGAATATCCCAACTGGTAGTATAATAGGTGACCTTGATCTGATTATTGTCAGCAATCTTCTGGATTCCCTCACAGAACGACTCCAGATAGGGATGATTCCCCGGATGAATGCAGGCAATGTGACGATTATGCGGATCCCACTTGGCAGGGGGGGCCGGGATATTCTCCTTCGGCATATAGTAACCCGCATATTCATAGTCGTACCAGTGGCGGATATCGTCCTCCGGAAACGAAAGAGGATTGTCCGGCCGCGGCGGAATAACTTTCAAATCCTTAAGCCAGAATACATTTAGCGAGGGTCGTTTTCCCATGGGAGAAAGTATACCAGAATCCTACCGTATAACAAAGTGGTTTTTGCAAATAAGCGGAGAGGCTGACGGGCACGGGGAGGCTGACGGGCGCGGGAAGCTTGACGGGTTCCGGAAGATCGATGGGCGCGTGGAGATCGATGGGCGGGGGAAGATTGGCAAGGCTGATGGGCGAGCGGGATCGACGAACGCGGGAAAGCTGATGGGCGCGTGGAGCTTGACGGGCGCGGGGGGGCGCAGTGCCGGATGATCATCAGTGCAAGCAGGCGCACCGATTTTCCCGCCTTTTTTGGCAAAGAACTGGCTGAAGGCATCCGCAGGGGATACATCGATGTACCGAACCCGTTCAGACGACGGCAGATCGGGCGCATCAGCCTCCTTCCTGAGGATGTTGACGGAATAGTCCTCTGGACCCGGAATGTGGTGCCGTTCCTGCCGTATCTTCCGCTTCTCGACCAGTATGCCTGGTATGCGCACTATACCGTAACCGGCTATGGTCCGCACCTTGAACCCGGGGTCCCGGCTCCGGACCGCGCCATAGCAGGTTTCCAGGCCCTGTCTGAGCGCATAGGACCGGAGCGGGTAATCTGGCGCTATGATCCGGTGGTGATGGGCATCGGCAATTCGCCCGGCCTGACGCCCAGGAATACGCCTGAACTGATGTCCAGGAATACGCCTGCACCGCCGTCCAGGAGATCGAACGGAATTTCGGTCGCCTGGCATCAGGATAATTTCTCCCGGCTGGCCGAACAACTGGCCCCCTATACAAAAAAGTGTGTAATCAGCTTCCTCGATCTCTACCGGAAAATTGAAAAAAAGTGCCGGACTGCGGGAATTCGTCCGCCGGGCGAAGAAGAAGTTCCGCTTCTGGCGGAAGTTTTTTCACAGACAGCAGAGACAGCCGGCATCGAGCTGGCAACCTGTGCGGAACCGTACGATCTTTCCCGTTTCGGCATAACCCACGGAGCCTGCATCGATGCCGGACTCCTCTCCCGGATCAGTGGGTACCCGATTCCCGCAGGGAAGGATCCCTCCCAGCGTGAAGCCTGCAGCTGCGCCAGAAGCCGGGATATCGGCATCTACGGGACGTGCCGATACGGATGCGTTTACTGCTATGCCCGGGCTTAAGCCAGACTCACTTTACAAAAGTTGCACGAGCAGGTGGAGCAGGGATTCTTCAGGAGGCAGCGGTTGACCTCATTTCAGATTTCTGGGAAGATGAAGGACAGGCTCAGAAGGCAATTTCCCAAAATACGCGATATGTTGAAATTGTCTCAAGTTCTATTTGACGACTTAGAATTATATTAGTATTTTACTAAGGATTAAAACTTAAAGAGCAAATAACCCGGCCTCGGTCGGATGAACGGGAGTAACCATGGAACATTTGACAGTAGAAACATTCAAGGAAAAAGTTTTCAACTGGGAAGAGAGTAAGGACTGGAAGTACAAAGGCGAACTTCCGTGCATTATAGACTTCTACGCTGACTGGTGCGGACCCTGCAAGATGGTAGCACCGGTGCTTGAGGAGCTTTCCAAGGAATATGACGGTAAAGTCAGCTTTTACAAAGTAGATACGGAAGACCAGCAGGAACTGGCCGGACTCTTTGGCATCAGCAGCATACCCACCTTTCTTTTCTGCCCGAAAGATGGCCAGCCGCAGGCCGCAGCCGGCGCATTGCCGCGAAACACGTTCGAGAGCGCCATCGCAGATGTACTGCTCAACGAAACTGCAGAGGAAGAGGCCTGAGCGGCAGATCCTTTAACAGAAAATTCAGTCTTTTCACCTGTCCCCAAAGCCCTGGCTGCTATATACTGTGGGTATGAAAAGCAGCCGAAAGGGCAGACATAACCAGGAAAAACAGTATTCTGTGATGAAAGTCCTTGTTGGCAGTGTCCTGGCGATTGCCCTTGCGGCAGCACTTATCGGCTGCTCGCTTGGGTTTGGGCCGGAAGACTCGCCGCCGGAAGGAAACATCATTCTCTTTATCGGTGACGCGTCCCGTTGCATAATACATCCGGAGTCAAATTAGGCTGAACTTCGAAAATAATGATAATGTAAATTCCAAAGGACAGACCTTATCTGGATTATTCCAATTGGCGAGACCTTTCTACAATCTGGAATACTATGAATTCCTTGATGCGGACGCAGGGTATTATAGTAATTCACATACTCTGGAATGATTTTTTCTACCTGTTTTTTTTGAAAATAGTAAAAAGTGATCAAGAGCTTCTCTTCGTACTGAACATATTAATCTTTCAACGTATACATTCATATTTGGGGAAGCTGCAGATGTATTGAATGCTTGTATATTATATTGAGAAAAATCAATTGAAGTGAACTGCGAACCGTTATCATGAATCAATGTAATAGTTTCAGGTAACTTGATCTGACCCCCAAAAAGGTAACAGATTAGAGCGCGTCCGTTTTTTTTTTCTCATCCTCAGGCTCTTGAGCGGTAATAATGATGTAATCCTCCTAGAATCTTCTGTTTTTTGATCATCCCAGAACTTTCGTGAATTATTTCTGGATGAGAAAGAATAATCTCAGTGTATGAACTCTTGTTGTATGGATAAAAGTATGGTAAATTATATGTATGACTTTTGAATGGGATGAAAACAAAAATAAGGATAACCAAGATAAACATAATGTCTCATTCAACAAGGCACAGTATGCTTTCTTTGACAAAAAACGTATCATCCTAAGAGATGAGAAACACAGTCAAAATGAAAGTCGGTATTTTTGTATAGGAAAAATTGAAGATGGTATTGTAACCGTTCGTTTTACCATGAGAAAGGGAAACGTCCGTATATTTGGTGCCGGATTCTGGAGAACAGGAAGAAAAATATATGAAAAAAAATAGTTATTCCGAGGCCCCTAAAGAAATCAATGACGCTTTGCTAAGTGCAATAGAGATTGAAGATTTTCTCCCACCGCCTGATCAACTCATTGCAAAGGAGGAAACCCTGAAAATAACAATTGCTCTTTCAAAGCGAAGCGTGGATTTCTTTAAAAGTGCTGCAGATGAAAACCATATTCCCTATCAGCAGCTCATCCGAAAAGTACTTGATAATTACACTGAGCATTATGCAAAATGAACAGACAGTCCAAAATCTTAAATGATTCTATGAATTTCTGAAATATCATGACACGGATTACTAACAATATTGGTTTTAGATTTGTATCAAGAACATCCATGAAACACATAAAAAAGGGATCCGAGAGGGTCCCATTTTTGTGCCCGGGTGCAGCATGAGAAGCTGCAGCAGTTTTGTGAGAAAGCAAACAAGGCAGCAATGAAAAAGGGAAAAAACAGACAGGTAGAACAGAATCGGCTGAAGGCAAAACTGCCAAGGCCAAGCCTGAGGCTTGGGCGGAGGTTACAAATCCTCTTCCGGGCATCTATAGCAGATGTACTTGATACAATTTGTAGAAGCTGATCCTTAGTGATCGTTTTTCAAAAATTACTAACACAGTTAATACCCTGATGCACTTTACGGGTTGGAGTAAGTAAGGTTATACTTTGTTTGTGATAAATGATGATTGAAATCTTTCAGCACACAAAGATATAGCTTAAAAATATGCTGATATCACTGGTGCAGAAAAACATCTAATTTTGAGGCAGGTAAATCTATGGAATCACATGCATGGGAAATTCCAGATCCCTTTAAATCAGATATTGATAAAGCTGTCTCAATCTTGCTTGCAGAAGGGTCACGTGCAGTATATCTCTTTGGATCATTGAAGGATGGTTCATGGACTCCTGAATCAGATATTGATTTAGCCGTTACAGGGATAGCGGCGAATCGTTTTTTTGAAATCTACTCAAAAGCTGGACGTGGGTTAATGCATGAGCTGGATTTGATTAACCTCGACACAGAAAAGAGATTTGCAAAATTTCTAAAGGATACAAACCGTCTTGTCCAGATTGCCTGATAAAGAAATTATTCAATATCAGTTGGACCTCATTACCCAGGAACTGTCCGATGTCAGTCCTCTTCTGGATAAGATTGCTGCAGCTGTTCCTGATCAAATAGAAGTACGGGCATTGGCTGCGGTATTTCAATCCATCTATAATGGGTCAGAGATAATTCTGCAACAGTTGGTAGAAATAAAAGATTCTTCCCCTAAAACCTGGCATAAAAACTTACTTGACGAAGCATTGCGGTTGGATGTTATTTCAGAGGACTTTTACATCATACTGGATCAATTCCGTCGTTTTCGTCATAAGTTCAGACATTCTTACGGCTATACCCTTGATTGGGATATGATGGAACCATTATACAAAATGATCCCCAATTGTAGAATCCCGCAAAAAAAGGACTTGAAATGAGAGAAATGCCC
>JAGYPA010000006.1 GCA_018399255.1 Spirochaetales bacterium | reverse complement strand
ATCCGTATCGCTTTCCACCGTGCAGAGTCCGGGGAGCGAAAACTCGGTAAATGAAGTATCTCTCGCAAGCTCCGTCACCCTCAGCGCCCCGGAGAGCAGGGTGGGCATGATGAAGCTGTTCCGGTAATTACCCACAAAATCGAGGACAACGACAAACTCTTTACCGTCAATTTTGCGCAGACCCCGCCCGATCTGCTGGAGAAGCAGGCTGTAGGACTCTGTCGGACGCAGCAGAAGGACATGAGAGATCTGGGGAATATCGATACCTTCATTGAACACATCAACCGAACAGATGACCTGAAGGGGATGCGTTTCATCTGACAGATCGTTCATCAGCGCTTCCCGCTCATCCGGAGGGGTGGATCCTACCACACACGCTGCAGGAATTCCCCGTACAGTGAACGCGTCTGTCATATACCTGGCGTGCCCTATATTCGCACAGAACGCCAGAGCCTTGATCTTCCCGGATGAGGGCAGGTACTTACTCAGATTGCTGATCACCAGCTCCGCACGTGTATCAGTAGAGAGGTGCTCCTCCAGGTCCGCCTCTTCGTACCCCCGTCCGGTCCAGCGTATCTGCTGATAATCGGTCGGATCATAGACGGCAAAGTACTGAAATGGTGACAGCCAGCCCCGGTCAATGGAATCGAACAGCCGGGCCTCATAGGCGATATTATAGTCGCACAGCTCGAGCACTTCCCTGCCGTCCATCCGTTCGGGCGTGGCGGTCATGCCCAGCAGAAAATCGGGCTTGAAATACCCCAGGATCTTTGTATAAGAATCGGCCGCGGCATGATGAAACTCATCTATTACCACATAGTCAAAGGAATCAGGATCCAGCTTCCGCAGGTTCCGGTCTCTTGAAAGGAACTGAATCGTGGCAAAGAAGGAGATACCGGATAGATCGCGATCCGGAGTCTCCAGGTCAATTCCGGCATTTCCGGATACCACGATACCGTTGAAGGCGGGACCGAACACGTGCTCATACGCCTGCTGTGCCTGAATCAGGATATTTTCCCGATGGGCAATAAAGAGCACCCGCCGGGCGCCGGCTTTCCTGGCATCAAAAGCTGAAAGATAGGTCTTCCCCAGTCCGGTGGCGGCAATCACTGCTGCTTTGCGGATACCCATCTCCCGCAGGCGGGAAAGATTGTTCAGTGCTTCCTGCTGGGATTCCCGCGGAGCTAGCGGCTGATTCCGTTTCCGGGATACCCGATCAAACGAGGGATCCCGCTGCTTCACCGAATGATGCGCTTTCCACACCGGGAAATATCGTTCTGAAAACTCCTTATCAAGCGGAAAACTCTGCTTTTCCCAGTAGTCCAGGAACTGCCGCTTCGCCTCATCAAAGATGGTGGTATCGGAAAAAGGAAAGGTGACCTCGGAATTGGAGAAATAGTTCCACTCCACATTCTTCACCATACCGGAGAGGGTGAGGTTGGAAGAGCCGATAATCAGAGAACTGTCGCCCTTCTCTTTCTCGAATAGATAGGCTTTCACATGGAAATCCGGGGGATCAGCGGCATCATCCCGCAGGCTGCCTTCCGGATCATAGATCCTGATCTCTCCGGAGGGAATCTGTTTTTGAAGGTGCAGCAGATCCCGGGGATTGTTGTGGTGATGCATGAACGATGTGAGCAGATGGATTCTGCCGTCGCGCCGGGCTAGCTCTTCCAGAGGCGTGAGCAGCAGATTTATTATTCCGCTTGAGCAGAAAGCACTGGTAAGATAGACCGTCCGGGCGGCGGCTATCTCCCGTTTCAGGATATCTATCAGCTTGCGTTCGGACTGCTCGGTGAGCAGCAGCGGCTGCGGATACTTTGCTTCGGCCTGTTTACCACCGCTGTCATGAACAGATTCATTTCTTTTGCTGTACTCGCTCAACAAATCCTGCAGTTTCGGGAGAGCTTCCCTGGTTCTGCCTGCATCTTCCTCCTTCAGAAACGACACAACCTGGTGGAGAACAGCCGTTCGGGAGAGATCCCGTTCGGAATTATCACGTGAGAGAATTTTTTTTGCTGTGTAGATCGGTTCTTCTTCCATAAAATAATACGTTTATGCTTGTTTCAGGCTTTTTTCACACCTGCCTTTTTGCAGGTTTTTTTCACGCTTGCCCTCCTGCAGGTTTGCAGGTCTGGTTATCCAGCGGCTCGAACATCTCACGGAACGGGGTAAGAAATTTGCGATTGGGCGACCAGTCGGTAACCGCAAAGACAATATGATCGAAGGACCCGCAGAATTTTCCGGTTATCGAAGAACGGAAATCTTCGGCCGTGGTATACGGATCGTTGCCGAAGGCGCCGCAGCCCCAGGCTCCGAGAACCAGCGAACGAAAGCCGTAAGCCTCAGCAGCGGCAAGTACACGCTGAATCCGCTGTTTCAGCAGCTTTCGTGCCCTGGATAATCCGATAGCATATGCAACCGGCGCTGCACAGGTAAAAAAACTCAACGGCCAGGGCTGCTCCAGCTCTCTTCCGTCGTCTGAACGGAATACTGGCACATCTGGAGAGTAGATAATCCAATCGGTAGAATCCGCTTCACTCCGCTGTTTGTGGACCTCATACATCTTATCACCCTGCAGTGCTGCATAGAGACCGCTGGATCGGCAAAGATTTTCCTCCTGCGCCCGGGATCCATTTAGAAACCCGCCGCCCGGGTGAATACCGTTGGCAAAGTTCAGAGCCAGGGGGTTTTCCCCCTGTTGGAAAAGGCGGAAGGCTGCCTGCAAGGTTGTTTCATTGCAGACTTCGATTCTCACTGTCTGGTTTTGGCGGGGTGCAGCCTTCGGGATCGGGGGCTGGTTCCGGCTTGCAATCGGAAGCGCCGCCTCGGGAGAAATGCTTACTTTTGCGGCCTCAGATAGTTTTATTTTATCTAATATTATAACAATTTCCCCTTTCGAGCTTTTATAGCGGCCGTCTTTTATAATCTCAAGAGCGGAGAGACCCAGCTGCTGCGCCTTGCTGCGAGTTATGTCCAGACTCTGGCGCACTGTCTCGGCAGTCAGATCGGAGTCCTGGCAGGAAACTGAGAATCGTATTGCAGCGGAAGTTTTCATTGTTGCATCCTTGGTATTTTTTTACGGGTAATCTTTGGTTGGCTATCTTTGGTTATTGGTGATCATGTCAAAACCCTTGAGGGAAGAGATTAATCAGGCATCCTTACAAATTAGCGCAGAGCTTCCCTTACCCGCTCATGATATTGAGAAGGACCCCTTATGCCGATTCACCCGATAGAGTACCCCGGACGTTGCCGAAACAGACTGCCCAGGCTGCACAACGGAATATGAATCGTTTGTGAATGTACATCTACTCATTACTCTTTTCTTACTCTTTAGTATCCTACATTGCATTTGCAAAATAGGCAAATACATTTGTGCGAATACTCGGTATGCTTCGTGGCGCGGAATCAGGTTAACTGGCAGACTCGGGATCCCCAAGTTTCTCGAGGTTTCTCGGTAAGCTGTGCAGTTGTGGTTTTTTTGCAGGTATCAGGTTTATTGTTAACTTGTTTATTGTTAGTTTGTTTATTTGATTGTTTTATAATTCGGCACACACTGCTTATATTCTGCTTTTCTAATGAGCTTATGCCAAAGTAATTATCAGGGGCGCTGGTCCTTCGGCCCAACAGAGTCCTCCCAGTTGAAGGAAGAAACAAAGTTGCCCCCGGGATATCGGATGAGTGGAATGTTCAGCTGCCGGATGAGCTTGATGACATCTGTCCGAAACCCATGTTCATCCGCTGATGGATGTCCCGGTTCATAGATGCCGCCATATACAGCTCTTCCAAGATGCTCAATAAAGGAGCCGTAAAGCCGATCATCTACCTTTCCAATGGTATAATTTCTAACAATAGTAACTACAGCTTTCATGGAGCACTCTCCTGTATATCCAAACTGATAATCAGTCAAGGGCTATGCTTATTTCCATCAGAACAGAAAAAACTGCTGATTCAGTTATGAAAAATAACCTGCATTTTACTTCACAACAAAGCGGAAACCCTTTGTCATAATACCATTATTTCTTTACCATGTTAATTATTATATATTTCTTTAGCTTTATTACCTATAACCATTTCGAACCATACCGAATTATCTTGAGCAGTTTACAGCAATCATTCATTTTTTAACACTTCCCGAATAATTACCGCATTAGGATAGACATTGCCTTTAAGATTTCGTTAATATAGGATCCAGCTTTCATTCGAAACCGCAAGCATCCCGCTGCCCGAATTATTCCGTACCTGATTGGGTCGACACAACCTTCCCTCCAAAGCGCTTGCTTGTGTATAGCTTCACTCATGTATATGTGTGAAAATATCAGGAAGGAAAAAGGGACAGAAGATTAAAGCGAAGAAGAATCCGGAAACCTGTTTTGATGAACATGGATGCCCCCTGTAATCAACTTACAGCCATATTGCTTGAATTTTGAATCAATGGTCATCACAGGAATATCATGAGCCAGACTTTGCGTTATAATCATGCGATCAAACGGATCATTGTGATGAAAAGGCAGATCCTTCAGTAAAAGGGCATCCTGTCCACGGTAGTCAAGCAGCTCAAAGCCGATAGTTTTCGCTGCCTCCAAGGGGTCAAAAGAGATTGCAGATTTCCCTAATGAATTCTTCATCATTATTTCTGCAATCGAAATCGAACTCACGTAAACGGTGTTAGTCCGTGTCTGAAGCATATCCATCTGGGATACCGTTAATTTTTCAGGATTAACTGCAGCCCAAAGGAAAATCTGGGTATCGATGATGAATTTCATGAACTTTTCCCATAAAATAATGCATTAAAATCTTCATCTTCATTATGAAAGCCTTCAGGAACTATAGCCGCCCCTTCAAAAACCCCTAATACTCTTTTTCCCTTGATTCTGTGGGGAACCAGATCTACCAATGGAAGATTGTGTTTTGCAATAATAACCTCTTCCCCATGATACACAAGATCAATAAGTTTAGATAATTGAGCTTTTGCCTCTGAAACATTAACCACCATAATTATCACCTCTCAAGTCTGTAGTGCTGGAGAAAAAAACCCTGAATGCTGCCGCATTCCATACAGGTTATATTGTTCACAGACCCTCGTCTTCTTTTCTCCTGGGAACCTCTTCCGGGTTCCCGATAAAATCGAGCAGATCGTTAATGCTCCTGTGAGATTCAATCTGATGCCTGAGGGGAATATCCCGGTTTACCTCGTAGCTGTTGTTCCTGCCGATTTTATTGACGGTGATAACGCCGACCTCTTCAAGATCTTTTATAATGGTATGTACCGCCCGTTCGGTGATACCTACTATTCCGGCGATATCCCTCATCGGCAGTTCGGGGTGGAAATAGATATAAAAGAGTACGTGAGAATGGTTGGTAAAAAATGTCCATTTATGGGTTCCGCTGATCATGTGTCACTCCTTCATGTCCATTATGTAACTTTACAAGGATGTTTGAAAAAGTCAACCGACCTCCTGCCTCAACCTGAACCTCAATCGTCCCGCCACCCTCACCCCCCCCGGAACCCAAACCGGCAATCGTTCTATCATCAACCCCCAAAACCCAAACCGGCAATCGCTCTATCATCAACCCCCAAAACCCAAACCGGCAATCGCTCATCCATCAGCCTGTGGAACCCCCTCACAGATTCTCTCTGTAAACTGCTTATAGATCCGCTTCCGGCATAAACGTCTTATAATCTTCCACGGTTCCGCCGGACAGGCAGCAATCAATAATCTTCCGTCCTGTTTCATCCAGCCCGGGTTCCAGATATTTATTGAGCTGCTGATGAAAGAACTCCGTCAATATCCTGGCTCCTTCTTCATACGCAGCAACTCCCACCTCGGGCTGCTTATCCACCTGGAGAAACCATTGGGGAATAGTCGTTCCCTCGATCCGCATGTTCTGCAGGGAATATCCCAGCAGGGAACAGCGGGAAGGGGTAATCTGATCGGGTCGGAACCGGGCATGTCCGCGGCGGGCCAGATAGTCCCGGACCAGCCACTGGGGCATGAATCCGGTTTTCCAGGCGCCCACATGCTGATTTGGAGTAAGCACATACCTGGTTCGGGGAGCCTCCTGGAACTGTCTCAAGAGAAGATTAGCCTGAGCCACCCGCTTGCCGGTGGAAAAGGGCCAATAACTGCCGACTCCCTCGCTGCTCATTCCTGCTTTGTCCACGATGCTCGGGTTCGCATACCCCCGGGGAGCCACCATTCTCCAGAGCCAGGCAAGTGCTGGGGGGAGAATATGCAGCAGTCCCAGTATTCCATAGGTAGGCTCTTCTGCGGTACAGGGGGGTGTACGAACTCCGAAAGAGCGGATATCTATAACGGTCTTACCCTGTGTTGCATTTGGTACCATATCCCGAGGGATGACCACCCGCGGATTGGGACAGGGCTGCCCAGGTTCATCTTCGATATGATCCCAGATAAGGGCCGTACTGCCTGCAACCGCATCAATATTCAAAAACAGCTGAGGATGGCTCGGATCCAGGGTAAGTTGTTCCAGTTCCGGATCGGTTCCGTATTTCCGGATATGATCGACCCGGACAAACCAGGCGTTTTCGGCATCAACCAGGGACAGCTTGCCGTTTCCATCCTGCAGGTCCGGGTGACAGAGACCCATATCGTCACAGACAGGATGAAGTTCGCAGGTTCTGGGAATTTCCAGATACCGGTTATCCTTCGTTACCAGGTTATGCCCCATGAGCAGACGACCGTCGGGTTCACGATGGGGCTGCTGAAGCATCTCACTCTTTCCGCCGCCGCTGGCACCCTCGTGCATAAAGCCTACCATGTTATCGTAGGGTGTTATCACCTCCACTGCGGAACAGTGGGCGGTAACCCAGCCCGATTTCGATTGCTCTCCCAGCTCGATCAGGGCACCGTAAACACCTTTTTTTGCACTTGGGCCCGGATAGAGGTTGTAGGAAAAAATTTCATGGGCTTCACATCTATTATGCACAACTATCTGTTTTCCCTCGAAGTGGGTGTGTCTGAATGGAGGAGCTACGTAGATAATGGTTGTCGGCTTGAAAGCTCTGCCCAGGTTTTCAACATCTACAATCCCCTGCAGGAGTCCGAGGCCCAGTGCGAAAAAGCCTGCATTCGCCGGACAAATGGCCAGCGCATCGCCGCCCAGCCCTTTTTGTCCCATCTCGAAGGCGAATATCGCCAGGTCGGTCTCTGATAGCCACTGCAGCGTTTCCTTACGCAGTTCTGTAAATGGGGTGTGGTACCGATCTTTGAAGCGGGTTTTATCCGTGGCATTTTCATCGGCGATGAGCATGCAGTCCGGATCACGGCGACGCATATAGGGATCAATGTAGTTGGCGCTTATTCCGTTTTTAACCTTAACTACCTCAACCTCATCTATCACCCGTCCGTCGGGCAGTTTGTAGGAGACTGTCCAGAAGGAGTTATCTTTTCCCCCGCAGGCCAGATCCTCAAGTTCCTCAATCCGTGTCGCCAGAGCTACAGAAGGAGCTTTTGTCAAAAGGGCCTTCAAATCGTCGGAAAGTTGGGCGATCTTACTAAACTGCTGAATGTTCATCTAAGGTCCTCCATATGCGTGATTGTTTATTGGTCGTGCCCATAATAGTAGCATTTTCATTCCCGAGTCAAGTGTCTAGTATCTTTATTCATGAATTATTTTTCATGTATCGGATCAGTAGAGAAACCCGAACAGCCATAATGGAATTTTTTTATCATGGCCATATTCAATATTATCAGCTGCGATGTATGCTTCCGATAACCCTTTCATCTGTTCTCTGGTTTCATTTCTGCCGTCGACTTCTATGCTGACAGAGCGATTAATCAGAAAATCTCCTTGCTGTGCATAGTGAACTTCAGCGGCCGTTTTCAGTTGACTGATGATAAATGTTTCCCTGATATTACCGACTGATGGAGTCCTGCTGCCCAGCACATGCATCAGGTTTGTGTTTTCAAGAAATATTTTATCGGGTTTCTGCAGAAGTCCGATGCCTCCGGTTTCACGATAGAGCAGATGGATTATTTTTGCCTGCTCCAGGAAATGGAGGTAGTTTATGAATGTCTGCCGGTTAATGCCGATACGTTCACTCAGTTTCTTGATGTTTGGCAGGAAAGGTGCTGATTCTGCTATTATTGCCAGCAGCTGCTTCAACTTTGGAACATATGAGGGCTCTATGCTGCGAAGTGCGGGTAATTCCTGTTCAAGAATCATATTGATTGTTTCACCCAGCCGCTGCGAATAGAAAGTAGTTCCTTCCAGGTAATAGGGATAAAAGCCATGCTCAAGGTACTGATCGAAGAAGGCGAGCGGTTTGACTTTTGAAACAATGGTCTGTGCCAGCATGGTATGATTTATGAGAATATCATCGAGGGAATAGACTGGAAATCTGTTCCCGGTTTCTATCTCCAGGAACTCACGGAACGAGAGGCCGTTCATTTCAAAGACAAGTGCTCTGCGACTGAGGTCGGCCCGCGCTTTGAGGATCTCCAACAGGGAGGATCCCGTGAAAACAATGTTCAGCGACGGGTATTCATCATAGATGTTTTTAATTTCAATTGACCAGTCAGGATACTTATGTACTTCATCGAGAAAAAGGTATGTTCCACCTCGTTTGGCAAAATAATCTGCCAGCTCAATGAGACGGTTGTCGGCAAACCAGATATTATCCAGGCTTACATAGAGGACTGCATCAAGTTTTTCAGTAAAATGTTTTTTTATGTGCTGAAGCAAAAGTGTTGTTTTACCACACCCTCTTGATCCTTTTATCCCGATGAGCCGTTCATTCCATGGGACCATGGTTTCGAAATTACGGATAATAGTAAGATCGGTATGTTGTATGCGCTGGTGAAAATATTCGAAAAGCTTTTCCTTAGGTACAGTATAGTGCAAAAATTGTTATTGTCCAGTCTGGCAACGTAAAATATATATAAAATGGTTACTGGGATAACTATTTTTCAGAGGATCCGGGGGATCCGGTGTCTGACACTGTTTTCCGTCCGCTGCCGGAAGTTCCCGGGGAAAGCCTGGAAGCCTGCCTACGCAATAATCTCGGGCGGATGCACCAGGTCTATGCTTCCGATTTCGTTGCGCATAAGCTGGAGAAGCGCGCCCGCCGCTTCGCGATAGATCTGGGCAATCCCGATCTCTATGCTCGCCGGTCTGGATTCCAGCACTTGAAGGATGGTGCTGTTGTCATAGCCGATTACCGGAAGTCCCCGCTGCAGAGGATCTGACGAATGCTGCATGCCTGAGAGAACCTGGACGAGCAGCATATCATTGACAAACGCGATGCCGTCAACCTCCGCGCGGTCGGTAAAGGCACTCAGCCGATTGCGCAGATACCCGAAATCCGAAGCACTGACTACCGTGGCCTCCGGAAAGACAGAGAGAAAGCCCTCCTTGCGCAGCACGTGAGAAAACGGGTCTTCATCGTTCATGACATAGAGCGGACGGGAACACCCTTTGTTCTGCAGGTACTCCGCCTGAAGCATTCCGCCGACCCGGTTGTCGGTAGAAGAGTGGTTATAATCGGCCAGCTGAATAGTACGATGACACAGCACATAGGGAAGGGACCAGCCCTGGATATGGCGGGCCTCCTCTTCGGTGACAAAATCGAACACGATCAGACCGTCACAGCGCTCCTTGATATCGGATTCCCTCAGGGCATATACCGAGTTCACCTGCTGAATTTCAAAAATATATGGATGATACTCGAAGAATGACGTGAGGGAGAAGACAGCCTCTGCGAAAATCCAGTAATTACGTTTTACATTGGTCCAATAATGGCCTTCTTCACGTTTTACATAGAGCAGGAGAATCGTGTTGGTTCCTTTGCGTCTGAGGGCACTGGCATTGCGGTCTGGACGATATCCGAGAGATTCCGCTGTATCGAGAACTTTTTTCTTCGTGGCAGGGGCTACTTTTTCCGGATTGCTGAAAGTCCGGGAAACGGTTGCCTGGGAAACTCCCGCAATCTTTGCAATCACATAGCTGTCAATCTTCATGGTGCCCTCCGAAGCTCCCGGTATAAACGTCTGGATGCACGCTGATAATCATACGGTACGGCATGAGCTGTGTCGTACCGCACAAGCTGCTCGACATAACATGCAAACGAATACATTCCTGTTGGCGTTATCGGTATTTTATCACAGATAAGGTCTGATATCAATTGCGACTACTGAACTGATGCGGTTTTCTGTCATCAAATGTGAACCCCCCTTTCGGCTCCTGTCCAAAAATCTAATTATATTTAAACATTACATATACTTATTTACTTGCACAAGTGCAGTACTCCAGCAAAAAACAATGCACAGAAAAACCTGCTCTCCCCCTTCCGGCGGTAAATCGGCATCTTTTTCAAAAATTTTCCTTGACAGCAGATACAATTCAACCTTAGAATGTATTCGTATTCATTACTTAAAAAGGAGTATTCTATGAAAAAATTATCAATGATTCTGCTGATGATTCTTATCGCGCTGCCGCTTTCGGTATTTGCAGGTGCGGAAAAAGAAGCTGATGGCGCAGGACCGGTAACCCTTACCTTTGCCAGCTGGAGCATCCAGGAAAAGGGAGCCCAGGACTATTTCACAGAGCTGAAGAATGATTTTGAGGCTGCCAATCCCGGAGTAACCATCGAATATGCAGGTTATCCCTATGGTGAATTGAAAAAGCAGGTCCTGATCATGGCCAATGCCGGACAGGCCCCGGACATTATTCAGTGTGCCCGCTCCTGGTATCCAAGCTTCGTGGCCGGGGGATATGTAGCGGAACTTGATTCCCTCCTCGGGCCGGAATACATAAACGATGTGTATCCCGAAATTCTGGAAGATATGCAGGTAGATGGCAAAACTTACGGAATTCCCTGGAAAGCCAGTCCATTTGTGCTCTTCTATAATAAGGATCTCTTTGTCGAAGCAGGACTTGATCCGGAAAAAGCCCCGGAAACCTACGAAGAAGCTTTGGAATATGCCGAGGCGCTTTCCAGCTTGAAAGATGCCGACGGGAATGCCGTATACGGCCTTGGCCAGACTACCGGAGCGGTACCGGTAAGCGGCGGTGCTGTTCTCAGCATGTTCTTCAGCTACGGCGGCGGTATTGTCGATGACGCAGGCAATGTGGACGTTGTCAATGAAGGCAACCGGACTGCCCTTGAAACGCTGAAAGCCATGCACGAGAAAGGGTACAACCCTGACGGCGCCAAGCTCAAGGACCTGAGAAACCTCTTTGCTATCGGCAGACTCGGGATGTACTTCGACCAGCTTTGGGGCATGACCGGTGCATATGCCATCAATCCGGATCTGCGCTCGGCTGTCGGCGTAACCACTCCGCTCAGCGGGAACGGCCAGCCTGCCGGAAGCACCTTGGAAGCGCATCTGATTCTGGTAAGCGAAGACTCAGCCCACAAAGAAGAGGCAGCCAAATTTATTACATTTGCCACCAGTCCTGCCCAGATGGAAAAGTATTATGCCATTACCCCATTTCTTCTGCCCCGACAGAGTCAGGTGGCAGCCGCCCCGGACTATACCAGTGACCCGGGTATCGCTCCTGTGCTGAACTATCCAGAGACAATCCGTTCCGTGGAAAAGCACCCGGAAATGGAAAACGTCTTCCTCGCCCTGACCACCGCAGCCCAGGCCGTGACAGTCGGCGGCATGAGTGCCGACAAAGCGCTGGCAGATCTGGAAAAAGAGCTGAAAAGCATGCTTAACTGAGAAAGAATTTATACTTTGTAAGAGGGTTTATACCTGATGGCACGAACAATCAAAATCAGCAGCAGTGTATTCGGATCCCTGCTGATGCTTCCGGCGGCCGGCATCGTGGGAGGATTTATCTTCCTGCCGGTTATACAGTCGGTCTACTACAGCTTCTTCACCTTCAAGCTGACAAGAAAGAAATTGCCGCTGATTTGGAACAATTTTGACAACTACCGGCAGGTATGGGAAACCGGGCGTCTCCAGAATGCGTTCAGCATAACCTTCCAGTTCATGCTGATGGTCGTGGCCGCGGTGTTTATCCTCGGCCTCATTCTGGCTTTGCTGCTCAACCGCGGAAGAACGAACGAGCGGCTCACCCGGAGCCTCGGCCTCCTGCCCTGGGGAACCCCCACCGTTATTACCGCCCTGCTCTGGTCCTGGATGTTCCAGGGTGAATACGGTTTCATCAACTTCCTCCTCCTCAGACTGGGACTGATCGCCAAACCGATAAGCTATCTCGTAAACCCCTCAACTGCTCTTGCTGCAGTTGCCGTCGCCGCCGTGTGGCGGCAGCTGCCCTTTATGTTCATCATGCTGCTTGCCGGCATGCAGGGTATTCCAGGAGAAATGTACGAGGCAGCCTATATAGACGGAGCCAACCGGCTCCAGACTTTTGTACATATTACCCTGCCGTTTCTGAGAAATGTGATCAGAGCAAGCATCCTGGTAACCATCATTACAAATTTTAAACAGTTTCCCCTTTTCTGGACTATGACCGGCGGCGGCCCGATGAACAAAACGGAAACCCTCGCAATCCTCACCTACAAGAATGCCTTTGTCAATCTGGACTTCGGTGTCGGTGCCGCGGTTGCCGCTGCATGGATGGTGGTCCTGGTCATTTTTTCACTGGTATACAGCCGTATGGTAAGGGAGGCCGAGTACTGATATGAAGCGTGAAGCACAGAAAATCGCAGGCAATGCGGCAGCCGTCATCGCATCCATCATTCTGGGACTCTTCCTCCTGTTCCCTATCTACTGGCTGCTCGTCACATCGTTCAAGGTCAATATGGAAATCTATCGGTTCCCGCCGGACTTGATTCCCCGGACCTTCACGCTGGAAAACTACCGGGAAATATTCAGCGACAATTCCGTCATGCAGTACATCCTCAACAACTTTATCGTCGCCTTCGGCACCACCCTGCTTACCATGACCGCCTCGTCGCTTGCCGGCTACTCGCTCTCCCGCTATCCGAGCATTTTCGGAAAAATCGTCCGGACATCGCTGCTCTCGACGCAGATGTTCCCCATAGTCGGCCTTATTCTGGCCCTCTATGTCATTTTCAGAAATATGAATCTGATAAACACCCGCTTCAGCCTTATTATCTCGCTTTCCGCCGTCACCATTCCGTTTTCCACCATCCTTATCAAGGGGTTTTTTGATGACATCACGCGGACTTTGGAGGAGGCTGCCCAGATCGACGGCTGTTCGCGCCTGAGGACATTTGCCGTCATCATCCTGCCCCTCTCCAAGCCCGGGCTTCTAGCTATAGGTCTCTATACCTTCATGCAGGCCTGGGATGATTTTCTCTTTGCCGTCACCTTCATCCTGACCGACGTAAAACGGACCCTTTCCGCCGGGATCGCAATGAAATTTCTCGGCGAGGTCTCCTATGACTGGGCTATGGTCACTACCGTATCCATCGCCGGGGTCCTGCCGATGTTTATCCTGATCTTTCTATTCCAGAAGCACATGGTTGCCGGTCTTACAGCCGGCGCTGTGAAGGGGTAGCGATGCATCGGGAAAAACGATGCATCAAGAGCAGCGTCAGGTGAGCAAACGGGAGAGACAGTGAAACGGATAAACAAACATTTCACGGTACCTGGCTGCAGGCCGTACCGGCAGAAAGGAGATGCATCATGATTGCGCAACGAACAAACGCCCATGTAAAGCGAAAAGAAGCCTATGTGAATGCTTCATCCGGCAAGGGACCGTTTACCTGCGATCCCGATCGGGAGCTGCCGAATATCATCCTCATAACTATGGATATGGTGCCTCCCGAATTCCACAACGGCGAAATCGACGTGCAGGCACCTGTCAGAGAGAGTCTCCGAAAAGACGGCATCAACTTTACCCGCGTCTATTCCGCATCCCCCCTCTGCGGCCCCTCCCGGGCTTCATTCCTTACCGGACGTCACCCCTATATTACCGGGAACGCCGAGCGTGCCCATGACGGACACGCGACCGAACTTCGTGAAGATGACATCATCTGGCCCGAATACCTGAAGGCACGGGGATACCACTGCCGGCATATCGGCAAATCCCACGTCGGAACATCCCACTTTATCCGCGCTTTCAGCGAAAACAGCTCCCCGTGGAACCGCTGGTCGCCGCCCTGGTACAACGAGGACCTGTATATCCAGTTTCTAAAAAACAAGGGACTTGAACGGTTTACCTTCAAAAAGGAGATCCGCGGAAGGACTGGGAGAGGCGGGAACCGGATAGAAAACGACGGGGCCCGGGATGCTTTCGGCAACAGTTACGGCGGTTGGCTTGCAGACCAGAACGGCAGCCCCTTTCCTGAAGACGCCACGTATCCCGCCTTTCTCGTGGACCGGGCAGTCAGCAGCCTCGAAACAAGGGAATCCGACGGCAAACCCTTCTACCTGCAGCTCGATTTCTTCGGACCCCATCAGCCTTTCGCCATTCCCGGCGGTTGGGAGAAACGTGAAAAGGAGATCCGCAGCAAGGTCGCCATCCCCGAAAGCTGGCTCGAATGGGAAGCCGCAGGATTTCCTGAGCAGACAGATGACCCGCGAGTCTACGATCTCTACCGCAAAAACTGGGGCATCACCGATCGGGAAACCGTGATAGACTATCGTACGGCAAACCAGCTGCAGTACGAACTCCTTGATGTCCAGGTCGGCAGACTCATCAACTACCTCAAGGCGCACAAACTGTACGATTCCACCTGGATCATCTACCTTGCAGACCACGGGGAGATGAACTGCCGCAAGGGCTGCGTAGACAAGGGCGCCTACCTCAATCCTCAGGTCCTGCAGGTACCGCTGGTGCTGAAACCGGCTGCTGGCCACGAAAGCGGAGCGGCTCTCAGCGAACGGGCTGGAGAAAGCATAGATACCCCTTCCTCCCTGCTGGACATGTATCCGGCTGTCTGCGAAATCACGGGAATGGAGATTCCGGCCAGAACTGACGGCTTCAGCCTGCTTGAAACATTGAGAACCGGCATACGGCCGCCGGAAAAACCGGTCATGTTCGATGTCTGGAATCATGTTGCCGCAAATCCCTGCGTCGGACACATCGCTGAATACAAGGAAACGGAGTACCTTTTCAGCTATAATGCCACTTCCTACAGGGATGAGCTCTACCCGTTGGAGAATCCGGGACGGCTGGTAAATGTGCTTGATGAAGATGCAGACCGTCGACAGGCGATCCTTGCCCGCATGCATGCCGCCCTCTCCGGTGATGTCCGATGGGATATCTACAAGGGATATTTTGAGCTGGAATATGGTGATGTGCTGCAGATTCCACCCGCAGACACCCAGAAGTTCGAATAGATCCCACAAAAACGGTTCCCCGGCGGCATACCTGCGACAAACGTTTTTCCGGAAGCATACCTGCAACAAACGGTTCCCCGGCGGTGAGAAGTGATAAGGAGCTTTATAGTATGGAAAAGCGGAATTCTGACGATCAGAACAGAAAAAAACCGAATGTTATAGTTTTTTTTACAGACCAGCAGCGGGCGGACTCTACCGGCGTCCACGGCAATCCTCTTGATCTCACCCCTAATTTCGATTGGATAGCACGTACGGGAACCTGGTTTTCCCAGGCTGCCACCTGTCAGCCGGTCTGTGCCCCGGCACGATCTTCGGTTCAGACTGGTCTCTACCCGACTGAAACCGGTGTCTGGCGCAACCGGAAGCATTTACGACCAGATCAGAAAACCCTCGCCGCCTATTTCAACGATGCCGGCTATGCAACCGCCTATATTGGCAAATGGCACCTGGCAGGGGTCCGCACCGGTCGTGACGACTGGAACCAGGAACCGGTACCCCGCGACCTTCAGGGCGGCTACCAGTACTGGCTCGGCGCCGAGCTGCCCGAATTTACCTCCGACGAGTACCATCCGCGCCTCTTTGACCGGGACGGATCTCCCGTCAATCTGCCCGGCTATCGTTCCGATGCCTATGTGGATGCCGCAATACGTTATATCGATGCACAGGAAAAAAATCATCCCGAACAGCCGTTCATGCTCTTTCTATCGATATTCGAGCCCCACCAGCAGAACCATATTGACACCTTTCCAGCCCCGAACGGGTATGCCGAACGCTATGCCGGCAGGTGGACCCCTCCCGATCTGGCTGGTTCTTCCGAAGCCGCAGCCAAGCTCGGAGGCTACTGGGGTGCCGTAAAACGTGTAGACGAGGGGCTCGGCCGCCTTCTTGACGCAATTAAGAGCCTCAGGATCAGTGACGAGACAATCGTCTTCTACGCGGCCGACCATGGATGCCATTTCAAGACGCGCAACAACGAGTACAAGCGCAGCTGTCATGAAAGTTCGGTCAGAATCCCTTGCGCCGCCGTCGGTCCGGGCTTCGACAGGTGCGGACAGCGACCGGAGCTTTTCAGCGTGATCGATATCTTTCCGACCCTGCTCGATGCCGCTGGTCTCTCCCTTCCAGAAGGGCTTCAGGGCCGCAGCGTCATCCCCCACCTCTCCGGGGCGCCAGCCGCAGATACAGGTCCCGAAACCGATCGTGCACGGGAATATTCGGCCGGCTATCCTTCCGACTGCCCTTTTGAGGAGCAGTTTATCCAGATAAGCGAGGATAAAGTCTCCCGTGCCCTGCGCACCCGGCGCTGGAAGTATGCGGTTACCGCCTTCGAACTGGACGGAAACGAAGTCCCCGCAGCCTCAGAATATGTCGAAGAGTTCCTCTACGACATGGACGCCGATCCCTGGGAGCAGCAGAACCTTATCGGGCTGCCCTATGCTGAACGGATCTCCGCAGCCCTCCGAGAACGCCTCAGGCAGAGGATTCTCGAGGTTGAATGTGCCGAGGTCACTATTATCCCGGCCCCGGTCCAGGCTGCCGCCGACCAGGGACAGCGCACCCTGCTAGATTAAAAGGTGTCGTCGCGGTAGGGATGCCGGTTACCCGGCACCCCCCGCACAGATCCTGCAAAAGGTGTCTGACACCGGATCCTGCAGATCTGATGGTGCCCAGTGACGGATTCCGTAATTTCCCACTGATTTTTTGAGGGATCCGGTGTCAGACACCGGACCCCTTCAGATTCCTCACTCACCGCTGAGAAATCTACTTCCCATACATCCGACCCGGTACAAGGTAGAGATCGGATTCCGGCTGAATTCCGTTAAAGTATCCTTCAATCAAATTGGCAAGTTGTAATGCCATTGCATCGAAGTCCTGCTCTATCGTACCGACAAATGGACCGCCCTTGTCAATCTCGGCCTTGGCAAAGTCAGTTCCGTCAATACCGACAACCTTTACGCCCTTCACCCCGGCAGCATCCAGAGCCTGAGTTGTCCCGTAGGCCGGTTCGTCCCAGCCTGCCCAGATACCATCCAGAGCAACGCCGGAGGTGATAATATCCTCGGCGGTCTTCCGGGCATTGTCTACAGGACCGGAACCTCGATGTGAAATTTATTGACCACCGTAACCCCGGGGGGTGCTCTTGAACACATCCTCAGCCCCTACTGCACGGGCTCTTACACCGGGATGCGGATCATGCGTAAACATAATCACGTTTCGCTGCCGCCCATCGCGTCGATCAGCACCTGGGCAGTCTGTCGCCCCAGATCGGCATTATCAGAGGTAATATTCAGCACTATGCCTTTCCGCCAGACCCGCATCCAGACCGAAAAACAGGAATTCTCCTTCTTCGCCGCGGCAAGCCCTTAGTCATCTGGACAGGATCGCCCATTCCCAGAACAATCGCATCCGCCTTCTGGGCAAACGTATCTTCTATCCTGCTGACCAGCAGGCCGAAATCGCCGGCGGTATCGGAAACCGTTACCCGCCAGCCTTTGCCTGGGCATCAGCCTTGAACTGTTCGATAACATACGCTGTCGTGGCATTTGCCATATACGGTGTAACCACGGCTACCGTCTTCGTGCTCGCCGGTCCTGACTTCCAGCTGACCAGACCGGAATCGCCGTGAAAATCACCAGCAGCGAAACCAGAACCAGAACCATCTTTTTTTTACTGCTCATCTCTTTCTCCTTTCCCATAGAGTATTATGTAATACTTGAAAGTATTATCCGGATACAAGCTAACGCTTGAAATTCGTTCTTCAAAGCAGGATACAGCTGTTCAAAGACTGCCAGCAAGGCAGTATAGCGTGCATGGTGCCGGATATCGGGCTGATATTCCGCCCGCGCAGGTATCCAGTATTCCGGAATGCGGTAGGAATCGATCCAGCCGAATGCATTTCCTGCTATCAGCATATTTCCCAAAATCCCCGCCTCAACCGAATTTTCTGCTGCTGTTACCGGAACCCCGATTACCGAAGCGATTATCTCCAGCAGAAGCGCATTCCTGGCCCCTCCGCCCGATGCGATAATGCGCTTGCCGCCCTGATTGCCGTCGGCATCGAACCTGATCAGACGAAAGATTGATGCCAGGCTGTAGGCAATACCTTCCAAAACCGCCCGAAACAGCTCCGGCTTTCCGGTATTTCGTTTGATACCGATATACGCTCCCCGTGCATGGGGGTCTGTGAACGGACACCGCTCTCCCTGCAGATAGGGAAGATAGATCAATCCGGAAGACCCCGGTTCGGCTAGCTCCGCGGTCGCCTGAAGTTCCGCATATGGATCCTCTTTCAGAGCGAAAGCATCGATCAGCCAGGCGACATTGCCTCCGGTTGTCCGCATTGCCCCGATGGAGATCGTATCACTTCCATTCGGATGCTTGAGATTGAAGATGCCGCTCGTCGGGTCAGACGGCTGCGAAGCGGTTGCCGCAATCCATCCGGAAGTTCCCAGATAACAGGAAATCGTTCCCGGAACCCCCGCTCCGGAACCTAGCGTATTCGAAGCCGCATCCCCCGCTCCGTGTATCACTCGCAGTCCTTCGGGCAGCCTGCTGTCAGCAGCAGCTTCTTTTGTAAGCTTCCCCGTAACCGTGCCGGCTGGTTCGATAATCGGCAGCTGATGCTCAAGAACCCCCAGCCGGGAAAGTATCTCCCCGCTCCAGGCACCTCGTTCATAATCCATCAATCCAGTGGTGGAAGCATTGGTGGGGTCGGTTACCACCCTGCCGGTCAGCTTCCAGCACACATAGTCATGCGCCCCCAGCAGCAGTTGTGTTGTATTATTCCAATTTCCTTGTCCCTGGAGATAGCGAATCTTGGCCGGCAGGCTGGAGGCATCCGGTGTATGCATGACTGTCTGGCGCAGCCGTTCGAAACCGAAATCTTCTGCAAAGCTGGAAAACTCATTAACTGCCCGGGTGTCGGAATAGAGTATGGCATTGCCGACAACCCCGCCGTTCTGGACTGCTATGAGATCCTGCATCTGCCCGCTTAGAACCACCGCTTCAAGCTCCCCTTCGATCACAACCCCTGCTTCATTGTTTCCTTTGCTTTTGCCGGTACCGCCGAGCCTGCCGCTGCTGCTTACACCGCCGCAGCGCTCAAGGATTATTCTTACCGTCGTGCAAAAAGCCTCCCACCAGAGACGGGGATCCTGTTCAGCCCTGGTTCCTTCGGAAAGCAAGGGATACCCATGACTTTCCGTGCAGATAACAGACCCTTTATCCGTCAATAACGAGGTTTTTACTGCTGTCGTGCCAATGTCAGTCGATATTAGATATTTCACAGAACCTCCCATCATCTTTCGCTGCCGATCTGGTTGTGCAGATAGCGGAGGGAATCAGGTGTCTGACTCCGTTTTCCGACTCCGTTTTCCGCAATTTAGCACGGTTTTTTTGAGGGAAACGGTGTCAGACACTCACATCTTTACGCCCGGCCAGACTTTGCAGATAACTGCGCAATACCGACTCACCTGCACCAGCAGCCCGTACCAGAGCTGTCCCGATTATCACCGCATCCGCGCCCAATACCTCAGCGCTGTTTACATCCTCGGCCGTATTAATGCCAAACCCTAATGCAACGGGTAAATCAAAGCGGGAAGCCAGGGACTTGACAGCATGCAGGCGCTTTTCAACCTGCCGGTCCGGCCGGAACTGCCCGCCGGTGCCTCCCTCGGTAGACTGAAGATAGATAAACCCGGTAGTCTTCTCCAGAATGTGCTCAATCTCGCTATCGTTCTGGCTGAATCCGATAAAGCTCACGATTTCCACAGCCGTATCCTGCAATGATGCATACACCTCTTCACGATTTACATCCGAAATATTGGGAACAAGCAGAGCCTGAACCCCGGCTGCTGCAATCTCCCGGCAGTATCGTCCGATACCGTATGCCTCCAGCGTTTCGTTATACAGCATGACTATGCTCTTCATCTGAAGTTTTTTCAGCATGGCAAGCGGCTCCATGGCAGCAGACAGGGGATCAAGCTGATACTGCCCCTGGACCTTTCTCAGTGCCTTCTGGATTATGGAACCATCGAGATAGGGGTGTTCTGCCGGTATCCCTACCTCCATGGCTGTCAGCCCGCCCTCCGCACAGACTTCTAGCATGCGTTGGTAGCGCCCCCGGTCTGGATACAGCCCGGGAAGATAGCCGATAAGCAGCGGTCTTCCGGTATCACGCCGATAATCCCTGATGAATGAGCGCAGCGGAGTATCGATAGGATGCCGGTCGGCCTGAATGAATGAATACATACGCAGTCCTACGCCTTTTTCTTTGCTAGCGATGAAAGCAGCACAGCCATCACGATTATAAGTCCCGTCAAAATTGACTGAACATAGGTGTTGATGCCAAGAATATTGAGCCCGTTCCCCATAACCCCCATAATCAGGACGCCCAGCAGGGTCCCCCAGATATTGGCCTCACCCTCCTTGAAAGCGGTCATACCAAGAAAAACCGCCGCAGCCGCATTGAGCATGAATGGAGAGCCCGCCTGAGGATGGGCTGAAAAGAGTCTGCTTGTAAGAACCAGTCCTCCCAGCGATGCAAAAAATCCCGATATGCCGAAGCTGATGAACCGGACGCGGCGAGTACGGATACCCGAAAGAAAAGCGGCTTCCTCATTACCGCCGATAGCATAGAGACGGCGGCCGAAGGTTGTCTGCTCGAGAAGCAGGTACATAAGCACCAGACTGATACCCATGACAAATACGGATACGGGAATGAAAAGGATAGCCCCCTGCCCCAGATAGGCGAACGTGTCCGGCAGTCCGAATATGGTCGTCCCCTTGGAAATGAGCAGCGCTGTGCCGCTGAATGTTGTCATAGTGGCGAGGGTCCCGACAAACGCCGAAAGCCCCCCGTATGCGATGAGCAGACCATTGATCAGGCCGGCTGTGGTCCCGACTGCGACAGCGGCAAGCATGCTGACAAAAATCGATGCCCCGGCTTTCATAAGCAATGCCGCTATAATTCCAACCAGTGAGGCAATAGCCCCGACGGAAAGGTCAAAATCGCCGGTTACCATAACCACCGTGACGCCGGATGCGACGATGGCCAGCGTCGCCACCTGTTCTATGATGTTCCTGAAGTTTCTTCCCGACGGAAATACATCGGGCCGCAGGAGGGAAAAGACTGCGAGGAGGAGCATGAATCCCAGCAGGGTTCCCCAGCTTCGTATAAATATTCCCGCAGTCCGGTTTTTTTCGGCTTGCCCATCAGACTGCTGCCTGCTGATCTGTCTATTCTGTTTCATGTCAATTTTCTCTCCCATAGCAGAAATGAAGGTAGCTCTCCTGATCTATTCCAGTATTTTCCCTGCAGGAAATCATCTTTCCATCCTTGATAAAAAGAATCCTGTCCGCGAGGCCGAGAATTTCATTGAAATCGGAGCTCACGACAATTACGGCAACCCCGCTTTCTGCAAGCTCACGGATTATAGTATAAAGTTCGAAGCGGGCCCCGACATCGACCCCCTTTGAGGGTTCATCGAGCATGAGTATTCTGGGCAGATTCATCACAGTTTTTGCAAAAACCACTTTCTGCTGATTCCCTCCCGACAGGGTGCTTACTGAGTTGTCATAATTGGAGCTTTTCAGCCGCACCCTTCTGCCTGCTTCCGATGACTTCTTCCTGATTGTCTGGTGCCTGAGAAAACCAAACCGGGAAACTTCACTAAGGGACATGAGGGTAATGTTCTCATATATCGACCTGCCGAGAACCAGCCCCTGTCTCCTGCGCTCTTCCGGTACCAGAACCACCCCCTGCTCGATCGCCTCTCCCGGATCCCGGGGAGCATAGGGTTTTCCTTCGAGCTTGATAGAACCTGATTGGTGTCCGCGGACTCCGTACAGGGTTTCCAGAAGTTCCGTTCGTCCAGAACCGACCAATCCTCCGATGCCAAGTATTTCTCCCCTGTGCAGGGAAAAGCTCAGATCATGTATTCGGTCGTTGGTCAGACGATCAGCCTGCAGCAGCAAATCTCCCGTTGAGTCTTTCCGCTCGGGAAATGCTGAGGTCAGACTTTTCCCGATCATGTGACTTATAAGCATTTCTTTGGTCATTTCTTCAGTTGAACTGCAGGCAACCACCGTTCCGTCCCGCATTACGGTTATCCGATCGGTTATTTCCAGAACATCATCGAGGTTGTGCGATACATATATAACCGTCTTGCCCTGCATCCGCAGATTCCTGATGACTGCAAAGAGCTTCTTCTTTTCGATATCGGTCAGTGCCGTGGCGGGTTCATCCATAAAGTAGATTTCGCCTGATTCAGCGAAGGCTCTGGCTATGGCCACCATAGCGCGTTCTACTGCTGAGAGGTAGCTGACGGGAACATTGAGGGGAAACGAGACTTGCAGGGCATCGGTAATTTTCCCGGTTTTCCGCTTCAGTTCTTTCCAGTCGACCAGCGGCCCGAATTTGCGGGGGTACCGATGTCCCAGAAATATGTTCTCCATGGCGTTAAAGTAGCTGACAAGGTTCAGTTCCTGGTGAATGAAGCAGAGTCCATAGGCGGTTGCATCATTGCTGCTGCGGATGTGCACATCATTACCTTTGATGCGTATTTCCCCGTCGTCGGGTTTAACGATACCTGCGAGAATTTTGATAAGGGTCGATTTTCCTGCTCCGTTCTCGCCGACCAGCCCGTGCACTTCGCCGATGTTGAAGGAGAGATCTACCCCTTTGAGGGCTTTGACGCCCGTGTAACTTTTTTTTACTTGCGTAAGCCGTAGTGCTTCCTGTATTCCCATATACCGCCTCATATCACCATCTATCAGCCAGGTTGATCTATCAGCCAGGTTGACCCACCGGATCAGCCAATATCCCCCCAAAGTTCGGTATCGTTGATACTGTCTGCCGCATCCGTGATCCCTGATTTGTGTATAATAAATTTCGACGAATTCTGTCGCCCCTTCCTGGTTGCTGCCAATAGGACGTACGTTCCCGGCAGGTAGGCTTCATCGTAGAGTACAACCTTGTTCTGGAGGCTGATGCTGATCCTCGTTGAGAGAAAAGCAGGACAGGGACTGTCGAGCTTCAACTGCTCCAGTTCTGTCTGCCCTAGCAGTATAGGGGTGATTATTTCCCTGCCTGTCGTAACGAGGGTGCCGGTTTTGCTTGCAAAAAACTGGTAGAGCGAGGTTTCTTCCGTGTATTCGTCCAGAACATGGGAAAATCCACTTTCCACATAGGAACGCTGAAAGATTACCGGAACTGAATCGATCGTCCTCAGGCGAACCAGGCAGCTGTACGAAGAAGTCTGGTGCTTGAAGATTCTCTTGAGTTTCGGGCTGTCCAGATTATGGGTTACCGAGACGATTTTGTTCTGGATCTTCATTTTCTGCCGGTCCATCTCATTCTGAAATCCTTGCAGGCCGATGGAGTCAGTGTGCACTTCCGGTGCTGCTACAAAGGTACCTACACCGTGCACAATGGTGATTATTCCCTCTTCGTTCAGAACCGACAATGCCCCGCGAATGGTCATAATCGATGTGGAAAATATTTCGGAGAGCTCTTTCTGGCTCGGAAGATTGTGACCCTGCGGGAATATCCCCTGCTCGATCTTCGTTTTGATAACCTGTGCTATTTCCAAATACCTGAGCTGCTTTCCCATTCTTGACCTATCCCTGAATTGCTTCAGTCAACCTTAAAGACTTCTAGTCTTATAGAAGACTAGCTTTCATACAGGTTAGCACCGGTGAAAGCTGCTGTCAAGTTTTTTTTCGAGAAGTGTTGGAAAAGGGTGTCTGACACCGACTTAAAGATTAAACGGTGTCTGACACCGGATCCTGCAGATCTGATGGCGCCCAGCGACGGATTCCGCAATTTACCGCTTCTTTTTTGATGGATCCGGTGTCAGACACCCACATCTCTTTGCCCTTGATAGAATAGAAGGATCCGATTATGCTCATTTTATCATTTTTAACTGCTGCCGTTGCCGCAGACTCTGCTTCAAGCCTTGGTGTCATTTGAAAAAACAGCCTGGAGGACAAATATGTCTTCAAATAATAGCGTTTCAATCGATCTAAAGCCTTTTATTGACTTTATCCGCCAGTCCTGCAGCCGGATGACTCCGGAAGAACTGACAGAATTCATTACTACTTATGCCTGTAATCTACCTGCAGAAAAACGGAAGCCATTTATGGAGGCTATCGAAGCCTTTGCCCCATCACGAGCACCAGCTCAAGACAAAGCTCACGGGGGGCAAGCTCAGGCTCATGTGCAAGGGCAAGATCCATCCCCGGTTTCAGCCCCACCGGAACCCCGAGAGGATGTCGTCCCCCTGCAAACCATTCTCGAAAATATTGCAGCCCTCAGGAAGGCCATTCGCGAACGGGCAGAGGGTATTGAAGATGGTTCGATTAAGGAGGAACTCGATTACTACGACAACGATTATGATTACGACTTGTCCTATACCGACTATGACCCGCCGGAACTCATGATCTCTGAATTTCGATTTGAACTGTCACAATTCTTTGGCGCCGCCAACCAGCTCTTTCTCTCCGGAAATCTGGCAGATGCCTATACCGTTTTCAAGGCGCTCTTTGCTATCTTCACCCCGGCCCCGGAGGATGAGGATGATTTTGAGAATGATGATACCGAGAAGGGTGAGCTGATATATCAGCATGATCCCTATATCCCGGATCCTACCCCCTATGCAAGCTTTGAAGATGGAGACTACTATGGCAGCAGCTCACCGACGAAGCTCTCACTGACGTCCTCACCTATCTTACATCACCCGGATCACGGCGATAAGGGTCACAGGTTCGAACCGCTGATCCTGAGGATTCTGCGATAAAAAAGGAGATCTCTCTCCGGGATCTTCAGGAGTGCTGAGTCCCCTGAGAAGCTGCCCATGTGTATATCGGAATGAATGAAGCGCTGTTTGCAGCGGTTCTTACCGCTCTGGCAGAAGGAATGTGGACAAGGCAGTTGGTCATGCAGCCGCTGCTGCGTGAAAACTTCGGTCAAAAATTCATACTCCCGGTACTTGGGAGCAGCTTGGAACGTCTCTGGAATTAATGTCGGAAATTCAGCTGGGAATCTTGCCGGGAATCTTGCTGGGCAGTCAACCGGGAATCTTGCCGGGCATTTCGTCCCGGAAGCTGAGGACTATCTCTTGCAGGCTATCCTGTGACTGAAGGCTCATCCTATACGCGTACAGATGCAGTGCGGAAAGCCTGCCTGCCTGGGGCAGATTCATACGGCAGAGCTTCGCATCTATTCCATCGTCTCAAATCAGAGAGTCGCTGTACTATAATACTGCAGTTATTCTCAGCTTTGGCAGAGTGCTATACGCTGTCCGGAAACCCGAAGCAGGGAGCCGGAATAATCCGTGAATTCCGCAATAACATATATCCCCGCCATTCATCGTTCAGAAAAAAGCTCAAGGAGATCATGGCGCAGTCGTTTATCAACTATTGAGGGAGGATCGTTTATTGAGGGAGACGTTTGCTTCAAGTCAGCTGTCGTTTTCCCTTAGTTATCGCTTCTCCTTGGCTGCTATACAAGTCTCAACCTCTGCCGACAGCATCCGTTTGGGAGCAAAACACAGAAAATTCATTTAAAGTTCCAGGCTAAAAAGCTGGATGTTTCAGTGTAATATAATCGAGGATTTTTCATTTGCATAGAGATGAAAGTCGGAGGAATTTTTGCAGGCGAAGTTCCAGAAATGCGAAGTACTGTGAACTTGGATCATTCCTTCAGAATTTCAACGTGGCAATGGTCATTTTCAAATTCCAACCATGTTTCTGGTTGGTTTTCTGAGAAGTTTTCGTTAGAGGAGAGCTGTCATGACGGCTAAGTCCGGCAGGCGCTCAGAAACCGTGGAAATGATCGCAGGGTTTCCTTTATGCGGGGTTCTGGCAATGGCTATATTTGGCCTATGTCCTGGTGACATTAATTAAGAAGGAGCTGAATATAGAGATGAGTCTCTACAGTATTTTACCGATAATGGGTATTGCTTCATTTGATCAATTGTCTATAAAAAGTACTTAGCGAATCGGATTACCTAAATTCCGAACCGGGTGACACTACTGTGCTTCGTTAACAGACTTATAACCGGACACTCGGAGTCTGTCGGAGTTAGGATTTTGAAGCGAAAAGAACGAGGTTTTAGGCAGGATTTTGGGTTGATAGAGCCTGATAATTGCATTATCAGGCGATTGAAACACGGGATCCTGGCAAAAAGTTCCTCGTTCTTTGCAGTTAAAAAAGCACCAGTTGGTGAGCACACCAACTGGTTGTGGTGATAACTCCGACAGGCTCCTAGTGACATCCAAATGTAAATTTGACAATTAGCGTTATCCGGGTGAACTTCATCAGCAAAAACCAGCAGATAGTTGATTGGCCCTTCCTTTCGAAACTTCAGTCCGGTGTTTTCCCCTCAGATTCCTAGTCCAGCTCCTTCAGCACATCGTCTTTGGAGGAGGCAAATACCATGCGGTCCAGCGCCTGGTTCAGCTTAGCGGCATTATCAGCTCGGGTTATTTTTTGCTGCTCTTCTGGACCGAGGGTGAACTTCAGGCTGAGAAGGCGCAACAGCACTTCTCGTTTGCCCTCGAGCTTACCTTCTCGTTTGCCTTCGAGCTTGCCCCTCTTCTCGCCTATCCGTTCCCAGCTTGTCACATATGCCATGGTTCCACCTCCTGTCTCTGCCTCCACTTCATCGATAAGCTGCTCTTCCCGAACCTGCGGCAGTGGTACCAGCCAGTCGAGAAACTTGAACAACGATGCGGTCTGGTCTCCATCCAGCTCTTTCTGCAGGAAATCCTCCCGCAGGAGTTTCTTTATCAGCAGCTTCTTAAGCTCATAGCGCTCGTTCACCTGCTCACCCGGCTTTTTACGACTGTGCCGCAACCGCCGCTTGAGAGCCATCTCCTCCAGCTGCATATCGGTGATGACTGCAAATAGATTGGTACTGCGCTCCAGCTCTTCCCGTTTATCTTCAAAGTATATCAGCTTCGCCAGCTGAAATTCTACCCGTAAATGCCTTTCTCTTCCTACTGCTTGGTAAACGCATGGATAGTATTCCCGGTCAGAATCTGTGAGGAGGATTAATGAGGCGGGAAATTCACCCACCCGGTCAAATATGCGGTAGGCATAGGTAAACAAACGCTTTGTAAAGTTCTGTTCCTTCTTCCCCTGTACTTCGATATGTATGTACAGCAGGGGGGGAGTGCCCGTTCGGGCGGAGGCCTGCACCAGCAGGTCAGCATATCGATTCCGAGAGGTGCTTTGAGCAAAGAGCTTCTTGAATTCCTTATCCAGAAAGCTGAGGGGCTGGTGGAAATCTATCTCCAGGGCCATCCGAGGGAAGTAGAACTGTAAAAAAAGGGGAAAGTACTCTTTAATCACTTCCTTCCAGGCGCTGTCCTGACTGCCTTGGGTGGAGTCGGCATCTCTCCGGGGGCCGACATCTTGCTGGTGGTTTCGTAGACTTTTCTGCCGGGTATCATCATGCTGTTTTTTCAAGTCTTTCTCCCTGACGAATCGTATCGATGCAGAATTCGGGGCAGTGATTTTTTTCTGCTCACTACTAATAAAGACTGAAAAAAAAGGAGAAAATATTCAAATTTCTGAAAAAAAAAGAAAAAAATTGATTTTTTCTTAGGATCAATAAAAGGTATCAAAACCCGGGTCAAGAACTTGACCTTGGCTAGCGGCATTCCCGAGTGGATACCGTACCCCTGAAAACTCTTCTCGAAGCTATTGAAGCCCTCAGGAAAGCAATCCGCGAACGTGCAGAGGGCATTGAGGATGGTTCGATCGGGGAAGAACTCGCATACTGCGGCGATAACGATTATGACTACGACTTTTCCTATAGGGATAGAATGGAGCGGAGGCGGCCGACGATCCAGGGTCCTGCAAGGCAAACGGGAATACTTCTGTGCCATTCATCGTTCAGAAAAAAGCTGAGGGTGATCATGGCGCAGTCTTTTATCAACTATTGAGGAAGGATCGTTTATTGAGGGAGACGTTTGCTTCAAGTCAGTTATCGGTTCTCCTTGGCTATCGGTTCTCCATCAGCTGGGAGGTTCCCCTTTTGGCTGTCGTTTTCCCTTAGTTATCGGTTCTCCTTGCTTCTATGTAAGTCGAAGCCTCCGCTGTCGGCATCCGTACTGAAAACTCGCCTCCGTGCGCAGCTGCTGCAGCTAAACCTGAATCCTTTGTCAGAAGGGGGAGTCCTGTAGTTTGTGCAAGGGCTGCCGCGCAGCAATCACCCATATTCAGCCTCGCAGGCCTTCCCTTACCGAATTTTCGCCAGAGGGCTGCGGCTGTCTCCTCCATAGCTTCAGTAAAGGGAATACTCTCTATTCCTGCTTGAAGTCTCAATAGCTCCCACTCCCGTCTGCCGGCTTCCCCTTTGCGGGCAAATATGACGATATCCGCTTCAAGCACATTTACCGGGGAGATAAAGAGCCGCTCGGCTCCTGCCAGTTCGCCAGCAAACCATGCGGCATCCGGCTCCTGAAAGAGAACAGCCAGGAGGGCAGACGTGTCAACTATCACGACGGTACTCCTTCCGGACCATAACCGATAATCTCATCGGCAGTACGGGTATCAAGATCCGGCAGAGAAGCACAATGCATTCCTGTCTCCATCAGCTTTCCGGCCAGACGGGCGGAATCAGACATATCTGTATCAGGGTTGTACTGCTTTCGGGCAAGTTTCTCTTCCAACGCGTTGATTACCGCTTCGGTCATAGAGACACCATAGCGATCGGCAACCTCCCGGGCCAGCATCTCGGCTTTCTCGTTTTTGATATATAACGGCATATATACTGCATCCTTTAAATATATACTTATTATATACGTATATACTCATTGACGAAGTATGTCAAGATTAAAAGGGATCCATAGGAGGGATAAAAAGGTGTCTGATACCGATTTAAAGGCGATTAAAGGGTGTCTGACACCGGATTTTGCAGATCTGATGGTGCCCAGCGACGGATTCCGTAATTTCCCACAGTTTTTTTGAGGGATCCGGTGTCAAGGGATCCGGTGTCAGACACCCTGCAAGTCCCCCCCAGTCCCCTGACAAATATATCAATTTATGTCACAATACGGTGTCAGACACTTTTTTCGGTGTCAGACACTTTTATGCCGGGCACTCAAAGGAACGGGACACACAATGAGACAGGCAATGGGACGCACAAAGGGACAGTCAATCAGGCTTCCCGAAATAGATATCGCTGTCATCCACGGAACTACTTTCGCTTCATGATGCATCGCGAAGGTGATTGGTGACGGGATAATTTCATTGGCGGCGGCCGGCTAATTGCCGTGGAACAATTCGATCCCACGCTGCTGGATACCCTGATTGACACCCTGCAGGCTTCAGCGCAGCTGATCGAGATCATTGACGCCAGCGGGAAAATCATCATTCCGGGATTAATCAATACCCACACCCATATAGGCATGTCGCTTTTCCGCACCCTCGGTGATGATATGCCGCAGAGGCTGCAAAAATACATCTTCCCCCTCGAAAAGCACTTTGTCACCCCGGAACTGGTCTATCAGGCATCACGCCATAGCCTCACCGAGATGATAAGCGGAGGAACGACCACCATTGCCGATATGTATTATTTTCAGCACATGACTGCCAGGGCGGTCGCTGAGTCCGGAATACGCGGAGTGCTCGCTCAAGCCCTGTCATCAGCCCCTGCACCGGATGCCAAGACCTTTGCCGAAGGAACCGCGCGACTGAAAGCACTCACTGCAGAGTATTCCGGCCATCCAGGAATTATACCGGCAGCAGGACCACATGCTCCCTACTCCCTTACCGCCGCTGAACTGCGGGAAACCGTCAGGCTTGCACAAAAGCTGGATATCCCCATCCAGAGTCACCTGGCAGAAATGCCGTTTGAGGAAGAGCTAATTGTCAGGCAAACCGGCCTCAGACCGATTCCCTACTACGATTCACTGGGAATACTCAGCCGCCGGGCGACAATGGCCCACTGTATTTTTGCAAACGCCGAGGACCGTGCCCTGCTGAGAGAAAGGGAGACGGGCATTGCCCACAATCCAAGCGCAAACAGCAAAAGCGGAAAAGGCATCGCGCCTGCATATGAGTTTTACCGGGATGGAGCCAGAATCGGTTTGGGAACGGACGGTCCGATGAGCGGCAACAGGATGGACATCGTCAGTCAGCTCAATATCACTGCAAAAATGCAGAAGGTCCGCCTCGGTGACCCCACGGTCATGAAACCGGCAGAAATCCTTGCCATGGCCACCATTGGAGGGGCTGAGGCACTCCACTTGGAACAGCACATAGGCTCCCTGGAGAAAGGCAAACAGGCAGATATGGTCATAATCTCCACCGAATCACTGTCGATGTTTCCGATATACGACCCCTATGCAGCCATTGTGTACTGTGCAGACAGCAATGATATTGAGAGTGTGCTTGCAGCGGGCAAGTTCGTGATGAAAAAGAGAGAACTGAAGACCCTTGACAGGGAAGAAATCCGGGCATCCTGCACTCGTATTACCGCAAGAATAGCTGAAGGTTTTACTCCCGCGGAATGAAAATGAGCGCCTCCAGCAGAGCCGCCGCAGTATCGAGTTCATCGAATACGAGATACTCCCCGGTCGAGTGAATATTGTGCATACCTATCCCGAAAACAATATTATCGATGCCTATTGCATTGAGATTATTGGTATCACCGCCCCCCCGGGAAGAAAGCAGCTTGGGAACCAGATACAAACGGCGACAGGCTGATGAAAACGCACGCACCACGGGACGCTCACTATCGAGGGTATACCCGGGATATACATCCTCCCACTGCACAACGGCCGTCCCTCCCCGTGCAGAAGCTGCCGCTTGACACGTTTCATCAATTTCCTGCTGTATTTTGCTGAACGATGCCTCAGAAAAGCTTCTCATTTCTCCCGTAAGCAGGGCCGAATCAGGCACAACATTTGTTGAGCCGCCGCCTGACACTGCCCCGATATTGACCGTCGTATCAGCATTCACTTTTCCCATGGGCAGCGATGTCAGAATACTGCCGGCGATAACCAGAGCGTGAACACCCTCCTCCGGAGCAAGTGCGGCGTGAGCCGTTCTGCCGGTTATACGACAGATAAATCGGGCCTTGCGCGGTGCCCGGACAATAGCCGATCCCGGTTCGGATTCACCATCCAGATTGAAGCCGTAAGCTGCAATAAAATCGTCTTTCCGCAGGATTGCCGAACCTGCACAGCCAACCTCTTCGCGGACAGTGAACAGCACTTCCAAGCCGCCGTGCCGTTCAGGATTCGCAAGTGCCAGATCAGCCATCTCCAGGGCCAGGGCTGCGCCGGCCCGGTCATCTCCCCCGAGTATCGTGCTTCTGTTACTGCGGAGTATTCCATCCTTTTCATGAAGCTCAACCGAAGTAACTCCCTGAGGAAGCGGAACGGTGTCGAGGTGCGCTGAGATCAGCAGGGGTTCGCCGCCCGAGGTCGCTGAACCGGCTCCCGGAATCCGCAGCAGCAGATTGCAGATATCCCCCTTTTCCAGCCGCATAAGCCTGCAGCCGGAACTGGCATTATCGGCAGCATAGGCCTCTATCAATGCCAGCATAGGTCCCTCAGCACCGGAGGGGGCAGCTATCCGACAAAGTTTCCGTACCCGATCGTGCAGCCGGTCCGGATCAAAAAGTGAACATCCGCCGTTATCGGAAGAATGCATAGCGCTCTCAGAATTCATGAGCCCGCTGCCGATAGAGTATCAGCGCCCCGTCTAGAGCGGCCCGGATCGCCTTCTTTTCTCCTTTGTAGAAAAGCTCTTCCTTTTCAGCCAGCGTGGGCTGTGCATCCAACCATATGTTTGAATCAGTAGATACTATGGCTCCGGTTTTCACTCCCCTCACGGTTCCCACAATGAACAGAACCGCAGCCTCCTGTTCTGCCGCCTTTACGCCGTTTTCGGTCAGGAGGACATTCAGCTGCTGATCCTGGGCATAATAGGCATCCCGGGTAAATCCGATCCCGACCTGGTACTCCTCACCGGTCTCCTGCAAGGCCTGCACCAGGGCATTTGTGACATCCAGATCGGCAACTGCGGGAAAGGGCAGCGGCAGATACGCCTGGGAGGTTCCTTCTCCCCGATAGGAGGCCTGGATTACGACGGGAGTTCCGATAGGAGTTGTCTTCTGCCTGCCTCCAGCTGACCCGACCCGGATAAAAACTTTAGCACCGAGCTTGATCAGTTCCTCAAATGCTATCGAGGCAGCCGGTCCGCCGATGCCGGATGAGCATACGGTAATGGGTACTCCCCGGTATGAGCCGGTATAGACAATATATTCACGGTTTTCTGCAATAAATTCGGCCTCATCCATCTGCTCCACTATCCGCTTAACCCGGCCCGGATCTCCGGGTATGATTACATAGGGGGCAACATCTCCAATTCTGCATCGGATATGCTTCAATACTTCCTGGCTGGTGTTCATAGTTACTGAGTCTCCTTCTGTCATTTCCGTCGGGCTGTACGTTTCCGCAGGCTGTACGTTTCCGCCGGGCAGGTTGATTTCCATCGGGTTTCAGCCCTTTTCCACGATCAGTTTGTCAGGCGCTATCGAAACATACAGCCTGCCGGTATCCTTGCGGGGTTTTCCGGGAACAACGGCCCGGATAGCTGTTCCGCCGGCATTGAGCGAGTATCCGGTGGTGTATCCCTGGTAATTTGTGAAGTTGATTGCTGCCGGCAAAGCATTTGACGATTCCGGACCATCTGAAACGGTATCATGCAGAACTGTATCATCCGGTCGAAAGAAAACTTCAACAGGGTCCCCCGGGTTAAGCGCCTTCACCGAATCCGACAGAGCCCGGGTGCTGACCAGTTTCCGTCCCTGTACATCCACCACGGTTTTTCCCTCGGCCCTGCTGCTGAGAGTCCCCTTAATGTGATTATCAAACCCTACAAAACGGGCAACAAACGGGGTTGCCGGACGCTCATAGATATCCTCTGGCGGACCGATCTGTTCAATATTGCCCTCATTCATAACAACAATCCGGGAAGAGAGACTCAGTGCCTCTATCTGATCGTGCGTCACATAGATCATGGTTATTCCAATCTGATGCTGCAGCCGGCTCAGCTCAGCCCGCATCTCCTCCCGCAGCTTTGCATCAAGATTGCTCAGCGGCTCATCGAGCAGCAGCAGATCCGGCTGTATGACTATCGATCGAGCCAGGGCAACCCGCTGCCGCTGTCCGCCGGAAAGCTGGGCCGGCAGCCGTTTTTCGTATCCTGACAGGGAAACAAGCTTCAGCACATCCCCGACCTTTTTGGGAATATCACTTTTTGGCACCTTTCGCCGACGCAAACCATAGGCAACATTATCAAACACATTCAAATGAGGAAACAGCGCGTAATTCTGAAATACCAGCCCCACATTGCGTTTGTTGGGGGGCAGCCGGGTGTAGTCCTTGCCGCCGACGACAACTTTACCCTTCTCCGCCATAATAAAGCCGGCAATTGTTCGCAACGTAGTCGTTTTACCACAGCCGCTGGGGCCGAGCAAAGAGACAAGCTCCCCCTGTTCCACCTTGAGATGAAAGTCCTTCAGAATCGGGAGACCTTTGGTATACCCGGCATCAATTTCTGTCAGTTCAATATATGACATTCCCATAATCTCCTGAACCAATTTCAAAATGCTTCGCATTTTTGAAATTGACTTTTGAAGTTTGCCTACATATTCAAATAATTAATTATATAATAATTAATTATTTGAAACGCAAACTTCTAACCAAAACGTCGCTCTTGCTTTTTGCAAGAGCCTCTTGCAATTCATGAATATCAGCGGCTTGATATCGGGATCCTCAGAGTGATAGCAGAATCAGAATACACGTCGCTGATTCATTATTGTCGAGAGTTAGGCGTTCAGATCGCCCCTTGATTCCCGGGGACATATCTTTTTCCTGAAAAGACATTTGCGCCATTAAAATTTCCAGTCGTTCGACTTAACAGTATGTCCGTACATTTTTGGTTCGTCGATTATTCGTTCGATTATTAACAGAATTGGTTGACTCAGTTCTCACCTGTGTTATAATCGTTATAGCTGTTATAACAGCTATAACGTCAGCAAGCCCTTATCGGGGGGGGATGGGCGGGAGGATACAGACATACTGTCGAGCAAAACGAGCGCAGAGATAGCCTACCGTAAAATTCTCCAGTCCATTTTGGAAAATAAGCTGCCCAAAGGAGAGTTTCTCTCCCAGCGGATGCTGGCAGAACTCTCTGAAACATCCATAATATCGGTCCGGGAAGCGCTGAAGCGGCTCGAATTTGAGCATCTGCTGGAGTCCATACCCCGCTGGGGCTATCGTATCCCCATTGAAACCCGGGAACGGATTATCAATCTGTACGGCATCCGGGAAGCGCTGGAAGTGATGGTTGCCTATCTTCTGGCTAAAACAGCTGCCGAAGAACAGATGACCAGGATTTTTGCCAAAGCCGAAGAGTGCGACCTGATCCAGACGACAGGAGAAAACAGCATTGAGCGGTTCGCTGCCCGGCACCGGGAACTGCATCTGTTTATGGCGGAGAGTACCGGCAACGAGCAGCTGAAGAAAGAGCTGGAGCGGCTTGGGCTGCGAAGCCTGCTTTACCAGAGCGCAAAAAGCACCTGGGCGAGGGAAGTGGACAATTGGGAATACTGGCATCGCTCACTGGCCGAGGCAATTATTTCACGTGATACCTGCAGGGCCCAGGAGGCGATGCACAAACACATTCAGCATGGTCTCCACCATGATCTGAAAATGTTTGATGAAGGCCTGTTTCAATAGCAATGCGAGGATGAGATGGAAAGTAATGAGCGGATAAGCCTGACCTTGGGTCACGCCGAACCGGATCGGGTACCCATTGATCTGGGAGGAACCAGTGTAACCTCCATATCATCGGTGCTTTTAAAGCAGGTGCTCGATTATTATACACTTCCTGACAGATTCTCATCACCCGACTGCATCCAGGGCATCGGAACCCCGCCGCCGGAACTTCGCCGGGAGCTGGGAATCGATACCATAAGGATCGGTCCGGACCGGATCCCCTTTCGACAGACAGATAAATTTATCAACCCCGAGAGACCCTGGGAGTATTTCTCGACTGATGCCGAAGTGCAGGACCAGTGGTCGATAACCTGGCGCCACCGTGAGGGAGATTGGTATTTCAGCCAGGCCACCGTGCCGCTGAAGGGAGAGTCCCTGAGGGATGCATTGGATTCCTACCATTTTCCCGAAGCTGACGGCGAGCACATTTCCCGGTATGTGAAAGCGGGAATTGAAGCCGCTGGACAGTATTACCCCGTCTTCGACCGCGACTGCGCCGGAATGTTCGAAATGTCGCAGCGTTTGAGAGGCATGGAAGAGTTCTTTATGGACCTTTACAGCGAGCCGAACGCCGTCGAGCAGCTAGCCGAAAGCTTCCTGGAATATAAAATGAACTATTGGGATCAGGTGTATGAAGCTGTCTCTCAGGAAACCGCAGCCGCAGGAACCGGAAACACCGGCATCCCCGGCGTCAATTTTGAAATAACGATAACCGAAGCTGATGATTTCGGTACCGAAGCCTCACTGCTGATCGATCCCAAGCTCATCCGCACCATCTACCTGCCCCGTCTTGAACGGCTTATCAGGCACATCAAAAAGCGCTTTCCGCTGGCAAAGGTAAGTTTTCACAGCTGCGGAGCTGTACGCACCCTTATTCCGGACTTCATAGAGGCGGGTGTCGATATTCTCAATCCCGTGCAGTATATAGCGGCAGGCATGGAATTGAAGAATCTCAAAAAAGATTTCGGTAAAGATATCGTATTCTGGGGCGGATGCATCGATACCACGAAGATCCTGCCCGGGGGGACGGTGACAGAGGTTGAGGATGAAGTGAAGCGCGTGCTGGATATCATGGCCCCCGGAGGCGGGTTTGTCGCCGCTGCCGTACACAATATTCAGGCTGATGTTCCCCTGGAGAATGTCGTGGCCTTGTTCAGGACCATAAGGGAATATGGAACCTATTAGCAGGAACCTGACAGCAGGAGCATTTTAGAAGTCCCCGTTTGGCAGGATTACCAGCAAAGGAGCGGAGAAAATGAGCAGCAGGATGCGTACGGTGAAAAAATCTGTCTGCAATGAACTCTTTGGCAGTCTCGACTTTGCCCGGGTCTGCACAATGCTGAAAGAAAACGGATTTGACGGTGTTGAGCTGGCCCCCTATACCATTGCGCAGCCGACGGGATCGATCAGCCCTGCCCAGGTTGACAGCGTAAGAAAAACCCTCGAGGCCCACCACTTGGAATTTGCCGGTTTCCACTGGCTGCTGGCCCGACCTTCCGGACTCCACTTTACATCAGCAGATCCGGAGGTGCGAAAGCAGGCGGTCGGGCGCATCCGTGATCTTCTCTATATCTCCGGGGACCTGGGAGGAGGAAATCTGATATTCGGCTCACCCGCCCAGCGGTCAGCTAAGGGAATCCCTGTTGAAGACGGAATGGCATACTTTATCCAGGGTCTGGCAGGGCTTGCGGATACAGCAATGCAGAATCAGTCGGTTATCTGCATTGAAGCGCTCTCACATACTGACACCAATATTCTCAATACCCTTGCGGAAGCTGAAACGCTTATCCGGCAGATTGATCATCCGGCTATTCAGGGCATGTTCGATTTTCACAACTGTGCTGACGAGACCCTGCCCTGGCCTGAACTGATAGAACAGTACAGCAGCATTATCCGGCATGTCCACCTCAACCGCACTGACGGTACGCACCCTGTTCGGAATGATGTGCAGACCTATCAGCCAGCCTTTGCCGCATTGAAAAATATACCGTACACCGGATGGGTGTCGCTGGAGATTTTCACCGTTCCCGAAGACCCGGAAGCCGTTGTCAGGGAGACGGCTGCTTTTCTCAATATGGTGTTATAGCAGTGTCTGCAGACGAGGCTGAGAAGAGCTTCTGACAGCAGGGATTGTTTATTGTAAAAACTCTGCATAGCAGAGAAAGAAAAAAGGAGGAAGTAATGAAGAAATTACTGGTATCTCTACTTGTCCTCAGCTTGCTGATGACTGGAACGCTTTTTGCGGCTGCCGAACAGGAAACTGCCGAAGCGGGATGGAAACCGAGCAAAACCATTACGATGATAGTGCCCTGGGGCGCCGGCGGAGCATCGGATCAGACCGGGCGCATAGTTGCCGCTGGTATGGAACCTATTCTCGGAGCCAAAATCGCCGTGGTGAACCAGCCGGGAGCTTCCGGCGCTACCGGTCAGAAATCCGCCTTTGATGCCGACCATGACGGGTATACCTGGGCAGCCAATGCCGATGCGAGCGTGGCAACTTACCAGGTGCAGGATCTCACCCCCGATATTTCCCATCGGGACTGGAACGCCTATTTTGCCATCTTCACCCCGTGCGTCATCACCGTTAATCCCGATTCAGACATAACCGACTGGGATTCGCTCATGGCAGCTTTCAAAAGCCGCAGGGTCAAGGTTGCCAGTGCCGGAATCGGAGCCGGCGGACACATTGCCGCGGAAACCTTCGCTTCGCAGATGGACGTAACCTATAACCACGTACCCTACGGCGGCGGAAACCCTGCAGTAGTTGCTACGGTTGCCGGAGAGACAGAAGTGGTTATGCAGCTTTCGATGGAAGTTGCCGATATGCTCAGAGCCGGCAGGCTGCGGGCTATAGCCGTTCTGGACAGTGTTCCCCTGAAAATTACCGGCGTCGATGAAATCCCGGCAATCACCGATTTCGCATCCGGGTTCCCGAGCGTTGGCTTCAATTTCGGGCTTTTTATCCCCAAAGATATCCCGGCTGATGCTCAGGAAGCCATTTCTGCAGCCTTCACAGCAGCTTCCCAGACCGACAAGGTACGAGAGTTTGCCGAGCTGAAAGGCAGCGTTGCCGTATCGATTCAGGGCGAAGAGGCAGATGCCATTATGGAGCAGGCTGCTTCAATGTTCGGCTGGCTGATGTATGAAGGCGGAGTAGCCAGCGTGAACCCGGAAACCTTGGGGATCGATCGTCCGTAGTACAGGCCGTTTCGCAGTGTAATCGCTGATGGGGGAATTTCTAATATAATGAGGAAATTCCCCCTGACCCCATTGATAAAGGAAGAACCCATATGAAAGAAAACCACAAGGAAACGGCAAAGCCGGATTTCCTTACATCGATCTTCCTGATCGGCCTCAGCCTGGTAATTCTGGGCTTGTCCCTTGCCATGCCGAAGTATGTCGAGTGGGGGATGTATGCCACCCCCTCAATAGCACCCATCATCTTTTCCAGTCTGCTGCTCATGTGCGGAATTATTCTGTTTATCCGGAGTATTGCCGTCCGCGGGTATGCGATCAGGATTACAAGAGAGCAGACTGTCAGGTTTATCACCTCAAAACCCTTTTACAATTTTTCGGCCACGCTGGGGTTTGTTCTGCTCTACTATGTGCTGATGGGAAGAGTCCATTTTGTCCTGATAAGCGCGCTGTATCTGTTTCTCAACATGTTTTATTTCCACAGCACCGCCTGGTGGAAGAGTCTGATCATATCCGTCGTCACTGCCGGACTGATCTGGTACAGCTTTAACTATCTGTTTCTAATCCCGCTTCCCTGATGACCGGGGAAGTCGATACTATGAGAGGTGTCCCTTGGGCTTAGTCTACTTATTTCAGGCTTTTGCCGAACTTATGACATTGTCAAATCTACTCTACTGTTTTGTCGCCGTGCAGCTGGGCATTATATTCGGTATGCTGCCGGGATTGACGGCCACGGTGGGGATAGCCATCCTTACTGCGCTCACCTTCAAATGGGATCCGGGGAATGCCATCATGGTGCTTATCGGAATCTACGTGGGAGCTATCTACGGAGGGAGCCGGACGGCGGTTCTGCTGAATATACCGGGCACACCGGCCAGTGCTGCGACCTGTCTTGACGGGTACCCGCTCTCACGGACCGGAAAGGCGGCTGAAGCCCTGGGGCTCGCGACCACCTCATCGTTTCTCGGGTCGATGGTCGGATTGGTAGCTCTGGCATTTCTTACCCCCCTGCTGGCCAATATGGCGCTGGAATTTAAATCGTACGAGGTTTTCTGGCTGGCCATTTTCGGCGTGGCTATCTGCGGCAATCTCACTGCTGCCAAGGATCCCCTCAAGGGGTGGGTTTCGGGCATTCTGGGAATCATTCTCTCCTTTGTGGGAATGGAGGCCATTCAAGGCTACCGGCGCTTTACCTTCGGGGTTACCGACCTGATGGCAGGCTTCAGTATTATTCCCGTATTGGTGGGAACCTATGCCCTGGTGGAGATTCTCGACAACCTTTCGGATGTGAGTACGCCCACCGTCGTTGCCCAGGTCGGGCGGGTGCTCCCGCGGATCAAGGATATTCTTAAAAACTGGGTGAATATCGTCCGTTCGGGGCTGATCGGCGTTCTTGTCGGCATTATTCCCGGAGTCGGGGAGAATATCGGGTCCTATGTGGCCTACGATTTTGCCAAACGGGCCAGCAAGGAGCCGGAAAAATTCGGAAAAGGGTCTATCGAAGGGCTTATAGCATCTGAGACTGCCAATAATGCGGTTGTCGGAGGAGCCCTGGTGCCCGTTCTTTCGCTGGCTATCCCCGGAAGCCCTCCCGCCGCCGTCCTGCTGGCCGCCCTGTTTCTCCACAATGTCAGGCCGGGGCCGCTGCTGATGATCGAGCAGCCGCTCTATATCTACAGTTTCAGTGCCATGTTCGGACTGGCCACCATCGCCATGTTTATTCTCGGCATAGCCATTGTAAAGCCGATGCTTACAATTCTCAGGATTAAGAAATCTATCCTCATGCCGATCGTTTTTGTTCTCTGCATGGTGGGAACCTATGCTATAGCAGGTCGACTGTTCGATATTCTGGTCATGATCTGTTTCGGCCTTCTCGGTTTTGCGATGCGCAAGCTGGGTTTTCCGGAAGCTCCGCTGGTGCTGGGCATCATCCTGGGACCCATGGTTGACGAGAACCTCAGGCGCGGGCTGATTCTCTCGGAGGGCAGTTTCGCCCCCTTTTTCGGATCTACTATTTCCATCCTGCTGATTATTGCCGTATTTTTCACCCTCTTCGGCCGTTCAAAGCCGGTGCGCTGGTCTCTGCAGCTGGTATTTGCTCCCCTGCGGGCATTACGATCCGGGATTACGAATCGATTGGGCCGGAAAAAGTAATGGCGCAGGAACAATCGACGGAGCGGAAAAAAGCTATGAAGAATAAAAGTTCGACAGAGCAGATAAAAACGCGGCAGCAGCGGATGAGAACAGCCCTGTTTTCGGTCAGTTATGCCGGATTCTGGGGGCAGCACCGGCTCGATGCCGCAGGGTGCATCTATAAGGCCGCAAAGTTGGGGTATGACGGTATTCTGTTTATGGCTAAACGGCCCCATCTCGACCCGCTTCTCGTTACCGAAAAAGAGCTGCAGTCGATTGAAGCCGCCCTGAAGGAGACGGGACTTACAGCGGCAGGTCTGGCAGCCTATACCGATTTTACCCTGCCTGCTCCGGGGGAAATCCCGGTGCGTGATTTCCAGCTAGGCTATATCAGAGCCTGCTGCCGGATAGCCTCCCGCCTGGGCGGAGAGATTGTCCGGATATTTACCGGGTATCGCTATCCCGACACTGGAGAACAGGCGGCCTGGAATACTGTTGTGACTGCTCTGCGGGAGTGCGGCGATGCTGCGCGGGAGTACGGTGTGCGGATTGCAGTGCAGAACCATCACGATATTGCCGTGGGAACAGAGGAGATGGAGCTGCTGCTCGATGAGGTCGGCCACCCGCAGGTAGGGGCCGGATACGATGCCTGGTCGCCCTATCTCAGGGGTGAGGATATTGCAGCCGGAGCAGCCCGGATGGCACCGAAGACGCTCATGAGCATCGCGGCAAACTATCGGAAATATCCTCGGTATCAGTATCATCCTGATCAGGTCAACTACTCCCGCGTCTATCCTGACAGTGTCCGGGCGACTACCATAAATTCCGGTGAGATTGACTACCGGCAGTTTTTTTCAGCGCTAAAGGAGGGCGGTTTTACCGGTTGGGCTGTATACGAGATGTGTTCTCCCCTTACCGGCGGCGGCTCAGAGGAGAATCTGGATCGCCATGCGGCTGCCTTTGTTTCTTTTATGAAAGGATTGGAGGCTGAGCAATGAGTTTAGCAATGAGCTGAACTATAGGCTGAGCTATGAGCTGAACAGTAGGCTGCAAAGACAGATTCACAATAAGAGGATGACTGATATGACTGCAAATTTTGGGATTATCGGGTTGGGAATGATTGCCGAAATGCATGCCCGGGCAATTGAGGAGCTGGATGACGGCTGCGTCGCTGCCTGCTATGATATCAGTGCGGAGCGGGTTGCAGAATTCAGCTCCCGGCACGGGTGTACCCCCTATACGGAACTTGATGCGTTTCTGGCCCATCCGGGACTCGAAATTGTTACGATATGCACGCCTTCGGGGCTGCATCTGGACAGCGCCCTGCCGGCAGCGGCGGCGGGTAAGCATCTGATTGTGGAAAAGCCCCTGGAGATTACCGTAGAGCGGTGCGACCGGATAATAGCCGCTGCCCGTGAGAACGGGGTGCTGCTTTCGGGGATTTTCCCCTCACGGTTTCATGCGGTCTCCCAGGTGGTCAAGCATGCGGTGGATGCCGGCCGGTTCGGGAACATCGTCCTGGCAGATGCCTACGTCAAGTGGTATCGGACCCAGGAATATTACGATTCCAGCGTATGGAAAGGTACCTGGGCGCTGGACGGCGGCGGGGCGCTGATGAACCAGTCTATTCATGCCGTAGATCTGCTGCAGTGGTTTGTCGGTCCGGTTAGCGAAGTGCTTTCGTTTACCGGCACGCTGGCCCATGAACGGATGGAGGTTGAGGATACGGCTGCCGCTGTCCTGCGGTTTGCCGGCGGAGCGCTGGGGGTGATCGAGGGAAGCACCGGCGCCTATCCGGGCTTCCTGAAAAGATTGGAAATCTCAGGATCCCGCGGTACCGTTATTATGGAGGAAGAGGATATTCTGGTGTGGGATTTTGCGGATGCGCAGGATGATGATGACCAGATACGCCAGGCTTTTTCCCGGAAAACCCGGACCGGCGGCGGAGCTTCCGACCCGACAGCTATCGGGTTTCATGGGCATCAGTATCAGTTTTCCAATATGATCCGGGCAATACGGGACGGCGAACCGCTGCTGGTGAGCGGCAGTGAGGCGCGCAAGGCGGTCGAAATAATTCAGGGAATCTACAAAAGTGCCGCTGAACACCGGCCGGTCGCGCTGCCGCTCGAATAACAGGAGGAATTTGCCATGATACTAGCCGGCTTTGCCGATGAAGCAGCCGCCAATCTGGAGGGACAGATTGCCGCAACCAGGGCTCTGGGATGGCAGGCAATTGAACTGCGAAGCCTCGATGGGAAGAATATCGGGGATATTGCAATATCGGAAGCGGATGCTGTCCGCCGGACCCTTGACCGGCATCATATCCGCATCTGTGCACTCGGCTCTACCATTGCCAATTGGGGAGAGTCTATCGATTTCCCCCATGCCCCGACGCTGGAAAAAACAAAACGGGTTATTGAATGGATGAAGATCCTCGATACCCGGCTGGTGCGGATCATGAGCTATGCCGTAAGGCTGGGGGAGGATAATCAGCTGCACCCCGATCAGAAAGAAGATGAACGATTTCGACGGCTGCGTGAAATCTGCAGCCTTTTTCTCGATGCGGGGATTACACCGGTACATGAGAACTGCCATACCTACGGCGGTATGAGCTTCGAGCATACCCTGCGGCTGCTCGAAGAGGTGCCGGGGCTGAAGCTGGTTTTTGATACCGGCAACCCGCCGCTTACCCCCGATTTTCGCCAACCCTTTCCGTATCCGATGCAGGATTCCTGGGATTTTTATCAGCAGGTAAAAGAACATATTGTGCATGTGCATATTAAGGATGCTCTGACCGGGGTTCCCGGTGCTCCGGAGACCTATACGTTTCCCGGGGATGGCGACAGTAAGGTGCTGGAGATCGTCACGGATATGCTGAAAAACGGGTATGACGGGGCGTTCAGTATCGAACCGCATATGGCTGTCGTATTTCACGATTCGGCAGTGGAATCGAGCGAGTATGTCAGGTTCGGTAACTATGTCGAGTATGGGGAAAGATTTCAGGAGCTGCTGGAAAAAGCGAAGCTGGCCGCCGGAAAGGTGCCGAAGCGATGAGTCGGAGTAGGACGGCATGGCAGAAAACCGGGCTGAAGCGGTCATTTTTCGAGGTGTCCTCAGGATCTTCATCTTTTGCGCTCCCCGGATTCTTTGATCTCCAGGTTAACGGCTGCAGCGGGGCAGACTACAGCAGCGAAAATCTTACCGTCGAGTCAGTGGTCCAGGTAGTCGAAGCCCTGGCAAAGCGGGGAACAACGCGCCATCTGCCGACTATCATTACGAACCGCTTTTCCCTGATTGAACGCAATTTGAAGATTCTTGCTGATGCCCGACGCAATCGGGAGCTGATGCACGAGGCGATACCCGGTATCCATATTGAGGGTCCCTATATTTCCCGGGAAGATGGTCCGCGGGGAGCCCATGATCCGGCGTATATCAGGAATCCGGATCCTGAAGAGTTTGCCGCATGGCAGGATGCCGCAGATGGAGCGATAGCCATGATAACCCTTGCCCCGGAGCTGAAAGGGGCTTTGGCCTGCATCGAGAAATGGTCTGGCGAGGGGGTTGTTGTCGGTATCGGGCACACGGCCGCCGATCCGGCCTGCATCCGGGAGGCTGCTGCTGCCGGGGCTCGGATCTCGACGCATCTGGGAAACGGCTGCTGCGGAATGCTGCCCAGACATCCAAATCTTCTGTGGGAGCAGCTGGCCGAGGATTCCCTCTACGCCAGCGTAATTGCCGACGGGTATCATCTGCCGCAGGCCTTTCTGCGGACTGTTCTGAGGACAAAGCCGGCGGATAAGCTGCTGCTGATAAGTGATATCACAGCGCTTGCCGGTTCTTCGCCCGGGAGGTACAGCTGGGGCGATATTGAGGTGGAAATTTCCGATTCAGGCAGGATCGGTCTGGCGGGAACGCCCTTTCTTGCGGGAGCCGGGCACGATCTGCTTCACGGCATCGAGCATCTGGTTTTCAATCTGCACCTGCCGCTGGAAGAGGTTATCCCTCTGTGCACCACCAATCCTGCGCGGCTGATGGGGCTCGAGGATTCGGCGGCCGAAGATTTTCCCAACTTCCTGCAGGTCAGGCTGGAGCCGGGCAGGCTGGACAGGGAGCCGGGCAGGTTGAACAGGGAGCCGGGCAGGCTGAAAGTGGAGAGGGTCACCTTCGGTGATCGTGTGCAGCAGTTTTCGGACTGATCAACGGATCGGGGATTGCCGTAGATAAAAAAAAGAGGAGGGCGGGAGCGTGCTCTGGTCAAAAGTATATAATAAACTGACGGTAGAGGTGTATGAAGATCGGATACAGATGGGCCAGGCGGCTGCCAGGCAGACTGCAGAGGCTATCCGGGATATGGCCGCCAGGAAAAAAGTGGTGAATATGATATTTGCGGCGGCTCCTTCGCAGAACGAGTTTCTTGAAGCCCTTACCGCTGCTTCGGATATTCCCTGGGAAAATGTCCGGGGATTTCATATGGATGAGTATATCGGTCTCACTGCCGATGCGCCCCAAGGGTTCGGCAATTTCCTTCGGGATAAACTATTCGACCGGGTTCCCTTCGGCGCGGTCTACTATATTAATTCCCAGGCGGATTCGCAGGAAGAGTGCCGGCGCTGCAGCAGCCTGCTCGAGCAGAACCCGCCCGATATCGTCTGCATGGGAATCGGAGAGAACGGCCATATCGCCTTTAACGATCCGCATGCGGCCCGCTTTGATGATCCGGATCTGGTGAAAGTGGTTGATCTCGATGGAGAATGCCGCACGCAGCAGGTGAATGACGGCTGTTTTTCATCTATCGGGGAAGTCCCGCTGCAGGCCCTGACCCTCACAATTCCGGTCCTCACAAATCCTTCCCGGATTATCTGCGTGGTTCCCGGGCCGCTTAAGGCGCAGGCAGTTAAGTCCGCTCTCGAAGGGCCGGTGGATGAATCCTGCCCGGCTTCGATTCTGCGCACTCGTGCCGGAGCAGTTCTCTATCTGGACTCCGCCAGTGCATCGCTGCTGACCGCCGGGTAGTGAAGGTGGGGCTGCCTTTGCAGAATTCTTGCTATATCAGCACAACCCTCTTTATAGCAGGAAAGAAGCGGTAATTTCGATATAGTCGTTATCCCGCCAGGCATAGAAGGGGCTGAATGAGTCCCCCGGGTCTGCCCCGCCGACAAGGGTTCCGCCAAGGGTCAGCTGAAGATTGTCGTCGATGCGCCAGGTAACTTCAGGTTTAATCAGATACCCCTCGGCCTCAACCAGATAGGTGCCGCTGAGTCGCACATTGATGGTTTCCCGGGCAAAGGAGGCCTCTGCAGCCGCAGTCAGCGTATTGGTGAGAGCGGAATCATAGGTGCGCATGCGGTCAGCATCCTGAGCGCTCAGACCATCGTACTGCAGCACATAGGATCCCAGCTCCTCAACCATGAGAAACACCGTGGTTCCGGGAATGCGATAATCGATGCCGGCCAGCCACTCAATCCGGCTGTTGCAGAGGTGCGCTTCGGAGCCGTCCCTGTCCTCGCTCAGCCAGAATCCCGCCTCGCCGCGGAAGGTAAAAGGCCCTGCAGCGGCAGCCGCCTCGGCACCGATCAGGTGCCCCCGGGTATAGGCTGTGGTGGTCGTGGTTGTATAGTCATTGGGATCCATGGGGTCTGGACCGGTAAAAGTGGTGGTGAATGTATACCCCGGTTCATGTCTGAACCCATAAAAGTAGAGCAGTCCCAGGTCCATGCCGCCGACGGTACCGCTTATCCTGGCTGCCGCCTGGGCATACTCCCAGGTTTCAGTGACGGGTGGATCCTGCAGGTTCGGCAGCGCTGAAGTGTCTGCGGCTGCCCAGCGTCCGGAATCGGCCATCAGCAGCGGATGAAAAAATGGCAGATATACAAGTTCAACTTTTCCGTTGTAGCCCAGATAGAGATTGATTCTGGCCATCAGCTCTGCCTGTTTGGCATCATTGAGGTTGTCAGGAAATCCTGACTTATAGGAGAGGGGGTTAAGCGGGTCAACGGCATGCCCGCTCTCTCCCGTGCCCCAAGCAATAACCATCAGACCGGCATCGACAAATCCGAACGGAAAGTAGGAACGGATGAACAGTTCCTCGAGATCGAGCTGTATGGTCCGATCGCCCGCAGACTGAGCATCGTTGATCCCCAGCCGGGCATGAAGTTCGGACGATCCCGAATCAAGAAGAAGCGATATGCTGCCCTCCGGGGAAAATACCTGCTCGCTGTTCCACCCGTCATCCAGAAATAACCGATGGCTGAAACCCAGTTCGCCGCTTATCGAAGCGGTCAGGGAGGGTGCTGCGGGTATCGGCAAAGAGGGCTGGGCTGGGGCGGACTGGGGGTTCATTATGGACTGGGGAACTGCGCCTGACTGGGGATCTGCGCCGGACTGGCTGTCCGTGCCGGACTGGGATTCAGGACCGAAGATTTCCGTGAATCCGTCTTCAGCGTAGACGGAAAAGCTCAACCATATCATCAACATAACACATATCAAGGTCTTCATAATTACCTCACTTTTCCCGTTTCCAGATAGGCTGTCGTAAAATACCCTGGATTGAGGGGTATGCCGAAGCGGACCTGCAGGATTTCCATGAGCGTCCGGTGACCGTCAGCCTTGTTCTCCATCACGACTTTCCTGGTATACCATTCGTCACCGCTCCGACCGAGAGCTTCGCAGTTGAGCTCTTTTTGCACGGTTTCACGGTCAGACTGATAAAACAGCACCCTTACAGCCAGCCAGGACTCTTTGTCAATCCAGGTGACCGTTTTCCCATAGGCTGAAGGGTTGTCGGGGCGGGGTATCGATTCGACAACGTAGCAGTTGAACTGTGCAGCCTGCTCTTCGCCCAGCAGGGTATGGTCTGAGGTTTCCACATCATCGATATCACCCATATCGGCATAGGTAAAGTCGGAGCCCATGAAGGAGCTGTCGCGCTCCCCGGCCGATATCCGTTTTACCTTGCGCAAAGCGGGGAGGTATATCCACTGGCTGTCCTGTCCCTGGTCCCGGCCTTGGCTGCCAGAATCCGAGATGGTCAGGAAACGGGTGTTTTTGACCGACTCGGGGGAGAGGAAAACCGTTACAGTCTTTGTCTGATCGCCGCTGCTGTCTACAAGGGTCTGGAAACGGCGGATGCTGGTATCTCCTCCGGCATCGATCAGGGTCATCTGGATATCCATCGCCGAGGTTGTAGTTTGCTGGGCGTTGCTCATGTTCTGCATGATTTCTGCGCCGGTCGGGGTCGTCGGGACAGCTGAGACGGCAAAAAAACTGCCAAGTGTAAAAGCAATAAAGATGACGGCGATTTTACGAAGGATGATTTCAGGGCGGATGATTTTACGACGGACGATTTCAGGGGTGTTTGACACCATGTTGTTAACTCCTTTTTTTGACTGCTTCAGGATCCCACTTCTGCAGGATCAGCGGCAGGACGATGAGACTTGCAAGTCCTGCAGACAGCATGGCTACGGCAAAGAGAATGCCCATCTGTTTTATCGGGGTAAAGCGGGAAATCACCAGTCCCATAAATCCCAGGGCTACTGATACCGCATTGATGTAGATGGCTTTGCCGGTGGACTGGAATACGCGGTGGACAACGATATCCTTGCCTTCATGTCGATGCCTGCGGTAGGCATCGAGCAGATGGATGCCGTAGTCTGCTCCGATGCCGATGGCCAGCGATGCAAGCAGGGAGGTAATAATGTCGAGCTGAAAGTTGAAGAGCACCATGCAGATGAATATGCCGGCCAGGGCGAAAAGGACCGGTACCATGGCAAATAGTCCGGCTGTCGGCGATTTGAACATCAATGAGATGAGGATCCAGACGATAATCAGGGCTCCGATCAGTGAAACGTACTGAGAGCGCGTCACCAGGGCAGAGAGCACATAGGCCAGGGTGGATCCGCCGCCGACGCGATAGCTCCATCCCTCGGGAATATGAAAGTCCCAGAAGTCAGAAATCATGTGCTGCAGCTGAGCCTGTTCGGTGTAGGAATCGTTGCCTACCTGCAGGGTGATGACGGTCTTGTCGGGTTCGAGGCTGTCATTTATCAGATCGCCGAGATTTCCTGAGTAGATGACGAGATACTGGGCGAGAAGGTTTTTCAGCTCGTTGGCGTTTTCCAGACCGTATTTTTCAGGATCCTGCGGTATTTCGTAGTAGTCGGCTCCAGCAGTGTTGCGGATCCTGAGAACGGCCTCGATAACCTCGTCGACAGCGGGGTTCAGGCCGGCCTGCAGATACCCTTCCCGGAGGAGGGCGGCAGCACGATCGGCGGCCTCGACAGAGGTTGCGGAAGCGGGGTCGGAGGTATCATCGGGGTCGGAGGTGCCTTCTGAGTAATCACGTTGCTTATTAAGAGTGCTGGAGCCCGATTCTGCATACGAAACCGATTCTGTACCCGAAACCGATTCTGTATCAAAGCCCGATTCTGTACCAAAGCCAAAGTCCGGATCACTGTCCAGACCGGGATCGGAAACCGGGCTGAAATCGGAAAAAATATCCGCAAACCCCAGCCCGCCATCAGCCCCCGCGTCAGCATCAGCCCCCACGTCAGCATCAGCCCCCGCGTCAATATCAGCATCAACATGCATCAGCTGATTAATCCGCTTGATGTGCGGAACGATCGACTGGATATTCATGACGGTATCGGTGCGGGATGTAAGGTAATCGGCAAACTTCTCCACATCCGCAAGAAATCCGGGATCCAGAACAGCCCCCTTTTCCGGCGCTTCGATAAGAATGGAAACGGTATTGCTGCCGATCCGGTGAGTATTGAAAACCTCGGTATCGGCAGCAATTGGCGAGTTCTTGTGAAAAAATTTGATCATGTCGGTGCCGACGGTAACCTGCGGCACCAGCAGTACCGCAGCTGCCAGTACGCCCAGGGATACAGAAATGACCAGCCACTTTTTCCTTGCAATAATCTGCTCAAAAAGAGAAAAAATGGGCAGGGTAGTGCGGCGGGCACCATTTCTGTCGGTAAGGTGAAACTGATCGGCATCGATCCCCTTCCTGTAGCGCATACGCAGGAAAACGGGGATACCGACGAGGGACGCAAGCAGCGAGAAACCGATACCGACGGCACTCAGCAGACCGAACATCCTGAAGGGCCCAAGAGGACTGGAGAGAAGCGCCAGAAAACCACCCGCCGTCGTCATACCGGCCAGCAGAATCGGTCGCACAATCTGCTGCTGATTGCGCTGGATAATCCAATTTACCGCAGAAATATCGAGAAACCCCTTCTGCTGCGTAACCTCATGAAAAAAATGGCTGAGCAGATGGATCCCGTATGCGCTGCCGACCACCAGCAAAAGAACCGGAACCAGCAGCGTTGCCATGGTAAAGGTAATGCCCAGCAGCCCGATAAGCCCCAGACACCAGAGCATAGCCATCAGCAGACAGAGCAGGGGAAAGACGACCCCCTCCCACCGCCGAAAAGCGCCCCACAGAATCGCCAGGATAATCAGGGCAGCAATAGGAATCAGCCAGAAAATATCCGAGAGAACACTCCGGTTGATTTCACTCTTTATAATAGGCAGACCGGCGAGCACAAAATTGAGATCAGGCGATACATTGGCCTGGACAAGCTGCTCCATAACCCGGTAGATTTCCTCGCTGCGCTCATCATTGCTGCCCTCATCGGGCTGGACGATGATAACCGTAAACGTCTCATCCCGGGAAATGCAGGTTCCCACATAGACATCCTTCCAGTCGGCAATGCGCTTTCTGAAATCTTCAAGCCCCTGCGGCGAGGTATCTTCCAGCACCGGAACAACCTCCAGACCAAACTCACTGCCCCGGATATAGTCGAGATTGGTCAGCGAGACAACCCGTTCGACACCCGGATGCGCCTCGAGCTCACGAGTAATGCGATCGACAAGATCAATAACCTCAGGATCAAACACACTCCCGAACCTGACCTCGATTCCCATGATCATAGGTGATATGGAAGAAAATTCCCGCTCGATCTCGGCATTTATCTGCTGAATCTCATGATTCCGGGGAATAAAGACATCGGTTGAGCTGTCGATGCGGATACGGGGAAGCTGGCTTATGCTCAGCAGCGTCAGGATGATGCCGACCGCGAGAACGATGCGGTCCCGAAGGCGCCGGGCCGAGGGGGAGGGTCCCGATGGGGGAGGATTCGATGCTGATGATGGCGATGCTGATGGGGATATCGAAGACGAAGGCGTTGACGAAGTCGTTGGCGAAGGGGTTAACGTTGACGAAGACGTTGAAGTTGACGGGATATCGGGATCTTTCGGGGATTCAGGTTTACTCTTTTCCATGCTTTTCTGCCTTCCGCATCATGCTGCCTGTAATAGGTCGCCTGTAATAGGTCGCCTGCGGGTACTCATTCTAAGCAGGCTTCCTGATACTATTATAGTATCTGAGGAAACGGTCCAAACCTATCGCTGAGGGGGATGAATTGCATCATCCAAAAGGGTGAATCCGCACGGGTGAGTGCCTGGAATGCCTGGACGGTGCCTGGACGGTGTCTGACACCGGATCCCTCAAAAAAACCGTGACAAATTGCGGAATTCGGTATCTGCCGCCGGATCCTTCACATGTTGAAAAAAACCGGTAAAAAGATTATGTTCTTATGAACATAGCGAGGATTTACCGTAGAAACCTTCGCTGCACAATCCCCCTGCCGCGGCAGGAAGAGGAGCGTATATGCAGGAATCCTATAATCTCTCCCATCTGAAGCAGCTGGAAGCAGAAGCAATCCATATCATCCGGGAGGTGGCGGCCGAGTTTGAGAACCCCGTCATGCTCTACTCTATCGGGAAAGACTCCTCAGTCATGGTGCGGCTGGCAGAAAAAGCCTTCGCCCCCGGAAAAGTTCCCTTTCCCCTGATGCACATCGATTCCCAGTGGAAATTCAAGGAAATGATCAAGTTCCGCGACGACTACGCCAAGGAAATGGGCTGGAATCTCATCGTCCACTACAATAAAGAGGGAAAGAAGAACGGCGTCGGACCCTTTACCCACGGCAGCAAGGTGCATACCGACATCATGAAAACCCAGGCGCTGCTGCAGGGCCTTACCCTGCACAAGTTTGATGCCGCCTTCGGCGGAGCTCGCCGTGACGAGGAGAAGTCGCGGGCCAAAGAACGTATTTTCAGCTTCCGCGACCGCAGCCACCAGTGGGACCCCAAGAACCAGCGGCCCGAACTGTGGAGCATCTACAACGCACGGGTGCATAAAGGCGAGTCCATCCGGGTCTTCCCCATCTCCAACTGGACCGAACTGGACATCTGGCAGTACATCCGGCTGGAACATATCCCCATTGTCCCCCTCTACTATGCCAAAGAGCGGCCGATCGTGGAAATTGACGGCAACCTGATCATGGTGGATGACGAGCGGATGCCGGAAGAGCTGCGGAAGCAGGCAAAAATGCGGATGGTGCGCTTCCGGACTCTCGGCTGCTACCCGCTAACCGGGGCGGTGGAGTCCGATGCCGATACCATCGAGAAGATTGTGGAAGAGATGATGACCGTACAGCAGTCGGAGCGAACCACCCGGGTGATCGATTTTGACCAGTCTGCCAGCATGGAGCAGAAAAAGCGGGAGGGGTACTTTTAATGAAAGATAATCCTAACGACAGAGCTATCGACAGCAATAAGAGTCGAACCGTGGAAGCATGGGAAGCGGTAAATCCGGCGGTTGATATCAACGCCTTTCTCGACCAGGATGAGAAGAAGGATCTGCTGAGGCTGCTGACCGCCGGCTCGGTGGATGACGGCAAGTCGACCCTGATCGGGCGTCTGCTGTTTGACAGCAAAAAACTCTATGAAGATCAGCTCGCATCCCTCGAGGCTGACAGTAAACGGGAAGGGCATGCAGGAGAAGAGATCGACTATGCCCTCCTGCTCGACGGGCTCAAGGCAGAGCGGGAGCAGGGAATCACGATCGATGTCGCCTACCGCTACTTCTCCACAAATAAACGTAAATTCATCATAGCCGACACCCCGGGTCATGAGCAGTACACCCGGAATATGATCACCGGGGGCTCGACCGCCGATCTGGCGATCCTCCTTATCGATGCATCGCAGGGGGTGCTCACCCAGACCCGGCGCCACACTTTTCTCGTAAACCTGCTGGGCATCCGGCACGTAGTGGTAGCCGTCAACAAGATGGACCTCGTGGACTATCGCCAGGATATTTTTGATGCAATCTGCCGCGACTACCGGGAATTCGTCACCCGGCTCGACATCCCCGATCTCCACTTTATCCCCCTCTCAGCCCTCAAAGGGGATAACGTCGTGGAACCGACCGTGCAGATGCCCTGGTACCGGGGCCCAAGCATCCTGGAACTCCTCGAATCCATCCATATTGTCAGCGACCGCAACTTTATCGACCTCCGCTATCCGGTACAGTATGTGCTGAGACCATCCCGGACCTTCCGCGGCTTCAGTGGCCAGATCGCATCGGGCATCATCCGCAAGGGCGACCGGATCATGGCGCTGCCCTCCCGGCGACAGAGCACGGTCAGCTCAATCGTCACCTATGATGGGGAGCTGGAATACGCCTTTCCTCCCCAGTCGGTAACCATAACCCTGGAAGATGAAATAGATGTTTCCCGGGGCGACATGCTGGTGCATCCCCACAATGTACCGCGCGTGGAAAAGCATTTCGAGGCGACCCTGGTCTGGATGGACGAGCAGCCGCTGACCCCCGATACCCAGTTCTACATCAAGCAGACAGCCAACACGACGCGGGCCCGGATCGACGAAATCCGCTATCAGATCGATGTCAACACGCTGCACAAATCCAGCGATGCCCGGCCCCTTGAGCTCAACGAAATAGCGCGGGTAGTCATAACCGCCTCAAAACCGATCTATTTCGATCCCTACACCAAAAACCGCCAGACGGGATCCTTCATCCTCATCGACCCGGTCAGCCACAACACCTCGGCCGTGGGCATGATTATCGACCGGATGGACAGCAACGACCTGCCGAGCCGGATAACCGAAAACGACCGCCGCCATATTGCCTCCGGGCGCAGCCTGGTGCATAGGAAAAAGCGTGAGGAGCGGTACAACCAGCGGGGGGTAACACTCTGGATAACCGGCCTGCACGGGTCCGGCAAGAAGGAGCTGGTATATGCCCTCGAACGGCGGCTGTTCAATCTGGGAGCCAAGACGGTGGTGCTGGACGGCAGCGTAATCCGTTCGGGTTTGAGCCGGGAGCTGGACTTTTCGCCTGCCGACCGGGCCGAGCATCTGCGCCGCGTGGCCTATATCTGCCGGATTCTGAACGAACAGGGAATTATCACCCTCTGCTCATTTGTCTCACCGTGCGAAGATATCCGCCTGCAGCTCTCCGAGATAGTCGGGGAAGAGCAGTTCAGCCTGCTCTATATGGATGCCGATATCGACTACTGCCGCAGCCATACTACCGATGACCTCTATGACAGGGCCGATGCGGGAACCGTTGATCAGATACCCGGGCTCGACGCTCCGTACGATGTGCCGCGGAAACCGGATCTCACGCTGTTCCCTGCCGAACTGGAGGAGAGTGTTGAATCGGTAGTGAGCTTTCTGCAGGAGCGTAACATATTTCCGCTGAAATAGCCCGGGAGCTCGGAGGATACCGGAAGATTGGGGAGACTGACCGATGAAAACTGATGCCCGTGCGTCTGCCGTCTTTGATAGACCAGCCGACTTCGATAGAGAAACCGACCTCGATATCCCTGCCGTCCTGCAGCTTATACTGGAAGCCGGAGCGGCCGTTGCCGATATCTACCAGAAAACATACAACGTAACCTATAAGGGGGATGCATCCCCCCTTACCGATGCTGACCTGGCCAGCCATCGGGTGCTGGTCTCGGGACTTCCTGCCGTAAGTCGCCAGCCATATCCCATACTGTCCGAAGAGGGACGGGATATTCCCTATGCCGAACGCAAGGAATGGCCGGCTTTCTGGATGATCGATCCCCTGGACGGCACCAAGGAATTTATCAAGCGCAATGGCGAATTTACTATCAACATTGCCCTGATTGTCAACGGAACGCCGTATGCCGGATTCGTCTATGCCCCGGTGCCCGATGTGCTCTATTGGGGCATTAATAGACATGTTGATGGAAACATTGATGGGAAAGATGATGGGAAAGATGATGGGAAAGTTGATGGGAAAGTTGATGGAAACGGGAGCGCTTACCGGCTCGATGGGGCTTCGAACTATAGAAGGACCCGGACGATTTCCGAAGGCATACCGATTTCCGGACCCCGAAGGGTGTACGGCCAGGCCTCTGGACAGCCGCTGCGGATTGTAGCCAGCCGCAGTCACCTGACCCCGGAAACCGAGGCTTTCATCGAGAGGGTGGAATCTGAAGCGGGAGCTGTGGAAATTGCTTCAAGCGGCAGCAGTCTCAAACTCTGCCAGGTAGCCGAGGGAGCCTCCGATCTCTACCCGCGCTTTGCTCCCACCATGGAGTGGGATACTGCAGCCGCTGATGCCGTCTGCCGGGCTGCCGGATGCTATGTTCTCAGCGTAGAAGACCGGCTGCCGCTGCGCTATAACAAACAGAATCTGCTCAATCCCTGGTTTCTGGTGGGAAAAGATGTGAATTATCACAAATTTATACAAAGAGGGAAGGAGTACAGGGTATGATGAAAAAACTGCCGGCGGTCATCTGGTTTACCGGGTTGTCAGGATCGGGAAAAAGCACGATTGCCGAACGACTGACGGCTGAGCTTCTCAGCGCAGAGGTCGAAATCGAGCACCTGGACGGGGATGTGGTCCGTGATATATTTCCGAGTACCGGGTTTACCAAAGCCGAGCGCGATTCCCACATCAAGCGGATGGGCTTCATGGCCGCCCTGCTCGAAAAGCATGCAGTTACCGTGGTCTGCACCTTCGTCAGTCCCTATCGCGATACCCGGCAACTGGTGCGCAGCATGTGCAGTAATTTTATCGAAGTCTATGTATCTACGCCCTTCGAGGAGTGCGAGCGGCGGGATGTGAAAGGACTCTACGCCCGGGCGCGGCAGGGTGAAATTACCCATTTTACCGGCCTTGACGATCCCTACGAGCCGCCGCTTTCAGCCGAGATTGTCATAGATACCACCGATATCACCGTGGAAGAAGCGGTACGCATTATTCTGGCCTATCTGGAGTAAGCCTGGCGGACGGATAGCCTGGCAGACGGTTACAGTGCAGGCAGGTGCTAAAACATATCGAGTAAAATAACTACCTCAAAATCAATATCACTGAAATTTCCGCTGCCGGTCAGCCAGGCAGCGGTATCCAGCAGACTGAAGCCGAAAACCGCAGAGAGGGGATACTTCTTAAGTCGATTGAAAATCATGAGCAGTTCTGCACCGCCGGTCAGCTCGCTCCAGCTCGGCCATGTCTGGATAAACTGAGCATTTTCCTGAAATACTGAAAAATCCAGAAATGGGGTGAGCAGTACATCAGCCTTGAGCGGATAGCCGCTCAGGGCTGTATCGAAGTCGAAAAGTTCGAAGGTGATGCCGGTGCTGACATTAAGGCCTGCAAAGCCATACTCTTTTGGACGATTGACATTGGTAATCCCTCGCAGGAAATTCCCGGGATCGACCGGGTTTTCTACCGCAGTCCCTGTTGCCAGAAATGCCGACCCCCGCAGCCCCAGATTGAAATCGACTCCCAGCATGGTATAGTAGGAGGCTTCCAGTCTTGTTACAGTAGAAAAAGAGCTGAACAGCTCTGCAATCCCCTTGTTTAACGGCATAAGGGTGCTCAGTGTCAGTTTAAGGTTGTAGCCCTCCCGGAAATTGCCGACTGCATCCACATTCCCCTGAGAGAAGGAATTCCTGGAAGCAAATTCTACGGTTTCGAAGGCGGCAGCTGTATGATTTGTGAGCAGGGATACGGCGAGACCCTGCTTAATCTCCTCGAAGATGGTAAACGATGTTGAGAGCTCAATATCGACATCGTTGGTGATAACCGACTGGTCTTCCGTCTTATAGCCGAATACATTTGTAAGGGAGCCGGAAACCTGCTGGTCGAGGATGGAGAACAGCTGGGTCCTGATCTGGTTGGTAAAGGTCAGTTCCGGCAGTGCCCATGAAGGTCCCAGTTTGTAGTAGGTTATCTTGGATTCATACCGCAGGCTGTTTGCAAGCAGAGGGATCATTTGCCAGACAATCCGGAAGTTTATAGTAGGGCTGCCCCAGGTAAAAATAGTATTGTCCTGCTTAGTCAGGCTGATATCGGAGAAGAGATCGATCGATGTGGGCCCGATATTCATGCCGTAATAGTTGGCTTTTGCCTTGAATACACTGTTTTTCAGGCTCCAGCCGTCTGTATCAGTCTGGATGCCTGCGCCGAGATCGAGTCGCTTGCCGAAAAGCTGGAGCTTGTCGGCAGTTACCTCAGCCGACAGCTTGTATTGATTGAATGCTGACGGGTTCAGCTGGCTCAGGTAGGCTTTGAACTTAAGATCGCTGCGAATTCCGAGGAAGTTGCTGTCGTAGAGTTTTATGCCGGCTCTTCCGCCGTAGTTTGAGTCGTAGATTCCATAGGGGATAAAAAGCACTGTGGGAACTTCAACAATATTGTAGGTTACCGAATAGACCATTTGCTCATCAGTCGATGCGGTGAGCTCGCAGCTGTAGTCAGCCTGGCTGTAAATACGCTTGCTGAGCAGATTCTTTTTTCGTTCTTCCAGTTTTCGTACCATAGCCGCTTCTGAAGCAAACTCATCGGCATACGGAACTATAGCCAGATCACTTTTCAGGGTTTGCTCTTGAGTTTTTCCCGAGATTTCCAGAAGCAGGGTGCCGATGACATGAGTTTGCGCTTCGGCAGACAGCGAGAGGGGGACTGCCGCCAGAAATAGCGCAAAGAGAAGGAGGTGCGTGATTCCCAAACGAAGCGAGAGGAGCGGAACCATCTTGATGGTTCCATTGCCGAGCGAGTGCCGGGATCGCAAGGTAACATACCCCGCCCCTTGGGGCGGCAAAGGAGGCGAAGCCTCCTGGGTCCAGGGCTTGCCCTGGGGTATGATACCTTTCATTCAGTCCGGTATCCCCTGACTAGCTTATCAAATCAGCAAGTATTCACGATGACAAACAGAGAAAAAAACAACGTTCACATAAGAGATACTATCAAAATGACTGCATTTTGATAGTATCTCATACCAGCTGCAATAAAGGAGAAACACCATGATACTGTACGTACAGTTCGTCCTTTACCTGCTTCTCATGCTTGGAATAGGGTTCTATTCATTGAGAAGGACAAAAAACAACAGTGACTTCATTATCGGAGGGCGGACCCTCGGCCCATTCACCACGGCGATATCTGCCGGAGCCTCCGATATGTCGAGCTGGCTGCTGCTGGGACTTCCCGGGGCCGTTTTTGCCAGCGGCCTCGTAGAAGGGGTCTGGATATCTCTCGGCCTGTCGATCGGTGCCTACCTGAACTGGCTCATAGTGGCTGGCCGTCTCCGCTCGCTTTCACAGAATTTGAACGCGATCACCCTTCCTACCTTCATTGCGAAGCGGTTTGAAGACACCACACATATTCTCAAAGTGGTCTCAACCTTGGTCATTCTCTTTTTCTTTACCCTTTACGTAGCATCCGGCCTGAAGGGGGGAACCCTGCTGTTTGCCCATACGTTTGGGGCAACGGAACAGACTGCCCTGCTTATCACGACGCTGGTTGTTGTCGGGTATACCTTTCTTGGGGGATATCTGGCCGTTTGCTGGACCGATTTGATCCAAGGCATGCTGATGGTTACGGCATTGGCATTCTGCACCCTGCTCGGAATTTTTGCGATAACCGGACAGGGTTCCGAGATTGCCGCGGCAAACCCGAACGCTTTCAAATTCTCAACCGGTTGGATAACCGCGCTGTCGCTGATGGCCTGGGGGTTCGGGTATTTCGGGCAGCCCCACATATTGGCGCGGTTTATCGGCATAAAGGATGCCAGATCTGTAAAAAGTGCAAGACGGATAGGAATCACGTGGATGGTGGTTTCCCTTATATTTGCAATTTCGATCGGCTTGATAGGTATCGGCTTTAATGCCCTGCATCCACTGGAAGGGGTTACCGGACCAGACGGCAGCAGTGAGCGAATATTCCTGGCATTGACAACCGCACTTTTTCATCCGTTTTTTGCCGGACTAGTCCTGGCTGCAGTTTTGGCTGCCGTAATGTCAACGGCAGATTCCCAGCTGCTGGTGCTGAGTTCTTCCTTGACTGAGGATATTCCCTTTATTGCCCGGATGAACGAGAAAACCCGGGAGTGGATAAGCCGGGCAGGAATAGTGGGATTTGCCCTGCTGGCTTTTATTATTGCATCAAATGATACAGGAACAATCCTCAATATGGTGGGGTATGCCTGGGGCGGTTTTGGCGCAGCCTTCGGTCCCCTTGTTATTCTAGCCGTTACCTGGAAGAGAATGACGAAATGGGGGGCTCTGGCCGGAATGGTTGTCGGATCAGTCACAATTTTTGTGGTAAAGAACTTTATCAGCATAGAGGGAGAGTACTTTTATGAACTCCTGCCCGGTTTTATTCTGGGGTTGGCGGCAATTGTGGTTACGAGCCTTTTAACCAAAGCCCCTTCCGAGAAAGTGCTCGCGGAATATGACAAAACGCAGGATCTCATCAAATCCCTTTAAGTCCGGCTGACTTTACATAAGTTCCACGAGTAGAAATTCGGCAGTTAGCAAGTCCTTATTTCGCAATGATCTACCTCCATGCCTGAAACAGGGCCAAGGTCGGCTTATTATACACGAGTCACACGAGTAGCGGCCGGTCCCCTGATGCTGGCCTTCTTTCAGCCATCTTGCCGTGATAAAGAGAGTATACGCACTTTATCTGATGCAAAAAATCGCCCGTTTCCCACCACTGATAATCAGCTGGATGAGCATCAGCTGGATGGGTATTGTGAACCATCCCCAGTTCCCAATATCCTCAGGTAAGCTGGAAGGTATCAATAAATTAATTAAGACCGTTATCCCCCGAGAACCGTTTCCATAATAACTTCAAGGTTTCTTTCCGGGGTGCCCTCCTCCAGAAAGTCGGAAGTGCCCAGAATGAATCCAGGACGGCTGCCGGCCGTTTTGAGAATGGAACGAACAGCCCTGCGGACATCCTCCGGTGTGCCTTTGGTAAGCAGATCCTCTCTAATGAATCCTGCGTGGGGCGAAGGAACATCTGGAGCAGTCTGCAGAGCTGATTGACAGATTGAGCGGATTCTTGGAATCAGGGAGCTTCTTGATTTCCTTGGAATCATAGGCCTCGCTCTCAAGGTCCAGCATTTTTACGAGCTTGTTGTGCGAACTGTCAAGATCATGGATTAGCCTGGAACCAGACTTGTTAGTGGCGACCAGAGAGCAGCACCAATCGTCCTCTTACCTGAGGTGTCTTCCATTCCCTTCCACAAAGAAGAGGCAATGCTGCCTTGAATCGCAGGCAACGCCGATGCACAGCTGGTTGCGGAAAGGCCCCTATACTCCTTTCCATCATCCTTGACCTGGATATCCGGATTCCACACCCTGATGAATGTCTCATCAAGCCATACATCACCTTCGAGAACCATGCCATCTTGAATCCGTCCAATAGCATGAATACGCGCTGATCTGATATTTTGTTGTATTGGCATTCCTGTTGACCTTGGATGTCAGGTTGAAGCTCCCAAAGCCGAGAAAATGTCCAAAAAGAACCCATCCATTCGGATATGGAAAGGCTTATGGTTGTCAAATATCGTGTTAGTCAGGATGTTGAACCGCTTTCCGCATTCCTGCAACGGTATCTCCTGATTCCCTTGTCCGAGTACCCCTCCTTGCTTATCAGCAGCGATCCACCAATGCTTGCACTGCTGGGGAGTTCCAGGAATGCAGATTCTCCATCTCATCAAGATGCGGATGGCGATGATTGTAGTCGTTCAGTGCACTTGTCTATGAAGGTCTGTAAAGGGGTCGCTTTTCAGCGCTCGTCAGGGAGTTCTCCTCCTGGACTTTGATTTAAATATTGTCTGGCATGGTTGGTAGTCCGATGTAGAGGAAGCAGCTTTTTGGACTACTGCATCTAAACCGCAGGTTGAACTCTCAAATAGTTTACAAGAATCATACCAGCAAACATTGCAGTATTCAATGACCACGAAATTACCACCCGTATGCAGATTCGGTTTTTAAATTAGTCAGACCCTATCCCCGAGAACCGTTTCCATAATTACTTCAAGATTTCTTTCGGGGTGCCCTCCTCCAGAAAGTCGGAAGTGCCCAGAATGAATCCAGGACGGCTGCCGGCCGTTTGAAAATGGAACGAACAGCCCTGCGGACATCCTCCGGTGTGCCCTTGGTAAGCCAGATTAATCTGGTCAGGTTGCCCATAAGTGCTATCCCGGGATCAAATCGTCGGCATGCATAAGGCCAGATCCATATCCCCATGCGGAGGTTCAGTCCTCAGTTTCCGAAGCACCGCATCTGAATCTCATTAATAAGATCGATGGAGTTTTCACGTGCATTACCGCAGTTATGGTAAATAACCGCAGTCCCATTTCTCTGGATGGCTTCCACCATTTTTTCTCATAGGGGAAGCACAGCGTTGAAAAAACGGGATCCACCGTTACCCCGTTGGCAAGGTTGCCAGGATAACTTACCGCATCGATTCAACCTTGCTGCCGATTTCCGGCATTGCCCCATCCTTGCTGCCGGGCCCCGGCTTTAGACCGGTGACCTGTGCGTAAAACGAAGCCAGAAGATCAAAGAAAAAATCCATCATCTCATGATAAAAATCCTCATCGAGCAGCATATCAACAGCAGGTTATCAAGCTTCCGCACATCTCGGCGGTGAAATTGAAAAGCCCGAAAAGTCCGGGTGCCATAATCCCCCGCTCACCAATGACTCCCTTACGTATGAATCTGCTCAAGTCGAGAATTGCGAAGGCGGGGAGGCAGGTAGGCAGCAAATTGCCGGAAATCCTCCCGATCTTTAATAAAAATGCTCTGCTTAATCGGTTGACCCGGAGAAATTCGGTAATCTGATCCAAATCGCGTAACCTGCGTCAGCGTTCTTTCCGGCGTCTTTATCTGCGGCTTTTCAATAGAAGTATTCTGCTCATGTTCCGCAGTTCGTAACACCCTCCAGTCGGGAGAATCAAAATCCTCAAAAGCAAAACGGATCTCAAGATTCCGGTGAATGGCGTCAAACCCGAAATGCTCATATACATCCATTGTCCGCAGTAGAATTTGATCATCAGCGAGCTTCGGATCCGCGAAAAAATATCGCACATAATTATTGTGGATAAACGGTGAGACGGCTATACGATCGGTGGGCAGCCCTTGCAGGGATGCCAGAATTCTTTCTCGGCTGGTCATACTGGAAATCATAGGGTTAGTTTACAATAAACGCAAGCGTAAACTAAAATATATTTAAAGTGAAAACCGATAAAAAATAATAATTAACTGTATAATAACAAAATAATAAATATATAAATTTTTACGGATTTTATTGACAGCAGGAAAATCATGATTTATAGTAAGACTTAGTTAACCGATAAACCTGAAGGTAAGCAGAGTTGCCTGAAACTGCAGGAGCACCGGTCAAGAGGGAATGCATGGCAAACATGGCCGAAATAGCAAAAATACTGAACATCTCAAAAACTGCCGTTTCCCTCTATTTGAACGACCCGGAAACGAAACGTGTGAGCGATGCGACAAAAGCCAGAATATCCAAAGCCGTTCAGGAGCATAACTACCGTCCCCACATGATCGCGAAAAGCCTCTCGAGCGCCAGAACGAAAACCATCAGTGTCATACTGCCCTACAACAGCCCCCTCTTCCGCAGTTCGTTCGTTAACGAAATGCTCTCCGGACTCCAGTTTGAACTCTTCAAGCATGGCTACAGCATCATCTTTCTCCCAACCAAAGGCGAAGACTCCTCCATCATGGTAAAAAACTATCTGAAGGGAGCCCGCGGCTACGACGGAATAATCCTTTTTGGTACCCGCTACTGCACCCGGGAGCTGCTCGAGGAAAATGTCGAACTCCTGATGCAGACAGGAACCCCCTTCAGCGCCGTTAACATGCCTGAACTCCCGCAGCCCATCAATCAGGTCATCCTCCGCACACCGATGGAAAGTAACCCGATCCAATTTTTCATCCAGTCCGGTCATAAGGAGATCCTGCTCGTTGTCGGACGGGAACACGACCCCGAAAGCCTGCTGACCATCCAGGATTATCAGGAAGTCCTGCGCAGCAGCGGCATCGCCTATTCGGATGAACAAGTAATATTCGGCGATTATGAATATGACATAACCCGCAGTGAAATAAAAAAAGCCATCAACCATGGAGTACCGTTTACCGCTGTCTACTGCCTGTCTGACACCATGGCTGTCGGCGTATACGAAGCTCTGAAAGAACATAATCTCCGCATCCCCGAGGATGTATCAGTAATAGGAACCAATGACTCCTTCTTTGCCTGCTATACCGATCCTCCACTGACAACCCTGCGGAAGCAGGTCTACAAAGCGGGGGAGGAAGCTGCTAAATCCCTTCTGCACACCCTTCAGACAAACAAAGCGGGAAGGAAAATCTGGCTCGACAGCGAACTGATCTTCAGGAACTCAACCCGGCTTCTTTGAGACGCCCGGCTCCTGGGATCCAACTAGCAGATGCCAACCAGAACATTGAAAGGAGCAGATGCCGACCTGCAGGTGCCCACCAGTATCAGCAGACCACCGGCACCAGTAATTCAAATAGAAACCTGACATCAGCGTAGCTGATGATAATTTAGAAGGAGGATTCTGATATGAAAATCGCGAAAGTAGTTTCCCTTATGCTCTGCATAATGCTGACTGCCCTGCCACTTTTCTCACAAGCTGCAGAGGAAAAACCACAAGAAATCGTCTTTGCCGGATGGGCCGGAGAAGAAGCGAATTCACGCCCGATTATCGACGAGATGATAGACACCTGGAATGCCAAAGATACAGGATACACGGCAAAATGGGTAGGCTGGCCCTGGGACAAGACCTTTGAGCAGCTCATTATACGCACAGAGGGAGGAGAAGCCCTGGATGTCCTTCAGGTCGGCTTTTCCTGGGCTCTGGCAATGGATGAAATGGATGGAGTCCTGGAACTCAGCGACGTTTTCGATAAGCAGTGGCTTGAAGAAAATTTCGAAGAAAGTGCCCTGTCTGCAGGAATGATAGACGGAGAACTCAAAGCTCTTCCCTGGACCCTGGCATCCATCGGTACGCTCTATAACCCGACTATCCTTGAAGCTGCCGGAGTGACAAAAATTCCCCAGACAACAGCGGAATTTGAAAGCGCCCTGGCAAAAATCAAAGCCTACGATCCATCCCTGATAGCCTACGGATTCTGCACCAAAGGTACAACCTTGACCGCGGACTTCCTGCCCTGGCTCTGGACCTTCGGCGGAGCAGTATTTGACGAAGCCGGAAATGTGACCATAGACAGCGCCGAAGCAGTAAAAGCTCTCACCTGGCTCAAGAGCCTTGCCGACAAAGGCTACATCCAGATGGACATGGACCGGTTCGACCTGCGGACCATCTATGCCAGAAAACAGGTGGCCTTTTATCATGATGCCATAATGGCCGAAGGCATAGCGGCAACCAATGGGGTACCCGAGAATGAACTGGCAAGCACCATCCAGCCCATGCTCCTGCCCGTCCTGAAAGCGGGAGATGCACCGCAGTCGAGTCTCTGGGGACACCTTCTCCAGATCAGCAGAAATACCGCCGACAAACAGCAGGCAGCCGATTTTATCAAACATATTGTCGGTGAGGAAATGTCCCTCAAATACTTTGCAAAAACAGGAATGCTGCCGGTAATCAAGAAAGCCATGGCAAATCCGATGGTTCAGAATGATGAATGGTCAAGCAAATGGGTGGAAATAACCAAGTACGGCAAAATGTCCGAACTTAACGCCTACGCCCAGGCTGATGAACTGACCAAGATAATCGCGGAAGAACTTCAGGCCGCCCTTATCAGCTCGAAAACACCAGCTGTAGCCATGAAAGATGCAAAGACAAGAATTGAAGGCGCTATTAGATGAAAACAGTAAGCGGAACCAACAGGTATGCGCTTAAAGAGAGTCGGATCGGCCTGCTTCTGGCCGTTCCGGCCCTTATTGTCTTCTCTCTGGTGGTGCTCTATCCCTTTGTAAACTCAATAATCATGAGCTTTACCGATAGAAGCCTCCTGCGGAGAGGATTTTCCTGGGTGGGAATCCAGAACTACGTGAAAATTTTCTCCGACCCCAACTTTCCGCAGGTCCTGAAGAATACTGCAGTGTTCGTGCTGCTGGGAACCCTGCTGCCCTTTTTCGGCGGACTCATCTGGGCAATCCTGCTCAACCAGAGCTTCCGGAGTTCCGGCATACTGCGCGGCATCACCCTGGTCTGCTGGATAATCCCCAGCACCGCCATCGGCTTCATCTGGATGTGGATATTTCACGGCCACTACGGCATCCTGAACCATATCTTCATAACTCTGGGCATCAGCTCGCAGAACATCGTGTGGCTTGGCCGGCCAGATACCGCTCTCTATTCGGTAGTGGCGGCTAAAACCTGGCAGACCCTTCCCTTTGCCATGGCCTTCATACTGGGAGCCCTCCAGGCTGTCAATCTGGAAACCATCGAATCGGCACGCATTGACGGTGCCGGGAATCTACGCGTTTTCTGGTATGTTGTACTGCCCGAGATACAGAATGTACTCACCATGCTCATACTGCTGATGGTTATCGGATCGATACAGCACTTCGATCTCCTGTGGGTAATGACCGAGGGAGGACCAGCCAGGGCAACTACCACCCTGTCCATAGAGGTCTACAATAAGGCTTTTCTCAGTTTTAGACTGGGTGAGGCAGCTTCGGTAGGTACCATCTGGACCGGCATCCTCATGGTATTCGGGTATTTCTATCTCAGGCGCAAAACCGATTAATACCAAAAACCTGATTAACAGAAGAGAAACTGATTCTATACTGGGGACACGATATGTTTGATTCAAGACCGATCGGATTTAAAATTTTCTTCATCGTTTTTTTTGTAATATTGGCGATATTTGTCTTCTTCCCCCTCTATTGGATGTTCAATACCTCACTGAAGCAGGCTGCCGATATATTTGACTATCGTTTTATTCCCAGGAACATCACGCTGGGAAACTTTGTCGATGTCGTAACCAACACCAAAGTCCCCTTATTCATGAAGAACAGCCTCATCGTAGCCGGGTCCAGCTGCATACTGGCAACGTTCATCTCTGCCTACGCCGGATACAGCTTTTCCAAATTCAAGTACCGGGGACGGAGATTGCTTATGCTGCTCTTTCTCAGTGCTCAGCTGTTCCCTTATGCCATCCTGCTGCTGACTATTTACCAGATTATCAACTTTGCCGGACTTCGTGACAGCTACCTCTCGCTTGTTCTGGCATACATAACCTTTACCCTTCCCATCGGCACCCTCACGCTCAAAAACTATTTCGATCAGATCCCGAATTCCATAATCGAATCAGGAAAAATTGACGGTGCCGGAACCCTGCGGATCATGCATTCGCTGATATTTCCCATATCGCTGCCCGGACTGGCTGTAATTGCCATCTACTCCTTCATCTGGGCCTGGAATGATGTACTCTATTCCCTTACCCTGATCACCTCGTCCGAAAAACGCACCCTGGCTCCCGGCCTTATTCTCACCTATTTCGGCGAATTCCAGTCGAGCTGGAACAGCATGATGACCGCGGCCATCCTCGTATCCATACCCGTGGCAGTAATATTCATCCTCTCACAGAAGATGTTTATCCAGGGACTGACCAGCGGGGCTGTCAAAGGATAATGCCATGAAATTGAAAGTCGATGCAAATTTTCCCGGCGGTGCTGTCGGTGAAGTCACGATAGTTGATGCCGATACGATCCATTTTACCGCTCCCTGCAGCGGGAGTCCGCGCAGCCTCTGGTATTGCTTCCGGGTAACCGTAGCTGGAGCTGATACCGTAGCTGGAGCTGATACCGTAGCTGGAGCTGATACCGCAGCTGGGGCTGATGCTTCAACCGGGCTCAAAGGCCGCACCCTCCATTTTCATCAGAAAGAACTCGAGCTGGTATTGGGGATTGATGAATCACGAGGCTACGGATACACCTGTCCGGTAGTCAGACATGGCGGTGGAACCGAAATCGGCGGTGGAACCGGAATCGGAAAGGCTTCCCAGGTTGATGCTGACGCGGCGGCTTCCGGGGGTTGGGAACGAATCCCGCCCGAGCAGGTCCATTTTTCCCTTCATCCCGGCTCCGACCCCCACCCCCATCAGTCTCAGGTCCGTGAATATTCGTTCACCGTAACAGCCAGGGCTGATACCCTGTACGTAGCCTTCTGCTTTCCCTATGTGCTTCCCGATTTTCTTCGGTTTCTCGACCGCATGAACCCCTATCGAGATTATTTTACCCTTGAATATCTTGATTCTAGCGGGGAAGGGCGAGCCTATCCGGTACTCACAGCGGTTGGAAAGAATCCCGGTGCAAAAAAAACTGTGGCAGTTACCGCCCGCCATCACGCTGGTGAAGTTCCCGGATCCTTCGTGCTGGAAGGAGTTATCAGCGCATTCCTGGAAAAGCTTGCACAGGATGATCCCCTCTTCCGTAATTTGAAGCTGCTTGCGGTACCCTTTGTCGATTTTGACGGCGTACAGAACGGCCGCTACGGCAAAGACCGCCCGCCGGTCGATATGAACCGGGACTGGAGCAGTCGGCCGGAGCATATCGAGATCAGGCTGATAAAAAACCTGGAAAAACGACTGGAAGCTGATAAGCATCCAATCAGCCTGTATATCGATCTGCATGCTCCCCAGCCGGGAGGTTCCACCTATCTGGTCCCCGTCAGGGCGGCCCTGTACGACACACCTGTCTATCAACGAATCTGGTCCTATTACGAACATCTTGAGTCGGCCGCTGCGCCGTTTACCACCTGCCGTCGGGAAGATCTCGATTCCAATGCCGTCAACTGGTCCAAGGCAGCCTACCAGCATAATTCAACCGCATATCATGCACGCACCTACGGAATACCCTCCTTTACGGTGGAGACCAGCTACCACTATGACAGCACCCCCAGACTCCTGAATCCGCAGGACTGGCGCAGATTCGGGGAACTGATTATCAGTACTGCGGCAGATCTACTTCCTGGGATTATTCCGAGAGAAGCCCGGGCTGAACCCCGAACCGAAACCCGGGCTGAACCCCAGCGAAGGGCGGGCTGAACCCCGGTCTGGTGGAAATTCTTTGGAGTCACTGGGAAATGGTGATGCGCCCGGAGCAGACGGAACTTACCCCGCAGGGAAAATCCATGCATCTGGTCTGCCAGAATCCGGCGGCTCGGCATTCATCACCTATCGTCAATTTTTCCTTCTGATGCAGAAGCCTGCGTCCAGGTGATGCTTGCGGAGTTGACAAAACCCTTGCGAATGGAGATGCTCATCTATTATTATAGTGGAAAATGTGTGCTGGGTTCGTTCGACCGGGAATGGTATCTGCTGGAGAAGCCGATAACCGGCAGTTCGGGTTCAATGGCGGCTTCCCCTTCCCCGTCAAGCTGCGAAAGACCTCGAATACGACACCTACCGGGTAGCCGTCAAGGAGTTTCGGGATTACACGGCAGCATCAATATACCAGGTGAGCACATGACAGGACAGTAGATTCTCACCGCCATTTTACCCTGGGAAAATCCTCCGCGACTGAAATGCTGGAAGAGATGAATCGCGACGGCATCGAGCAGACAGTGCTTTTCGGGTATCATGGATTGCCAGTTCGACCAGCAGGCTCAGGATACCAGATAGAACACCTGTTCACCGCTCATCCGGATAGGATAATCCCCTACATAACAGACATCGATATAACCCGTCCCGATTTCCTCGAATACGTCAGCCGTTGTCTTGAAAGCGGAATATTCAAGGAATCGGCGAACTCCTTTGGACATGAAGTGTTCCATCAGCTCCTATTTGCAGATATACATCTCGATGATCCGGCAGTCGGGAACTCTGCAGCCTTGCCGAGCATCAAGCTCCGTTCTCAGCCACGTCGATACCCCCTATATGCAGCAGTTTGAGAAGCTGCTGCAAGCCTGTCCCGATACCCGGATCATCTGCCCGCACACAGCCTATCAGTTTCTCGAAATATATGGAGGAAAAGAGGCCGATATCGGCTATATAACCCGGCTGCTGGAAACTTTTCCCAATCTCAGCTTCGATATATCACTCTGGAAAATATCACCCGTATACCTGCGCGAAGAGAGCTGGCTTGAACTCCTGGAGCGTTTCAGCAGCAGATTTCTTTTCGGAACAGACATGACCGACAGCTATTCCGTCCAGGCCGACTGGATGCCTGCCTACAGATCCATCCTGAACAGCCTGAGCACGGAAGCGGCAGCAAACATCGGGAAACATACCATCAAAGGAATAATTGAAACGTATGACTACTATTAAAAAAGACCTGACAGTTATAGGGGCCGGATTGTCCGGCATATGCGCCGCTATTGCGGCAGCCCGGCAGGGACTCTCCGTTGCCCTGATCAATAACCGGCCGGTTCTCGGAGGAAACTCAAGCAGCGAGATGCGCATGTGGACCAGAGGCTCTACGGGCGGAGAAAACATCTATTCAGAGGAGATGGGGATTCTAGGTGAGATGAAGCTGGAAAACCTCTATCGCAACCCTCAGGGTAACGTCATCCTCTGGGATGAAGTCCTTTACGATTTCGTCTATGCCGAACCGCTTATCGACCTCTATCTCAACACCCATATAAGCGAGACAGCAATGAAAGGAACAACCCGGATACAGAGTGTGTCCGGGTACCAGCAGGGAACAGAGAAATATCTGCGTTTTACCAGCCCCGTATTCATCGATGCGTCCGGTGACGGGACTACCGGCTATCTGGCTGGAGCAGCATTCGCCGACGGCCGGGAAGGCAGAGAGGTCTATGGGGAACGATTGGCCCCTGAACAGAGCGATGACCTGAAACTTGGCAGTTCGATACTGTTCCACACCCGTGAAGCCAGACATCCGGTACGCTATATAGTGCCGAAATATGCCTATACCAGAGATCAGGTTCGCAATCTCATCGGCAAGGGCGGACGGGTAGTGCATGAGCGGATGAGCGGAACCGATTACTGGTGGATCGAACACGGCGGAATGATGGACACGATCGGCAACAATCAGGATATTGCGCTCGAACTGAAAAAGATCGTTTTTGGATTGTGGGACTATATCAAGAACAGCGGTGAATTCCCTGCCGACAATCTGACGCTCGAGTGGGTAGGATCCTTGCCGTGCAAGCGGGAATCCCGGCGCCTGAAGGGGGAGCATGTTCTGACCCTCAATGATATAGAAAGCGGCAACTATTTTGAAGACGGCATCTCCTATGGGGGATGGTATGTCGATTTCCACCCGCCTGGCGGCATCTACTCTAACGAGGAACACTGCCAGCAGTTTCCCGTGTCTGTCTTCTCCATTCCGATGAGAAGCCTCTATACCCGGAAGGTAAGCAATCTGCTTTTTACCGGACGTCTGGCCAGCACCAGTCATCTCGCCTTTGCATCAACGCGTATCATGAATACCTGCGCCCTGCTCGGACAGGCAGCCGGAGCCGCAGCCGTCTTTATGCATAATCTCGATAAAACCCACCACCAGATCAATACACACCATATCAGGGAGCTTCAGGAAAATCTGGTCAAAAACGATATGTTCATACCGGGCTTTGCTCATACTGATATAAACGATCTGGCCCTTGGCGCAGTCATCAGGGCATCATCCACACGTCCTCTGGTGCTTGATACCTGCGACGAGACCCTGCCGCTCGAGGACGACTTTATCTTCCTTTTTCCCGAGCTGGGCGATGCTGAGCTGATCCTCAACTTTGATGCAGCGCATGGGGTGAAAGATGGTGCCGGACTTGAGATATCGATGCATGAGTGTGAAAATATGGCGGGATTCAGACCGGGCAGGAAGATCCGGACAGGCTGTCTGCAGCTGGAGGCCGGCAGCGATCAGTGGATTCCAATTCCATTGGAGACCCTGGAGCCTCTGGAGAAGACCAGCGAGCTTCTGGAGAAGACCAGCGAGCCTCTGCAGGAAACAGATACTCTGGAAGATGCACCCGCTACAGACCGCTCTGACCCGGGTGAAGCGAACAGCCCGGGACGCAGTTATATTATCATACTCCATGCCGCCGAACACGTTTCTCTGCGATGCAGTGGGAAAAGCTTTACCGGCTTTACCGGAAGATTCCGGGAAGAAAGCAATTGCACAATCCCTGCTTCAGGGTCTCGGCAGGAGAAGGCCCAAGCTGGGAAAGCGGGCACCTCGGGCAGGTCGGACAAATTCCGGCTTCACCTGCGCCAGCTCAAATCTGAATAACGGCTATAACAGACCCTATGGCGGCCCAAATATCTGGATGTCGTGCCTGCAGTTCAGCCTGGATTGAGTGCAAATGGCGGAACCGACAACCATCGAGGAAATCCGGCTCTATTTCAGCCTGATCTGAGCAGCGAAAGGGTGAACCTCAAGGCGAAAGTTTTTCCGACCACCACGGCATATTTCTCAAGGAGCAGATGCCCCCGGAACCCAAAATACGCGGATACACAATCTCAATAGACAATGATGAAAATGGGGAAAAAACCGTCGGCATCAGCAGCAATATCAAGCGTATGGCAGTCCACAAGCTCAATAAACCGTATTCTACCAGAAAAATACGAATAGACCTGACCGAGACTTGGGGCAGTGAAAACTACGAACTGTTCGAAATACGAGTCTTATTGAAGCCGATAGAAAAGCCGTGAAAGACTGCAGCGACTATTCGGGGAGATGAAGTTGACAGAATCCCGATCTGGCTGCTTGCTCCGGTATCATCCCATACCCTGGTACCCGATATCTACCGCAGACCAGGCTATGCCCGGCTGATCCCTATATCGAACGGTACTGCGATACCTTTGACCTTCGCCTACTGTTGCCGGGGATTCTGCTATTCAGCAAGTGATGCTGTTACTGTGCATAAGGAGACCGAATCGGTCAATGGAGCCGAGCTGCGGGAAACCGTTTCCTGCGGAAAGCCGAAGCTTTCCGATCGATTACCCGGACCAGTACCGGGCACGGGTAGATTCACTGAGGCAAAAATCGATCGGGGTTCCGATATCATCTGGAAATGCCCTATCAGCCCCTGCACACGGCCGGATCTGTCGGCCTACTATCGCAGATGAGCTGGAAGCCGAGGACTGATGATGGCATAATCTCGGGGATCGCTTGAAGTGCTCCATACAATGAGTGCTGAGGATTTTCCATCTTTTCTATAACCGAATATGACAGGATTATCGAATTTACCGATGGAAATGCACCGGCGGGTCTACGATTGGTACCGGTATTTTCTCGGTGACAGATGTCAGTGAGGTCTTTTCGTGTAGGAGCTGAATTTGCTGGACCTCCGCTGGTATCTCCCGACAAAGTTCAACCAAATGAGCGCTCGCTATGTGAAGGGCTCGTTGATCTTGTCCGTTCCTATGGGAAATGGTCGATAGTCCATTACCATGGGAACCTGTCCCAGGTTCTCAATGGCATGAAGCATATCGGAATGGATGGACTGCATACGATAAAGCCCGCCGATGGGAGATTGTACGATTTCTGAAGCCCGCAGGGTGCTCGGTGAAAACGGTGCTTATCGGCAATATACAATACAGCGATCTCTGCAGTCTGGAGCCGTCAGCCATCGACTTGCAGGTTAAAAATGCGATACAGGAGGGAAGAACCGGCCGCTTTATTCTCTCCCCTCTGTGGCCCCTACGACCCCGATCCCAAATGACCGCCTGATCGACAATTACATTGCATTCATTGAGGCCGGCATCAAGTACGGCAAAAAATGACGTCTGAAGCAGCATTCAGGGTGTCCGACACCCCACAGATGCACTGCAGTCTTTGGACCGCATCGGGCTGGATCATGTGGGAACATATGCTTCACGTGAGGAGCGGGTGCCCTTTATCAGGGAGATAGGAGGCTTGAAGGTTGGTTTTCTTTCCTATACGTACGGGACCAATGCCTTTCTGAACCGCTGCTATCTGAAGCGGCATGAGCGGTTTATGGTAAATCTTACACAGAAGCAGGAACTGAGCTGCCTGCTTTCACGATACTGGTTTCATCATCCAGATACGCTTTTTGCAAAGATGTACGGTCAGGCAGGTAAGCTGCTGCTGCCGCGTCAGTTTGCCTTGCCGGTATATGAGCGCCGTGAAAGGCGACGCAGTATCCGCAGAAAGATGATCAAGGATATCAACTCCTGCAGAGCCGCGGGGGCAGAGCTTATAATCTGTCTCACCCATATGGGCGGGCAGTATAATCAGGAGGCGTCTGAAGAATCAAAAGCACTGGGGAACTTTCTGATTGATCACGGGGTGAATGCGGTAATCGGACATCATGAGCATGTGGTTCACGGGTCCGATTTCACCAAGCTGAATGATAATCAGATTGTCACCTATTCGCTTGGCAATTTTATCGGTGAGGCAGGAGTGATCAAGGAGCCCTTTGACCGCAGGGGGGAATACTCTATCCTGCTGAATCTCTATGTTTCACGGGTCGGTCAGGAAGCCCGCATTGAACGATGCAGTTTTTCCATAACTAAAGCTGTTCTGTCCGGCAGCGCAGGCGCGGGGCAGGCTGTTAAAGTTGAGCTGCTCTATGACTTGATCAATGCCGCCCCTGAGCCCCGGCGGCGGGCGAAACTTATTGCCGATAATGCCGCAATAGTCAGAAAGTTTCTCTCTCTTCCCGAATCTGATGCCGCGGAAATTCCGCTGCAGCTGGAATATGACATCACATAGCTGAAACATCAAACCAGGGTGCTGTACGGTGTCGGGTGCAGTGGGGTGTCAGACACTCCACTGCAGCACTCAGGGTGTCAGACACCTTTTAAAACACGCGCACCATCTGTATCTAGAGGCAATTTCCATTTGATGGCAGCATCGTAAAATGGCGTTGCAACGTAGGTGATCTCAAGCGACAAGTTAAAAAAGTCGGTTCGGTTCTCATCGTAGGGTAGAATGGAGTCGACAAAACCAAAATCTTCGGCGAAGTGGACAAGAAACAATTTTTGATAGGCAATGAACTCCAGAAAGAGAGCCTCGTCAGAATCATCAACTTCTCCAACCTCGTCAACCTCGTCAGATTCGTCAGATTCGTCAGATTCGTCAGATTCAGCATCAACCTTCCAGCTTTCCTGAAAGGAAGGAGCAAAAAATGGAAAGGCATCGCAGTAATAGGAAAAGAACCAGCCGCCGGTAATAGGTGTTTGAGCTTTCAGCTTAAGCAGATAGAGGGAGACTGCGGCTGAATCCTGAATCAAGTCAAATTCAGAATAGGCAAGGCTGGGTTCGCCCATGAGATCCAGCCAGTCAAAATAATCCACAGTGAAGAAAAAAAGGTCTTTGTAGAGCGGGCCAGCCTTATTGGTGAGATCCTGCCACCACGTGGGATCTTTCAGTTCGCTGTAGGTGCTCCGATCCTTAAGATAATTCCGATTCCGGAGGAAGCTGTGGAGAAGATGAAGATCGGGTACCAGATTCTCACGGGTCGATTCGGTAGGGAACTGGCCGGCGTTGAGGAATGTCTGAAATTGCTTGACGACAGTAGTCTTGTAGCTGCCGGTGTTGGTGAGAGGAAGGCGACCGGCATGCTCCTCGTAGAGGGAAACAAGATAGAGGAGCTTCTGCATGATGGGAATCATGAGGATGGTATCATCAGGTATGTCAGACAGGTCCAATTCGACATATTGGTTGAGCTCGCTGAAGTCATTTTCAAGAAAATCGAGCATTACCTGGGGATCGAGACCAAAAAAATCGACTGGGGGTATGTTATTAACCTCGCTTGCCATGGTGTTGATAAACTGACTGAAATCTTCTACCGAACTGAATTCCCTGCCGTCTGCCGCGTCTTTGAGCATGTTGATAAAAACTTCAGCCTCTTCGATAGTGGGGAAGCGATCGACAAAGTCAGGTGAAGCCAGCATCAAATCAAATATGATGTCGGCACTAACCGGGCCATTGCTGAAAACATCTTCGTTGAACTCGTCAAAATTTTCGGAATCGTCGTCTTCGTCGGAATCGTCGAAGTTTTCGGAATCGTCGTCTTCGTCGGAATCGTCGAAATTTTCGGAATCGTCGTCTTCGTCGAAATCGTCCATGATTTCAGGCTCTGTCAATTTCTGAGGATGGAGATCCATTTCGTTCGGATCGAAATGCTCAAAATCCCACTCAAGGAGGAATCTTTTATCAAAGAAGCCATAATCTTCAACGTCGTTGGAAGAATCGGCTGAAGAATTGGCGATTTCTGACCTCAAGGTTTGTATCCGATTGTAGAGTTGCTTGTAGCCCCACGGACCCCCGCAGTCTTCTGGCGGGGCAGCTCTCTTGCCCTTTATGCAGACGGGATAGAGACTGCCCGGATCGGGGGCGGGGTCAAGGATTTTTTCCAATTGAATGGTATGGATCCAGTCATCTCCAAAGTCATAGACGTAAGATAATTTTGGAGTTTCAGGGGTAATCCACTTATTGAGCAGAGCATCCATTTCATTGATGTCGGTATCCGGATCCATTTCCTTATCGCCGATTGTTAAAACCTCGCTGCGAGATCGATATTGAGGTTTCAGGAAAAATGTATGCATGTGGTCATTATCCCACGGCATAACACGCTGAATGATTTCGTGAAGATCATAGAAGGTGAAGTTTTCAGGTACCAGAATGCGCCGCCATATAAGCGGACGTATGTTGTCGAGAGTGATCTTGATTTGATATATAGCAGTATTCTGTTGTTTTTTCATCCTGCGCCCTCCTCAGCTAAACAGATATCTCTACTATACGGGAAAACAACGGATGATGAAAGAATAAAATGGTGCTTGTCAGTACCTTCGCATCCCTGAGGGCAGGTTTCTTTCCATTACCCATGCACCTGCACCCCGCAGAACAGCTGGCAGAACAACTGGAAGAACAGCTGAAAAAACAACTGGAACAACAACTGGCAGAATGCTGGCAGACAGCTGAAACAGGCTATGTGGAAAAGCTGTAAATGTGATACCATACGGAAAATGAGAGCTTCCATTAAATCGATATTCTATCGGCTGCTGCTGTCGTATTCACTTATCGGAACCCTCCCGCTTGCTGTTGCCTGCCTGCTGGTCCTGGTGTGGGGGAACACGCTTGTGGTAAGCTATGTCCAGAACATCAGCAGCAATTTTACCGAACGGGTAGCTGAGGAAATTGACGAGACGGTGCTCAAATTTACAACGATAGGAGAAAACCTGTCGAAAGAGCCAGCCATACTGAAGGGGGTCTCGAAAAACGATCCCGAGCTTGCCCCGCAAATAGAGCTGGAACTCTATAAGCAGCTGTTCGCACAGCTCCATGGCGACCTTACAATGGTTGAAGTGCACGTAACCTCTTCCGATGGGCTTCGCCAGTTTTCCTCAACAGAATTTCCCCGACGCTATGATTTTACCAATCAGCAGGTTCGTGACTTGTTTATTTCAGGTACCGGCTCGTCCGGGCCTCACTTCCTGCTCGCCCCCGGCCCCGGCTCAAAAGGCAACCAGATAGCCTTCAGCATCTGGTTCCCCATAGAAAACGGCGTGATATTTATAGATGTCAGGACACAGGCACTGAAATCCCCGTTACAGATATGGGCGTCAAGCAAAATCTTTCTCGTAGACAGAGTTCAGTTCAGCAGCCTTAATCTGCTGCAGCCTCACGACCCAACCAGTTTTTCCGAATATCCCGACCTGGGAATAGTATTCACAGAAGAATACTACCGCCAGCCGACCCCGCATCAACTGGTACACCGCCGGGACCTCACCTGGAAAACCTGGAACGATCTGTCAGTAATCATGATTACCGAACTTTCTACCTATTTTGATACCCTCCGGCAGATTTTGCTGATCGGATTGGCTCTGGTAGCGGGAACCTCCATCATTACCTCAATTGTCTCCGTCCGCATAAGCCGATCCATCAGCCGCCCGATTGACAGCCTGATCCAGGCGATGACCAGCAATCCTCAGGGACCGCTGCCGCTGCCCGAACCCGACCTCCAGCCCCCCCGTGACGAATTGGAAGAGCTGACTTTCCACTATAACCGTATGGTTGAGACAATCGCCTCCCTTATACAGCAGATACGGGAAGAAGAACAGCTCCTGCGGGAAACTGAACGGAGAGCCCTTCAGGCACAAATCCAGCCCCACTTTTTGTACAACACCCTGGGAGCCGTCAAATCAATGGCAAAATTAGGTGACTTCGAAGCGGTCTCAGCAATTGTTACCGACCTTGGAAAAATAATGCGGTTTTCTCTATCAGATACCGAAGCGATGGTGCCCGTGAGTGAGATCACGGAACAGGTGCAGCGGTATCTCAATATCCAGAAAATCCGTTTTCAGGATCGGATAATTCCAGATATGGATTTAGACCCGAATGCGGCATCCGTCAGGATACCCAAATTAATCATAGAACCGCTGATTGAAAATGCAGTAATGCACGGGGTGGAAAAAGCTCGCAGCCGGTTACCGTTACCCTGAAAACCAGGCTCACAAGCGACACGCTGGAGTTGAGGGTAGAGGACAACGGTCCCGGACTGCGGGCCGATGCATCGCCTCCCGGGGATCAGGAATAGGGCTTGGCAATGTGAAAAAGCGTCTGTATCTGATTTACGGCAGCAGAACTGAGTTCAGTCTCTCCCGGAAAAAGATACCACCCTGGCAGTGATAAGGATATTCGGATGAAACTCAAAGTTGTCATTGTAGAAGATGAACTGCCCCTTCTGAGGGAACTGACAGAGACATTTTCGTGGCGAAGCGTAAATTGCGAAGTGTGCGGTACAGCCTCCAACCTGTCGGAAGCAAAATCGTGCTGGCGGAAACCCGTCCCAGATATTCTCATTACCGATATAAAGCTTCCCGATGGAGAAGGGCTTTCGCTTCTGGAAGAGCCTCTGTACCAGACCGCGATAGTAATTACCGGATTCAGCCATATCGAATATGCTCAGAAAGCGCTTCGAGCCGGCGCAGTAGATTTCATTCTGAAGCCGGTTGATGATGAAGAGCTGCGGCAGGCCCTTCAGCGTGCGGTAATAAAACTTCACGGCCGGAACTCGACAGCTGTACGCTTTGCAAGTGCTCAGGCTGATGCCGATGCCCGAGCTGATGCCGATGCCCGAGCTGATGCCGATGCCCGAGCTGATGCCGATGCCCGAGCTGATGCCGATGCCCACGCTGATACGTATAACGCGCTGGTATACGAAGCTCTCATGTTTATCCAGAAGTATTACCAGAACGATGTATCACTGTTTGAAGCCGCAAGGCATCTGGATATCACAGAAGGTCATCTGGCAAGCATCTTTAAAAAAGAGACCGGCAAGACATTTGTGCAGGTGCTTACCGAGCAGAGAATGGCTGCTGCCAGAACCCTTCTCTGTGATCCGCGAAACCGGATTAAAGAGGTAGCCGACCAGTGCGGATATAACGATTCAGCATATTTCGCTAAAGTATTCCGCCGCGTCGTCGGATTAAGCCCCCGGGAATATCGCAGCCGCCTTTGACCCATCAGCCTGATAATCCCGTCAGCCATATCTGACCCATCAGCCCGCTAGTTTCCGTCAAGTACTTCCTGGGCATGGGCTTTAAGGGTTGCGTAGGCCCGTTCCGGCGATATGCCGTCGAGCATAACCGATTCAACCGCAATCTTGATCAGCTCCTGAAGTTTGGTGCTGTTCCGAGCATGATACACAACGTTTGAGCGCTCCATATCCTTTTTGAAGACTTCTGCGTACGGGGTGCTCAGGTAGAGCTCGCTCTCCATAAGCGCTTTCGAGGGTTGAATAATGCGAATTTCCAGGTATTCTTCGGCATATTGCTGCATGAAATTGATAAACTTCCAAGCATAATACTGCTGTTCCGCGGCAGCCCGACTGTTTACCATCAGGTACTGTCCATAGTGACATGAGGCAATGTCCTCCACAGCATGTTCAAATACCGGAAAAGGAACAACCCGCCAGTCGCCGCTTGCATAAAACTCGGGATTGTCAGCCATGATTCGTGCCTGCTGATACATTCCCGTGTGTATCATTGCAATCTCATTATTGTCATAATTGAACAGAAACCTGGCAAGCCGATAGGTGGGTGAGCCCAGATTTTTCCCTTCAGGCCCCCATTGCTGCATAAATCGTAAAAAATCGAGCCATGCAGTCTCTCCCACTATCGCGGTTTTGCCGTCATCACTGACCAGCTGTCCGCCCAGCTGCTCCACCATCGGAACCATTGCTATAAGGTAATCCGAATAGCGAAAGTCAAACCCGCGACGGATTATGGTATCGCCGTCCCTGAGAACAATCTGCTCACTCAGCCGGACAACATCTTCCCAGGTTTTCGGGTAGTCCGTATCAGGATCGAGGCCGGCATCGCGAAAAATGCGATCATTAATATAGATGCACCAGTTGAGCAGTTCAAGGGGAATGCCGTACAGGCTGCCGTTGATATACATCGGATCCAGGGAACCGTCAACGTACCGGTCGAGAATCTGCCGGGTGTCTGAAGCATTGAAGGCCTCGAGAGATACCGGAGCAGCCAGCTTGTTGGTAATAAACGCAAAGCTGTCCTCAAGCTGGGTATGAAAAATATCGGGACCCTGATTTGCGGCAAAGGCGGTAAGCAGTCTCTCGGCAATCTGGGTCGATAGATACGTGACCCGTTCAATGGAAACTCCCGGATTTGCCGCTTCAAACTCGGCTGCAAGTCGCTCCTCAAACGGCGTACGGTTAGGATCTGCATGTGTCCAGTAGGTAATGGTTACCGTATCTTCAGGTTTCTCTGATTGAGCTGCGTCAATGGCTGTAGAAAAGAAAAACATAGCAGCTGTCAGTATGACAGCGGCGGTTCGTAACATGGAATCCTCCTGAGTCTGGAGTTCTGCAGCTGCCGCACGATCTGCAGGGATCCTTGTAAAAATTGCTGTCCGGCAGTCTTTACGGGAACCATAGCAACTCTATAGTACGCCATTATGCCTGATAATCCAATATGCCTGCGCGCTCGTCTGCAGATACGCTCGTCTGCAGATAAACTCGTCAGCAGATACACCCGTCAGCAGATAATGAGTCCCGATTGGCAAACCGTAAAATAGTACTGGTTTTCGGAAAATTCTCCGATTGGTAGATTATTTGTTACCCCTCATACTTAATCTAGAGTTTGTGGGTAACTACTGGTTGGTCCACAGAATAATGACTCTAGGAGGTCAAAGTATGAAGATGAGAGGAAAAATCGCGATCCTGCTTAGTATCGTGATGGTATCAGGCTCGGCATTCCTGTTTTCCGCAGCAGCCGATGAACGCACCGGCAAGGTGGTGGCGTATTCAGCCCACGAAGATACCATTATAGCCGGCATGAAGCAGCTCTGGAATGAAGATCATCCCGATATAGAGCTTGAGGTTATAAAAATGGGTTCCGGCGATGTCATCAGCAGGGTCAGGGCCGAATCGGCAAATCCCCAGGCTGATGTAATATGGAGTATCGGCGGAGAAGCTCTGGAACAGAATAATGATCTGCTGGAAAAGTATACGCCGAAAGATTGGAACATGATAGAGGATGTCTACAAGGTCGGCACCAACTGGCTGCCCTATACGGGAATCATGAATGTCTTCCTTGTCAACACAGACATGCTCACCGAGGATCAGTATCCACGCACCTGGAAAGATCTGGCCAGCGATCGCATCGCCGGGGTAAGCACTGCCCGTGCAGACCAGTCAGGATCTTCATATATGCAGCTAGCCAACGTATTGGCTATTTACGGTGCTGATGAGGAAGGGTGGGGTATCTACCGATCGATTATGGAGAATTTCTTCATTGCCTCAAGCTCCGGAGCTGTATCGCGGCTGACAAATGACGGTGAAGTTCCTGTGGCGGTTACCCTGGAAGATAATGCCCAGAGGTTTGTCCTTGGAGGAGGGCCGGTTGAAATAGTGTATCCCGAAGATGGGGCGATTGCTGCTCCCGATGGAATCGCTGTCATAAAAGGCGCACCGAATCCGGAAGGCGCAAAAATGTTCGTCGATTGGGCAATGTCCTCAAAGGCTCAGAATTTTCTGGTACAGCAAATGGGCCGAAGACCTGTTCGTAAAGATGCTTCGACTCCTCCCGGACTGCCCCCTATGAGCGAAATTAACACGATTGAGTATGATTTCGGCTGGTCCGCAGCCAATCGGGATGCGTTTATCGCTCAGTTCCGTGAATATATGATGGAGCTGAATTTGTAGCAATGCTGCAGCAATGCTGGATGGATCACAGCTGCAGCACTGCTGCAGCTGTGTCCTGATCTCATGAAAGCCCGGTGTCACCGTCTATAACGGCAGCGGGCTTTTGTGCTTTTCTGCCTATTGGTGAAGTGAAAAGATATGACATGACGAATCGTCCAGTGACGAAAAAAGCGTAAAGTATGGAAGCGTGTACTGAAAAAGCGTACAGTAAGGTGAGGTTAAGCCAATGGCAAAGCGTATTCATATTGAACAGATAAAAAAAACTTTCCCTGGCGTAGTAGCTCTGGATACGGTGGATATTGAAGTTCCCGAAGGGGAATTCTTTACGCTGCTGGGTCCCAGCGGCTGCGGAAAAACAACCCTTTTGCGGACTATCGCCGGATTCTACCAGCAGGATTCGGGACATATTCATATTGGTGATACCATAATAGATAAAGTTCCGGCCCATCAGCGGGATATCGGGATGGTATTCCAGAATTATGCGGTGTTCCCTCATATGACCGTTGCAGAAAATGTGGCCTTCGGCCTTAAAAACAGAAAAGTGCCGGCAGCAGATATTACAAAGCGGGTGGCTAAAGCGCTGGCAACGGTACAGCTCACTGGCTACGAGAGCCGCACTCCTGATCAGCTCTCAGGAGGCCAGCAGCAGCGGGTAGGTCTGGCTCGGGCAATGGTGATAGAACCCCGGCTGCTGCTGCTCGACGAACCCCTATCTAACCTCGATGCCAAACTGCGCATTCAGATGCGAGAAGACATCCTTGATATACAGCGCCAGCTGGGAATAACGGCAGTCTATGTAACCCATGACCAGGAGGAAGCGCTGGTAATCTCCGATCGGATAGCAGTAATGAATTTCGGAAAAGTCCAGCAGATAGGCACTCCCTGGGAAATATACCGCGATCCTGCAAATGAGTTTGTCGCGACCTTTGTCGGCAGCATGAACCTTTTTACCGGACAGGATATGCTGAGTTTTCTGGATAGTGATTCCCGTCCCAGTCTCCTGGTACCGGAAAATAAAAAACCTGAAGAATACCGGACAGCATTCCGTCCCGAAGATGTCCGAATTCTCCTGCCCGGACAACCCACCCCACCCGAAACTATCGCCATAAAAGGGGAGGTTGCCAAAGCCCTGTATCTTGGTGCAGACGTGATATACCGGGTAAAAATCGGGGAGGGGCAAATCCTCACCGTTAACGAATACATTTCCGAGCATTCCGACTTCCGGGAAGAAAGCACCCGGGTGACAGTCTGCATACCCAAAAGCAAATTGCTGTTCTTTGCTGCCGGAGACGGCAGTCGGCTCAGATTAGGAGGATGATATGCTGAACTGGTTGAGAAAAAATGGATTCTGGTCAGCCGTTACCCTTGGCGGTTTTATCATCTTTATTATTCTGATATTTTTTCCAGTCTTCAATATCGTCCGGGAAAGTTTTTATGATGCAGAGACCGGAAAATTCGGGATAGGAAATTATATCACCTTTTTCACAACACCCTATTATATGCGGGCGCTTCTCAACAGCGTGGTTGTCTCTCTCGGGGGAACAGCCGGGGCAATACTTCTCGGCGTGCCATTGGCTTTCTTTACAACCCGGTACAGAATTCGCGGCAGTGCCCTGCTCTCAACATTGGCCACCCTGGCACTGCTGACACCTCCCTTTCTCGGAGCCTATGCATGGATTGTAATGCTCGGCCGCAATGGATTTCTGCGACAGCTGCTGATGACCCTCGGGATCAACTTTCCGACAATTTACGGACCGCTGGGAATAATAATCGTATACTCTCTTCAGTTTTATCCCTTTGTCTACCTGCTTACCTCAAGCGGACTGCAGACCGTCGACCGTTCACTCGAAGAGGCTGCCGAGAATCTGGGAGCCCGGCCCCTGAGGAAGTTCTTCCTGGTCACCGTACCGCTGGTTATCCCCTCAATAACATCCGGCGCCCTGCTGGCGTTTATGCTGTCCCTGGCAAATTTCGGTACCCCCATGATAATTGGAGCACGATATCGAGTCCTGCCCACCATGGCCTACAACATGTACACAAGCGAAGTTGCAACACGCCCGGCAATGGCCTCGACCATCAGCATCATCCTGGTATTTGCGGCGAGCCTGGCAATATTCCTCCAGCGCTATGCAGCCAACAGGAGAAAGTATACCAGCCTCCTGCTCAACCGGCCGGTAGTCCTCAGGCTGAAAGGATATAAGAATCTGGCCGTTCATGCGGTCTCCTATTTTATTGTGGCTTTGAGCACCTTGCCGATCGTGGTTGTCGTGGTATTTGCCTTCCGTAATACCAGCGGACCGGTCTTTACGAAAGGATTCGGTCTTGACAGTTTCCGCAGGGTGATATTTGATGTACCTCAGGCGATAACGAACAGTCTCATCTATTCGATAACCGCAGTTGTACTCATTGTAATCGTAGGAACCTTGCTGGGGTTTGTAATCAGCCGGCGGAGAAACACTGTGAACGGGGTGCTGACCACACTGCTCATGAGCCCTACATTCTACCGGGAACAGTACTGGGTATCGGGTTTGGCCCGACCTTCAACAGGCCTGTTGTACTGTATGGAACCGCTGCGATAATTATCTGGCCTACTTCATCAGGAGACTGCCGTACATTCGTTCGTTCAGCCGTATCGATACTGCGGCAGCTCGATCCAGCCCTGGAGGAGGCCGGAATCATTCATCTCGGCACCTCCGGCACCGGGCTTTGCCAGATATCGCTGCCGCTCGTACTGCCGGGGATCATTTTCGGGGCTGTGCTCAGCTGGGTAACCGCAATCAATGAGCTGTCGACATCGATTCTGCTCTATGTTGGCGGGAACATAACCATGCCGATCCGTACTCCTCTTCTATCTTTCCGTTATGGATGGATATTTTGGACCAGGATCCGCCATGGCTTCGATCCTGCTGGCCACCAGCGGGCTGGCCTTGCTGGTTCTTAACCTTTGGAGACAGCCGACGCACGATAGTCTGACAATTTTCTGATTATTGCTGGGAAATTGCCAGGAAAATGCCTGCTTTGCATATAGCCAGTTTTTGTTAAAGAGAATTACCGAACGAATGAACAACGTAATCACCACAGTAGCCTTTGACTTTGGCGGTGTATTGTCAAAGCATCGATTGAAACCAACAGTTTACGAAGCTCAAATATATTGACGTATTGGGTGCCCATGCCGACAGATTTGCGGAGGCCCTATGGGCACCTCGGCACAGCTTCGATATAGGAGATATGCGCTCTGATGCCTATTGGAAAGCGGTAAGTCGGGATTGCGGAGCCGACCTGGCAAAACTGGAAACAGGTACGCGGAAGAAACAGTAGAACTGCTGGTACCTCGTGCCTGGCCTGGTCATCGTCAATCTGCCATGCTTCGCTGGGCTGCGGCCTTGCGCAAAGCGGCTTCCGATTGCTGATTATCTCCAACATGGCAGCCGAGACCTACGATATGATTCTCAGAGACAGCTATCTGCTGAAACATTTCGAGCAGTGAGCACTTTCGGGCTGGCTGCATATAAACAAGCCGGACCGGGAAATCTATCTGGATGCGGTCAGGCAAATGGACATTCCTCCGGAGAGATGCTGTTTATCGATGATCTGCTGCCGAATATCGGGGAGCCCGGGCAACCGGGCTGCATGCGCTGCAATTCAGGTCTAGAGAACACTCTCCCTGGCCTTGAACGTATCCCTCGATTCCACCTTCAGGCCTGAGATAAGTGCCAGCCTGAGTGTCAGCCTGAAAGTGTCAAGAACCCATTCGCTCAGAATTTGGAGAAGAACCCGATTTTCACTCCTTTTTCCATGCAGCGCTCCAGTTCCAGATCCATAAGAAATTTATCAGGAATGTAATACGGTTCAATATCAAAGTCGCTGATATCAAAAACCTCGCCAGAATCGCCATCGGTATCGTCATCGGTATCGTCATTGCCATCGGTATCGTCATTGCCATCGGTATCGTTGAAGCCCTCGTCATCAGTGATGCCATCGTCATCTAATTCTTCCTCTGTGTCAGATAATTCCAGACTAGAGGAACCACCAAGCTGCTGATCAAATCCGAACTGCAGCTCAGGTTCGGTGACCGGTTGATCGACCTGAATCCGCTGAACCCGGATGTAATGAATCCAGTCAGCGAAAAAATTGTAGCGATAGTACATGTGAAGATCGGCTCTGTCTTTTACAACCTTTTTCAGGGAGATCTTTGTATCTGAGAGCATCTCATCACCATCGAACGGATCAATCCAGTTTTCATCTATCATTGACTGCGGCCGAATTTTAGCCCAGCCGAAAATATCCTGAATAATGAATTCGAAGAGATGGTCATTATCGTAATCAAAAAGGACCTGCATAACATAATGAAGCTGTCGGAATGTGATGTCAGGGGGTACGATAACCTTTCTCCAAAGTTCTCGGTTATACTGTTCAGATTGTATGAACAGGGTATAAGCATGCTGAGTGTCTTTAGATTTTTTCCTGCCGCTGCCGCGGTTCTCTTCGTGCAGGGTTTCCAGCAGTCTATTCATGGTGATGTATGGATATTGTTTCCCGTCTGCTCTGCGGGTTATAACGGCAGTGGCGTTGACGATATCAGACAGGAGCGATTGATACGTGTTGTCAGTATCAAGAAACCCCATTCTTGCATCAATTTCTTTCTCAACAGCATCAAGCCGGCTTTCATAGGATTTTCCCTTTATGGTGGTAACTGCAGGTTCGCCGGCCAGCTCGAAGTATGTTTCGATCAAATTTTCACTTATACCCAGGTCCTGCAGAGATTCCCGAATGGTCTTGACAATAAGCAGTCCGAGATTGAGAATCTCCTTTTTCTTCAGATTATACAATATACAGGTTAAACGCGTTTGGTCATTGCAGAGAATAAGGCTGAGTTTCTTTTCTATTTTTGTCAGCTTGGCGCTCCAGCGGAACTGCGGGTCGATTCCGGCTTGGCGCACTGGTTTGATCCCAGTCGCTTCAAGCAGAGGCTTTGTCATGCATATCTGCATAGATGGCTCCTTTCTTGATGAAACTATATCAGTATACTATCCGACATTTCTGCGTCTGACCAGTCTTTATGCGGGGGACGGGGAACGGGGAACGGGGAACCCAACGAGGAATCAGGAACCTAACGCAAATGGGTGCGCAAATGGATGTCAGAATTCGAATTTCTGTGCAGCTGCGAACTCGGTTAAGGCAGGCTCATTTTACACATGTCGCACGAGCAGCCGGAAGGAGGTTAATATGTTGTTTCAGGGCAAAGAGCTGCTGAGAGGTCCCTGAAAACCTCAAGCCAGGCTCAAAACACATGAGTCCCACGAGTAGGAGTAGGCTGGATTTTGCATGGGGCAGCGATCTAAAAAAACATATATTACAACAAGCAAATACATACCCAGGAAGGGTAAATAGGTTAGTCGAGTGCCGATATCATGGGACCGGCCGCTGCTCGTGGGACTCGTGTATGTTAAGCCGACCTTAACCATTTTTCAGGAGTGACGGCAGGTTATTACATAACAGGCACTTATCGGCTGCCGAATTTCTACTCGTGTGACATGTGTGAAGTGAGCCGGACTTAAGCGCCCGGCGGGCGCTCAGAAGCGTTGGAAATTGGATTTCCGTTGGAAATTGGAGATTTCCTATTCCGCATTTCCTATTCCGCATCAAGCTTATCGGTCAGTTATGGGATCCTCAAAGATTGCTTAAAGACATGAAGCCTGCCGAAAAATTTCAAAATAATAATGAATATGATAATAACTAAATTATAAATAGTAAATAAATTTATATATATTAAGAGTTTGAAAACAATACGCATAAAAAAGATAATAAATTGACAAAAATAAAATCACAAACCTATAATGAAGGAAAGTTAAGGAGGAATTTCTATGAAACCTATGAAACCAAAGAAATCTATGAAGATGCAAAAAATCAGCCTGCTGATCGCATTCCTGCTTCTATTTGCCGTCACAACCATCTATGCCGGCGGAGTAGAGGAAGCGAAACCGGAAAAGGTTACCTGGGTAACCTCAGTTCAGGGAGGACGTGAGCCCGCGGAAGACCCGCTGTTTGCCGAAGAGGTTGAAAGACTCACTGGTATAGAAGTAGAACTGATCAAACCGCCGTCAAGCGAATACGATACAAAACTGACAACCATGCTGGCGACCGGAGAACCGGTAGATCTCGTCTATTTGAATGCCGGCACGATGGCAAGACTGATGGAACAGGACCTTTTCGAACCCCTCACCAAACGGATAGAGGCATCCCCGGTACTGAGCGATGAAGCAGTCATCCCTCAGGCCGAATGGGACAGAATCAAGTATGAAGACGGAGAGATCTACGGCGTCTTCAACAAATTCGAACAGGGAACCCTTCCGATCGTGCGCTATGATTGGATGGAAAAACTGGGTCTGGATGAACCCGAAACCCTGGAAGACTACTATGAGATACTCAAAGCGTTCACTTTTGATGATCCCGATGGAAACGGAAAGGATGACACTTACGGAATGGTGATCGGGTATACCCTCTATGAGACAAACGCTCTCTTCGGGGCTTATGATCTGGCCAGAGGATTTCAGCATGATGCCAAAGGCAGCCTCTATTCCCCTTATGCAACCGAAAAGGCCGTGCCCGTCTATGAATTTCTTGCAAGAGTCTATCGGGAAGGCTTGCTTGAACCGAATTTCATCACCAACAACTCTGCTAACTTCCGGGATATGTTTATGACCGATCAGGCTGGTATGACCTTCTATTGGGCTGCCTGGGTAGGACTGTTCAACCAGACGGTTAAGGCTGATAATCCCGCATCCCCATTCAAAGCCCGCGGTCTCAACCCGCCGGTCGGACCGGACGGACACAGAAGGCTGCTTTCCGGCCAGGATGGATTGATGGCAATCCCCAGGGAATCGGAGAACAAGGATGCCGCCTTCAAGATAATGGAATTTTGGCACACCCATCAGGGAAACATCCTCTCCACCCTCGGTATCGATGGGCACGATTATGTACTCGAAAATGGAAAGTACAAGCTGACCGAAATCGGCAAGCAGCATGCCATGGACCACGGAGCACCCCAGCCGAAATCGCTGCAGTGGGTAAACCCCTTTGGAGAACTTGAAGGATTCGACGAAGCAGCCGAAATAATTTTGAACTATGGTGTTCCCCAAATGGTAACCCCCTATGATAAGATTTGGGAAGATGTAACCCGTTCCGAAGCTGCGAAGATTATCATGGGAACCATTACCCCTCAGCAGGGTATCGCCAGCATGAATCGGCGCTTCAAGGAAGAAGGAATCTTTTAGAGCTCCATTTGTACCGACCGACCGGCCCGGCAGGAGCTTGAGTTAATCCTGTGAGCTGGTCGGGCGGCATTGTTATATAATGAGCATCATGGAGATCGAATGAAGAAAAAAAGCCCCCTGACTTCCCAGTTTTCCCGAAACCGGCTCCTCTATCTTATGATCCTCCCGGCTGCTGCCTACTTTATCACCTTTTCATTTTTCCCGCTTGCTGACGGCATCAAGATGAGCCTCCAGGACTTCCGGTTCGTCGGGGCAAGCAGCTATATCGGTCTGGAAAACTATAGGACAATGTTCATCACCCCGGGATTCTGGAGGGTCTTCGGCAATACCCTTATCCTTGGCCTGAGCAATGTACTGCTCACCGCCTTTGTCCCCATGTTTATCGCGCTCTCCCTGAACGAAGTTGCCAACCGGGGATTCAAGCGAACCTTCCAGTCTATCCTCTACCTGCCACATATCCTTTCCTGGGTAGTAGTGGGCGGGCTGTGGGTGTTCATCCTCTCTCCCAACGGGCTGGTAAACGCAGCCAGGGTGCTCTTCGACCAGGAATCAATCTACTTTTTTGTCGTAGAAAAGTATGCCCGAGGCCTGATGATCGGCATTAATCTCTGGAAACAGGCAGGGTATGTCTGTATCCTCTTCCTGGCTGCCATATCGGGCATAAACCCGGAAATATACGAAGCTGCCCTGATAGACGGCGCCAATTCGGCCCAGCGGGCCTGGTATATTACCGTACCTGAGCTGACTGGCACCCTGAAGGTTGTTATGCTGCTCAATGTGATGGGCGCCTTGAGAATTTTTGACCAGATCTACGTTCTCCGCAACGAAGTAATTGCAGAAAAAATCGATGTACTTATGTATTATGTCTATATCCACGGACTCGAGCAATTCAAAATCGGCTACGCCTCGGCAATATCGGTCTTTATCTTTCTCATAACGCTTCTTGTTACCCTGTTAGTAAGGAGAGTAACAAAATATCATGTATAGCAGGCTTTACCGCAGGACAACGGGAAAACGCATATTTTCTGCAGTGAACATCACCTTCCTGATGATTCTTGCCATGACAATGATTATACCATTTCTCAACGTACTGGCGGTGTCGTTTACCACCAATCTGGAATCGTACGAAAATACCATCAAGCTCTTTCCCCGGGAGTTCAGCATAATCGGCTATATCAACCTCTTCAGAAGAGTAGCCATTGCAGGACCGCTGCTCAACAACACCATAGTAACAGTCAGCGGAACATTGATACACATCCTTCTCTGCTCCATGGCCGGATTCGTTCTGGTCCGGTCCCGCTTCCCCGGGAAAACGCTGGCAGTGGTTCTGATTACCGTCCCGATGATGATTCCCTTTCAGATGATAATAATCCCTGTTTTTGTCACTATGCGGAGATTCGGCCTTATCGACACCCTCTCTTCCCTCATTCTCATAGACATAGTCTCGACATTCAGCATTTTGCTGATGAAAAACTACTTTGAAAGTATCCCCAGATCTCTTGAAGAATCAGCTGTCATTGATGGGGCCAACGAATGGATCGTATTTGCAAAGGTCTACCTGCCCCTTGCAAAACCCGGTATAGCGACCATCGGCATTTTTCAGTTCGTCAGCCGCTGGAACCATTTCCTGCCGGCTGTGCTGTTTATCAACTCGACAGATAAGTATACCCTGCAGATAGCGCTGAAAAGCCTCGTGGTAAGCTCGGAGCTTACCAGCACCACCCAGTCAGTTGCCAACAATGCCAGAATGGCAGGCATTGTCGTTTCCATAATCCCGCTGCTGCTGGTGTACATTCTTGCCCAGAAATATTTCATATCCGGTATAATGGTTGGAGCTGTTAAGGAATAACTATGAAGAAATACGAACAGGCCGAGCAGTACATCAAGGATAAGATTGCAGCCGGAAGCTATCTGCCCGGGAAGAAGATTCCTTCAGAGGATGAGCTGATGGAGAAGCTCCGGATCAGCCGTAATCCGGTCCGCCGGGCCTTGGAAAATCTGGCCGCAGAGGGGTTTCTGTATACTATCCAGGGCAGCGGCAGCTATGTCAAAGATTCCACCATCCCCGAGCCGGTAGATATCTACGCTGTTTTGCCCTCGGACAGCATCAATCTTGAAGCGCGCATCATTCAGGGCATGCGGGCAGCCCTCGACGACAGCTCCTACAAGAATATCCATCTCATTCTGAAAAAGCCGGGAAAAGATGTCTTCGAGCAGATAGAAGTGATGAACATGATTCCGAATCACCGGAAGGCCGGCATAATCTTTATTCCCATAGTTCCCCCCGACCGGGCTGCCGGACGGCTTTTTGCCGCCAATATCAGGAAACTCGAACGTCAGGGACTGCCGATAATTCAGATTGACAACTATCTGCCTGAGTACCAGGGAAGCTGCATCATGACTGACCATCGAAAGGCAGCCTATGAGATGATGGATCTTCTCTTCGAACATGGCCATCGTAAAATCGCGCTGCTCTACCGCAACACCAGCAAGCCGTCAATAAAGCTGCGAATCAGCGGAGTTAAGGAGTGGTATCAGGATCATGATATACCTATGACAAATCTTGTCCGATTCAACCTTGATACGAAACCGGTTGATGATGAATTCAGCGCCAGTCTCCTGGCAAGCGGGGCTACAGCGGTCTTCAGTCTGGAGTGCGAACTGATTCGGGATCTCTATATCAATCTGGAAAGCCGCGGGCTTGAAGTGCCGGGAGATTTTTCAATCTGCTCATTTGATGACCACTGCTTTACCAGCCTGCGCAGTAATTTCCTTACCGCCGTTGTACAGCGCTGTGATGCCATCGGCTATTATGCCGTACAGCTGCTGCTGGATATGATCGAAGGCAAGACGGAGGGAAAGCTCGAGATGAAAATTGCCTCCGATGTTATAAAGAGGAAGAGTGTTGGAAAGGTATGACCTCCGGTATGCTGATGTACATTTTCATACCCGTTATTCGGATAATCGCGATGCTGCCTCGGTGGGACAGATGGTTGAGGCCGGAATTGCTAAAGGGATAGACTGCTTCGGCACGGGAGATCACAATCACAACCTGACCGCCGAAAGCTGGAAGCAGCAGCAGATGGAGACCGCCCGCCTGAGAGTTGAGTTTCCGGAATGCGAGCTCATGAACAACTGCGAAATAACCTTCAGATTCGGGCATGCTTTGGTGCTCCGCCCTGAGATAATCACCGGATCCATCGACGAAGGGCTGCAGTATATTTTCAGTCCCCAGGATAAGCCCCAGGATAAGCCCCAGGATAAGCCCTGGAAAGAAGCCCGGATAGTAGTCCAAAAGGGTGCACTCATAATCAATCATCCCTATCTACCCTCAGACCGATGGCGGGGATCCTTCCTTCCTCAAGCTCTGGGTATCGAGGTGGTCAACGGGTCAGTCCTGCGCAGCGATGAAATACAGCAGCATCTGCAGCGTATGCTCAGTCGGTTTGATACAGCCTTGATAACCGAATACCCGCATGTGGCATGTTATGCGGATTACCTGGCTGCCGGAGCGGCGGTTGTTCCCTTTGGATCCAGCGATGCCCATACGCTGCAGGAGATGGGGACTGGAGTTACCGGATACGCTGCCGGCCGTGTTCATTCTGTCGCTGGCCTCGGCCAAGACCTCAGCGATCCGGCTGGCCGCGATCAAGCCCGCATCGATCCTCCCGGCCTCGATCAGGCTATTGCTGCCCGGAACATTTTTGCTGCCGTCGATACGGCCATAGCGCTTGTCTGGAATTATGATGAGGAAAGCCGGCTTGTTTTTTGGGAAGTTTTCGATGCCGAATACCGCAGCAGCTGTCCGGCCAAGGTACAGTGGTTCAGGGGAGGGGAGCTTGTCAGCCAGACTGACCAACTTACCGGTAGACAGCCCGTTGGAAAGCAGGGCCTCTATTGGATGGCCTACTGGCAGGGAACCCGTTTTGCCGTAAGTGGTCCCATAGCCGCAGAAGCGCCGGAAATGAGAAAGCAGCAGTATGCCTTTCCGTTGGACATGAATTACAATCTGTTCACCAAGGCTCCCCTTTCTGCTTGGCCCCAGCGATCGGACACGACATTCCCCACGAAAACCCCCACGAAAACCCCCACGACACCATTCACGAGATCCCTAACAGCAACCCTCTACTGCAGTGACCGGGCTGTCTGCAGGGATGCGTCAGGGAGAGAAATTCCCATGCGCAAAGAGCTGATCGAACAGGATGTCATGATAGATGCGACAGGTGGATTGGAAAAGCTGAATGAAGTAGTTATCTGGCTTGATAGAAATGAGATGCATGAGTTTATCTTTCTCAGGGCACAGGCATGCGTCAGTGGAGACACCCTGCAGGTGGACGCCCAGCTTCTTCCGAGCCTGATCGCTTCCGAAACGATCAAGCAGGATGAGAGCATCCGGGAAACGGGACGGTTTCTGCGCCAGGTATTGACCGGCGTCCGGGAGCCCGCCAAACACCAGGAATCCGTCGACAGTCAGCTGACTGGAGCGAACCAGCTGACCGGGATCCGGCAGGTCAGTCTGTACGTATCGGCAATTCCGCTGTATGCCGTTGTGCTGGATTTTGCAGAACAGCAGCCGACTTTTCCGCTGATGCTCGCAGATAATCAGCTGAAGATAAGAAGCAGGCTGCTCTTTGACCGGAATAATGTTCTCTATCAGCACGATACCGTTAAAACAGGGTAGCAACATGAAGCAGCAGACCGTGCACATCATATTCAAATCCCATCTTGATATCGGCTTTACCGGCTTTGCCCGGACGGTACGAGATCAGTATTTATACGATTATATACCGAGAGCGCTGGACCTGATAGATGAGACTGCCGCCACCGATATGGGCTTTGTCTGGACCACAGGCTCATGGGTCATCTACGAATACCTTGAAACAATGAAAGGAGCAGCCCTCCGGCGGATGGAAAAAGCCCTGGGGCAGCGCACCATCCGGTGGCACGCCCTCCCGTATACCCTGCACAGTGAGCTCTCCACGCCGCCGCTGTTCCGGGAAGGGCTGGAAATATCAAAAGACCTTGATCGACGCTTCGGTCACCACACCATTGCAGGGAAATTTACCGATGTTCCCGGGCACACACTGGGAATAGTGCCGCTGCTGGCAGAATACGGCATAACTTTTCTTCATATCGGCATAAACCCGGCCTGTACCCCGGCCGATGTCCCGCCCCTTTTTCGCTGGAGATCCCCCGACGGATCGGAAGTGATAATCAACTATCACACAGGCTACGGCAATACAACCGATTTTCCTCCAGCTGGAGCCGTACTCTGGTTTTCTCATCAGCAGGATAACGAGCGCCCGCCGACAGCGGACTCCCTGCAGTCTCTGAAGTATCGCCTGATGCAGCAGTATCCTTCAGCGAATATTGCTGCTTCAGGACTGGATGATTTTGCCCATCTGATAGAACCCTTCAAGGATCAGCTGCCGATAGTAGATAAAGAAATCGGGGATACCTGGATCCATGGGGCAGGGACCGATCCGCTGAAAGTTTCCCGCTATCGGGCACTCTGTCGTTTTATTGATTCCAGAGAACATGCTGACAGCCGGGAAATAAAGAGTTTTCGCAGAAAGCTGCTGCTGGTCCCGGAGCATACCTGGGGTATGGATTTGAAAACCTTTCTTCCCGACTACCTGCATTACGACAAAGTGAGCTTTCGGGAAGCCAGGAAAACCGACACTATTCCACCGGAGGTGCTGCACGAAGGGTTTAAGACCTATCTCCCTCAGGCCGGCAGTTCCCTGCCCAAACTTCCGGCGAACTTGGCTGATCTTACCTATTCCCAGTTTGAAGCTTCCTGGAAGGAGCAGCGGGATTATATCAATCAAAGCCTGTCCTGTCTCCAGGATCCCCAGCTGTCCCGCGAAGCAGCAAGCTTTCTGGCAGAATCAGCTCCGGCCTGGGTGGAGAAAGAACGATTAGCAGACTTGCCTTCTGCTCCACCAGCTGGCCGGTATCCGCCTGAAGCATTGGACACTGCGGACTCCAGATTGACGGGACCCCGCACCGGACCGTACCAGCTGGGAGTCTGGGAGTTGGAAATTGATCAGAACAGCGGCGCTGTCGTCTCCCTGAAGCACCTGCCTGCCGGTTTGCAGGTGTGCACCCCGACCTCCGGTCACGCCATCGGATTATACCGCTATGAGGTCTTTTCGCACAAAGAATATCAGCAGTTTTATGAACGGTTTATTGTTCAGGAGGAAACCCACTACGAATGGTCTCTGCCGGATTATACCAAGCCGGGTCTGCAGCGCTTGACGGATTTGACATATCAGCAGTTTCTGCCGCAGAACCCGACGGTTTACTTTACCGATGAAGAGCTCTGCATCTATGCTGAGCTGCCGGAACAAGCTTGGAGGGTATATGGGGCCCCTCGGGAAATACTTTCCCGCTTTTATGTTGCCCCGGATAATGATACACTTATGCTTACCTGGTACTGGCGGAATAAGGATGCCAGCAGAATACCGGAAGCATCCTGGCTGGAATTCTCTATCAATACCGATAGTGCCCAAGGCTGCCTTTTTGATAAAATGGGCATATGGATAACACCCGATCAGGTTGTAGGGAATGGAAACCGGACGATGCATGCGATAGGTTCCGGAATTGCCTGTGCGGTAGGAGACGGCCGATCGCGTTTGGCTATTGCTTCTCAGGATGCGCCTTTGGTAAGCATTGGCCGTCCCCGGATACTGGATTTTGATCAGCGGGTGCCCGACTGCCGCGAAGGGCTGTTTTTCAATTTGCACAACAACCTCTGGGGGACGAACTTTCCTATGTGGTATAGTGATGATGCGGTATTTACCTTTAGTATATCTATGTCGGGCTGGAAAAACGGAGCAGGTGAGTAAGCCTGCTTGAAAAAAGCGTAGTCGAAGGAAACGTAGTCGAAGGAATCGTTGTCATGCAAAATTACGGGGTACAGAGAACGCTGTTTGAGCATTTTATTCTTGAGCGGATACGAAAGCTCTATCGCAGACTGCAGAGTGACAGGTGGGTTCGGAATCAACCGGCTTCGGTTGCCGTCAGCTATGATGATGGTCCTGACCCGCAGAAGCATACCTATCGTCCGATCAGCCCCGGTACCCCTTTTGCCAAAGCGGGATGGAATTTTGTATGGTTCAAGGTGGAATGGGATACGGATGATGCTGAAATCGAGGCATCCGGTAATGAGCCGGAGCCGTCATCACACCTGGTTTGGAGAGCTAACGGCGAGTCCACGCTCTATGTAAACGGCATACCCTGGTGCGGTCTCGATACAGCACACCGCAGCACACCCCTGCCCCCCGGGGTACGGACCTTGTACCTACGAACCGGCGCCTACGAAACCGGCATATGGATGAAAGATCGGGAGGACCAGTATCCCAAACCGACAGACGGCAGCTATGTCTTTTATTCGGCAGAAATAGCTGATCAGGATCCGCGGCTGAAACGGCTGTACTACGATGTCCAGCTGGTATATGAATATGTATATGACCAGTTGGAAGCCCTGAATCTCATCTCTCCGGAGGTCGGGAAGCACAAGATGCTGGAATACGTTCCCCCGCGGCTGAGAAAAATGCTGCAGACTGCCGACAGTGCGGCGGATGCGTATGATCTGGGAGATATTGCAGGCTGTCAGGATCTGCTGGGCGGCATGGTCACGGTTTCTTCCGGCAGCTCTTCATGTGCGGAGAGCGGTTCTCTCGGTCCCGGCAGTTTTTCAGGTCCCGGCAGAATCTCCCTGATCAGCAACTCCCATCTCGACCTCGTCTGGCTCTGGCCCGAGCAGATAACCCGGGAAAAAAACGTTCACACCTGTACCACTATCCTTCGCCTTATGGAGCGGTATCCCGAACTTACCTTCACCATGAGTCAGCCCTATCTGCTGGAACAGCTCAAGCGGGATTATCAGCCGATCTATAGGGAAATCAGCAAGCGAATAGAAGAGGGACGATGGGAACTCACCGGCGGCATGTATGTCGAATCAGATACGCTGCTGCCATCGGGGGAATCTCTTCTGCGAGCGTGCCTGCTGGGACAGCAGATAGTTCTTGAGGAGACTGGCAGCCTGTGCTCGACCTTATGGCTTCCCGATGTCTTCGGTTACAGCCAATCGATCCCCCAGATAGCGGCAAACTGCGGCATCACCTCATTCTTTACCACCAAACTGCTCTGGTCCTCCATGAATGCATTTCCCTACACAAGCTTCATCTGGGAGGGGCTGGACGGCTCCCGCCTCCTGTCCCATGTGGCCAGGGTGGGATACGAATCCCGCGGTTCGGTGGGGGAAATAACCCGCACAGCCCAGGGAAACAGGCAGGCGGCTCTTTTTGATGATGCCATGCTGGCTGTGGGATTCGGAGATGGGGGCGGGGGGATTACTGAAGATCAATGCGAGCGAGTTGATCGTCTCGCGCAGTTTGCCGATCTGCCGTCAGCAGGCTGGCAACGGGTGGATGCCTTTTTTGAACGCCTTGGCCGGCAGGTGCAATCCTTACCGGTATATAAAGGTGAGCTTTATCTTGAATACCACAGAGGAACCTATACCACCAACCATGCAATGAAGCGGGCCTATCGGCAGGCCGAGCGGGCATTGCAGTCAGCTGAATTTATCGCAGCGGCTGCAGGGGATAAAGCCGACTTTACCCCGCAGTGGAAACGGCTGGTTTTTTCGCAGTTTCACGACGCCCTGCCGGGGAGCTCTATACAACTGGTATATGATCAGCTTATCCCGGAGCTGCATGCTTTGGCTAAGGATGCAGCCGATCAGGCGAGAGAGCTGCTTCGTCGGTTTTTTTCGCATGCTGATGGGGGGGCGGGGTCGGCACCAAATTCGTGCCAGGCGCCAAACGCCGGATCAGCGGGCTTGCTTCTGGCAAATCCCCACGGGCTTTCGGGAAGCTGGCTGATTTCGCTGGAGGCTGATCAGCTTGACAGCGAAGCTGTCGATTCACCAGATGGCAAAGGGGATATCAGCATATCTGAGGCTGCCGAGTATATCGGGATAGCAGAAGTCGGCGGGGTGGCAATCCCCGTCCAGAAATTGAGCAGCGGGGGATATGTCGGGCTTGTCAGACTGCCGGGAAATTCGGTTTCCTCAGCCTGTCCCGTTGCCCCGGAAAGCAGGCGGTTGAGAATAACTGCCGCCAAAAATTCTGAAAAATCCAGGAAACAGGGAACCGGGCAGCTGGAAAAAAGAACGGAGCCTGAGTTTTCCCCGCATGGCCTGCTGACCGGGCTGACGATCGACGGGCAGAGGCTTCAGCTGGAGGGGCCGGTTCGTTTTCTGCTCTATCCTGATAATCCGGCGAATTTTGAGGCGTGGGATATTGATCGAAGTGCACTGAATCTGGGTTTTCCCGCTTTTGAGGCGATGAATCTGGTGTGCACGGATGACGGCCCGCTCGCCACGCTCTATACCGGTTCGACGCCGATGGGGAAGGGCAGTGACATAACAGTTACGTACCGGACGGTGAGGGAATTACCCTATCTCTTTGTCGATGTGACGGTTGACTGGCAGGAGGAGCAGAGACTGCTTACTCTGGAAATCCCGACCGGTTACAGGGGGTCGGCGGCCAGATTCGGAACGCCTTTCGGCAGTATCGACCGGCCTGCTCACAGAGGAAGTCTGCAGAAGGAGAGTATGTGGGAAGTACCCGCCAGCAGGTGGACTGCCGCGCTGGACGGCATGCACAGGGGAATGGCTCTCGTATCGGCGGATACATACGGCTTTGCCGTAACTGACGGTTTTCTGCGGGCCTCCCTTCTGCGCAGCCCGAAAGCATCGGACGAGCAGGGTATTGATAAGCTTACGCTTTTTGCTGAAAAGGGGAGCCATTCATTTTCCTTTGCCCTTGGCTGGTATCGAGCGGAAACAACCGAGGATTACCTGTCAACCGCCCAAGCCGCTGATATGCTGTTTTCGCCACCGCTGGTGGTCTCCGGGGCATTTTTACCTGGCAGGGAGACTTCTGATCTTCGTGAAGGGGCTTCACGGCTCTGCTCCGAAACAGCTTCTCTCTATGATCTCGAGGGGGTCATAAAGCAGCTGTTCACCTGCAGCAGGCTGGGCAGCCTCACCATGAGCTGGATAAAACCGTCTGAAAGCGGCAGGGGGTATCTGATTCGTCTCCACGAAGCCGCCGGCTGCAGCGGGACAGCACGATTGGATTTCCGCCGCGACGATAGGGTGTCCAAAGTATACCGTACCGATGCCCGGGAGAGAATCATCGAAGAAATTGCGGTAACCGATGCCATTGCGGAAATACCCTATCGTCCGTATCAGCTCATAAGTCTTGTGGTGTCTGACACCCATGTGGACACCCGGTGATCAAAAAAAGGGGCCAGGTACGAAAACCCAGTGGTCGATACATCAATTAAGTGATATACTTTTTTTGTTCAACCCGTACCAGTGGAGGCACTCATGAAAAAACCACTCATTATTCTGGTGGTCATAGCTATACTTGGACAGACTTTTTTGTTTGCCGGAGCGGATGCAGACAATGTGCTGACTGCATCTAATACAGACAATGGGAACAATAGACAAAAAATTCATCCAGTAGATTCAGATGTATATGAAGCAATAACCTTTCTGTACAGCAGCCAGGGACTTGCCCTTCCTTCAACCGCAGGCCCCTGGAGCTCCGATGAGCTTCTGAGAATGCTCTCAAAAATTGACAAGGAAGTCCTGCAGGGCGGTGAGACGGCAGCTTATGCCTATGTCGCGGAGAAGCTTCGGCGGAAAGAGCGTGACGCATCATTTGGACTGGATCTTTCCCTGGAAGGGTACTACCATACTGATACAGAAAACTTTACCCACGAGGAAGACTGGATCAGGGGATACGATGAGCGAAAACCGATCATTGACATCACTTTTGAAACCTGGCCTGCCGATGGGTTTTACGGATACTCCGCCTTATCCTTAGGGGGTACTAAGTTTAACGAGTATACCGCAGAAGAAGGTCCCATCTCATACCATTTCGGGGCACAGGATCTGTCGACAAACCTCTTTTTCCTTGCCCCCGGCGATTTAGGAGATCTCGACCTCGGTATGCCGTACAGAGCCTTCGGAGCTTTTGGCGGAGAGGGATGGAGCTTCCAAGTGGGACGGGAACAGCTGTCCTGGGGACCGGGAGTTTCCGGCAACTTTATCCTGGGTGACCATTTCCCCTACCACAACACCGGCCGGTTTACCGCCTATGGGGATACCTTCAAGTATACATTTGCCACCTCGTTCTTTCCCCATCCCAGTGAGTATTATCCGATTTTGGATGAAAGCGACGATTTTTCTGACAAAGCATCCCAAAGGGATCTGCTTTCCGGTATGAGCATGTTCATGGGCCACCGTCTGGAATGGAGACTCTTTCAGGATAAAGTCGGGCTGGCCCTTACCGAGACGATAATGTATCAATCTGAGGATAACACCATCGATCTGCGCATCCTCAATCCAGCCATGATATTCCACAACTACTATATCCGGTCAAATGCCAATTCCATCATTGCCCTGGAGGTCGATTACTCACCAATCACCAACCTCAATTTTTATGCCCAGGCAGCAATTGATGAATTTCCCCTGCCTGGAGAGTATGTCCCTGGAAAAGATGACAATGCCTATCCAAACGCCTACGGGCTGATGGCGGGAGCTAAAGGCGCCTATCCGCTGAAGCGTGGATTCGCATACGGCTCCCTCGAATGGGCGAAGACCGACCCCTATCTCTATCTGCGCGATAAAGATGACGACGCTACAGATTACGGAGTAAGCTACACTGCCGCCCAGCGCGAGTATTTTGGTCATGGAATTATTTATAACGAAGAATTTATTGGCTACGAGTACGGTCCCGATGCTATTGTAATAAATGCTCAGGGAGGATATAAAGAGTTCGGCAAATGGTTTGTCGAGGGAAATATCTTCTATATGCTCCATGGCACCCATGATAAATGGACCGTCTGGACTCGCGTTGATACGGGAGATCCGGGAGATGATGATCCGATACCGCCGGTAACCCCAACGGATTCCCACGAAACAGAAAATAACGGGGATCCTGATGCCGGCGACCGCGACGCAGTCAGCAAGACGTTTTCCATCGGCGCAGCAGGCGGGTATGCAATCCTGCCGGAACTGAGCGTCTATGGTCAGGTGGATTACATTCAAATTGTAAACCCTGGAAACATTGCCGCAAATGAGACAATCCGGGATGTCCAGCTGACATTCGGCATAACCTATTCCTTGTAATTTTCAGGATGTTAAAGCTTGAACAATGGATACGGATGATGGATATGCGTGATGGATCTTAACGAAGTACCCGGGTGATGGAGGATTTGCCTTGTCTATACGAGCTCACCGGTTTCTGCCGATTCTGATTCTTCTGCCGCTTCTGCTGCTCAATTGCTTCACAGCTTTTGGGCAGACAGCGGTCCCAGGTGCCTCTCAGGAAATTATCCCCCTGTCTTCTCCCCTCTATGAAGATATGGATGCCCTCTATCTCCTCACTGGCAGCGGAACCCCGTCAAATGCCCGTCCATGGAGCAAGACCGAAGCAAGCCTGATCCTCTCCCGCATTGACGGAGAAAAACTTCAGGGACCGGCCCGGGCCCTCTACCAGAGCATCAGCCGTATTATCCAGGAGGGGCTGCGTTTTCAGTACGACGACGGCTTCCAGTTGGGCACCACCTTCGATTATGCCTTCGAGATGTACTGGCACGAAAATACCGAAGACTTTGTAAAGGATACCGACTGGAACTATGGGTTCGAGCAGCGCAAGCCGATGGTTAAACTCAGCATCAGTATTGCCCTCCATGACTATTTCTACATCTTTACCGACATGCAGTACGGCAGAAACCGGTTCACGGACCGGGATGTTTTTCTGGAAGTGGGAGACAGGGACCCGGACCCGGATATCCCGATCGGGTCGATCATCATTAGTGATTCGGCAAAAATCGTTGAGCATTCGGCAATCTACAGCACCTCGTTTCTGACTAACATCCTCGTTCCCACCTATGACCTGGACTTCCAGACCCCCAAGCGGGCGATAGCCGCAGTCGGCGGCGAGAGCTGGAATTTCTCCCTTTCCCGGGACAAAGTGAGCTGGGGAAACGGGAATTCGGGCAACTTCATCATCGATGACCATGTGGACTATCACGAATTTGCCCGCTTTACAGCCTTTTCGGATTACTTTAAATATGACTTCCTCAATGTCTTTTTCGAGACGAATGCAAATACTGCAGAAGGCAGCAGTGAAGATGAAACCTTTCGCATGTTTATGGCGCATCGCCTGGAATTCAGGGTAAAGGATATCTTCACCTTTGCCGTGTCGGAGAACATCATGTACCAGAATGATGTCCTCAGCCTGCGCTATCTCAACCCGGCCTTCATCTACCATAATCTCAATGTGTATGTAATGTTCAATGCGATAGCCCATATTGAAGTGGATTATCAGCTTGCCCCGGAACTGAGCATCTACGGGCAGGCTGTGCTCGATCAGGCAGTTGCCCCCAACGAATCAACATCAAAGGCCGATGCCTACGGCTATCTTGCCGGGCTGGAGCATGCTGCAGTAATCGATCGGGGAATACTCATCAGTTCCCTGGAATATGCGTATGCAAATCCGGCCCTCTACAGACGTGATGGGATGGACTTTCTCATGTTCCGGAGATACCATGGAAATGGAACCTCCTTCATATCACATATCGATTATATCGGCTATCAGTACGGCAGCGATACTCAGGCCCTCCAGTTCGATAGTTCCTACAGGATTCCGGATCTTGGAGCCGTGCGGATCATGCTTCTCGGGCTGAGAAAAGGAGCAGTTGACTATTTCATAACAAACGAGGAAGTCAACAACGACTTCCGAACACCGGCTCCCTCCGGACCGGAAGTAGGCGAGAGCCTTACCGCAAGCTTGGCTGTGGATTACAGTATCCCCGGAATTATCGCCTGGATTGATTCGCAATTGTGGATGCAGCTGGACTGGATCGGTAAAAGAACTTATGTGAAGCCGACAGATACAGAAGAAGCGTTCTACAAGGATCACACCCGCGATATCCAGTTCACAGTGGGGATGTCTATTTCGTTATGAGATAGGTGTCTGACACCCATCTGTCCAAAATTGACTAGCAAAATTGTGCAGGCGCCAAATTGCGAGGAGCCAAATTGTGCAGATGGGTGTCAGACACCAAGTTCTAGATGGTGCCCAGCAGGTAGACGGCTAATACGGTAAACATGATCGGGGCAAAAAACCGCTGGATAAAAGTCCCCCCGAAGTTTCCCCCGGATCTCCCGCCGGTTTGCGAAAGCAGCCGACTGATTTTTCCCAACAGCAGCGCGTAAAGAAGATCAAACGAAAGCCCGGTAAATACGAGAATACTGCCCAGAATGAAAAACTGCATCAGAAGCGGCTGTGACTGGGAATAGACGAACTGGGGAAGCAGCATACTGCAGAATATCAACGCCTTTGGATTCAGAAGATTGGTAATAAATCCATGGAAGAATGAGGCCCGCTTTTTATCAATCTGTGAATGGCTTTCTGTCTCTTCCAGGCTCTTTGCAGCCTCACTGGTGCCCGTTTTCACCGTATCCGTATCGGCATTCTTCTTACGATAGTTGTTCCGGACCATGAGAAACGCCAGCAGAAGCAGATATCCAGCCCCCAGAATTCTCATGAAAACGGAAACAGCCGGATACAGAGTAAATAGGGCTGCCATTCCCAGCCCTGAGGCAAAAACATGAATGAACCGTGCCGCACCGAATCCCATGGCAACAGAAACACCAGCCCGACTGCCGCTTACAGATGATACCGTTAAAATAAGAATCATATCCGGCCCGGGTGTGATATAGACAGTTATCAAGGCCAGAAGGTATGGAATCAGGATAGTTGAAAATGTCATCAGGCAATCCTCCAATGCTGTGCTTCACAGGTTATGAAAACTATACTGCAGAGATGCGGAAATGTCCTTGCTTTTTCATCCGGAAAATCCTATTGTGAGAGAAGGAAATTACAAATATATATATAAAAGGGATAGAATATGCCTGAACTATTGTTAGATAAGACAGATTATGCCTTGCTGGCCTATCTGCAGCATGACGGCCGGGCTACCAATGTACAGCTGGCTGACCATCTGAATTTGAGTGAGACCCCCTGCTGGAGACGACTGAAACGCCTGGAAGTCGAGGGTATTATTGATGGTTATCAAGCCAATCTTAACCGCGGGAAACTTGGATTCGATATCATGGCATTTGTCCAGGTAGTCTTTTCTGTCCATACCGATGATTTGCCGGAAAAATTTGAACAGACAGTTCAAGGCATACCGGAAATTCTGTCATGCTATAACGTAACCGGTGAGGCCGATTATATTCTGGTTGTTGTTGCGAAAGATCTTGCCGCTTATGAGAAACTGCTGAGAACCACCATCCGCAAGATGCCGGGAGTTACTTCACTGAAGACCATGCTCTCATTACGAGAGATCAAGGGCACCACCGCACTGCCGCTGTGAAAAATGTGCAAGCCGCAGCATTACGGGCACAATAACTTTTGGATCAAGGATCAAGGATCAAGGATCAAGGATCAAGG
>JAGYPA010000059.1 GCA_018399255.1 Spirochaetales bacterium | reverse complement strand
AGGCAGGTAGGGCGTGGCAGGATCTCCCCTGGGTGTCTTACGCTGAAGCCGCAGCCGGCAAGGTTGTCACCCTCGCACCTTTTTCCGATCCCTGGGATACCGATACCCGAAATTTCTCCTCCCGAAACCTCGATTCTCAGGATACCGATTCTCAGGATACCGATTCTCGAGATACCGATTCTCGAGATACCGATTCTCGAGATACCGATTCCCGGGCTGATGAGGGGGGAGCGATGGTATTCGGTCGAGGACGGGCGGTTCAGGAGCTGAACTCAAACAAGCAGTCCTACCTGCTTGTCCTGAACAGAGTTGAAAAACTGGACTCGGTATTCACCATTCCTGATCAGAACTATGTTCGCGTCCTGGCCTTTCTCGATTCCGGGGAGACTCTCTACCGCAGCGGTGAATGGGAGCCGGCTATGGAGGCTTACTATAGGGATCTCGTCTCAGATCCCCCGGTGGATTTTTTTCTGAACGAGAGGAGCGGCCGTCAGGAGGCATTGCTGGTAAGCTCGTCTCCATCAACCGGGATATCGGTTATGCTGATCCTTGACCGGCAGATCCTTCTTGCCCCGCTGACCTTTTCCCGCAATCTGGCAGTCGGTATCGGCCTGCTGCTGCTTCTGGTTTCGTTCGTGTACAATGTCATCTCATCGCGTCTTCTCACTAGGCCGCTCAGGCTGATAACTGCACGCATGGAAGAAACGGAGCTTTCCAATCTCGGCAGCAGCGAACCGCTGAATCATGACAATGACGAAGTTGCCGCTCTGGATCATGCCTTTATCAGCCTGAGGGAGCGGCTGGATCAGTCCATTCACCGGGAGCTGGATTCCCGTACGCTCTGGCTGAAAGCCAGATTTGACTCCCTGCAGGCCCAGGTGGATCCCCATTTTATCAACAATATTCTCACAGTCATTGCCGGCAGAGGTCTTGAGCTCGGGGATCGTCTGATAGGTGAGATCTGCGACGGTGTGGCAACGATGCTGCGGTATTCCACGTCGACCTCGGAGGGGCCGGCGACTCTCGGTGATGAGCTTGCCCACCTGAGGACATATCTGTTTCTGATGAAGCAGCGATTTGAGGATCAGCTGGAATATGCTATATCAATGGAATCGGAGGTGCTTGCTGCGCAGCTTCCGCGCATTGTGCTGCAGCCGATTGTTGAGAACTCTTTTGCCCACGGGTATGCTGTGGACAGGCGTGCTATCCGGATTGAGGCTTCAGGTCGTCTCAACGGTGATCGCTGGATGTTTGAACTGCAGGATAACGGGAACGGTTTCAGTGCTGCGAGTATGGAGAAGCTCCGAACACAGATCGGGTCGCTGCAGACATCCCCCGATCCTGGCATCCTGAAGCGCGGTCTCGATATAGGCGGTCTCGGTCTTATCGGCACCTATGCGCGGCTCTATCTTTTTTATCATGGTGATGTGGACTGGGAGATGGGCAACAGAGCGTCAGGAGGGGCATTTGTGAGAATCGGCGGGCCCCTGAGCAGCGGTGATCCCATGAAGAGCAGCGGCAGGCGTGACAACGGGGAGGATGATTATGTTCAGTATTCTGCTGGCGGAGGATGAGCCGGCTGCAGCCCGCTATCTGACACGGCTTATCAGTGAGACAGTTCCCGATTTTTCAGTTACACGTACAGCCGGCGATGGTGCTGCCGCGCTGGATATGATTGCTGAGCAGGTGCCGGATCTGGTTATTACCGATGTCAAGATGCTGTTGATGGACGGACTTGAGCTGGTTTCCCAGCTGAATACGCTCTATCCCGATTTGCCGGTTATTATTGTCAGCGGTTATCAGAAGTTCGACTATGTCCGCAAGGCCCTGGCAACGGGTGTGGTTGATTATCTTATAAAGCCGGTAAATGCCGGACAGCTTTCCGATCTGCTCTCGCGTGTCAGAAAGATTGTCGCTTCAAGAAAGCAGCAGGCTGTTCTGGCCTATCTGCGCCGGCTGATGTGTCAGGACTGCGGTGCTGCTGTGCGTGAGGGTGCCGGTTCCCGGGAGAGCTCCGTCAATCTTGATGCTTCCGTCAATCTTGATGCTTCCGTCAATCTTGATGCTTCCGGGGGTGAGTCGGGTGCCGGAACATCATTCCATATCGCTCTGTATCGCAACGGAGGGCTGGTTTCCCGGTTTCATCCGGAGGTTACCGATGCCCGGGGTGAGTACACCGAAGCGGGCTGCTATAAAGTGCCTGGTCGTGACGGGCTGGAATGGGCCTGCTTTGCCCCTGCCGAACAGATTGGATTGCGTGATTTCTGTCACGCTGCCGCTGCAGAGATGGACAAGTCCGACGATCCGACAAAAACCCTGGTTTGCAGTGCAGCCCCGGCCGCAGGGATTGAGCTCTCCGACCGGCTGCAGGAGCTCATGAAGAGTCTGGACCGCCTTATCCTGCCTGGAAGCCGGCGTACCCATATCGGCATTGACGTCCCCATGCCTGAGGAGCACTGGGACCCGGTATCAGCGGACAGAATAGACTTCTGCGTGAGGGAAAACCGCTGGGACGAACTGCAGGAGGTTTTTTACGCAATAGCCCGACGCTGGGAAAAGATCCAGCTTCCCCTGATTGCGGCTGAAGGCTTCCTGAGAAACTACCTTATGAACCTCAAGCAGCTGCGCCATACAAGTCTCAATCTGAGCGAACTTGAGTATGCAGTGGATGCGGTCCTCGCTGAAGCTGACAGCTATCGCGACTTTGCAGCGGCAGCCAGCCGGCTTGTTGTACGGCTCTGCAGCCCCGGAGGCGACGACCGCAGGCCGACAGAGTTCCCGGTAATTGTCAGGGAGCTTGATGAATGGATCCATGCCCACTACGCGGAACCGCTTACCCTGGAATCGGTAAGCCGGAGGTTTCATATCTCATCTTCCTATCTCAGCAAGCTCCTCCGGCGTCATCTCGGGGTATCGTTCGGAGAGGCTCTGAGCACTGCCCGGATAGATGCCGCAAAACGGCTGATTGAGGATGTCCCGGACATGCTCCTGAAGGATGTTGCCGCCCGGACGGGTTATCAGGATCCCTTTTATTTCAGCAAAGTGTTCAAGGCAAAAGTAGGGGTTCCCCCTTCAGACTACCATGGCGTAAAAGGCTGACGGTTACGCAAGGCCCTGCGGAAACGAAAGAGCTGACTGTTGCGCAAGGCCCTGCGGTACTATGCGGAGCCGGGAGTGCCGGATTCCACAGGTGGTTCTGCAGGATATTCCATGTTCCTGAGGAAAAACCAGTGCTAGGCTGTACCTGTCGGCACACACAGTACCAGGCCGACTCAGGAGGTTGTATATGAACAAAATAATCGTGATGATGTCCGTGCTGCTGCTGGCGGCCGGAATGGTTTTTTCGGCTGGCAGCGCTGAGAGCGCTGCATCGGGGGCTGCTGCCGGCAAGGCGGAGAAGGTTCTCTGGCTCCATTTTGCGGGAGATGCCCAGCAGAAAGCGCTGGATGCCGTTGTCGCTGCTTTTGAGGCGGAGACCGGCATCGATGTGGAATTTGAGTATCGTCCGGGGAGCGCTGAAGGGGAAAACCTGGTAAAAAGCAGACTGGCTGCCAATGACATGCCCGATATTCTCTCCTACAATTCAGGTTCACTGTTTCAGGTGCTTGATCCCGACCGGAATCTTGTAAACCTTTCCGAGGAACCCTATGCCGACCGGCTGCTGGATTCCTTCAAGTCTACGGTCAGCGACGGCAACGGCTTCTACGGTGTGCCGATTCAGCCGATTCCTGCCGGGGGCATAATCTACAACAAGAAAATCTATGCCGGGCTCGGACTGGAAGTGCCGGTAACTTGGGATCAGTTTCTCGACAACTGCGAAGTGATCAAAAAGGCCGGTACCGTCCCGGTTATTGCATCCTATAAGGATGACTGGACGGCTCAGCTGCTGCTGCTTGCAGATTTCTACAATGTGCTTGCAGATGAACCCGATTTCCCCGAGCAGTATACCGCCAACAAGGCGAAGTTTGCCACTTCCCCGTCAGCTCTGCGAGGTTTCGAAAAGATTCAGGAAGTCTTTGTAAAAGGCTACATCAACAGCGAACCGATGGCAACGACCTACGACAATGCCATAGAGATGCTGGCAACCGCTCAGGGTGCTCACTATCCCATGGCAACCTGGATTCTGGCCAGTATTGCGGCAAATTTTCCCGATAAGATTGACGACATCGGCTTCTTCGCCCTTCCCGGTGATTCAGCCGACTCAAACGGCGTCACCCTGTGGATGCCCAACAATATTTCTATTCCGAAAACCGCTGCCAATCCGGAAGGGGCAAAGAAGTTCCTCGAATTCTTTGTTTCCGATGCAGGGATGAAAGCGTACATGAGTGTCGGGGCACCTGACGGGGCGTTTGCCATCAAGGATGTTCCGGTTCCCGCCGAGGTATTCCCGGCAGTCAAGGATGTTCTGGAGTATGTTGATGCCAACAAGACGGCTCCTGCCCTGGAGTTCCTTTCTCCGATCAAGGGACCGAACCTTCCCCAGATCAGCGTCCAGGCTGGACTGGCTCTGAAGACTCCGCTGGAATGCGCAGTCGAGTACGATCGCGACGTGGAAAAGCAGGCCAAGCAGCTCATGCTGCAGGGCTGGTAGCTTCAAGCCTGGCTCGGGAGCTGCAGCTTACAGGCTGCGGCTTTCTTTGTAGTAAAATCTTATGCTGCTGCATCTTTCTGGTGCAGCAGCTCCATCCCCCGCAGCTGATACCAAGGGTACGGAGTATGCAGTATGACAAAATCTATGACAAAGATGTACTCTTTCTGGTTCTTTCTGCCGGCAGGACTGCTCTATATCATCTTTTTTCTCGTTCCTACGTTTCTCTCATTCTTTTTCAGCCTGACTATCTGGACACTTACTGACTGGCATTTCACCGGGCTGGATAACTTCAGGATATTCCTTACTGAACCCTCCCTGAGCATAGGGTTTAAAAATTCCCTTCTCTATGCCACGGGTACTTCCCTGCTGAAAATTATCGTCGGATTTCTTCTGGCAGCCTTTCTGACTATGAAGCTGAAGACCCGCGGGTTTCTCCGTTCCATGATCTTTTTCCCGAACATTCTCAGCCCGATAGCGGTCGGGTATATCTTCAGCAGCCTCATGCATCCGTCAAAAGGGGTCATAAATACCTTCCTCGGTTTTATCGGGATATCCGGTCCCGACTGGCTCGGAGACCCGGGCATGGCATTGTTTTCCGTTATTCTTGTCGACTTCTGGAAAGGGGTGGGAGTTGCGATGGTAATCCTTATTGCCGGAATTCAGGCAATCCCTGCACAGTATTACGAAGCCGTCAAGATCGACGGGGGGAATCCGCTGCATCGGCTGAGATTCATCACCCTGCCTCTTTCGCGTTCATCGATCAATTCGGTCATCATGCTGGCGTTCATCGGGGGTATACGAACCTTCGAGCTTATCTGGGTAATGACCAAAGGCGGTCCCGGCTTTACGACTGACCTGATAGCTTCCATTATCTATAAGCAGTTTCAGGGCGGATTTTATGGAATAGCGACGGCTGGTAATGTAATTCTGCTCATTGTTGTTTCAGCTATAGCCATGCCGATGTACAAACTGCTGACGAGAAAGGAGATCGATGTATGAAACGGTCGCTTTACCGTCTGCTCATGGAAGCCGCTGCGGTGCTGGCAGTACTGATTATTTTCGGTATCCCTATGCTGTTCGTCATCACCAATGCCGGTAAAACTTCCACGGAGGCTGCCCGATCAACCATCGGCTTGAGTGAAACTCCACAGTACTGGTCTAACATTACCGAAGTGCTGAAGGCGGCCAACTATATGCTTCCCAGGGCTTTTTACAACAGCACGCTCATCACGGTCCTTTCCATTCTCCTTCTGATAGGGGCTGCCTCGATGGCGGGATTTATTCTGGCCCGCCGGTCGGGCCGGCCGATTTCAGTCATTAATTTTTTCGTGATGGCCGGCCTCATGCTGCCGCCCTCGATTGTGCCTACCATATGGGTGCTGAGACTCCTTGGTCTGTACAAGACTATTCATGGGATTGTGTTCATCGAGGCTGCGCTCAACTTTCCCTTTGCGGCACTGCTCTATCGCGGATATATGGGGGCTATTCCGAAGGAGCTGGACGAGGCCTCGTTTGTCGACGGATGTACCGGGTTGCAGCTTTTTTTCAAGGTCATATTTCCCCTTCTTAAGCCTATATCGGTGACGGTTGCCATTCTCTCGTCTATCAATATATTCAACGATTTCGTCAATCCGCTCTATTTTCTTCCCGGAGCAAAAAATGCGACGGTACAGCTGACCCTCTACAATTTTATCAGCATGTATTTCTCCCAGTGGAATCTGCTTTTTGCCGATATTCTGCTTATTTCCATTCCGCCCTTGATCTTCTTTATTCTATTCAACAAGAAGATTGTTTCCGGAATGGTGGCCGGTGCTGTAAAGGGGTAGGGTCCTGCCTGGTTGTGAAGATATCTGTGAAGATATCTGTGAAAATCTCTGTGAAGGATAAGAAACCATGATATATGTTAGTGATCCAACTTGCGAATATGAGCAGCATCCTGTTGTCCCGACTGGCGGCGCTCCCTCTCCCCGGTTCTCGTGGAAAATAGTATCAGATGAGCCGGGTCTACTGCAGCGCACCTATCGTATTCAGACGGCTGAGGATGAGCTGTTTTCCCGCATTGTCTGGGATTCAGGGGATACTGTCAGCGAGGAATCTCAGTTCCTGCCTTGCTGGTGCGGCACACTGCTGCCGGGAAGGCGGTATTTCTGGCGAGTTCGCGTAACGGCCAGTTCAGCCGGTCGGGGCAAACCTGGCTGGAGCGGCCCCGGTCTGAAGAAAGCAGGCTGGAAAGAGGCAGGCTGGAAAGAGGCAGGCTGGAAGGAAGATCTTGAAAGCGGATGGAGTGAAGCCGGCTGGTTTTATACCTCGCCGCAGACCGGCTCTTGGAGTGCTCCATTCATTACACGGCCGACTGAGTATACTGAGGAGGGGCGGCCGATCTGCCTTCGGTATGAGTTTTTTCTCGACGAAATCCCCGAAACGGCCTGGATCAGCAGTACCGCACTCGGTCTCTATGAGCTGAGACTGAACGGCAGACGTGTCGGAGACGATTTGCTCAGACCGGGCTGGACCAGCTATCAGAAGCGTCTGGCATATCAGACTTATGTTGTGGAAAACCTGCTCGACAAAGGATCGAATGTCATATCGGCAACCCTCTCCGATGGATGGTATGTCGGAGATCTGACCTGGCTTGCTATTCGCGGGATCTATGGGAAGCAGCCGGCTTTCAGTATGCAGCTGCACGGTATAGACAGGAACGGACAAACACTTATGCTGTCTACCGGCTCGGCAGGCTGGAAAACCGCGTACGGCCCGCTTTTATCAGCCCAGCTCTACCACGGAGAGCTCTACGATGCCCGGATTGATATTTCCGGTTGGGATCTACCGGCATATGATGATTCCGGATGGGTTCCCGCTGCGGCAGCCCGATATAATGGTGATGCCATAGTTCCCCAGGATGGTCCCTCAGTCGTGAGGCAGGAGCGGCTGCCGGTGCAGAAGCAGATGGTATCCCCCCGGGGTGAGCAGATTCTGGATTTCGGTCAGAACCTGACAGGATGGGTCGCTTTTCGCGTGAAAGGCAAGGCTGGTGAACGGATAACGCTCAAGCATGCCGAAATCCTTGATCGGGAAGGCAATTTCTATACAGAAAACATGCGCTCAGCCCGCAATACCATAACCTATATCCTGAAGGGGGATCCGGGAAACCCTGAAGCCGACGGGGATTATGAGTATTTTGAGCCGAACTTCTCCTTTCAGGGGTTCCGCTATGTCATGATCGATGATTATCCTGCTGCCGGGCAGATTCTTCCCGAGGATTTTACCGCACAGGTAATTCACTCGGATATGGCCCGGACGCTCGAATTTTCCTGCTCTCACGATCTGCTCAACTCCCTCCAGCACAACATCCTCTGGGGATGGAAGGGGAATTCCGTCGATGTCCCGACCGATTGTCCGCAGCGTGACGAGCGGCTCGGCTGGACCGGTGATGCCCAGATTTTTATCGGTACAGCCGCCAGTTTAATGGATGTCAATGCTTTTTTTCGAAAATGGCTGAGGGATCTGGCTGCTGAACAGCGTGCTGACGGCGGGGTTCCCTTTGTGATTCCCGATGTTCTGACTCCGGCAGCCCGCCTGCGCGAAACCGGTATGCTGGAATCTACCCACTCTTCGACCGGCTGGGGCGATGCGGCCGTTGTCTGTCCCTGGACCCTGTACGCAGCCTATGGCGACAGGCAGCTGCTGGCCGAGCAGTATCCGACCATGAAGAGTTGGGTAGGGTATATCACCGAACGAGCCCCGGCTGGCATCTGGGAAGAGGGGTTCCATTTTGCCGACTGGGTTGCGCTGGATGCCGAGGAGGGAAGTTATTTCGGGGCAACCCCTGCCGCGCTGGCTGCGACTGCCTATTATGCGTATTCGGTACAGCTTACCGGCCGGGCGGCTGCTGTTCTGGAAAAGCCCGACGAGGCAGAGCAGTATTTCCGTCTGCATCGTTCTATCAGCACCGCTTTTCGCAAGCGTTTTTTCCGGGAGGATGGCAGGCTGCACACTCCTACCCAGACGGGATATGTTCTGGCGCTGGTGCTGGAACTGTTCCCGGATGGAGCCCGTGACGTCTCGGCTGATGAGCTTGTCCGGCTTATCCGGGAAAACGGCGGCCATATTACGACCGGCTTTCTTGGAACCCCCTGGATCTGCCGGGCTCTCAGTGAGAACGGATATCGCGATGAGGCGTTCAAGCTGCTGCTTCAGGAAGATTTTCCCTCCTGGCTGTTTCAGGTGAAGATGGGGGCTACGACCGTCTGGGAGCATTGGGACGGGATGAAGGCAGACGGTTCGCTGTGGAGTGCCGATATGAACTCGTTCAATCACTATGCCTACGGGGCGGTCGGGGAGTGGATGTTTAAGGAGATCGGGGGGCTTTCCCCGGGACCGGCAAAAATATCATCCGACTTCCGTATTGAGCAGGCTCCCGGATGGCAGTTCGCTGATTATAAAGTGGAGCCGGGCGGGGGTATCACGCACAGTTCTATAGCGTATGAAAGCCGCTATGGGCGACACGAGCTGAATTGGCGGATGGATGGGGGCAGGGTCACTGCCGAAATTACCATACCGCCGAATACGACGGGGGTGATAAAAGTACCGCTTTCCGCCCGTTCGGTATCCATTGTGCCCGAGCTGTCCTTGACGGCTGAGGGATCGTACCAGGCTGCCGCAGCTGGATCCGGAACCTATCGGGTGAGTTTTGGTGTCTGAAGGGTCTCATTAGGTCTCATTAGGGTCTTATTAAGGTCTTATTAAGGTCTTATTAAGGTCTTATTAGGTGTCTGACACCGGATCCCTCAAAAAAACCGTCCTGGATTGCGAAATTCGCAATTTGCGGAATTCGCAATTTGCGGAATCCGGCATCAGACACCATTTTTCCTTTCCGGAGCTTGCTCTTTCGGTCCTTTTGCCATACACTTTTCTTATGCGATTGAACGGTATTCAGGCGAGAGTCATCCGAGAGACTCTTGCAGATGTTTTTGGTTCGGACATGCACCTGATTCTTTTCGGATCCAGGGTCGATGACAATGCCCGGGGGGGGGATATCGATCTTCTTGTGGAGGCTCCGTTGGCGGAAGATGAGCTGTTCAGGAGAAAGATTACTGCTCTTGCAAAGCTCTCGACACGTTTGGGAGAACAGAAAATTGATCTCGTAACAACATCAGGAAGCAAGTTTGATACCAGGGCTATTGTACAGGCGGCGCTTGAGGAAGGAGTACCCTTATGAAAGCCAGATTTACGTTGACTACGATTCGCAATGCGGTGAGTGAGTGTGACCGCCACAGACAGAAACTTCTTCGTTCACTGACCTTGCTTGGTTTTTTTCCGCTCACTAGCGACTCTTACAAAAAACTCGAAGAAGAACAAATTGAGCATATAGACCAGATGATCTATCGGTTTACGAAACTGCAGGATGCCATGGGTCGAAAACTCCTTCCAGCCCTTTATGCGGAGCTGGAAGCAGCTGATGTCAGCATGCCATTTATTGACATACTGAATAACTTGGAAAAGCTTCAGGTTATTGACCGTGCTGATGATTGGCAGGAACTGCGCATTCTCCGTAATGAGCTTACCCATGAATATCCCGATCAGGAGGATGCAGTGATACATAGTTTGAACATGCTTCAATCACGTCTGGGATCGTTCATTGCCATGTATGAAAAAGTCCGTGAAGTAATCGTAAATAAAAGTCTCCTGGAGCAGCAGACACCATTTTCCTGACACTATTGCATCTTTCCATTTTCACTGCCCCTTTGTTACTGATGCAGCGTCAGGTCCCGCAGCAGCCTGCTTTTTAGATGGCTGCAATGTCCATATCAGCAAGATAACGGTCAGGGGGATGAGGATGTAGTTGCCGATTTCTCCGGGGGCGGTGCCGATAAAGTAGTTGTCGGCGAGAGGTCTGAGAACCCTGCCGATGATCAGGCGAAGGGTATATTCCGCGAAGAGAAAGAGTAGCATGAGAGGGATAAGGTTCCGGTAGCGAATGAGCACTATTACATAGAATATTCCCATGAGCAGCTGAGATAATCCCCACAGGGAGAAGACGAAATAGATGACGGCGTTCGGGTCGGGCGTACCGGGGAAAACAATGATGGAGGCGATAGAGTTTGCACCGCCGTCGGGTGCGAGAAGGTGAATGAGGCTCCTGATCAAGGTTACTGCCGTCAGGAATCCGAATATGTAGGTGACGGATTTATGGAATGGGTAATTATTATCGGCTTGTATTGGGAGTAGCGATTTCATGGGCGATGGTCCTCATTATGATGCGGTTCAGGATTTGATCGAGTTTTCAGTCCGGATTTTGCACCGGGCGATGATTTGGAGGAGGATTTGAGCTTCGTGTCAATCATCAAGCTTATTCTATAATAGATGTAAGCAGCTGCGCATACCGCTAGATACCCGATCATCATATATTTTCCATTGTATGCGGACTGCATTACTACGCCGGATGTTTTCAGCCCGATGGCGCCAAGGATGTAAGCTGAGGGGATCATCAGCAGCAGTATCGGTGTGTGCTCCTTCATTTTTCGGGCAGCATACAGATAGATGAATCCTGTGAGGAAGTTGGATATGCCGAAGCTTCCCATCAGGATCAGGGCATCGGGATGGGGATCAATTCGGGCAAAAGTTGCTGCTGCCCAGTAGATATTGAAGGTGTGCATGAAACCTCTGACTATGTCCAGTATTCCGAGGGCGAACAGCACCACGGAGGTAACCCTGAGGGCACGTTGCTTTTTTGTCATGGTTGAATACAGCCCTTTTTTATCATGGCCGCTCGTTGATATATCTGATACATCGGTATCACTTACAATGTGACATTACCGGCAACGGGTAAATAGGCAAGGATTTTCTGGTATGTTCGCAAATTTTCGCGTATGTGATACACACGGGGGGCAATGTACCTTGAAGAGGGAAAAGCAGATTCTTATATCAAAGAATATGATAAAAGATGCCTTGTTTGAGATTCTGATGGAAAAGGATTTCCGGGATATAACCATTTCGGAAATCACCCGCAGGGCGAAAGTCGGCCGGATGACGTTCTACCGGAATTTCTCCCGTAAAGAGGAAATTGTGGTATTCTTTTTCGGGGCCGCCGCAGATTCTTGATGAGGTATGCCGCAGGCTCCAACAGTTCAGGATATCCTGCTGGTCCGGTTCCGGGTTATTCGGGAAAATCCAATACTAACCAACTGGTGGGAAGAGACGGTATTCAGGAGCTGCTTGAAGAATTCCGGGAGACGGAATATGGGCAGTTTCAGGGAATTTCTGCCGCCTCAGGGGAAGTACGCTCTTGCCTACAAGATGGGGCCTTTCTGGCGGTAACCGAGGCATGGATGCAGAGGGAATGCGGGAGTCGCCGGAAGAAATAACGGGAAAATAATGAAATTGTTGGGCATTTAGCCTCCCGATGAGTCTCCCATGAGTCTTATGGCCATGGTGCCGGATTCCTCAAAAACCAACTTGCTGAATTGAGGAATCCGGAGTTTGGCGCCCCTGAAATTGCAGAATACGGTGTCAGACACCATTTTAAGATAGAAGGAGGGCGGTTCTGGGATGAAGATATCTGAGCATGCCGACCACACCGAACAGCTTTATGGAATCCGGGCTGAGGATATCCATAAATGGATAGACGGGTATTTTGACCGGGAAGGGTTTGATCAGTTTCTCCAATCAGGCAGTCGGATCGGACGTATTTCCGGGCAGGGCAGTCGATCTGGACACATACCTGAGGGCTACGATCCATACGGCCACCGTAAATTTCGCCACTGCCGGGAAGCGCTGCCCGAGGCAATTCGCGAATTCTCAGGGCGCTATTCTTCCGACCAGGTGAAGCGGGTCTTCGAGCGCCATGTACGGGATGACTATAACAACTACATCCCGACCCGGGCCGATTTCTCCAATGGGAAGTTTTCCGAGAAGTACCATGAGGCTGATGCCGCTCGCGAGCCGATACTGACAAGTTCCGAACTTGCCCGATATTTCCGGGGACGCTCGTATACCGAAGCGGCTGCGGGACGTGCAGGTTTGAACAGAGCAGAACGCGGCAATATAAACCGTAATCGTGCAGATGCAAACAGGGCAGATCAAAGCAGGCCTGCAGATCGCAGGTCGGGAAAGCAGGGAACCGGAGCTTTCCGGCTGCGAATCGTGCTTCCGGCCATGACCGCGCTGGTGCTCTTTATCGCAGTCCAGTTTCTCGTAGTGCTTCCGCTGTTTCACAACAGCCTTATGCGGGAGAAAGAGACCGCACTGCACAGTATCTCATCGGTGGCAGTAAGTGCTCTGGATTACTACATATCGCTTGAGGCATACGGAACACTTACCCGGGAGGAGGCACAGGCAGCAGCAATCGATGAACTGCAGAAATTGCGCTACGGTGAGGGGAACGAGAACTACTTCTGGATTACCGACATGCAGCCGGTGATGATAATGCACCCCTGGCATCCGGAACTTGTCGGGCAGGACCTTGCCGACTACACCGATCAGATGAATCGCAGCGGCAAACACCTCTTTGTCGAATCGGTGGAACTCGTGCGCTCTTCTGGAGGAGGTTTTCTTGAGTATCTGTGGCAGCTGGACGCCGCAAGCAGCCGGATAGTGCCAAAACTATCATATGTACAGGGAGTTGAGCCCTGGGGATGGATTGTAGGAACAGGCTTTTACATACACGATGTGGAGGAGGAGATTGCCAGATTCACCCGCACACTGGTGCAGGTTCTCATCGGGGTGACATTGTTTCTGATTCTCCTGCTGATCTATCTGGTAGTCCAGAGCCGGCGGATCGAGCGCAGCCGGCGTCAGGCGGAAGCAGGACTGGTGGAGGCAAAAGAGCGCTATCGGGCCCTGGTGGAGGCTTCCAACGAGGGATATCTTCTGCTTCTTGACGGAGAGACGGTATTTGTCAGCCCCGCGCTGATGAGGATGACAGGATATGGAGAGGATGAGATGCGGGATCCTGCCGTCTGGTACCGTCTTTTCCCAGGATTTTCTTTATCTGCTGATGATGCGGCGACCGCAGGCGGGAACGGGACCGGAAACGGGAACGGAATCGGGAATTGGACCGGAAACGGGAACGGGGTCGTGATAGGGACTGAGAAAGAGCGTGACGAACGTCTGTTCCGGCACCTCAGAAATATGCTCTCCTCTCAACCAGATCAGGATGAATTTGAGGCACGGATAGTGTGCGGGAGCGGAACGCAGCTGGATGTTATTATCCGGGTGTCGCGGATATTCCTTACCGAGCAGAATGGACAGGTGATCGTATTCAGGCCAATATCCCGCACCCCGCAGGCGGGATTTGTCGGGGCCCTCGATGCTCTTGAACCCTTTGCTGCCGAAACCCGTCCTGGGCAACCTTCTGAACCCGGACTGCTGCTGAAGAAGATTGAATCTGCCGAAACCGATGCCCAGGTAGTACGACTGCTTCATCAGCTGCCCAATCTGGTCCGAATCCTGGTAACTGAAAGCCGCAGTTCCGCTGATATCCGCGCGGTTATCAGCAAATTCTATTCGACAGCCCAGCGACGGCTTCTGGAGCTGGCTCTGGAACAGCTTGGTCCGGCTCCCGGACTGTATGCCCTCATGGCCTTGGGAAGCAGCGGCCGCGGAGAAATGACGCTCTTTTCCGATCAGGATAATGCTCTGGTTTTTGAATCCGGGGCGACCGGCGATCGGTTGGAAAAAGAGCGGCTTTACTATCTGAAGGCTGCCGACCTGGTCTGTTCACGGCTGGACCAGGCTGGCTTCTCCTATTGTCCCGGCGGTATTATGGCAGTTAATCCGGCATATTGCCTGTCAGTTAACGAGTGGCGGGCAAAGTATCATGAGTGGATATTCAAGGCTGATGAGCAGGCGCTGCTGGATACGCATGTTTTTTTCGATCTATCCCCGGCTGGCGGAGATGAAAAGCTTGTAGAACACCTGCAGACATCAATTTTCAATCAGGTTGGTGAGCGTCCGGAATTCCTGACCCACTTTGCCCGCAGCTGCCTGCAGTATAAACCGCCAATCGGCATACTGGGTGCGGTGAGGACTGAAGAACGGGACGGCCAGGCGGTTATCAATGTAAAGGAGTGCCTGATACCGATTATCAACGCTGCCAGACTCTATGCCCTGAGGGAGCGGATACCGTTGTCCTCAACCTTGCAGCGTCTGCAGGCGCTCAGGACTTCAGGGGTATTGGAGCCGATCAATGCCGAGGCTGCAGCTGCGGCCTTTGAGAAACTGTGGGAGCTGCGGTTTACCAATCAGATTCTCGCCCACGGCGAACTGCGAAAGGTGAATGACGACCTGTCAGTGGCATCATTGTCGGAAAGTGACCGTCGTCAGCTGCAGAAAGCCCTCAGCACCGCCAATGGACTGCTGACCCGGTTGAGCTACGACTTCCTGGGGCTGAATCTGATGTGACTGAGGTGTCTGACATCGTTTTCCTCAAAAATGCCATGGTAAATTGAGGGATCCGGTGTCTGACACCGGATCCCTCAAAAAAACGGTGTTAAATTGCGGAAAACGGTGTCAGACACCTCGCGGCTGTCCATAGCCGCCGGCAACGCTAACCGGCTACCTTCCCCGGGTTCATGATGTTTCGGGGATCGAATGCTTTTTTGATCTGAGAAAACAGTCGTGAGATTTCAGGAACCTCTGACTCCTCTAGAAAGTTCTTTTTAGCATATCCAATACCGTGCTCACCGGAAACCTTGCCTCCCACTTGCTTTGCCCGCTGATACATAGCCTCAAAGACGTTGTGAAGCTTTGACAGCCAGTCATCATCTCCAAGATTGTCGCGCAGAGCGTAGATGTGCAGGTTTCCGTCACCGGCATGGCCGAAACTCATAATCCGCACACCGTACTGTTCCTGGAGGCCATGGCAGAATTTGATGAAAGCGGCTATCTCGCTTCGCGGTACCACCACATCGCATTCGTCCATTTCTGTTGTCGAGGCTTTGATAGCTTCGAGAAAGGTTCCCCGGGTTTTCCAGACGGCATCCTGACGTTCAGGAGTGTCGGAATAGAAGGCATCGATTGCGCCGTTTGCCAAGGCAATTTCTGCTGCCTCATCGAGTGCCAGATCGACAAACTCTCGAGTAGGTCCGTCGTAGGAAACAAGGAGGTAAGCACTGGAAGAGGAGTCGGGAAACTGGCGTCCAAGGTATTCGGCGGCGGCTGTGATTACTTCCTTCTGCATGAATTCAACAGCCGTGGGGATTTGGCGGGCTTTCATGATTTTGGGCACCGTTGCGATGGCGCTATCCAGGTCAGGGAAGGGGATGAGCATCGAGGTCACGACTCCCGGCAGCGGCAGCAGTCGGAGGAATGCCTTGGTTACTATGCCGAGGGTTCCTTCTGAACCTATGATGAGGTCCTTTAAGCTGTAGCCTGATGAGTTTTTTGCCACTTTTCCTCCCAATGTGACGATTTCCCCATCAGGGAGTACCACTTCCAGTGCCCGAACAAAATCGCGGGTTACTCCATACTTGACAGCCCGCATTCCGCCGGCGTTGGTGCTGATATTTCCTCCAATTGTGGCACTTTTCTCACCTGGGTCTGGCGGGTAGAAAAGCATTTTATGTTCCAGATATTCGGTGATTTCCATCAACAGAACACCGGGTTCGACGGTAAGAATCACGTTGTCTTCATCCAGTTCCAGAATCCGGTTCATTTTCTGGAGCGAGAGCATGATTCCGCCGTGCAGGCAGACGGCTCCGCCAACCAGTCCGGTTCCCTGGCCTCTGGGGGTTATGGGGATATTGTTTGAGGCGGCGTACTTGACTACCGCTGCCGTCTCATTCGCCGATATCGGTTCAATCAGTATTTCGGGTACTCCAGTGAGCGCGTGAAGTTCATCATGCTGATAGTCAGGGTGGATTGCATCGCCCACATGTATTCGAGTCCTGTCTGGTATGATGCGATTCAGATTCTCTATATCTTCGGCTCCAATTTTTTTATACGTGACCGGGTTCATGACGTGCTCCTTTCGGCGGTGCCCTCGGCTGCTGCATCGGCCTTGACATCGGCTGCTGCATCGGCCTTGATATTTTCAATGAGCTCGGGTATTACCTTGGTCACATCTCCCACAATACCGATATGGGCGATGGAAAAGATAGCGGCATTCGGGTCGATATTGACAGCGATGATTTTTTCCGAGCCGTTCATTCCGGCGGTGAACTGTACCGATCCGGAAATACCGCAGGCAATGATCAGCCTTGGGCGGACGGTTCTGCCGGATAGTCCGATCTGACGACGGGGATCAATCCATCCTGCTTCGATGAGGGTTCTGGTACCGGCCACCTCGCCGTCGAGCAGTTCTGCAAGGTATTCGATATATTTCAGGTTTTCCCTGCTGCCGATTCCGCGGCCGGCTGCCACGATCACGTCAGCTTCTTCAAGGTGCTTCACCTTTTCCTTGTGGTGCACCTTGAGAATTTCTATAGTGCTATTCAACTTTGCTGGCGGCAGGGTGCAGTGAATTACCGTTCCTGTTGGATTGGTTATCCTTTCCGGCATATTGAAAATCTTATAGCGAACCGTGGCAAATTGAGGCCGATGCTTTGTGGTCCGTATATGGGCCATGATATTACCGCCAAATGCTGGTCTGATCTGATCGAGATCGGTATTTTCCTGAATGTCGAGTATGGTGCAGTCAGCGGTGAGCCCGGTCCGGAAGCGGGCTGCTGTCCGGGGAGCGAGCACTCGTCCTATTGATGTGCCGCCGACAAGCACAACCGATGGACGTCGCCGTACAATAAAATCTTCAAATACCGCAGTATACGGTTCTATCCGGAAATGCTTGAGCTCCGGGGCTTCGTACAGGTAGAGTTCATCGACTCCGTAGTGCAGAAGTTCCTCAACATGTGCCGTATGTATTTTTTCTCCTGCAGCCGCAGCATAGACAGAATGGCCGATTTTTCCGGCCAGTTCCTGCGCTTTGCCGATCATTTCAAGGGAGACAGGATGGATTTTCATCTCATATATCTCGATAAAAACGGCTATGCCGTTCCATTCGCTCGTATCAGTTCCGGCTACATCATCTTCTACCAGTTCGAATACTCCGCGGGTATCGTTTTTTATGCAGAGTTTGCACATCCGGCAGGCACTGGTGACAGCGATATGCCCATTATCTACGACGATTGCACCGAAGGGGCACAGCGCTGATAGAGCTTTGTAATCAACTGCCTTATTCTGGTGAACGGCTATATGGCTCATACATTCTCCTGAAGGTGCTTTCCGTCTCTCAGCAATGCAAAGAGACGTCGGCCGAGATGCTCCCCTTCCCAAATTTCATGTGTGCTGGTTCGACTGGGGGGGAAGATTTTTATTACCTGCGTGGGAGATCCTGTAAGCCCGTATCGGGTGGTATTCTGATCCTTCAGCTGATTCAGGGTTATTTTCTCAACAGGCAGCAGGGCGGTGGCCTTTTTTTTACGGTATGACGGGAGACGGGGCTGATAGATGTCTTTGTCTACAGCTATCAGGCAAGGATAGGTGATCCGGGCGTGTTCTATAGTCATTCCCATGTCGCTTTCGATAGTGACGGCATCAGGCTGAATATCGATAATCCGTTTTACATTTGTTATGCAGGGAATTCCAAGGAACTCACTGCACTCTACACCTACCTGAGCAGTATCGCCGTCGGTGGTCTGCTTGCCGCAGATGATCAGGTCGCCGATGCCTATATGCGTGAGAGCCTGCGAGAGGGCGTATGAAGTAGCCAGAACATCCGAGCCGGCAAAAGCCCGGTCGGTGAGAAGATATCCATAGTCAGCGCCCATCATGTAAGCTTCCCTCACTACCTGCTCCGCCTGGGGCGGCCCCATGGTCAGGACAGAGATTTTCCCGCCGGCTTTTTCCCTGATTCGCAGGGCGGTTTCCAGTGCGTAGAGGTCGTAGGGGTTCATTTTAGTGTTGCCGGATTCGCGGAGGATGACGCCGGTCTCTTCATCCATCCCTATGTCGGATGATAGAGGAACTTGCTTGATAAGTACAATAATGTTCATGGTGCTATGGTACTGCAGCTTGTTTTCTTTGTCAACTGGTAAGACCAGTTATCTAGCTATTAATTTCATTCACACCGGTTTCCAGTTGCGCTGTACCGGCTTAATCTGCTACACTTCATCCATGAAAAACGAACGTTCGGGGGGCTTCAAACCCGTAGTCACGAAAAAAATCTATCAGGAAATCCTCGAGCAGTTTGTTGAAATGATAATTGCCGGAAAGCTTGTAACGGGCCAGAAGCTTCCCTCAGAGCGTGAACTGGTAGATATCTTCAATGTTTCCCGCCCGTCGATCCGTGAAGCGCTTCGAGTACTCGAGATTATCGGGCTGGTGGAGATTCAGTCAGGAGGCGGAGCCTACCTGACCGAGCTGAATATTGCCCCGTTCATAAACCTTATATCTCCTCTGCTTTTTCTGAAAAAAGATTTTCACCTGGAATTGTTCGACCTGCGCGAGTTGATCGAACGACGGGCCCTCGACTTGCTGGGTGAAAGGATTGAAGATGCCTATCTTGTCCAATTCGGCGAAATAATTGAGCGGATGAAGGAGGCTCTCGCCGCCGATGATCCGGAGATGGGCGCCGAGGCGGATATTGCCTTTCACAAGACCCTCGTCCTGGCTTCGGGGAGTTATATTTTACAGAAAACACTCGATCTCGTGGTTACCTTGCTGGAACACTCGATCCGGGGCAGCCGGACGCTGGTTCTCCAGAACGAGGAGGATTCAGCACAGCTGTATGAAGACCATCAGGCGATTTATCTTGCCCTGAAAGCGGAAAAAATGGCTGAGGCAGCCAGGCTGGTGAAGGCGCATCTGGAAATGGTCCGTCGGCTGTACCGGGACCGGTCGGGGGAAGAGTAGTGGTAACCTGTTTCAAGATTGACTTATTTTGCTTTCAGTCAAACTTCAGTCAGTTTCGGCTTCACTGAGTCGGTAAGGTACTCTTTTTTCAGGATGTTCCCGTTTTTCGCCAGTTTTTCCCGCAAAATCTCGAGATCTATATCAGGAAATCCAGAATCATATAAGCAGAGTGCCGCAGCCGTCCCGGCAATCTCGCCTGTAAGGGTACAGACCGGAATTACTCTTGTCTGATCCCATGCTGCTCCTGAAGCTGAAATGCACCGGCCAGCTACAGCTAAATTCTTCAATGTTTTCACATA
>JAGYPA010000058.1 GCA_018399255.1 Spirochaetales bacterium | reverse complement strand
TTACAGGAACACGTCGATTACATGGAGTATATCCGTGAGGCTGTGGATCTGGGGTATGATTCAGTCATGATAGATGGATCGAGGCTCTCCTTGGACGACAATATCGCCGCCGTAAAAGAAGTAGCGGATTATGCCCACGGGAACTCATCTGCAGCCGTTGAAGCCGAGCTTGGAGCCGTTCTAGGGCATGAAAGCGGCCCCCTGCCGCCCTATGAAGAACTGTTTGCCAGCGGAAGAGGGTTTACCGATGTCTCCGAAGCAGTCCGGTTTGCTGATGAATCCGGGTGCGACTGGCTTTCCGTAGCGATCGGGAATATTCACGGAGCAATTACCGGAGCGGCAATGGATAAGAAAAAGCCGACGGCCCGCATCAACCTCGAACATCTGGCAGCCATAAACAGCGCCCTCAATATCCCCCTCGTGCTGCACGGCGGCAGCGGGATCGACTTGGAGTATGTCAGAAAAGCCGCCGAACTGGGGATATCGAAGATAAATATCGGTACCGATTTGCGCCAGATATATGAGAAAACTGTCCGGGAAACGGGAAGTACCGAACAGGCAACGCAGAACATCTACGACCGGTGCCGGGTGATTTTTGAGGATGAGCTGCGTATAGCTGGAAGGGCGGCAGAGGTTACCGATTAACGATAGCCTGCCGGGACTTTTCAGGGGGAGCTTCATGACCGGAGCTTTACGACCGGAGCATTACGACCGGAGCATTACGACCGGAGCTTTCCTGCCGCTGACTGACGGCTAGATAAAACCGACCTGAGTTTTCCGACCAGCACAAAAGGGGTGTTTCGATAATGAGTTTTCTGGGAATCGATCTTGGAACAACCGGCTGCAAAGCAGTTCTTTTTGACGAAAAAGGCGGGGCTCTCGCATCTGCCTACCGTGAATATACGATTGTCAGCCAGGAACCCGGGCAGGCCGAACTTGACCCCTGGATGGTTTGGGATCAGGTTAAAGGGATGATCAAGGACTGCGTCACCGGCATCCGGCAGCCGATAGAAGCAATTTCTGTCAGCTCGCTGGGAGAAGCCGTTGTACCGGTCTCCTTAGCCAGAAAACCTCTGGGAAACTCTCTTTTGAGCTTCGATATCCGCGGCAATGAATTTGTGCCCCGGCTGCGGGAGCTCATCACCGACCGGGAACTTTACAGCAAGAACGGAAACCCTCTGGGCACAAACTACAGCCTGACTAAACTCATGTGGTATCGGAATGATCAGTCGGACCTCTATAGACAGAGCGACAGCTTTCTTCTGTGGGCAAGCTATATTCTCTTTATGCTGGGGGCAGCCCCGGTTGTAGATTATGCCCACGCAAACCGGACCCTGGCCTTCGATATCGACAGAAACGTCTGGAATAGCGACCTGCTGAGCAAGATTGATTTTGACCCGGAAAAGCTGCCGGACCTGATGCCGGCAGGGAGCGTGTGCGGCAGTATGACAAAGGAACTCTCTGCAGAGTTCGGGCTGCACAATCAGCCGCTGCTGGTTGTCGGTACGCATGACCAATGTGCTAATGCCCTTGGCTGCGGCGTGCTGGACGAAGGAACGGCCATGTACGGCATGGGCACCTATCACTGCATCGTCTCCGTCTGCAATGAGCGGAAGCCGATAGACGCGATGCTTGCACGCGGGCTCAATACCGAGCACCACGCAGTCCCGGACAGGTGGGCAAGCTTTATCTACAATCAGGGAGGAATTCTGCTTAAATGGTTTCGTGATACCTTTGCCCAAGGGGTGAAGAACTTTCCAGAGGTGAATATCTACGAACACCTGATGCATGAGATGCCGATCGGTCCGAGCCCGGTAACCGTGCTGCCCCATTTTATCACCACCGGGCCTCCTGCCTTCCTCGAAAAAACATCGGGCAATATATCCGGGCTGACAATCGATACCACCCGGGGAGATATCTGCAAAGGCGTGCTGGAAGGGACCGCCTTCTATTTAAAGGCAAATCTCGACAACCTGCCTGACGGCATGAATATCAATGAATTCAGGGTTGTCGGAGGCGGCAGCCGGTCCGATATCTGGGTGCAGCTGACAGCCGATATTCTGGAACGGCCCTGCACCCGTACTCGAGAGCCCGAAGCCGGGGCGCTGGGCGCCGCCATCCTTGCTGCTGTCGGTTCCGGGAAATACCGATCATTTCAGGATGCGGCAGATGCCATGGTCGGCACAGCCGATACGTTTTATCCCGATCCCGACCGATGGCAGGAGTATTCCCGGAACTACGAACGATACAAACAGATTCTGCCCCTGATGGGGTCATTTCTGGCCTCATACAAGTAAGCCGCGAGGGTGTCCATGCAAACGAAACCGCTTCTGATTACCACTGATATATATGTCCGATCCTACGATGTCGATGCGATGGGATATGTCAGCAATATCGTCTATATTCGCTGGTTCGAAGACCTCCGGCACCATTTTCTCGATCTCTATTACCCCTTTGCCAGTATGATTGCCGACGACCGCTCACCCGTGCTCATGCATACCGATGTTGACTACCTGCGTCCGCTGACCATCCACGATAAACCGACCGGCCGCTGCTGGATGGAAAAAGCAGGAGGCAGTAAGTGGAAAATGGGTTATGAGATTGTTCAGGGGGAAACGATTCACTGTTCAGGATCGCAGACCGGGTACTTTATGGACCTGAAAACACAGCGCCCGGTGAAGCTGCCGGAAAGCATGGTGTCAGCCTTTAAAAGTGCAGCAGCGGCAGCTGCATCAGCAGCTGAACCAGCGGGTTGAATAACCCGGCGGCAGAATAACCCCGCCCCGGCATCCTTGCGGCAGAATAACCCCGCCCCGGCATCCCGGCGGCAGAATAACCCCGCTGGTGATCGTGACTGCCGATGACTGCTAGTGATCGCTGCTGATAGCCCGCATAACCTCGGGCAGCAGCTGCTTTTTCCGTGACAGAATCCCCGGGAGCAGCATATACTGCGCATCTGCAGCCGGCTCGTAAATAAGCTTATGCTCAAGCAGGCGGTTTCCGTTAGTCAGCAGCAGGCTGTCCTGCTTCAGCACATTGGTAACGAGCAGCATCGTCCAGGCAAGCCGCTGTTCTCCGGCAATCTTTTCCAGAGCCTGAGAATACTTCCCGGCCAGTTCCGGAATGTCTTCCAGCGTGGTAACCTCGACCTGACCAATGCCCACCTTTACCCCGTCATGCTCGTACTGCTTGAAATCGGAAAGAATAACCGCTTCCGGATCACGCTTTTTGAGCATCGTAAGCTGGGCAAACAGTTCTCTGGTATATGCCTCGGGATCGATACCGGTAGCACCGCACAGATAACTGAGGGCTTTACGGTCTTCCGTCGTCGTAGTGGGAGACTTCAGGTTTACCGTGTCGGAAATTATACCCGAAAGCAGCAGCAGAGCAATATCCTGAGGTATCGGGACATCCTCATGCTTGAAATGCTGATACACGATAGTGCTGGAACTGCCGACCGGCTTTGCCGAAATATAGATCGGATTACGGGTTTTGCCGGCAGCAAAGCGGTGATGGTCGATAATCTCGAGAATATCAGCATCATCGCTTCCCTTGATGCTCTGGCCCGTTTCGTTATGGTCAATGAGAATGAGCTTTTTGCGGGGCCGCTCGATAAAAGATCGCCGGGTTACCGTTCCAATAAATTCTTCGTTTCGGAAAATAGGGAGTCCGCGCAGGTCGGAATGGCTGAGCATAACCTTGGCCTCATCGAACAACGTTTCCGCATCGACTCGGGGTATGGCGGCGTTCATGATAGTCTTGACAGGGGAGCTCATGCGGAGCAGGCGGATGGACTCGGCTGTATCGATCTCGGAAACAAACACCGTTCCCTCGTAGCGGGAAAGATCCATTATCGGATCCTCATGTTCTTCGAGCCCCGTAATGATTACCGCCGGCAGCTGGTTATCGACAGCAAACGCCAATATCTCCTTCCGATTGCCGACTACCAGCAGCGGAAGCTGGGAGAGGGTTTTCAGCCGTTGGACACTGACTTTATAGGGCATGGCTCCGGACATGATCGGAGCTTTGAAATGCGGCTGCGAACCCTGTTTGAGAATTTTTCCGGGAATTACCTTGCTGAAGTTTTCCGTATAGAATTCATAGGTGGGGCGGCTGCCGGTCTGCTGAGAGAGCAGGAAGCGGGAGATTTCGTTGATGCTTACGATTCCCCGGTAGGAATCCTGCTCATCGATTACCGTGAGCAGACTGATGTTGCGATCGAGGATCGTCTGCACAGCCTCAAGGATGGTTTCGTTCTCATGGAGCTTGTACGAATTGGGAAGCACAATATCTTCAACAACCGGCAGCAGATCCTTGTAGAGTTCCGGAGGATTGATTCCCGCACGGGAGAAGGCTTCGAGCGTCTGGTCGTTCAGGGCTCCGCAGCGGATCGGGATATACGTGTTCTCCGGATCTATGCGGTTTTTAAGAAAGCTGTAGCAATAGGAGGCAACGGTACAGTCCATATCCGGGTTTTGATGACCGGTAACAAATATTTCACTCACAAAAAAGCTCCTGCAATGAGTTTGCTTTATAATACGTTTTCCGGGGCAGAAGCGCAACCGGAAAGCACGCAAGCCGGGGAGGCCAGGGGAGGCCAGGGGAGCCCAGGGGAGCCCAGGGGGGGGCAACTGCATCCATACACCACTGCAGCATCAGGAGCATCAGGTACTTGACACGCAGACCGGAGATATTTATATCTTATGCAGCATCCCCGAAAAGATGCAGCATTCCCGAAAAAATAGAAAGAGAGGTGCCCTTTGGCCGATAGTGATCCCACCATATTGCAGGTTTCCGAGACGATATTTCTCAATACGCCTGATTGGCTAGCCTCTCCCTGTTCCTCATGCGGTACCTACTGCTGCTCAAACCTGCCGTTGTGCGATTTATCGATAGAGACGCGCAACGACCTGCTCTATCTCGCCGATATCTGCTGGTTCGAAGGCATGGTTCCCGTTCTCAAGCAGGATGGCCAGTGGCGCCTCTTCTACAACGCCGACTGCCGCTTTCTCCATAAACCGACAGCGAAATGCATAATTCACAATACACCGGAACAGTCGAACATCTGCAAAACCTATCCGCCCGACCGCTGCTGGTATCGAAAGGCTTTCACATCGACCGAAACTGATCTGCTGCTGCGCTTCAACGGAGTCCGCATCGAGCGGATGATCACGCTTTGCCGCTTCGGAGAAGATGGGGAAATCCTGGAAGCGCCCGGATGGGAGATGCTGCAGAAAGAGTTTGCCGGGCTGCCGTTTTTTCCGACCTCCGTGCCCGCACCGCCCGAGCGTATGGTACAGGCTGAAAAACGTACCCGGGGACGTGAGCGGGGACCGTTATTTCTGTTTCCGCCGGGAAAGCCCCAGAAACCCGAACACTTTGACTTGCTGCGATTCAGGCTTGGATTCCCCGGGGTTGTCCTGCTTACCTCCTTTACCCTGTGGTGCTTTGCCCTGCCGGCAGTCTTCAAGCTGCAAGTCCCCCCCGATATACGCAGAACCCTCTGCCAGCGTCTCGAAGCCGGCGTATATGATGAACTGATCGTCGGAATAACGGAACATGAGCGGTATCTGCTGAAATCCGGAGCGTTCAGCAGAATAGCACGTTACGCTGAGCTGGAGGGGATGCCCGGACTGCAGACAGTTCCTGAGCTGCCGGAAGACACCGGAAGACTCACCTGCTGAGATTGCCGGGTTTGCCGAGATCGTCAGGATTGCCGGGTTTGCCGAGATCAAGTCCGTCAAGCCATTCCAGAAAACTCTGAATCTTGAGGTCCCAATAGTCCCAGGTATGTCCATACCCTGCATCTTCAACATAGGTAAGGGGTACATGATGATCCCGGGCGGCATTGCGGAAGTTCCGGTTTATTTCCAGAAAGGGATCCTCGGTGCCGCAGCACTGGAAAAGACGAGGCCAGGCTGCCTCTCGATCGCGTGAAACCAGCCAGGGCAAATCGTTGAGGCTTTTCCCAACCTGATCCGGACTGCCGAATATTCGACGGAATTCTTCCCGGCTGCCGCGCTGCATGGCGAGACGGCCCAGTATATCGACGGTTCCCGAAAAACTTCCCGCAGCAGCCACCGATTCGGGCTGATTCAAGGCCAGCTTGAAGGCGCCGAAACCGCCCATAGAGAGACCGGCGACAAAAGAATCCCGGGGGCGGGCCTTCCATATGTTGACGCCACTTGTTTTCCAATGGGGAAAAACGCGCGGGTAGCCGGGGCAGCTCACGACTGATAGCTGCCGTGCAGCCGCCTTCCTCCATATCGTTATAGTAGCTTCTCTGGGCATCAGAGCATGACAACTGCCAGCCATACTCTCGGCATAACGTTCGATGGATGTATTGCGCACCCAAGAGCTCTCATCATCTGAAAGACGCCATGATAGAGCCACAAGACGAAACTGCCCCGACGGACATCCAGACTTGTTAAGCCGCTGCGAAACCCTTCTCGGGGAGGATCACGTTCATTGCCGTCTGTATACGCAAGGTTTTGGAAAAAAAGCAGCATCGGATATAAGCCATAGCATCCTCCAGAAAAGAGTATCCACCTCAATGGTCAGCGTGCCGGACTGCAGCGGAAGATCCCGGTTTAGTCACCGGTTTAGTCAGGTGAATTTCCTTCAGCATCCCCAGAAGCTGCGTCAGGTGCAGATGCCCCTTGTGGGGATATCCCCCATCCCGGAAAGTGCCGATCACATCCCGATAGGTATCCTCCCACTGCTCAATTACCGATGGAATAAAGTGCCGCTGGATCATGCGGCGGGTACCTTCTGCCAACTTGCGGCTGAGATCGGGGTCGGACAGAACCTCAACCGCGGCCGATGCCAACCCTTCCGCATCATCCGGCTCTGCAAGCCTGCCGTTTACCCCGTCTGTTATCAGATCGGGAACTCCCCGGGCCGAAAAGCCCACGCAGGGCAGCCCGTTGGCCTGCGCCTCAAGGATAGTCATCGGCTGATTCTCAGTTTTGGATGCGGTAATAAAAAGATCGCAGGCAGCATACATGCCATTTGTAAGCAGCTCCTTGTGACTGATCCTTCCCGTGAAAACTACTTGCTTTCCGTAAGGTTCCCGGATCGCAAGCCGCTTCAACTCATCAAGCTGCGGACCATCACCGACAATGAGCAGTCGGGCTTCAGGAGCTTGCTGATAGATCAGAGCGTAGGATTCGAGCAGCTTCACCATATTCTTGTCCTGGCTTACCCTTCCAACATAGAGCAGCGTCTTGCCCGTGAGCCCCCATTTCCTTCGGAAATCCTGCGCCTGCGAACCGTCGAACAGTCCCGGATCGATGCCGTTGGAGATGACCCTGATATCCACCCGGCTGCCGTTGGCCAGCATTTCCCGGCGGGTACTTTCCGCCGGGGCGGTATTGATGTCAGCAGCATTATAATAGAGATTGGAATAGTGCCAGACACTCTCCTGGCGGACATCAAACATCTTTCCCTTAATAAAATGGCGATAGTTGGTCGGGTCCGAGATAAAGGTATGGAAGGTACCGACAAGAGGAATCTTGAGAGTCCGGGCAATATTGATACCGACGAAGGAAACGAGAAAAGGGGTCATGAAATGGATGAGCTGGATTTGCTCTTCTCTCACTATTTCACGGATACGAAGGCTGAACGGAGCCGACCATTTGAAGTCCTGATAAAATTTTGCCGGTATGGCGGCAACCGATTCCAGGCGAATATTCTTATGCGTATACTGGTGCTTGTTCGGTCCGGGACTGACGATAAGCACAAAATGACCCCGGTCAGCGAGATTTTCTGCCAGAGTCAGAAGAGACGTTACCACTCCGCTGATCATAGGCAGAAATGAGTCGCTGAAAATGGCAATGCGCAGCTGCGTTTCAATTGTGATCGATTGCGACATAATACTCACTGCCCCTTTGCCGTTACTGATGCCCTGGCAACCCTGTCGACTCGATGCGTTTATTCTATCACCACCATTTTAGCGTTCAGTTCGTGCAGAATCAACCTGTTATGGGTTAAATAATGGTTATCAGCGTTTGCCGTCGACCTTTCGGGCCGCAGCCGTCAAGAGCTTTTTTCTGATGCGAACCGATTTCGGGGTTACCTCCACCAGCTCATCATTGCGGATAAACTGGATAGCACGTTCCAAGGTCATCGGAAGAATCGGGGTAAGCGTGACGGCATCATCCTTGCCCGAAGCCCGCATATTGGAGAGCTTTTTGGTCTTGCAGGGATTGACGTTGAGGTCGTTGTCGCGGTTGTGTTCGCCGACAATCATTCCTTCATAGACCGGATCTCCCGGGGTGATAAACAGCTGTCCCCGCGGTTCCAGATTGTACAATGCATAAGGAACCGCTTCCCCCTGTCGGTCAGCTACAAGCGATCCGGTCTGGCGGACCGGGAAGTCGCCCCGGTAGGGTTCGTTGCCGGTTACATAGGAGTTTATAATCCCGGTCCCGCGGGTGTCGGTGAGAAACTCGTCCCGATAGCCGATCAGTCCCCGGGAGGGTATCGTGAATTCGAGGCGGGAACGGCCGCTTTCGTGGTTAACGTAGGCGATCATCAGTCCTTTTCGCTTCAGGAGTTTCTCGGTAACAATACCGGTATACATTTCTTCGCAGTCAACATAGAGATGCTCGATCGGCTCCAGTTTTTTCCCGTTTTCATAGTGAAAAAGCACTTCGGGCTGTCCGGCGCAGAATTCAAATCCTTCCCGGCGCAGGGTCTCCATCAGAATTACCATCTGAAACTCGCCCCGTCCTTTTACCAGAGTCCCTTCAGCGCCCTCGAGGTCCTCAACCTGAATCGAGACATTCTTGAGCGTTTCGCGCTTCAGCCGCTCCTTGAGCCGGCTCGACTGGACAAATTTTCCTTCCCGGCCGCTGAAGGGTGAATTATTGGCCATGAAGCGCATGGCAATGGTCGGTTCATCCACGGTAAGGCGGCGCAGGGGTTTGGGATTGTCGATCGTGCAGATGGTGTCTCCAATATGGGCCTGGCTTATTCCGGCCAGCACGATAATATCGCCGGGTTCCGCGGCATCGGTATCAACAAGGCTGGTTCCGCGGTACACCTGCAGCCGGGTAACGTTAAGCGGGGTCTTCTTATTTTCCAGACCCAGGCAGACCAGCTTGTCTCGTGATCTTACACTGCCGTTGACTATTTTGCCGATGGCAAGGCGACCGAGATAGTCGGAATGGGAGAGATCGGATATCATCATCTGAAAGGGTTCTTGGGGATAATAGGAGGGGCCCGGAACTTCGTCAACGATCAAGTCAAAGAGCGGAATCAGGTCCTTTCCCGGTTTTTCAGGATCTGCGTAGGCAATACCGTCCTTGCCGACGGCATAGAGCAGGGGAAAATCCAGCTGATCCTCATGAGCATCGAGATCCATCAGCAGTTCGTATATTTCGTTGAGCACTTCCTCGACCCGGGCATCGGGACGGTCTATTTTATTGATGACTACCAGCAGGCGAAGTCCGGCATGGAGTGCTTTGCTCAGTACAAATCGTGTCTGAGGCAGGGGGCCTTCTGCGGCATCAACCAGCAGGATCGCCCCGTCCACCATCGAAAGGGCCCGCTCAACCTCACCGCCGAAATCGGCGTGACCGGGGGTGTCCAGGATGTTTATCCTGATATCGCGCCAGATTATGGAGCAGTTTTTGGCGGCTATCGTTATGCCCCGTTCCCGCTCAAGGTCCATGGTATCCATAACGCGTTCATCCATGGCCTGGTTCTGGCGGAATACGCCGCTCTGCTGAAACATGGCATCTACAAGGGTTGTTTTTCCATGGTCTACGTGGGCGATAATGGCGATGTTCCGGACGGCCGGATTGATAGTTTTATGTGGCATAGGTAGGTTTCCTTATTCTTATCGAGAGTTCGGCAGCGCTTCCGCAGAGTTTCCGCAGAGTTTCCGGAGTCGGCGATTTCTTATCCTCTGGCGGCAGATGCCTTCTGGACAATAGCCTATAACCGGCAGACAGTCCAGTATCAGCCGGGCAGGCAGTACTATTTCTTCCTCCGTCGGCAACCCCGGCAATCTGGACGGGGCCGATTGTTATCTGCTAGAATGGCGTATGGACAGCGAGTACTATAGAAAACATTGGGCCAGTCCTGAGCGTATCAGACGTATGGCCGATCCGAAGCGCTTCGAGGAGATACCGCCCTCACGTATTCTTGCAGCAGTGGGGACCATACATCCCGGGATCGTGGTTGATGTCGGTGCCGGCGCCGGACTCTACAGCACAGCCTTCCTCAATTTTCCCGGTGCAGAGCGGGTGTATGCCTGTGATATATCAGAAGCAGCTGTTCACTATCTGCAGCACGAGGTAGCCCCGGCATACCCCGAGGTGTATCCGCTGCACATGGAGCCGCTTACCATTCCCCTGGAGGATGAAGCAGCCGGCCTTGTCTGCTTCCTGAATCTCCATCATGAAATAAGTGATCCTCCTGCAATGCTGTGCGATGCCTTCCGTATCCTTGCCCCGGGAGGAAAAATCTGTATTGTCGACTGGAAACGATCAGCGCTCTCGGTCAGCGGGCCGCCCCCTGCACACCGTTTTACCGGAGATGAAGTGATCAGGCAGGTTTCCGGAGCAGGGTTCACGCAGGTGAGGGATGCCGGGGGATTGGCGTATCATTTCCTTGTCACGGGAGTCAAGCCGGAAGCAGAAGCTGACGAGGAAGCTGACGAGGAAGCTGACGAGGAAGAATAATCCGTCTGGGGGTAATGACATATGGAACAAACGGCTGCTTCCAAGCGCTGGAAGATTGCGATTTTCTGGTTCCGACGTGACTGCGTCTTGAGGATAATGTTATCGTCCCAGCAGCTCTCAGCTCAGGATATCCTGTGGTGCCGGTGTTTATTTTCGATCCTGCACCGATCGAACTTTGCTCCCGGGATGACTACAGGATCACGCTTTATCTTGCTGTCCTCGAATCTATCCATTCACATTCGCGCTCACTGGGCAGCGGGCTGTTGATCAGTGAGCGCAGCCCGGCTGAAGCGCTGTATTAGGGCTGGCACGCAATTTTCAGTACAGGCTGTCTAGCGCTGAATGAGGATCATGAACCCTGATGCGCGCTGAAGCGTGACTCTTCGGGCCCGGCAGCTCGAAAGCGAATCGCATACCGCTGGAGCTTCAGCAAGGATCAGGTCCTTCTTTTGCCGCGACGATATCCTGAAAAGTATTTGCTCTATACCGTCTATATTCTCACAGTCGGCGCTGGCGGGAGCTGCATGAACTGGCAGAAACCGACCAGCTCTGTTCCGTCAACAACACCAACCCCCGACAGACACCTGTCCAGAAACCCGTCCCCCGGCAGACACCGACATGGAGACATGGGATCCGGAGAAGGGATACCATCTGGCTTCAAGACTCGCCAGTTTCAGACCTTGAGTAGCTGGGTTTTATCCGTTCCGGCATCGGCCTCCATCCCCTGAATCTTGACAGAGCCTTGACCGGTATTCAGAGGTGCGCGATATTCCGGCCTCGATTTGACAACCTACGCGGGAACCCACCTCCGGTTCGGTACCATAAGCATTCGCCGGCTGGCTGCCATTGCCCGCGGAATCAGTTCGGTCTACCGGATGATTCTGGCGGGTTCTTCATGGATTCTGTTTCACTTTCCGCAGCCTCTGCTTCAACGTAATTTCAATGCCTTATATGACGTATTGCCTTTACGGGAGTCAACGGAAGATTTCTCACGCTGGTGCAGCGGAGAGACGGGCTTCCCCAGCCGATGCCGGAATGCGTCAGCTCAACGCGACCGGATTCATGCACAACCGGGTCAGAAACGATTACGGCCGGGTTTCTCAGCAAAGATCTGCTTCTTGACTGGCGACAGGGAGGCCGATCTTGCCGCAAAACCTTTGATTACGAGATGGCTTCAATGTCGGCAACTGGCAGTGGGTTGTACGGAACCGGCTGCGACGCGGTTCCCTATTTCCGGCATCTAACTGATACCCAGATGACGGAGTTTGACGGCACGCGGGACTTTGTCAGGCGCTGGGTGCCGGAATACTTGAACTTCACGCCATCCCCCGCCTATGGTGGACTATGCCGCGTGGCCTGAATAGCGGTATTGGATGTCTACCGACTGCCAAGGCAAACGTTAAGGAACCTGATGCCGGACTGCCAAGGTAATGTTATGGAGTTTGATGCCGGACTGCCAAGGGCAGCCGTAATGGGAGCCTTTACGCCGCTCTCCACGAATCAGCGAGACACCTACCGCCGCTTTGACTTTCTTATCTGATCTATCAATATTATTACTTTGTAATACCAAACATCATATGGGCTGCAGCAGCCGCAATATTGGGGGAAAGCAGCCGCAGTATAGGGAAGCACTGTGCCAAGGAAAGAAGAGATCATCACCCTAAGGTGGATGAAAACCGCCCATGCGCCTGAAGGGGTGGGGAATCGTCTGGCTTTTATCAGGGAGGCCAAGTTCGCAAAGGTTAGGAGCACCTTGCCCTGCATGTATGTGGAACTGGTATACTTTCTGCGGAACAGCAGAAGCACTGGGCGAGTTTGCCCACCACCATGGAAAAGTACTAGCGCGAGGAAACGCACCTAGAGGACTAGCGAACACCACTATGGACACCAGCAGGAAACACCAATAGGATACCAACATGAACACTAAGTAGGAGAAAACCATGAAACATGCAAAAATACTGATACTGGTTGACTTTGCCGTAATATTTTCACTGTCTGCTGCGTACGGAGGCGGAGCAGATATCAACATCCCAGTTTCGAGCGCGGAATTCCGGAAACTATTCCCCGGATCGATCCTGTAACGCTGGAATCAGGGCGAAACGCTCAAAGTTACCGCTTCCGCCAAGCATTATCGGGGATGTCCTGCAGCAGGTTGTTGCACCTTAAGAGATGCTCTCCGTGCTTATCGGCCCCGGTATAAATCCGCATAATTATTCGGCGGCGCCCAGCGATTTGCGAGTTGTGGAACGAGCGGATATTATCTTTATCAACGGACTCGATCTCGAGGAGAACGTACTTGACGATATTGCCGCGACGGCAGCGGGATATATTGTTCCCGTATCAGACGGGATACGCATAATCGGGGCAGAAGATGAAGCTGATGAGCACGCCCACGATGATGACGAGCACGATGATGACGAGCACGCAGACGATGCTGATGAGCACGATGATGATGAGCACGCAGACGATGCTGATGAGCACGATGCTGATGAACACGCAGACGACGAGCACGGTCATGATGACGATGACGAGCATGCCCACGAGCACGCTGAGGGCGATCCCCACGTATGGATGGATCCTGCAAGCGCTGCCGTATGGGTGAGGAATATGGTACAGGTGCTCTCATCCGCCGATCCAGCCAATACCTACGCCTATCAGCGCAATGGAAATGCATATCTTGAGCAGCTTAATGAGCTCGATACCGAAATCCGCACCATGATCAGCGTAATACCGCTGGAAAAGCGGAAGCTGGTGCTGGATCATCAGGCGTTCACCTATTTTGCCGAAGCATATGATTTTGAAGTAACAGGCGCAATTATCCCCGGTACTACCAGCAATGCCGAACCCTCTGCCCGGGATATCGCAGCCCTTTCGCGATTGCTCAAGGAGGAGCAGGTGAGGGCGATATTTGTGGGAAAAACGGCATCGAGCAATCTCAAAAAACTGGCTGAAACCCTGACGAAGGAAATCGGCGGAGATCAAGAGGTGCGCATTATGGCTACGTTAACCGGCGCCCTGGCTCTGGAGGGTGAACGCGGAGACACCTATCTCGACCTGATACGGTACAATGCCGAACAAGTTGTCAACGGGCTGAGGGAGTAGGTATGCCGCAGACACCTGCCGCCCAATCCTGTCAGGAGCATTCCCATCCGATTCATCATCGTGTATTCCATTATGGAGGCAGGTGCACCATGCCGCCGGAGGCAAACCAGCCGGCTCTTGCCGTGGAAAACCTCTCGTTCCGTTATCCAGGAACCACGAAAAACGCTCTCGAATCTATCAACCTGACCATCAAACCAGGGGAGCGGGTGGCGCTTGTCGGCCCGAACGGATCGGGAAAGTCCACCCTGCTCAAGCTCATCCTGGGACTCGAGCATCTCCGGACCGGATCGATTATGGTTTACGGACATACGGCGACATCCTGCAGACACCGTGTCGCTATCGTTCCCCAGCGGGCAGCCGTGGACTGGCGGTTTCCCGTGACTGTCCGCCAGGTCGTCATGATGGGCCGGTATGTCCATCTTGGCTGGCTGAAGAGGCCGAAGCCTTCTGACATAGAGACGGTTGACCAGGCGATGGAGATGATGAAAATTACCCATCTTGCCGGCAGCCAGATCGGGGAACTCTCCGGCGGCCAGCAGCAGCGGGTCATGATTGCCAGAACCCTCGCCCATGATGCCGATCTCCTGCTGCTCGACGAACCCCTCAACCATGTGGACATCACCACCCAGGAGCTCATTTTCCATACCATAGAAGCCCTCTCTACAGCGGGAAAGACGGCAATAATCAGCACCCACGACCTGGGGCTGCTGCCGGTCCATTTCTCACGGGTACTGTTTATCGACCGCACAATCATTGCAGACGGGGCGGTAAGTGAGGTTTTGACTCCTGAAACCATTGCCCGGGCATATGGATTTGAGTTTCACGGAAAACCGGAGGAAAAAAAATGGTTGAATGGCTGATCGAACCCCTGACCTACAGCTTTATCCTGCGCGGTCTGGCAGCGGGAATTTTGGCATCCCTGGCCTGCGCCACGCTCAGTGCCTTCGTTGTCTGGCGCGGGATGGCCTTTGCCGGGGATGCTGTGGCACATTCTATCCTTCCGGGAATAGTGATCGCCTATATGTTCGGGTTCAGTATGTTTATCGGGGCGATCGGGGCTGCCGCTGCTGCCGTTGCCGGAATAGGCATCATTTCCCGCCGCAGGGAGCTGCAGGAAGATACGGCGATAGGGGTCATGTTTGCCGGGCTCTTTGCCCTGGGAATCCTGCTGCTCAGCCGGGTGGCTGCCTTTCAGGACCTGAACCATATCCTTTTCGGCAATATTCTGGGAGTTAACCAGTCAGATCTCATAATTATGGCCCTGATAGCGGCGGTTGTGGTTCTGCTGGTCCTGCTGTTTTACAAGGAGCTGCTGGTGACCAGCTTCGATCCTGCCCATTCAGTGGCAATCGGTCTCTCTCCCGAACTTATCCGCTACGGCCTGCTGGGAGCAGTTGCTTTGACAACCGTGATAGCAGTGCAGTCGGTGGGGGTCGTGCTGGTGCTCGCGCTGCTGATTACCCCGGCGGCAGCCGCTTCGCTGCTCTCAAAGAAACTCTCAAAAATCATCATACTATCGATTATCTTCTCTCTGTTTTCGACAATTGCCGGTTTTTACGGCTCCTACTATATGGATCTCTCTTCGGGGCCGGCCATCGTCATAACCCTTACGCTGCTCTTTGTGGTCAGCTGGATAATCGCTGTCATCCGCAACCGGATACAGGCGGGAAAAGGCTGATCACTGCGAGAGAAAAAGGGAAAAATGACTTTTTTCTGTATTGTTTGCATTTTTGTCAGTATATTCGTGATATGAAAACCAACGACATGCTGCAGGCTCCGGTCAGCAAGCTTCTGCTGCGCATGGCAGTACCGGCTGCAACCGGACTTTTCTTCAACACCATGTTCAACGTAACCGATACGTTTTACACCCGTTTCATATCACCTGATGCCCTTGCCGGACTTGGACTGAGCTTCCCTGTCTATCTTATCCTGATAGCCGTAGGCGCCGGACTCGGCAATGCCGTCCAGGCCTTGAGCGCCAATGCTCTCGGCCGGGGGGATGAGGAGAAGGGGGCTGCTCTCGGGGTTTCCGGGCTTACGCTCGCTGCTGCAGCTGTACTGGTGCTGATGCTTATCGGATTTCCGCTGCTCAAGCCTGCCATCGGGCTGATGGGTGCTTCGGGAAATTCCCTCGGCGAAGCCCTCAGCTATTCCAGGGTGATCCTTGCCGGACTCATGTTCTTCGCTCTGAATGCGAGCCTCAACGGAATCCTCAGTGCCCGCGGGGATACCGCAAGCTACCGCAACTTTCTGATAATCGGTTTTTTTGCCAACCTGGCCCTGGACCCGCTGTTCATATTTGTATTCAACATGGGAACTGCCGGCATTGCGCTGGCAACAATCCTCGTGCAGCTGATCGGAACGATCTATCTCGGCTTCCGGGTCAGACATCTGCAGCTGCGCAAGAACTCGGGAAAAGTGGGGATCCGCGAAACAGCAAAAGAATGGCGGGAGCTCCTGTCGCATGCCGTTCCTGTCAGCATGAATGTCATGACCGTAGCCCTTGGTGTGTTTGTCATTAACTATTTCCTTATGCGCTATGGAGCCGATGCCGCGGTAGCCGGCTACGGGGCAGCTATCAGAATTGAGCAGGTATTCCTGCTGCCGATTATGGGCCTGAATACGGCTGTCGTGACGCTGGTGGGCCAGAATAACGGGGCTGGTCGACTGGACCGCGTCAGGGAGAGCTGGTATCGGGGACAGCTTTTCGGGGTCATGGTCATGACCGTCGGATTCCTCTGCCTGTTTCCCCTCCGGAGCTTCTGGGTGGGGCTTTTTACCCCCGATGCCGATGTTATCGCCGCCGGAGCCGGATATCTCTCGGTAGAAGTATTTTCAATGTTTTCCTATGTATTTCTCAACATGGGAGTAGCAACCCTTCAGGGGCTGAGAAAACCGGGTTTCATATTTATCATCGGGCTCTCGCGTCAGATCATCCTGCCGCCAGTGGTCTTTTACCTCCTTGGCGATGTGTTCGGCATGGGCGTATGGGGTGTCTGGTGGGGGCTGTTTATTATCCCGACTCTCGCCGCTGCGGTAACGGTTTTCTATACCCGCCACCGGCTTACTATGGCGGAAAAACAGGGGCAAATTTCATCCATGGAGGAAAAAAAATGGATAAAAGAAGAACAATGATCCTGGGGTCACTGCTGGCCGATTCCTATGCACTGGGGACCCACTGGATGTATGATACGGATCAGATCGATGCTCACAGGGATCGTCTGCAGCAGCTTATCGGCCCGGTAGTCCCACGGTTTCATGCAAACAGAAAAGCCGGGGAGCATACTCACTATGGTGATCAGACTTTGATGCTTTTGGAGTCGGTAGCCCGCAGCGGCGGATTTGACCGGCAGCAGTTCCAGGGTGACTGGCTGACGGCCATGCAGGGGTATGACGGGTACCTTGATCACGCTTCGAAGGAGACGTTGGCCCATCCTGAAACCGGGGCGGTTTCCGACGATCTGGGTGGGGCTGCCAGAATTGCCCCGCTCGTATACCGCTATTTTGATGATCCGTCAATGCTCAACCGCAGTGCCGATGAGCAGACTGCCTTCACCCATAATTCTCCGGAGGCCCGAGAGGCGGCTCAGGCCGCAGCAGATGTAGCTCTGAGGGTCCTGAACGGGGAAAGTCCGGCCAAAGCGGCAGCCGCGTATGCCGGAAGCCCCGAATGCCCCGAGAGTTTGCGGTTCTATTTCCTGCTGAGCATACCGGCTGCCGGTGAGGAGACACGTTCGGCCGTGAAGCGCTTCGGGCAGATGTGCAGCCTCAAGGGGGCGCTTCCCTCCGCTCTGCAGATCATAGTCAAATATGATACCGATTATCGTGAGGCGCTTTATCAGAATATTCTTGCAGGGGGTGATTCGGCAGCCAGGGGGCTGATTATCGGAATGATTATCGGGGCATCGGGGGCGCCGTTGCCCGAAGAGTGGCTGAATGCGTATGTGCATAGACAAAAGGTTGAAGCCCTGCTCGACAGAATAGACAGTAAGCGCGGATAGCACAACGAACCCGGGGCGCGGGTCGCAGGGCGCAGGGCTCGGGGTGCAGGGCTCGGGGTGCAGGGCGCGGGTCGCAGGGCGCAGGGCGCAGGGCTCGGGGCATAATCGGAATTTCCCCGTTTTTTTGTTTGCCGCATCGTATATTGATGAGTATATTCTCAATGGAATTTGTTATAATTTTAAATTGGCTCTATTACTTAAGGAGGTCTTCACTATGTCATCAAATAAGAACAGGGCGCCGGCAAAAGCCCCGGGTTCAGCAGCAGCCCAGGAAGAAAAATTCTCCAGACTGCGCCGATTCAACGGTATTATGGGAGTTCTTCACCTCATTCAGGGACTCTTCATGTGGATTGTCAGCAATGACACCAGCTATCCGGTTTACACCAACTTTCTGGGGTTCAATACCGAAACTTTTTCGCTGAGCCCGGTACCGAAAATATTTATGGAACTGAGATTCGGTCCCGCCGTGGCCATCTTTCTGCTGCTGTCGGCGGCAGCCCACTTCTACCTGGCAACGTTCGGCTATGAACGGTATACCCGGAACCTCAGAAAGAATATGAATCCGGTGCGGTTCTACGAATATGCCCTCAGCTCATCGGTCATGATCGTCCTTATCGGCATGCTCTCCGGTATTTTCGATCTGGGTGCCGTAATTCTCATCTTTTTCCTTAACGCCTCGATGAATCTGTTCGGGATCATGATGGAATACCACAATCAGAACCTGAAAAAGACCAACTGGACCGGCTTTATCTACGGCAGCGTTGCCGGAATAATTCCCTGGGTGGTAATCTTTATCTATTTCATCGGATCGGTTAATTCAGGTGATGCGAAGCCGCCGACCTTTGTCTATGCCATCATCCCCACCCTGTTTGTCTTCTTCAACATCTTTGCTATTAACATGGTGCTGCAGTACAAGAAAGTGGGTAAATGGAAGGATTATCTTTTCGGGGAGCGTTTCTATATCATCCTGAGCCTGGCAGCGAAAACGGTGCTGGCCTGGATAATCTTTGCAGGAACCCTTGCTCCGGTCTGATAAACCCTGTATTCTTGCAGGAACGGGGGATTCACTATGATTGGCATTGCTGTCGTTGCGGTACTGGTTCTGACCTTTCTTTTTGATACTGCGGTATCTACGCTTAACTACCGGCAGCGAAGCAAGCCGATCCCCAAGAACGTCAGGGGTATTTACGACCCTGATGAATATGCCAGATGGCTGAACTATTCGATGGAAGGCTACCGGTTCGGGATGATCAAGAAAACCGTAAACTTTCTTATCCTGTTCGGTCTGCTGGTATTCGGCGGGTTCGGAGTGTTTGAAAACTGGGCCGGTGCCCTGGTCAGCAGCCCAGTTCCACAGACGCTGATGTTTCTGGGAATCTACGGCCTGCTGAGCATCCTTATAGATATTCCTTTTGATTATTACAGTTCTTTCACCATTGAGGAAAAGTACGGGTTCAACAGGTCTACCCGGAAAACATTTTTACTGGATATTATAAAGAATATTCTGGTGGGCGGGCTTATTTTCGGCGGCCTGGCGGCAGCCCTGAATGCCGTGTTTCTTCAGTTTCAGGATTCATTATGGACCTTTGCCGCAGCCGCCTGGGCAGTTGTCTCGGTTGTCATGATCGTATTCTTTGTGCTGCAGACCAAGGTATTCGTGAAGGTTTTCAACAAGCTGACGCCGCTGCCTGAGGGTGAGCTTAAGGAGCGAATCGAGGCGCTGGCCGAAAAGGTCGGCTTCAAGGTTGCCGCAATATCGGTGATGGACGCTTCGCGCCGTTCAACCAAAATGAATGCTTTTTTCAGCGGTCTCGGAAAGACCCGTGAGGTAGTGCTGTTTGATACGCTGGTTGAAAAGATGCGTGAAGATCAGGTGGCGGCAGTCCTTGCTCATGAATTGGGACATGCCGTTCATAAAGATGCTCCCCGTCTTCTTCTGCAGCAGATGGTAATTTTTGCGTTGTATGCTGCGGCAATTGGAGCGATTTTGCAGAGTGATGCTCTGGCGCAGGCCTTCGGGCTGCCGGAGGTCCATTTCGGGTTTGCTCTGGTGCTGTTTTCCATATTGATGGCCCCCATAGACTTTCTCCTCCATATTCCTGCAAACTACTTGAGCAGGAGGGCGGAATACCGGGCGGATGCCTTTTCTACGGAGCATGTAGATAAGCAGCATATGATCGGTGCCTTGAAAGTTCTGATAAAAGAGAATTTTGCCAACCTGAATCCACACCCGCTGGCTGTATGGCTGCATTATTCGC
>JAGYPA010000057.1 GCA_018399255.1 Spirochaetales bacterium | reverse complement strand
TGCACCAAAGAATAGTACTTCGTGGAAATGTCCTTGTCGAATTCGAACAGAATGAACTTGATAGTATTCTTGATATCTTTGTTAATATGCTCCTACAGGGTATAGAGAAACATTAATCTCCCACTGCAAGTACGTATTACCTCATTTGGTGGAAGCAAGCTGAAAAAACGAAAAGCTGAAAAAACGAAAAGTCACTGTCAGAGTCAGAGATACCAATAATATCCCCTGCAGAAGGGGAAAATAAATAAAAAAAACTATGTTGACTTCTAGTAAATTCATGATATTCTAAATCGAATGAGTAGATCACATGTGCTATTACACGTGTCTTATAGCATTGGCATGTGGCGAAAAAAAAGGAGTTACGTATGAGAAAACTTATGTTGGTGCTTTTCTTACTGGTAAGTATTTCCTTCATCTTTGCTGGAGGAGCAGATGAGAAAAGTCAGGCTGGCAGTACCCCTGCAGCAGTTGAAGAAGTTGTTACCCCCGATACACTTCCAAGGGATCAGACTCTCTATTGGAATGGATTGCAGTGGGGTTCAATCAATGGCTACAACCCCATTTCTGATGATATGAATAACTTTGTTGTTTCTCGTCAGGCCTATGGTACGCGAATTACGACCTTTGAAACCCTTTATATGTTCAACTTTCTTACTGGGGAGCTAGTACCTCTTCTTGCAGATGGTCCTCCCGTTTGGAATGCCGCCGGAACAGAAGTAACAGTAAAAATCAAAAAAGCGGCAAAATGGAGTGATGGAATTCCAGTAACCGCTGAAGATGTTGCGTATACCTGGGAAACTGCACTGAAAGTTGGCAATGCAAATGGCAACTCGAACAAACCCTATATAGCTTCAGTCGAGGCTCGTGATACTCTGACTGTGGTGGTTAAACCAGTTCTTAATGCAGAGGGAACCCCCAAAAACCGGCTGATGGTAGATCTCTACCTTTCACAGGAATATGTAGTTCAAAAAGCATGGATCCAGGCTCTTGAAGCTAAAACCGGTGGTGATGGTGCTGAAATGAAAAAAGATGCAGCTGAGAATGTTGTGTATTCAGGTCCTTATGGTCCGTATTTTGCTGATGACCAGAAAGTTGTTCTCGTTCGGAATGACAACTACTGGGGACAGGATGCTTCCATGTGGGGTAAACTCCCAGCACCGAAGTATGTGGCACATACCATTTTTTCAGATAACGCAGCTGGACAGGTTGCATTCAAGTCCGGTGAAGTAGATGTAAGCCAGCAGTTCAACTCCAATGTTCAGGATATGTGGCTGAAGGAAGGACTTCCCATCTCAACCTATTATGAGGAAGCACCTTATGGTGTCTCTGGTTCAATCCCCACTGCTTACTTTAACCTGAATGTTTCCGGCCTTGATAATGTAAATGTACGAAAAGCTATTGCAATGGCCGTTGATTATGATTCAATTATTGCCAATGCAATGACAAATCAGTCACCGACTTTCGAGCAGGTTCCCCGATCAACGATGAATCCGACTCCGGGAGAGCAGGGTCTTTACAATCAGGATGAAATAGCTCATTTACAGTTTGTTGGCAATGATATTGCGGGTGCTGCTGCCCTGCTCGACGGGGCAGGTATTGTTGATACAAATGGTGATGGAATACGTGAACTGAATGGCGAAAACCTCTCATTCAATGCTACATGCCCGAATGGTTGGACCGATTGGATGGCTGCTATCGAGCTCGTTGCAGCAGCAGGTGATAAGATTGGAATCGAGATTACTTCACTCTTCCCCGAGTGGTCTGTATATCAGACTGTTGTTACTCAGGGGTATCAGGATCAGTATGAAATTATAATGATGTGGACTGATGGATCCTCACCAACTATGCCGTGGGGACGAGTACGTCAGCTCATGAGTTCAGAGTATGTTGGTACTGACGGTAACTGGTCAGGAAACTGGGGACAGTACAGCAACCCGCGGGTTGATGAAATAATTGCTGCTATTCCAGCCACTTCCGATCCAGATGAACTGAAAGCACTTTATACAGAGGCTAACGAGATTTATCTTACTGATGTACCTTCTTTTGGTCTTATGTATCGACCCAACTGTTTTGAAGCTGTGAATGAGTCAGTTTGGACTAACTATCCGAATGCTGAAGATGGTAAGAACATTCCTCCTGGAGACCTGATCCATGGATACAGTATTGCCGGTCTCTACGAGATTGAATTGGTTAACTGATAGTAAGTGAAGATTGCAAAATGTAAGTATTTTGAAATTGCCTCGTAATAACAGTTGATTGATATTTCATGACAGCCATGTCCTAGCTGCAGGGCATGGCTGTTTTGCAAGGAGGTTCATCTTGAGCGGGTATCGTAAATATTTCACCAAAAAGATACTTTGGTTTGCTGTTACGTTTATCGTAGCGGTACTGCTGAACTTTATTCTGCCGCGGCTGATGCCGGGAGATCCAGTAGCAGTGATAGTATCAAAAAATGCTCAGGGAATGTCGGAATCGACTGCCGTCATCGAAATGTACAAACAGTATGCGGAAGAGTTTGGCGTTAACGATCCGATGATTGTACAGTTCTTTACCTATTTCAAGAATGCACTGCGTGGAGATTTCGGAGTTTCGTTCAGCCAGTATCCCCGAAAAGTATCAAATATTATAAGCGAAGCAGTCTGGTGGACTGTAGGACTGCAGCTGCCGGCTATTATTTTTGGATGGCTGATAGGAAACATTCTCGGTGCCCTTGCTGCATATTTGAAAAAAGGATTCGATAAAGTGCTTATGCCTGTATCGCTTTTTCTGAGCAGTATCCCCGCATTCGGTATGGCAGTTATTCTCCTTGTACTGTTTGCTGTTAAATTGGAGATAGCGCCCACATCTGGCGGATATGGGTTTGATATGATACCAAATTTTTCCTGGAGTTTTATCAGATCAATTATTTCGCATTATCAATTGCCGTTCTGGTCAATTGTTATCTACATCATTGGTGGACAGGCTCTTGGTATGCGTTCTATGTCTATTTATGAATTGAATGCTGACTATGTGAAGTATAGTCGATTTCTTGGTATTAAAGACAAAAAAATCGTCAGTTATGTATTTAGAAATGCAATGCTTCCCCAGATTACGGGTCTTGCGCTTTCTCTCGGTGTTATGATCGGTGGAGCTTTGGTTGCAGAAATTATTTTCAGTTATCCGGGACTTGGAACTACTCTGCTTGCCGCGATAACTATGGCTGATTATCCTCTGCTCTCGGCAACAACCCTGATCATAACCATGATGGTTCTTATTACAACGTTTGCTATTGATTTTGTCTACGGAGTTGTTGATCCGCGAGTCAAAGCAGCTCAGATTGATTCGTAGAAGGAGAGAATATGAAACATTTACTTCAACAAATTCTTCAATCAGGCAAATTTTTGACAGGATTTATTATTTTTCTTTTCATTCTTCTTCTTATGATATTCTACCCGATGATAAATCCTGGAGATCCATTACAGACCATCTCTATAGGTACATTTGCCCCTCCGGGAACCTATGTCTCGATGTACGATGCTCTTGATACCGAACTCAATGTGTTCAAACTTGACAATGCTGCTCTCAATAGATTGGACAGTGTCTTAAAACCAGAGGATCGAGTAGAAATGATCATGTGGTTTGAGTCTGCAGGGGTTAAAGTTGATGTTACCCTTAATGATACTGAGGCGCTTTTAGCTGCCTGGAATGAGTATTACGATTCATCGATTCAACCGAGCGGTATGACAAAAGCGAAGCGTAATTACTATAAACGTCTTAATGATAACATTACAAGAATGCTCGCAACTATCCCGAAAGTGATAGCAAAAATCTCTGAAGAATCCGGTGAACTTGTAGAGGTACGGCAGATAAAATCTACAGATTATATCAATACGAATAAAGTTGCCAATGTGTTCAATCTCCCTCTTGGAACCGACAACTTTGGAAGAAATGTGCTGAAGGAGCTGGCATCAGCCATAAAAACTTCGCTGTTGATCGGTCTTATAGCAGGAAGTGTAGCCACTTTGATTGGTTTGACGCTAGGCCTGGTTGCAGGATTTCTCGGTGGGCTGATTGATGATTTTATAATGTTTATCACAAATATCTTTACTGTTATTCCTTCTTTTGTCCTGTTGATATTGATTTCTTACTCAATTGGGCAGGAGCAGCGGGGAGCAGCTACGGTGGCAGTCGTCATTGGACTTACCAGTTGGATCTGGACAGCCAGAGCAGTGCGGTCACAGGTAATATCCTTGAGAAATCGGGATCATGTAAACTTGAGTAAACTTTCCGGACATAGTTTCTTCCGTATTATGGTTGCTGATATTCTTCCCTATATTGCTTCTTATGTGGTCATGGCCTTAATCCTTCAGATTTCGGCAGCAATCCTTGCTGAAGCACAGCTTTCCATGCTCGGTCTTGGCCCGAAAACTACCGAGGTACCGACATTGGGACTTATGATGAAATGGTCAATGCTCTATTCAGCTCATCTCAATGGGTACTGGTGGTCCTACTTTCCGGTAATCCTCACAATTGCTTTGATATCATTTTCGTTGAATCTGATGAATACCGGGTTGGATCAGGTGTTCAACCCCACCCTACGGGATTAGGATGTAGCTATGAGAAATACGATATTGGAAGTACGAGATCTGAGAACCAAATATATTACCCGCTTCCGGGAAGATATTTATGCGGTTGACGGAGTCTCTTTAAAAATTGAGGAAGGAAAATCACTCGGAGTGGCTGGAGAATCGGGATGTGGAAAATCGACTTTAGCGTTGAGTCTGATGGGATATTACTTCCCGCCACTTCATTACACGAGCGGTGATATCATTGTTAACGGGCGAAATATTACCGCTCTTGATCCTGATACAACCCGGAAAAATGTTCTTGGAAAGGAAGTAGCCTATATTCCTCAGGCAGCAATGAATGCATTGAATCCTACAAGAAGGATCATAAAGTTCATTCAAGATGTAATTAAGGCGCATATCCCTGAAATGAGCAAGCAGGAAGTCCGTGAGCTGGCTACAGAACGTTTCAGGATTCTCGGCTTGCCTGAAAAGGTACTTGATCAGTATGCGGTAGAACTTTCCGGAGGAATGAAACAACGAACCGTTATTGCAATTTCCACAATTCTTTCCCCGAAAGTGCTTATTGCAGATGAACCATCGAGCGCGCTTGATGTTACGAGCCAGAAGATGGTTATTAAGATGCTGCGGGATCTGATGGAAAAGGGGTATATCAAATCAATGATTTTTATCACCCACGAACTGCCCCTTCTCTATAATGTTACCGATGACATCATGGTCATGTATGCGGGACAAATTGTTGAGCGGGGATCTGCTAAGGATATGGTCTTTGATCCGAAACATCCCTACTCAAAGGGACTTATGGGATCGATTATTGTACCGGAGCCCGGGACCCGTGAACTTGAGCTTGTTGCGATTCCCGGTACCCCGCCAAATCTCAAAAATCCTCCCAAAGGGTGTCGATTTGCCCCACGATGTAAATATGCTGAAGATGAATGTTTACTCCATGAGATTAAGATGAAAACTTTTGGAGAGGGAAGAGAATACCGCTGTAAATTCAGTATCGATTATTTAACGGAGAAGTACAACAATGGCAAATCATAGAAAATCCTGTTTGAGTGGAAAAGGTGTTACCAAAGTTTTCGGTCTTGGTCTTAAAAAAACGGTTGCAGTAAATCATGTGGATTTCGATTTTCTTGAAGGTGATTTTGTCTCAATTGTAGGAGAATCAGGAAGTGGGAAGACTACACTAGCGAAAATGCTGCTAGGGCTTCTGCCCGAGACTGAAGGAGAAATATTTTTCCAGGGTTCTCTGAGAAATATCAGAGGAAGGGAAAACAAGAAAAAGTACTGGAAGGAGATTCAGGCAATTTTTCAGGATCCATTCTCATCCTACAACCTGTTTCAGAAAATAGACTCAGTCCTGCTTGACTGCATCAGAATGCGAGGTGGGGCACGTCTACCGTATACCAATAAAATTGAAATGATTACTGAAGCCTGCAGTTTTGTGAATCTGAAATTTGAAGAGTTGACTAATAAGTATCCCTTTGAGCTTTCAGGCGGGCAGATGCAGCGGCTTATGATTGCACGGATTTTTCTTCTGAAACCGAAAATCCTGCTTGCGGATGAGCCGACTTCCATGATAGATGCCTGTTCACGGGCAACTATCCTTGATATGCTGATGAACCTTCGAAATGAGAACGGAATGACAATCATTTTCATTACTCACGATATCGGTCTTGCCTACTATATCTCTGATGATGTCTACATCATGGAGCATGGCAATATTGTGGAGCATGGTAAGGCTGAAGATGTTATTCTAAATCCTAAAGATGAATATACAAAACGCCTGATCAGTGATGTTCCCAAGATTCATGAGGTGTGGGATCTCTCAACTGTCGGATAGCAGCTTTTATTGAAAAGGATGCACAACCTTATTACTTAACAGGAGCTAATTAAATATGGATGTAAAGACTATTGTGGGTAACATGACCCTTGAAGAGAAAGCAGGGCTCTGTTCTGGAGCAGATTTTTGGAATACTAAGGCCGTGGAGCGATTAGGTATCCCCCAGATGATGGTCAGTGATGGTCCCCATGGGTTGCGAAAGCAGGATGATTCTGGTGATCATGTTGGAATTAATGAGAGTATTAAGGCGGTCTGTTTTCCTCCAGGAGTTACCATTGCCTCATCATTTGATCCAGAACTGATACACGATGTCGGGGCTGCCCTTGGGGAGTCTGCTCAGGCGGAAAACCTCGGAGTAATTCTTGGACCTGCGGTAAATATCAAACGATCTCCGCTCTGTGGACGAAATTTCGAGTATTTATCTGAAGATCCCTATCTTTCGGCTGAGATGGCCACCGCTCTGATAAAAGGAATTCAGAGTCAGGGTGTGGGGACGAGCATAAAGCATTATCTTGCAAACAATCAGGAGCATAGACGTTTAACTTCGGATTCTGTAATAGATGAGCGAACACTGCGGGAAATATACCTTCCAACCTTTGAGAAAGCAGTTAAGGAAGCTCAGCCGTGGACGGTTATGTGTTCCTATAATCGCATAAATGGTGTCTATGCATCAGAAAATCATCGATTCCTCACTGAGATTCTGCGTGACGAGTGGGGCTTTGAAGGTTTTGTAATTTCTGACTGGGGTGCTGTAAATGATCGGGTTAAAGGAATTGAAGCCGGTCTTGACCTGGAGATGCCTGGTTCCTTCGGCACCAATGATGCTAAAATCGTTGAAGCAGTTCAAAGCGGGGAGCTTGATGAAAACCTTCTTGACAAAGCCGTGGGAAACATTCTCAGAATTGTTGATAAATGGGCAGCAAGCAGGAATAAACAGGCTGTGTTTGATCTTGAAGCGCAGCATGAAAAGGCTCGTAAAGCGGCGGGTGAATCTATGGTGCTGCTGAAAAATGACGGGACACTGCCCCTGAGAAAAGGGGCAAAAATAGCGTTTATTGGTGGATTTGCAGAGAAACCGAGATTTCAGGGAGGGGGTAGTTCCCACATAAATACTTTCAGGCATAGTACGGCTCTTCATGCCGTTGAAAAACTTTTCGGTGTAAATGTTGTCTATGCGAAAGGATATTCCCTTACCGATGATAGCGTTGACAATGAACTCCTGACTGAGGCAAAAGCAGTTGCTGAATCCTCAGATGTTGCGGTAATCTTTGCAGGCCTCCCTGATTCCTATGAGAGTGAAGGGTATGACCGAACCCATATGAATCTGCCGGAAAGTCACACGAGACTTATAGAGGAGATCTGCCAAGCACATTCTGATACGGTGGTAGTACTTCACAACGGATCTCCGGTTGAGATGCCCTGGATTGATTCGGTAGATGCGGTTCTTGAAGCATATCTTGGCGGGCAGGCTGTTGGTGAAGCTGTAGTGGATATCCTCTTCGGAGCTGTGAATCCCAGCGGAAAACTAGCAGAAACTTTTCCCTTGAAACTTGAAGATAACCCATCTTACCTCTACTACCAAGGTGAAAAGGATGTCGTTGAGTATCGGGAAGGGGTCTTTGTCGGATATCGCTACTATGATGCAAAAAAGATGAAGGTGCTTTTTCCCTTTGGCCACGGGTTAAGCTATACAGAATTTTCCTACACCAACCTCACTATTGGAGCTGAGAAAATAACAGATTCTGAAACGGTAACTGTTTCGGTTGATATAACCAATACCGGCAATGTTGCAGGGAAAGAGGTTGTCCAACTCTATGCAGCTCCTTCCAAAGGTGATGCAATCCGACCAGTAAAAGAGCTGAAAGGGTTTGAGAAAGTGTTTTTGAATCCCGGTGAGACAAAGACCGTCAGCTTTACTCTGAATAAGAGATCATTTGCCTACTTCAACATGGCAATTAATGACTGGTTTGTAGAAAGCGGAAAATATGGTATAGAGATCGGCTCCTCTTCACAGGATATTCGCCTGACTGGTACTGTAGGTTTAGAATCTGCACAGGAGCTTCCTGTTACCTATACCATGAACTCACTGGTAGGTGATATTCTAAAGGTTCCTGAGAAGGCGGCTAGTATCGGTGAGATCATAGAACCAATGAAGAAGGTATTCGGCCATGATGAGGCTGCAGGAAGGGAAACGGCTGCTGAGGCAATAACCGCGGAGATGATTGAAGCTATGTTGAACTATATGCCTTTGAGAAATCTTGTCTCCTTCGGTAACGGTATGGTTACCTTTGAGAAACTTGAAGAAATACTGAAAAAATTAAATCAGCAGTGAGGAGCCAAATTCCAAAAATGCGAAGTATTTTGAAATCGGCTCGTTATTTTTGGGAATAAGTACCGGAAGAATATACGTGAAATCGCGATTACAGGTTAATGCAGGAGTGATTACTATTGAGATGATTAAGAGCATGGATGAGCAGCGGAACCAGGAATGTACATTGGAAGTCATGAATGTTGATACTTGGGAACGTCGACAGCTGGAGAAATTTTCCCAAGTGATTGAAGCCCCGAACTGGACTCATGACGGGAAAGCCCTGATCTATAATAGCAAGGGGCATATTTACCGATACGAGCTTGATACAAAGATAGATAGGGAGATACTCACCGAGCCTGTGGTCAATTGCAATAACGATCATGTGCTATCCGCTGACGGAACATCATTGGCGGTAAGCAGTTTTGATTGTGATAATGGTTGCGTCTCAAGAGTATATACCTTACCCATAGGGGGGGGGATCCCGAAACTGGTTACCGAGCAGGGACCAAGCTACCTCCATGGATGGTCTCCTGATGGTGAAGAACTGGCTTTTTGCGGTAAGCGTGGTGGTGGTGAGTACAATATCTATACGATAGCAGCAGACGGTTCAGAGGAGACTGCTCGTACCGCTGGTCCTTGGCTTGATGACGGACCGGAGTACTCTCCCTGCGGTAAATACATCTGGTTCAATTCAAATAGAAGCGGGCTTATGCAGCTCTGGCGTATGTGCCGTGACGGATCAGCGCTTGTACAGGTAACGAAACTGGATCGGAATTGCTGGTTTCCCCATATTTCTCCAAATGGAAAAAAGGTGGTATTTATCACCTACCGGGTTGGTGACCTTTTACCGAATGAGCATCTTCCTGATAAAGCGGTGGAGATCTGGATAATGGATGCTGACGGGACGAACCCGAAAATACTGGTCTCTTTTCAAGGGGGGCAGGGTAGCATCAATGTCAACTCCTGGTCTCCTGATAGTAAGAAAATAGCATTTGTGACCTACTGAGAAGTGAGTCGGATAGTTCAAAATTCATTCAATTTGAACCATGCTCAGAGCTCTTTCCCGTTACCAATGGTCCATCTGAAGAGGTTTTATGCACAAGAAAAAAATCAGCTTATCAGGTATGTGGAATGTGGTTTCTGACTGCGGAGATTATCAGCTGCAGAGCAGGGTTCCAGGAAGCCTTTTTCAGGCTCTTGAGGAGTCGGGATTCTGGGGAGAAAAAGATGTTTTCTGGCGTGATAATAACCGGAAATGTGTTGAAATAGCAGACCGGAACTTTACCTGGTCTCGAGAGTTTGTTCTTTCTCAGGAATTTACTGCAGACTATGATCGAATATCACTCGATGCAGATGGGCTTGATACCCTGACTGAAATCAGGATAAATGGAAATATTGTTGGTGAAACGGAAAATATGCACCGACGATATCGTTTTGATGTTACATCCTGTCTCAAGTCGGGGATAAATACTATTGAGATACGCTTTTTCAATACGCTGAAGCATATACGAGAAAAACAGGAAGAGCGCTACATCTGGAGTTCTGTAGATAATGTCATGGATGGTTTCAACAGGATCAGGAAAAGCAGCTGCTCATTTGGCTGGGACTGGGGACCGCAGATTCCTGATCTTGGTATCTGGCGGGACCTGTTTCTTTTCGGTATAAAAGAAGCACGATTGAATGATCCTGAAATTCGTCAGCAGCATAGTTCACCGGGAGAGGAGTTGAACGAAGTTACCTTGCTCTGCCGGGCTGAGAACTTAGTAGATTCTCAAGAAGATTCTCAAGAAGATCTTCTGGTTACCTATACTATATCTGATGGTTCAAAAGTGGTGGCTGCCGATTCCTGCACTACCGGGGAAACTGCGGAAATACGTATTCCTGATGCCAGACTCTGGTGGCCAAACGGTTACGGAGAACAAAATCTCTATCAAGTGACTACCGAGCTTTTAGTACATGGTAAAGTGCTTGACCGTAAGGAACAGCAAATTGGCCTGCGTACTATGGAACTTGAGCGGAATCCCGACGAGTGGGGAGAATCATTCAGTTTTAAGGTGAACGGGATCTCTATTTTTGCTATGGGCGGGAATATAATACCCCAAGATGTGTACCTTAACCGGGTTAATGAGACAGTCTCTCGAAAACTGCTCACAAGCTGCAGAGCTGCAAACTTTAACTGTATCCGGGTCTGGGGAGGTGGAATTTATCCGGATGAAGCATTCTATAACCTCTGTGATGAGTTTGGTATTCTTGTCTGGCAGGATCTGATGTTTGCCTGTGCGCTTTATGAGGCTCGAAATCCTGAGTTTCGGAAGGAAATTACTCTTGAGGTAAAGGACAATCTTCAGAGGATTGCTCACCATCCGAGTCTTGCCCTGATCTGCGGAAACAACGAAATGGAGTGGGCTTTTGGGTCCTGGCCGCAGATGAAATGGAACGGTGAGAACCAGGCTGAATACACGCTGCAGTATGAGTTTCTCCTGCCGGAACTGGCAGCTGCAGTAGCTCCCGATGTACCTTTCTGGAAAGCATCTCCCTCTTCGGGAGGTTTTTTTGATGATCCTAACGATGCAGGCAGGGGAGATGTGCACTACTGGAATGTCTGGCATGCCGGGGCTCCTTTTACTGAATTCAGGAAACATGATTTTCGATTTCTTTCTGAGTATGGATTCCAGTCATTTCCTTCCTATAAGACGGTGAAGAGCTATACCGATAAAGCTGATCGTAATCCCTATTCGCCTGTAATGGAGGATCATCAGCGTAACGGGGATCATTCGGGTAATCAGAAAATCATGAACTATGCAGCAGAATACTTTCGCTTGGGTAAAGATCTTGATTATATCTGTTATATTTCTCAGCTGAGTCAGGCTGAAGCCGGGCGATATGCGGTGGAGCATTTACGGCAGCGCCGCTATTGTTGTTCCGGCAGTACCTACTGGCAGGTGAATGATAACTGGCCGGTAGCCTCCTGGTCGTCAATCGACTACTTCGGACGATGGAAAGCTCTTCATTACGCAATGAAACGTGCCTATGCACCGATTTTACTTTCGTGCCGTGAGAATGGGACAAGGGCTGAAATCTATGTCTCGGTTGAAGGTATGGAGGTATGTACCGGAGTGATTGAATGGGCATTGAAGGAGATGGACGGGGCGGTTATCCGGAAAGGAACTGCTGATGTCTTTATGGAGCCGCGGACTTCCAAGATGGCTGCAGCCCTTGATTTTGCTGAAGAGTTGAAGGGGGATTTTGTAAAAGAACGCTATCTTTCGGTGACCTTGATAAACTCAGAGTACAATAGGATATGGCGAGACACAACCTGGTTTGAACGATACAAACGGATAGATTTTGTCGACCCGAAAGTAACTTGGGCCGTTAATCCTGTTCTCGATGGATGGGAAATTCTTATCAAGGCTGAAAAGTATGCAAAATTCGTTGAGCTTGACCTGATTGAAGGGGATGCTATTTTTTCAGATAATTATTTTGATATGGATGGTGGTGAGGAACGGATTATAACCATACAGCGTGCTCAATGCAGTGGTAATCCGGAAACGGAGCTTTCTGTTCGCTCTCTTTTTGACAGCTGCACTATCTGAGAGGGTCCCGCTTTGGCTGGCTGGGAGCTTTTGGCTCTGGCGCACCTGCATTACAGTTGGCAGCACGCGATAGATGGATTGGCTGGAGCCGTGAGCAGCGCCAGGAGTATCTTCATATGGTGGTAGGAATGAGTCGATTTCTGATTTGACCGGGAATCTACTGTAAGAATTTAGCTTCAAAGGTACTGAGTTTGAGCATGGATCGTATAGGTGATGATTTTACGAAACGGTATAACTACCGACCACTGCTTATAGAAAATTTTGTCGATACCAACCAGTACTCAGGAGTCAGCTGTAAAGCAGCCAATTTGCTGGAAGTGGGAAAGACCAAGGGCAGAGGACGTCAGGATCGGTATTCGGCGCATGCGCAGTGGAACATATTCTGGCTCCTCATTGTGAACGAACCATCCGTCGGGTCCTGGGACAGCAGACGTTGCTGTGTATCCAGGACGACAGTAAGCTCAACTACACCAATCTGGATCAATGTACCGGGCTGGGCTTATTGAAAACCAACCAGACCGGGGCGAAGATGCGAGGGATGAGATTACATTCAACCCTTGCGGCAGCCGCAAACGGATTACCCTTGGGCTTGCTTAAATCGCAGTGCATCGTACCGCAAGCACTCACGCGCAGACTTGTTGGCAGTACGGGCACGGCATAACCGCTGTATTTACACCGAATCGTTGTAGATCTTTGGTGCAGCCAGAGAAACACCCGAGACAGGTCGTATCCTACTGCCAGTCAAGCGGCAGAGTGCCCGACCCAAAAAGAGCAGACAACAAGCGAAACCTGCTAGAGCCGGTCGGATGGCAAAGATGGTAATCCATGTGCTGCCTGTCGAGCTCAAGCCGCCGACTGATCATCAGGTACTTTGGCAGAGATATGCTCAATTACAGGTTATGTGACTGATGCACTGTTAAAAGGCGACTGATTTTGTTTGGAGATATATTCGGGTATCGGGCAGCCCTAGCCAATTTGCACCGTAACCGCCGGCCCTCTGTCCCCGTCAGAACAGAGTACATCAAATAACTACTATCTGGTAGCCTTGGTGGGAATCATATCAGCTCAGGTATCGAATTATTTTCATGATGTGGTCTTCGATATCCTCCGCACGAACGCCGCATACAACACCGGTTATGTTGCTCTTGGCCGGATTCTGTTCAGGACACTCGATAATGAAGGTCTCTAAGGTTGTCGCCATTTTCAAATGGTTATCCAACTTTTCCAGACTATACCCGAAGAGCCAGCTTGGGTATCAGCCAGACTCCCTGGTCGCTGCTTCCCGCGTCGCGGCCCTGCATTTCTCTTTCCTTTTTCCGATTTTATCAGTATAGTATAGAACGAGAGCGCCGGTGATGAGCGGGGATTTTCTTTCCTGCTGTTGCCTCTGCGTCAATTATTACAGGTCTGGAGGACTTACTAGATGAGTGAAGTTGTGTTAACCCAGGAAAATTTCGAAGCGGAAGTTCTGAAATCTGATAAGCCGGTTTTGATCGATTTCTGGGCGGAATGGTGCATGCCCTGCAAGATGATCGGCCCGATTGTGGCTGAGATTGCCGAGGTGCACGGTGATAAAGTTAAAGTCGGCAAGGTTAATGTTGATGTTCATGGGGAAATTGCTCAGCGCTACAATATTATCAGTATTCCGACCCTGCTTGTCGTAAAAGATGGTGAAGTGGTAAATCAGCGCGTGGGAGCCGGATCCCGCAAGATGATCGAGAAGCTGATCGAAGACTATATTTAGATTAAAATTCGCACATGTCCAGCCGGCCGGCCTTGCATGAGGAGTGACCGGCTGTTTTTTGTTGTCCATCTGCCGTTTTCTATCTGCTGCTGATCAGATTTTATTTGACCAGTGAGTCAATTTCAAAATGCTTCGCATTTTTGAAAAATGGCTCCAAAACGTTGCTCTTGCTTGTTGCAAGAGCAACCAGTCTATGAGAAATTCTACCCTTTAAATCTCCAGAAATCTCCTTTCCAGCGAACCCCGCGCCGGATGTTCCCCGTCAGTCAGGCTTGTACTCCTCCGGATAGTTTGCCTCCCCGAACGATGCCTTTCTGACCGGTACGATATACCAGTCGTGGTGCGTATCGGTATCGATAGCGGGATCCCATCTGCACATTGACCGGGTAGCGGTTGAAGGATCAGGGTTGACCCCGTCTTCGGGCTTCAGCTGGTAGGGTTCGGCGGGTGCTGCGGCGGAAACTGCATTTCCCTCGACGCTTTCGTGCGGCAGCCAGCCTGCTTCTTCTGCAAGGACCGCCGTTCGCGCAAGCAGCGCTTTGCTTCCAAATCCCGCATAGTTGGCATCTGAAGTGCTGGTCCGGTTGCTGTAAAGAACGGCATCGAGCAGATCTCCCCGCGGAGATGCGTAGAGCGATATGATGCCGTTATTCCCCGAAAGCCCGCTGCCCTCCGGTATCCAGATATCCCAGGCGGTATCTACGGCATGCGGGGAATCAGACTCTGTTATCGACAAGGTTTCCGGTTCCGGGTAGACGGGTTCTTTTCCGCAGTGGATAACGATGAAGTCGCCCGGTTCCACATCGATGGGCGGTAGAATGACGCGTTGAATCCAGTCGGTACTGACGCCGTCGTAGAAGGTTACTCCCGCGGTGTTTCCAGCCCCTGTTACGGCAAGCTCGACGCGGTCCGGGTTGGACGAAGAGCCCTGGGTGGTAAACTCATTGATCACCAGGTCGGGAATCTGGTCGTTCCAGCCATAGGCGGCGGCAGAGAAGGTAAGGCTGTTGCCCGCCCGATCGGTGACGTACCCGCGGATCAGGCAGCGTTCTCCCGGTCGAAGCGGACTCCCGGTCTGCAGGAAAAGAGTGTCGGTATCTCCCCCTGAAATATTGATCTGTTTCAGAGTCCCAGTATCTCCGGTGCTCTCGACAAGATACTGTATAGCGTCGGGCGCGGCGATAACTGGTTCCGAAAACTGGAGCACAAAGGCGGATTCGTTGAGGGTTTCCACATTGAGCAGGAGCGGCTGCTGGAAATCGGTATCGATAAGCTCACGGTATCCGCTGAGTGGGCTGCAGCTGCCTGCAGCGAGCAGGATAAGCACGGTGATGATGATGTTGATGCAGGGTCTTGCGGAATCCGGGGACGACGGGCGAGATGGATGCGACGTGCGTGCTGGATCAGACTTGCGGGTTGGATGCGACGTGCGTGCTGGATCAGCCTTGCGTGCTGGATGCTGCGGGCGAGATGGATGTGACGGGCGAGCGGTACTTCTGTTTTTCATTGATCTTCCTCCTATACTTATGTACTTCGGCGAAAGTCGAAAATATTCAAGTTTGCGGAAAATTTCTGAAAAAACTTTGCCGCCGCGTTACGATCAGCCTGGACGGGTCGGCATGCGCGTGGTTTCTGCATCAGCCTGGATGGTTTGTCAGCTGGTGTCCCGGCTCAGGCTTCCGCCCTGCCTGCAGCCACGTTGCAACAATCATCACTTTCTGTGATAATGACTGATAATTAAAAAAACGATAGGTGCTGGGTTCGGCTGCGTATGCGATGTGCGGCAGGATTATGCAGAGGAGGAAATATGTGCGGAATAGTTGGGTACTGCGGGGCAAGGGCCGCGTCGGAGGTCCTGCTCGAGGGGCTGAAACGGCTGGAATATCGCGGGTACGACTCTGCGGGTATCTGTGTGGGTTCGAGCGGTACCGACTTTGAGCTGCTGAAGCGCAAGGGGAAAATCCGTGATTTGCGCGAGATTGTCGGTAAAGACGTGGCCGGGACGTTCGGGATCGGGCATACCCGCTGGGCAACCCATGGCGAGGTGAACGATATCAATGCCCACCCGCACACCAGCGAATCGGGTGATGTGGTCATTGTGCACAACGGTATTATAGAAAACTATCTTGAGCTGCGCACCCTCCTGGAAAAGACGGGGAGCGTTTTCCAGTCTGATACTGACTCCGAGGTTATTGCTTATCTGATAGAAAAATACTATTCGGGAAATCTCGAGGAGACGGTGCGGAAGGTGCTGCCGCTGCTCAAGGGGACCTACGGTATTGCGGTTCTGCACAAGAACGAGCCGGGTAAGATTGTCGGTGCCAGAAACGGTTCGCCGCTGGTGCTCGGCGTCGGGAATCAGGAGATGTTCCTTGCTTCCGATGTTACGGCAATTCTCGCTTACACGAAAAATGCTGTCTACCTTAACGACGGCGAGCTCGTCACCCTGACCAGCGAAGGCTACCGGACCTTTGATATCCACGATACGCTCATTCAGAAGCAGGTTGAGGAGATCGGCTGGGAGCTCGAGCAGATTGAGAAGAAGGGTTTCGACCACTATATGGAGAAGGAGATTCACGAGCAGGTGGCCTCGATCCGGAGGGCCTTTCAGGGGCGTCTCAACAAGGATTCGGCTACCGGTCACCTCGGCGGTCTCAATATGCTTCCCTATGAGCTCCTGCAGGTGAAGCGGGTGGTCATTATTGCCGCTGGTACTTCGTATCATGCGGGCCTCATCGGGGCCTATCTGATTGAGAAGCTGGCCCGTATTTCCGCTTCGGCGGAGCTTTCCTCAGAGCTGCGCTATAAGAATCCGGTTGTAGAGCATGATACGCTCTATTTTGTTGTATCTCAGTCCGGCGAGACGGCGGATACCCTCTATGCGATGCGCGAGGTCCAGCGCAAGGGCGGCCGGGTGCTCGGTCTCTGCAATGTTATCGGATCGACCATTGCCCGGGAATCGAACGGCGGTGTCTATCTGCATTCGGGTCCGGAAATTGCCGTGGCCTCCACAAAGGCGTTTACTTCCCAGCTGGCAATTTTCTATATTCTCGCTCTCAGTCTTGCCCGTATGCGGCATCTTTCGGTTGAGGATGGTTTGCGCATTATTCAGGCGCTGGAAAAGCTGCCGGATCATATTCAGAGGATTCTTGATCAGGCTGACAAGATTGAGGAGCTGGCGAAAAAATATCATATTTACAATAATTTCCTCTTTCTCGGTCGCGGGCTGAACTATCCGGTGGCGATGGAGGGGGCCCTCAAGCTTAAGGAGATTTCCTATATTCATGCTGAAGGCTACAGTGCTGCCGAGATTAAGCATGGTCCTATCGCCCTGATAAACGATACTACCCCGAGTCTTTTTCTCGTTCCTGACGATGCCCTCCGCGACAAGGTTATTACTAATATGAAGGAGGTCAAGGCCCGTAACGGAAGGCTGATTGCTGTGGCCGTTGAGGGGGATACTGAGGTTGCCGATATTGCCGATGATGTCTTTTTCATTCCCCACACTGATGAAATTCTGTATCCCTTCCTGATGGTTGTGCCCACCCAGCTCTTTGCTTACTACTGCGCTATTGAGCTTGGTCGGGATGTCGATCAGCCGCGGAATCTGGCCAAAAGCGTGACGGTGGAGTAGGGGGCGCCGGGGGCTTTGTGGATTTCGTTTCCTGTCTAGTCAGAAGAGTTTCCCCCCCCACAGATGGTCAAGGAACGTGGTGTAATGGAGGACCAGGATGCCGTCTTCTGTTATCCGGTCATAGGTGTCAAGTGAGACGATTACCAGTTTTGCTGCATCAGGGTGATCCGCCCTCAGCTCCCGCAGACCTTTCAGATGATTCGGTTTGACCGTTCCTGATGCTTTGGATTCTATGGCACACTCCATGGAATTGACAACGAAATCAACTTCGATCCCCGATGAAAGGCGCCAGTACGAGAAATCTGCATATTTTTCGCGATAGCTGTTATAGCAGCAGAGTTCATGGAATATCCAGTTTTCAAAGGCTTTGCCGAACAGCTCAGATCCTGTCTGAATATGTCCTCTTTTAGCAAGGAAGTTCACGACTCCCACATCGGAAAAATAAAATTTGGGAACTCTGTTTATTCTTCGTTTTGGTCTTTTTGTGTATGAAGGAAGAAAGCGTCCAAGCAGGGTATCGGACAATATCTCAAAGTATCCCTTGATTGTCGAACTGGCAACTCCCACATCTCTTGCGATGGTTGTATAGTTCAGGAGTTCAGTGTCTGACAGTGCTGCAATAGCAAGAAAGTTTGAGAATCCGGGAAGGTTTCTGACGATGCCTTCGTCAGCGACCTCTTCCTTGAGGTACTGTGATACATAGGCATTGAGCAGACGCGCAGGGTTTTTGCTCTGAAAGATTGTCGGGATATAGCCGGTGTTGAGCAGTCTCACCAGATCTAGTTCATGCTCACTGATGATTTCCTGAGCCGATAAGCCATACAGCTCGCACCGTACCCCCCTTCCGCCGAGGAGATTGGCATGCCCCCTTTTAACTTTCCTGGCACTTGATCCGCACAGGGCAAAGTGAATTCCCTTGTTTTCAATCAGCCAGTGAACGACATCAAGGAGATCCGGTAGTTTCTGGATTTCATCAATTACCACAAAATCGCAGGCTTTTATGTTAATTTCTTCTATAAGCTGTTCCGGAGTGGAAAGGTATCTTCTGAAGACATCGGGAAGCAGCAGGTCTATCCAGTAGGCATCGGAAAAATCTTTCTTCAGAAGAGTTGATTTTCCTGACTGACGCGGCCCCCAGAGAAAAAAAGTTTCATCTTGAGGCAAGGTAAGCAGTCTTTTGTAATATTTATTCATAAAACTAATATAACATGTAATTTTAGTTCAGTAAACTGTAATTACATGTAAAAGGTAATCCATTTGCGGGTGTCCATGTGCGGTAGTCCAGTCATTTTTATTGTGGGATTCAGGCGCAAGCTTTTTCTGCCTTTCCTTTTTCATGCGAAGGTACTGTTCTTACTTGCTGCCTGCCTGAATTTTTCTTCAGTTTGTGGTACGCTTACCCGCTATGAAACAACACACTACCTTTAAAAAGACGGCACCCGAACCCTCCTTCGGGAAAAAAAGCACCCGACTGTTCAATATGATTGCCCCGGTTTACCGGTGGTTCTATAAAGGGCAGAAAGCACGTTTCCGTGAAGTGATTAATCGGGCATCTGCTGAATTGGAGCTGATCTCATTCCATACTATCCTTGATGTCGGCTGCGGTACCGGAGCACTGTGCTCGGTACTCAATGATCTTGGCATGCAGGTCACCGGGGTGGACCCGGCTGAACGCATGCTTTCCGCCGGCAGAAATAAGGCGGAAAACAGGAACGTGAACTTTCTATCAGCTGATGTAACGGCAGGACTTCCCTTTCCCGACAACTCCTTTGATATCACCATAGCCAGTTTTGTGGCGCATGGGATGAAAAAAACTGAACGCCGGCTCATGTACGAGGAAATGAGCCGGCTGGCAAAGGAGTATGTGGTTGTTCACGACTATAATGCCAACCGTTCCCTGCTGACGACCATTATTGAGTGGGCTGAAGGCGGCGACTACTTCCGGTTCATCAGGGAGGCGGAAAATGAGATGAATGCCTGTGTCACTGAACTCAAATCCTGCTTCTCTGAGGTGAGGGTTATCAATGTCGATACACGCGCAGCCTGGTATATCTGTATCCCGGAAAAGATTCATAACTGAGAGATTTGTTCGGTGTGGGGGCTTTTGGTGGGCTCTTGGTGAGTGGGGCTCTTGGGCTGCTTGTGCTGCCCGGTGTCTGACACCGTTTTCCCTTAAATAATGGCTCTGTTTATGTAGTGTAGTGATATCCAATTTGTTCACACCGATAAGATTCATGTCAAATCTATTCCATGCAAGTGGTTGTTCAGCTATCTGCTCCCATCTCCATTAAACGGCGCTATCAAGTGTTTAAATCTGCGCTATCAAGTGTTTAAATCTGCTATTGACAACCCCGATACTTCTCGTTTAGGCTGAAGAGCTTGAAAGATTGATGTGTGCCACACCATCAGTTGATAGGAGTAAATCCATGGCAAAACGTATACTTTCTTACTTTTTTATAGCTTTATTGGTCATGACCTTCGTTGGCTGCTCGTCCTTG
>JAGYPA010000056.1 GCA_018399255.1 Spirochaetales bacterium | reverse complement strand
GGCAACTTCTTCTTCAACCGGTTCCGCCACCTCGACAACAGCTTCTACAAGCAGTTCTTCGGCAACTACAACCTCAGGGGTCGGTTGAGTTGCACACGCTGTCACCATAACTAATATGAGAACAGCTGCATGAATGCTAATAAGAACTTTTAAAAAATGTTTCACTTGATCCCTCCTGAATCAACAACTATCCATGCCCACCCGAATATCAAAACCTTACCATAAAACATACTGATCGTACACTTTAATACCCATGTTTCCAGGCTCTTGGAATGAAAGGTAAGGAACCCGCCTGTCAGGCAATCCCCATAGCCTTGTAGATGCGCTGCTCAAGCTCCGGAAGCCCTCCCTCACCGAGAGAGCGAGAGAATGTATCCCCCGGAACCGCAAACCGATCAACCACCCGGGCAGGACGTTCCGAAAGCAGATACACAGTATCGGCCATCAGCAGCGCCTCCCGCACATCGTGGGTTACCATCAGCGTCGTCCGCTGATCCTGCTTCCAGAGCGCAAGATACTCGCGTATAAGATCGATCCTGAACTTGAGATCCAGCGACTGAAACGGCTCATCCATCAGGATCAGACTTGACGGATACGCAAAAGCCCGTGCAATGGAAACCCGCTGGCGCATCCCGCCCGACAGCTCCTCAGGAAACATCGCCCCCGCATCCCTGAGCCCGACAATATCGAGCACATGCGCAATTCGAGCTTCACGCTTTCTCCGATCAGGAATAACCCGCTGCAGCACCAGATCAATGTTCCTGGCCGCGGTCATCCAGGAAAGCAGACGGGGCTCCTGGAAGATGAAGCTCAGGGAGGCTGGTACCGACACTGATGCCGAAGCCGAAGCTGATCCCGATTCCGATGCAGAAGCTGATGGAGAAGCTGAAGCTGATGCCGAAGCCGGAGACGCCGCCGTATTACGCACAACCCTCCCCGCGTCAGGTGCAAGGATTCCCGCCAGCACATGCAGCAAGGTAGTTTTCCCGCAGCCCGACGGCCCGAGAATTACCGTGATGCGTCCCTCCTCCAGCTCGAGGGAAAGCTCTGAAAACACCGTAACCGGCCCGGCAGCAGAGGCATAGGTTTTAGATAATCTTTCGACAATCATCAGCTTTCCCTCCCTGCCGCCGATCTGCCGCCGTCCGGCTCCGACGATGGAGCCTGCAGAGGAAGTCCTGACACGGCAAAACGATGCCTGCGCTGAAGACGCGACAATAGCCGGGGCAGAAGATTGAAAAGAAACTGCGATGCACCGCTCAGCAGAATCGCAGCCGCCGTCCAGGCCATAACCTCCCCCGTCTCCAGATTAACCTGCGAAAACTGCATTCCCGAACCGATCCCGTGCCGCGGAACCGTAAGCACCTCGGCCGCAATAACCACCTTCCAGGTCATCCCGATCGTTCCCCTGGCCCCGGCCAGAAGAAACGGCAGCAGAGATGGTATAGAAATATGCAAAATCTTCTGACGGGGAGAAAGCCCATACAGATCGCCCATCTCGAGCAGACGACGATCTGTCTGAACCACCCCCTGAAAAGTATTCTCGAAGAGAATGGGAAAGGACATCAGAAAAGCGGCAAAAACCGGAACCGTTCCGCTGCGGAACCAGATAAGGGCCAGCAGGATAACCGACATAACCGGGAGCGTGCGAACGATCGTGACAAGGGGCAGCAAAGCAGCCTTGATTCGGGGTGCCAGGCCCGCAGACAAGCCCAGAACGAGCCCTGCTGCCAGTGTTATGAGAAAACTTTTCAGGGCACGAACGGCAGTAGCCCCCACCGCCTCCCAGAAGCTGGCGGTGAGCAGATAGCGGAGCAACACCTTGAAAGCCTCCAGCGGAGCTGGAAGCAGAATGGACGCATCTATCAGGATAGCGGCGATCTGCCAGACAAGCAGCATTACAACCGCAGAAACAACAACTACAGACTTAGTACCCCAGGTAAAAGGCTTCATCAGGCAGTACCCCGCCGAAAGCTGCCGGATTCAGTTCCGCCAGTACCGATAGATAATAGGCATACGATTCAGCGGCAGTCGCGGCCGGCTCAAACATCAGCGCACAGCGCGGAATGGAGGGCTCGGCAAGATCAGCGGCCAGAATACCATATTGTTCAATCAGCAGAGCTCCTGCAGCAGGATCCTCAGTTACACGCCGGATAGAATCTTCCACAGCATCGAGAATCCAGCCCAACGCCCTTGGACGATCCTCGGCAAAATCCCGCCGCACAATGAGAACCGTCATGGGATACGATGGTAAACCGGTAACCGCCTGCCACGCCTCCTGCAGATCTCCCGAGCGCACCACCTCCGGACTTTTCAGCTCTGACATCGTGGCAAACGGCTCAGGCAGTACTGCATAGTCTATCTTGCCGGCAATCAGCATCTGCGCCAGCTGAGCCGGTGCGGATATCGAAAAATCAAGCAAATCGTCGACTGCTTCATCTCCGATACCCCAGACATCCAGCAGATACCGGGTTACCAGATCGGGAGTTGAACCGGGAGCAGGAACAGAGACCCGCTTTCCCGCTGCAATTAAAGCCGCCGCACCGCCGGCTGAAAAATCAATCTCACTCCCGGATGGTTTCCCAGCCTGCTGCTCAGCGCGATCAGCACCTTGCTGAACAGCCTGATCGGCACTCTGCTGCTCAGCCTGATCGGCCCGGGAAAGAAAAAACAGATTGCCCTCCCCCGTAACGGCAGCCAGCTGAATGGGAACCCCCTTGTTGTAGAGCAAAGCGGCTGCAGCAGCCGGCAATGCAGCCATATCGACCTCTCCGGAGACAACCCGCGCAAGAGCTTCGTTCGGGGACGGCAGCACCTCGGCATCGACGGTTACCCCCATTCCGAGATCCCCACCCTCACCGAGCAGATGCACGAAACCGAAACCGCTCGGCCCCTTGAGAACTGCCAGCGATACGGTAACCGCACCGGCCTCCATAGTCGGCTGAGTGACGGCATCCGGTTCCGATTTCTCCCGCATACCTTCTGCAGAGAGAGGAAAAAGAAGTAACGTGAAGATAAACAGACCAAAGAATATAAACTTGTCCAACAGGTTCTTATCCATACGTACACCCTTCCTTTTGTTTATGTCTGCCCAGAAAACCGGTCGGTGCCGGCTTCCGCCTTGCATCAACCAAAATGCAGCAATCTGAGATTCATCAATCAGACAACCAGCACCCGGAAATAGCGCTTCTTGCCCGCTTTCAGCAGCATTTCACCGTTCTCGACCCAGGCTGTCCCGATCACCTCATCAATCGTTTCAATCTTTTGTTCATTTATCCGCGCCCCGCCCTGCTGAACCAGCCGTCTGGCATCGCTTTTTGATGCACAGAGATCTGTCATGGCAAAAAGATCCATAACCGGCACACCGGTCTCGATCTGATCCGCGGTAATTTCCAGCGACGGAATCGCATCCTTATCGGAGCCGGAGGCTCCCGGACCGGTTGCTCCCGATCCAGCTCCACCGGTCCCGAAACCGCCTGACCCAACCCCTCCGGCTGAAAAAGCCGCTTTGGCCGCAGCTAAGGCAGCATCAGCCTCTTCCGCTCCGTGAATAATCCTGGTCTGCTCGTAAGCCAGAATCTCCTTGGCCCGGTTGATCTCGGCATCCTTCAGCTTGCTCAGCTCATCAATCTCCTCGAGGGGTAAAAAAGTAAACAGCTTGAGGAACCTGACCACATCGGCATCGGCAACATTGCGCCAGTACTGGAAAAAATCATAGGGACTGAAAACCGCAGGATCGAGGAAGACCGCACCCTTCTCGGATTTACCCATCTTCTTCCCGTCAGACCGGGTGATCAGCGGAAACGTCAGCCCGAAGACTTCGGCTCCGGCTACCCGCCGCGTCAGCTCGACCCCGGCTACGATATTACCCCATTGGTCATCGCCGCCCATCTGAAGGCGGCACCCGTGCTGCTGATAGAGCGTGAGGAAATCGTAAGACTGCAGCAGCTGATAATTGAACTCGATAAATGAGAGCCCGCGCTCGAGCCGCTGCTTGTAGGACTCAAACGTCAGCATCCGGTTGACCGAAAAATGTTTCCCGATATCCCGGAGAAATTCGATATAGTTGAGGCTGCCCAGCCAATCGTAGTTATTGAGCATTACCGCTCTGCCGCGCTCCCGTGAGGGAGTAAAATCGACCACACTGCCAAGCTGCTCCTTGATGGCCTCCGAATTTTCCCTGATCTGCTCGATGGTAAGCATCAGGCGCATCTCAGACTTCCCCGAAGGATCCCCGATCATCGAGGTCCCGCCGCCGATCAGGGCGATGGGATTATGGCCGGCCTCCTGCAGATGGTGCATCGCATAAAAGGGCACCATATGGCCTATGTGCAGGCTTCTGCCGGTGGGATCAACTCCGATATAAAAAGTGACCGGCTGCTTGCTCATCAGCGCATCGAGAGCTTCCATATCGGTACATTGCTTAATAAATCCGCGATCACGGAGAGTTTCCAGTGCTGCATTCATTTCAGCTGCTCCTATGAGAGGGGCGGGATACGTTGCCGCCCTGATTATTCCATCATTCACCTGGTCCGTTATCAGCCTGCTTTTCTATCAGCCTGCTTTTCCATCAGCCTGCTTTTCTATCAGCCTATTCCACCCGCTTGTAGGCCTTGATCTCTTGCCTGATCCGGGCTGTCAGATCGGCAATGGGAACCCGGACCTGCTCCATGGAATCACGGAACCGCAGGGTTACCGTCTTATCATCCTTCGACTGGTAATCGACGGTAATGCAGAACGGCGTCCCGATCTCGTCCATGCGGCGATAGCGGCGGCCGATAGCTCCCGACTGATCGTAAAACGTGTTGAAATCGCTGCGCAGCTCCTGCTCGATCTCCCGGGAAAGCTCCGCAATCCCGTCTTTCTTCACCAACGGAAGCACTGCCGCCGTTACCGGAGCGACATCGGGGTGAAAATGCATTACCACCCGCGAATCACCGCCGTCGAGCGCCTCCTCTTCATAGGCATCGGAGAGCACCATCAGCACCGAGCGGGTAAGGCCGGCCGATGTCTCGATAACATACGGAATATAGCGTTCGTTGGTCTCCGGATCGAGATAGTTCTGCTCCTTGCCGGAAAACTCCTGATGCCGGGAGAGATCGAAATCGGTCCTTGAGTGGATGCCCTCAAGCTCCTGCCACCCCATGGGAAAGAAAAACTCGATATCAAAGGCATCCTTGGCATAGTGGGCCAGTTCGGTCTCCCCATGCTGATGGAACCTGAGCTTATTCTTATCGATGCCCAGGCGTGAGTAGTAGTCAATCCGAGACTGCTTCCAATAGGCAAACCAGGCATCCTCATCCCCCGGTTTCACAAAAAACTGCATCTCCATCTGCTCGAATTCGAGTGTGCGGAAAATGAAATTCTTCGTGGTCACCTCATTCCTGAAGGCTTTTCCGACCTGGGCGATACCGAAGGGGATTTTGACCCGGCTGGTCTGGGTAACATTCTTGAAGTTGACGAAGATTCCCTGGGCGGTCTCGGGCCGCAGATAGACGACGCTGGCATCATCCTTTACCGGACCCATATGGGTCGAAAACATCAGGTTGAACTCCCGCGGCTCGGTGAAGGAGCCTTTGGTACCGCAGACCGGACAGGCGGCTGCAAGATCAATATGATCGGCCCTGAAACGGGATTTGCACTGCCGGCAGTCCACCATGGGGTCCGAGAAGTTGGCTACGTGACCTGAAGCCTCCCAGACTTTGGGATGCATCATGATGGCCGCATCGATTCCCACGATATTGTCATGCAGCTGCGTCATCTCCTTCCACCAGAAATCACGGATGCGGTTCTTCAATTCGACGCCCAGAGGGCCGTAGTCCCAGGCTCCAGAGAGTCCTCCGTAGATTTCGCTGGACTGATAGATAAAGCCCCGCCGTTTGCAGAGAGAAACCAGTTTTTCCATTGTTACCGTGTTATTGCTCATTGTATTATTGCACCTCTTGCTGTAATTTTTCTGCTGCCAGCTGTATTCTCTCGAGCGTCCGCTCCTTGCCAAGCAGACGCAGTGATTCAAAGAGCGGCGGAGATATCCGGCTGCCGGTTGCTGCCGCCCGAACAGGCATCAGCAGGGCTCCCAGTCCGATTCCCAGCTCTTCAGAAGTCTCACGAAAGGCCTCCTCAAGGACATCGATACCCTCATCCCACTTCGCATCCAGCAGGGCTGCAGCGGTGTTGAGCAGCTCAATCGTCTTTACCGCATCGGATTTTTTCGGTATAAGGTCCGCACTCTCGGGAACGGGTATATCGGTAAAAAGGAAGCGGGTCATCTCGGAAATATCGCTGAGCTTTTTCAGCCGTTCCTGCACCAGCGGCATCAGACTGTCCAGAAGGGCATCCTGCCCCGCCGTCGGCGGCTGAGCCAACGCTCCGTCCTCGATCAGGTAGGGAATGAGCAGCTCCTTGAGCGCTTCGGGCTTTTTCATGCGAATATAGTTTCCGTTGAACCATTCAAGCTTTTTGTAGTCAAACACGCCGGGAGCTTTGTTTATCTTCTCCAGGCTGAAGACGTTCTCCAGCTCCTCACGGGTAAAGAATTCTGTTTTGTCATCATACGACCAGCCCAGCAGGCTGACATAGTTGATCAGGGCCTCCGGCAGATAGCCGTCCCGCCGGAAATCGCGAACCGCGGTGGATCCGTGCCGCTTGGATAGCTTCTGCCCGTCCTTTCCCATCACCATGGGCAGATGACAGTACAGCGGCGGCGTCCAGCCGAAAGCCTCATAGAGCAGGATATGGAGCGGACCGGAAGGAATCCATTCCTGAGCCCGCATGATGTGGGTAATCCCCATCAGATGATCGTCGATAACGTTGGCCAGATGATAGGTGGGGAAACCGTCAGACTTGAGCAGGACGGGGTCCGGATTGATGTCGCGGTTCTTGCGGGTTATCGTCCCCATGAGGATATCATCAAAAGCTGTTTTTCCCTCTTCGGGAACTTTCAGGCGGATTACTGAGGGCTGTCCGCTCTGCTCCAGCTCATCCCTTTCGGCTTTGCTGAGATTGCGGCAGTGACGGTCATAGCCTTTTTCCTTGCTCCTCGTCCGCTCCTGCTCTTTTCGCAGGGCATCCAGACGCTCAGGGGTACAGTAGCAGCGGTAGGCTTTCCCATCGGCAACCAGCTGTTCAGCGTATTTGCGGTGGAGCTCCACCCGCTCGGACTGGATATAGGGGCCGTATGAGCCGCCCCGCCGGGGACCTTCGTCCCAATCGATGCCCAGCCATTCAAGGGCAGCAAAGAGATCTTCCAGGGATTCGTCGGTTGTCCGTTCCTGATCAGTATCCTCGATGCGCAGAATGAATTTCCCGCCCTGCGCACGGGCAAAAAAGTAGTTGAAAAGGGCTGTACGGATTCCCCCGATGTGCTGCAGCCCGGTGGGGGACGGGGCATAACGAACTCTGACGCTCATGGTACTGCTGTCATTCATGATACTGCTGTCATTCATGGTACTACTGTCTTTCATGGTACTGCTGACGCTCATATTGCTCGCATTCCTTGTAGTAATGCCAATTGATTTGCTCTCCCGGCAAGGAAACAGTGTATGGCATGTGCCTGTTGTTATACATGAGATTTGCGCTTAATTCAAGACGGGTGGGATACGCTTATTGCTTTCTCTTGCGGCTTTCGCTTGCGGCTTTCGCTTATTACTTTCCGATCAGCTCCGCTATCGAAAAAAGCTGATCAAAATGGGCCATGCATGCGGCGCGGGCTTCGGCTGGATTGGAAAAACTGATCCGGTCCCGGGCCAATATCTCCGATATCCCGTCGTCTCCCCGGTATCTGCTGAGGCGCAGTTCAATATCATCTGGTCCGGCAGTTTCTTCGTCCTGCCAGAACTCAATAATGAACGCAGTGCCATAGAAGGGTTTCACATAGATTTCTGCAAAATCCTCATCTGTCCCGATGCTGACCCGGGTATCCGCCGGCAGCACGGCAAGCAGACGGCTTACAAATGAATCCAGCAGGCGACTGACATATTCCCGAGTCGGCAACTCTTTCGAGACAGCAATGGTGTCGGGAACGGTGCCGGAAACGGGCTTATCGGAGGATGCATCGGATTTGTCTATCCTTCCAATCGAGTTACTCGCAATGATCTGTATTTTCACTTCATTTCACCTTAAAGTAGATTCTTATGCATACCTACAGAGATTTTAATGCAATGTCAATAGATCTTCAATAGTGATAATCTTTATTTATGCACTACAGAAAGCACATCGCGACCAATTTGAAATACTTTCGTAAACTTGCCGGCTTTACTCAGGAAAAGCTTGCGGAAGTAATCAATATGGAAAAGGGAACAATCAGCAGAATCGAAACAAGAAAGGGTGATAGTTCTTTGAAGACGATGTACAAGATTGCTGATGCGCTTGGTGTAACTGTCGAAATCCTTCTAAAAGATCACACCAATCCGATTCCCTTCGATTCTGACAAATACGAAAGAATCCTAGCTGAGTTCAGGGTGATTCTCAAGAGAAATACCCGTGAATATGAAGAGTTGGCTGCCGAAAAACCGCTCACCCCTTATGGGCGAGAGGGAGTCGGAGAGGGTGTCTGACACCTCACATCACTCTGAGGAAATCTGCCGCATGGGCAAAAATCTGAGAAAACGCATGATCTGACTCTCGCTGCTCTTCTGCATCAGTTCCTATGGGAAAAGGCACTACGTGGCTGCTTTGCGGCGGTCCGGTAAATTCTGTTATGGATATGAGCTCTTTTCCTTCCGGGTCTGTCCAGGTTTCGTGCAGCCCCCTGCCGGGAAAAACAGAATCTATATCAAGTGTAATTCCGAGAATCCGGCTGCTGATTTTCTGGAAAAGGCTCTGTCGATAGTCGGAAGCAAAACTGTGTCGCAGCAGAGATGCGAAAATTTTGGGCAGAGTCGCATTATTCTCTGGCGTATCTTGCTGCTTTTGCGGTTTGCGTACCGGATTGCAGTCTTCCCGGTCCGTAACATCCTGACTGTAGAATTCTGTTTTCACAAAGGCATCAAAGAACTGATTCAGTCGCCAGGCTGCCCTGTCATCGAGAATTGCCCGGGATACGGGATTCGCATACTCAAGAAGAGATCCTCCGCAGAACAGGCAGGCTCGGGAACCGGAGAGGATCTGCTGCTCCTCCTCACGTTCTGCATCAATCATGAGCAGCGCTTCAGTCAGTGTGCAGCCTATGGAGTAGGAAAAAAAGTGTATTTCGGCATCGGGAGCTAAAAGGGAGTCTTTGTCGGATCGAATGAGCCTTATGACTCTTTCCACATCGCTGATAGTCTGCATGCCGCCGGTAAGGAACCGGTCCGGCCGATCCTCGAGGCGCTGGCTGAGCGCGGCATTTACAAAAGATGCGGTAGGATTTGTGCTGTCATCTCCTTTGCGTTTTTTTGATATGGGCATCATGGTTCGGATATCACTCCAGATTCCCGGAGCCCGGTTCAGATGATAGGCTACCGGCATCATGATAACCGGGCTGTTTGTCAGGCGACAGAGCGCTGCAGCCCAGGGCAGATACTTATCCCACCGTCGTTCATTCAGTCCGTGCAGGAGAATGGTCGCCCTGGTAAAGCGTTTTGACGGTCTCCTTCCCCCCGACCCCGACCCCGATCCCAATCCCGACCCCGACCCTGTTCTTCCGGGAATAAAGACCGGGTAATGAAAACAGAGGTTTTCATCGATGGCTGCATCAGAATCAACCCCTCCGCCAAAATACGTTACTGGCAGGGAATACATTTTCCTGAATAGTATTCTGATATCCTTATACTGTATTTCAGGAATTTCCTTTTCCCGGTCTTTCTGATACAGATCTATCTTGCTGAGCCCCCAGGACAGGTTCTGTGCCGTTTCAGTATAGGTTTCTTGCAGGTTCATCTATTTTCCCCTCCATTGATTGCTTCAGAGTTCAACGTGTGTCCTGCCTAGACATTACTCCTGACGGAAGGGATTTGCATATCATTATTATTGATAGTTTCAGGCAAGATGGGATAGTTAATTACTACTAATTACTTTTTTTTCGTCGGGCCGCTGCCATTAACCGTATGCCTGTCCTTCAGGAACGGTCTTTCAGGAGCGGTCCTTCAGGAGCGGTCCTTCAGGAACGGTCCTTGAGAATGTTGAGAAGGTCGATTCTGCTGTTCACTTCGGTTTTGGCATAGATGTTGGCAATATGGTTGTTAACTGTGTTGACTGAGATATCAAGGTGATCGGCTATTTCTTTGCTTGTCAGGCCGAGTCTGATTTCCTCAATTATTTCCTTTTCCCTGTCGGTTATTCTGAATGTTTCAAGTTTTTTTGCATCGATGGTGTTCCCAGGAGATTCCGGTATTCTGACAAAATAATTAACCAGATAGATCAGTATGATCAGGGATATCCAGAAGTAGTAGATGGGCAGGGTCGCAAGTCCCTGGATGGTGAAGAATACATCGATCATGATAAAAGGAACCATTAAAGCGGAAAGAATAATAAAGGCGGTACTGATGGTTCTAACATCTTTATCCTGAATGGACTTCAGATTTCGGATCAGCACAAAGATGCTGAATGAAAATACGCCGAAAAAAATTGCCAGAAGAATGGCCCGGAAGCTGGCAAACGGACCAATAACAAGCTCAAGTGTTGCTATTGCAACAAAAACACCGCTGAGAGAAATAAATACCACTCGAAGAGGAATTGACCAGGGGGTTGCAATCACCCACGTGGTAAAATAGGGGATAAAATAGATCAGAAAGGCTATATCAGAAAAAAGCAGCGCTGTATAGACAAGTTCCAGAACGGGAGAATATTGTTCAATAAAGACGTTGGCATAGAGTTTGAGCGCGTAAATTATCAGGATAAAGGTGATGGAGATCTGGAAAACCAGATAATATTTTGTCCAGGGGAAGTTTTTTCTTATGTGAAAAATTACTGAAAGGCATATGTTCATGCTTCCTGTTGCAAAGGCAAAGACATAAATTAGGAGGTTGATACCGTTCCAGTTCATGCGCCAAGTATAGTCACCTTTTGCAGGGCAGGTCAATAGTTCTGGAGTTCGGCTGCATTCTGGCCCTGGGCAATGTAGCACTTACCGCAATTCTCCCCGACCCCTTTGAGAAACTTTGGAATGGTGCAGGAATAATCCAGTCTTGGCCCGCTTAACCCGGCCCTGTCACCGAACAGCATATTAAATCTATTGGCATTGAGAATTGCCTGTGCCTTTCTGGTAAACAGCCGCATATACAGATCCCTGCCCTTTTCATTCAGATAATTGGGTCCGGGTCGGTAATCGGGCAGATACTTTTTCAAGGCTTCGGCGGCATCTTTCCTGCTCTGGAACGGCGTGTCAGGAATGGCGAAATGCAGATGGAACCAGAACTCTATTCCGGGATTGGCATAGGCCAAGGCGACACGTTTTTTTACCGCAATTGCACGACTTTCGGTGAGCTCTTTCGGTGTGATATCGATGTCTTGCGGGTTGAAAATGCACCAGGCTGTCCCGTTTCCATTATCCAGCCGCAGCCGCCCTGCTTCCTTAATCATATCAATCAGAGAACGATTGTCTGGATTTTTCTGAAAAACCTGCAAATTTGCATAACGGCAGTCTCTCTGCATCTGGGAGAAATACAGAGCTTCGTCTTCACCGGCAGTCAGGAGAATAATTGGAACTCTGGGATCTTTAAAGTTGCGTTTTCTCATTTTTTTACAGAACCTCCCTCTTTCCGGTCAAAAACAAATTCAGACAATATTGGAAGTGCGCCAAAAGCCCCTAAACGATACATATCCGAAACATCATGCTTTTGACGATATTTATAGTCCGATAAACTATAAAATATTGATCCATCCTGCCGTCCCCTCGTCGTGAACCATATCCCGTCTCTTCTGATCAGGGTATCATCGAGCAGCGTCGGATCGACTCCCGAAATCAGCAGCTGCGATTCACTTGCCCGCGTGCCGTTAATGAAAATCTGAATTAAATGCCGGGTTACCGCAGGATGCAGAAATAAACTGAAATCATCCGATACTACCGTTTTATTGTGTAAAAAGGCTTCCATAAAGGTTAATGCAATGAGCGTCAGTCGCCGAACACCAAGCGACTCGCTGGTAAAGTAGGTCGCAAAACGACTGTCGCCAGCCCCGTGAATATAAATAAGCCGCTTTGAACCACGTTCGGTAATACGGATATCACGAATATCCATCAAATCCATGCTCCAGAGAAAATCTACAATATTCCTGCGCCAGGCGGGTTTTTTTTGCAGCTTTGAAATAATCAGCTGTTCACTGAGAGATGAAAGGCCTAACGGAATAACCGTCAGGGAATCTCGAAACCACTGGTATGCAGGAAGGGCAGACTTGCTTCCAGCCAGGGCGGCTGCCTGCAGGAATGAGTGGTTTGCCGGTATTTTTTTACCAAGCTTTTTTTTATCACCCTCATACTTTTTTCCCCAATAAAAAACATATTCGGGTTTTGATGAAGAAGCTGATGGACTTTTACCATCCTTGTTCTTTTGGAGAATTCTGTCGAACATCCGCCGGGTCGATCGCCCGATTTCCTGATAGAGAGTTTCGCGATGTACGATTTCCCGATCAGCCTCGAGCGTATACACATAGATTTTTGCCAGACCCGTTTCTGCATCGTTGCCGACGACCATGCGCAGGGTAATTTTCGAGGGTTTTGAAGCCCACTCCCGGTCATAGGCAAAAGAGGAACCAATCAGTACCTCCAGCGGATTTGCACTATCCCCTACACGTTCGTCCCCTTCCTGCCTGCTGGCAGTCCCTGCCCCTGCTGCTGTCCCTGCTGCTGTCCCTGCTGCTGTCCCTGCTCCTGCTGCTGTCCCTGCTGCTGTCCCTGCTGCTGTCCCTGCTCCGGAAAAAGCGTCATCATCCCCTGCAAGAACAAAACTCCTCACCGATTCAACGGCCCGAAGCACCGCACTTTTACCAGACCCGTTCGGCCCAAGGATTGCGGAAATTTTGATGAGATCAAAGTTTTCATCAACCTTGATTACCTGCTTCTGGTCGAGACTTTTATCGGTAACAGCCTCAAAAGAAACTGTTTGGGTCTGCTTGATTGACCGGAAATTGGTTAGGGTTATATCGAGAAGCATACTTCCTCCTGAAAAAGCGCCTGACAAGAGGAATTATGTCATAATAAATACGAAAAGTCACCTTAGAGATCAAGAATTCTCAAAGAACGCTTCATTATTTCCGGATACTTCTGAAAAATCTGTAAATTGACAGGATTACGCTTGCTCAATCCATGATTATCAGAGGCTATAAAATCTACCCAGCCTGCATCGATAAAGGGTTTTGCATCGCCGTTCTGGATCCCCTCAATATTTACCTGAAAAAGAACTCCCATCTCCTGCATCCTGACAGCTGTAGGATTGTCGAGAGAAAACCACGAAAACCTCTCAATGTGCGCAAAAATTACCGTCAATCCCTGAAGCTGAAAGTCGAATATCCGGTCAAGAAGAAAAAGAGGTGCTTCAACTGTCGATGTTTCCACCAGCAAAAATCGATCAAGGAATGGGATAAATTTCGACTTGGCTGCACCGATATACAATTCTGATCCTGGAATTGCAGTTATGCCGAAATCGGCTGCACGCTGACTGAACCAGACAAAAGCATCACGAATACCGAGAATATTGGTTTTTACAAAGGGATTGGCTAGGTGGGGAGTACAGACAATATACCGAAAACCGGCAGCCTGATAGCTTGCCAGGATGTTTTCAGCCTCCTCCTGCCCCTGCACTCCATCGTCAATACCGGGGAGCAGGTGGGTATGAATATCTATCACCAATCCTTCCTTTTTTCGCGCCTGCACAATACTTGCAGGCCTTTCAGCGCTTCAGGCTCCACCTGCAGCCGCTGGCTTCTATCCGCTTCAGTTAGTTAAGTCTCTTTTTTTACATCCTCTTCCAGTTCGCTGATGTAGTCAAACGGACTTTTAACTTTTCGGCCGCGGCCTTCAGGTTTTTTCTCAACCTCAGGTTTCTTCTCAACTTCAGGCTTCTTCTCAATCTCAGGCTTTTTCTCAGCTTCAGGCTTCTTCTCAGCTTCAGGCTTCTTCTCAGCTTCAGGCTTCTTCTCAGCTTCAGGCTTCTTCTCAGCTTCAGGTTTCTTCTCAGCTTCAGGCTTCTTCTCAGCCTCAGGCTTCTTCTCAACCTCAGGCTTCGCAGGCTTATCTATCTTCTTTGCTGAAGGTTCCGGAATTGCCGGAATCTGTGCAGATTTCTGCGTAACGGGAGCCTTGAAAGTCAGTTCATCTGCCCTGCGGTCGCGAACCCTGTGACCTTGATGAGCTCGGCTTACGAGTTCTTTGAGCTGAAGCAAGCTCTTCTGATACTTCCTGGGTAGATTTTCACAGCCCGGTTTCTTCTTCTCTTTACTCCGCTCTTTCTGCCCTTAGTCTTTCTGCCCTTCTTCCCCATACCCCTTGCCGCCGAAAAACTCCCATGAAATCACTTATAATAGTAATAGTGATAAATGCATACATGAATCATCCTGCCATGTCGTTGGAGGACAATATCGATCATCATCGTTACCCCTGAGTTCCCGGATGGACTCGGCAATTTTCAGACCATACTTCGAGGCCTGACCGAAGCGGGCAATCACCATAACTACGCCATCGGAAGCCCGGCTACAATGAGCGCGTCTGGAAGCACCCAGAAACGGCGGCAGGTCGATAATAATGCGGTCATAGTCGTTTCGCAAATCCTCAATCATCTTTCGGAATTTTTCCGAAGTCAGAACCGCTGTCGGGTTGGGAGTGCACGCCCTGACCGCCAGAAGCTGTCCAGATTCGGCAGATCCTCTAAAGGCCTCAACAGGACTGTACATCAATATCCCGCAAAGAGATGGTTAACCAGACCCTTGCGAACGCAAAGCCGAAAGCCTTTCAAGTGCGCGGCTTGCGCATATCAGCATCTATAAGATGTCTTGAAACCATTCCTGGGCCATGGCGATACCGGCATTTCGTGCCGCAACAGAAGTTTTCCCTGACCCATTTCAGAACTGGATATGTTGATAAATTGCGGGCCTTGAGCAGCACTATATAGGCAATATTAGTTGATATAAGCTATAGGCTTCGAGGGCGTGATGTCAGGTCGTTATGACGACCAGCCCGGTGAAGCCTGAAGATCATCAAGCACCAGATGAGGTACCCTCCGACAACCGTGGAACATCGGAACCTAATGCCCGCCTTAGATTCCTCATCCCGGACGGCATCGTCAAAGGCTTCAATCAGGAATACCAGCGTAATTCGAGAAAGAGACCCAGCGAAAGACCCCCGATTGCCAGAAGCATCTGCTTATTGGCTTTATCGGACTCCGTGGAATAATAGCCTCGTCAATAATAGTGGAGGTACCAATAACGGCGGCTTCGGCTATTTTCGCTTCTTCCATAGTTCTGCACGAGGATATACAAATTCTGCTTAACCGTTACATCACGCTGAAGATCCAGCAGGCGCTGTTCCTGAGCCGGAAGCGTTTCCATTTTTTCTTCGTATTTATCGCGCAGCTGGGAAAGGTAACTGATATCCACTTCAGCCAGATACTTGAGGGTGTAGGCATTTGCCAATTCCACGGCTATGGTTCTGACATACGATCCCAGATTGGCATCAGCATCAAAAACTATATTCAGAATTTGCTGGTTGAGTTCATTCTCCAGGCGGATAACTCGGGTATACAGTTCATTTTTCCGGTCAGCAAGCTGCGTACCGCTCTGAATGGATGCATTGCTGTAGCCGGCAAGTTCGAGTTTTGCCCGGGACATTTCCGCCCTCAGGGAACGAAGTTCCGGACTGACGGCTATCTGTTCATAAGCGACCGGGGTTCTGCCGTTTTTCTCAAGAATTTCCGTATAGGCTGATATCTTGCTGTCAGCCTCAGCTTGCTGAATCCGGTAGGGCTCTATCTGTTTTTCATATTCGGTTACATACTGCAGCAGAATACGGGTCTCCTCGTCGAGCATGTAGATACCCTGCTCCTCTTTGAAGATCCGGAGCTTGTTTTCCGCCTCAATAACCTGCTGTTCGGTAACGCCAATCTGGGACTCTATAAAAGCCCGGCGAACGGTAAAAGATTCCTGGGCTAATTCACGGAGAAGATCGTTATAGACTACTGCCAGGGTGTTGGCTATATTTCTGGCCAGACCAGGATTCTCGTTTTCAACCGATATCCTGACTATGTTTGTGTCTTTGACGGTGGATACCGAGATCATGCTTGTTATTGATCCGATGAGACTGGATGCCGTAACTTCACCGCCGTTGCCGGAAGGCCGGGAATAGTAGTCTGTCAGGTTAAGTTCTTCAATAATCTTTTCAATATTCCGCCGGCTTTTTATCAGTTCCACCTCGGTCGATATCCGGGTAGTACCTGTTCCACTCTGTAAGGAGAAAATGTCCTCAAGGGAACTGCTGCTCTGAGTCGGTTCAACCCAGAGCGTGGCGCTTGCCTGATAAATGGGTGTCGCCTGATAGAGGTACCCGACAACCAGACCAACGACAATAATGAATGTTACAATAAGCCATAATCGCCGTTTCCTGACGATTCGAAGAATATCACGCAGTGATATCTCATTTTGCTCATCCTGATATATTTGCTGATCCACTGGCAGCTCCCGTTACTTTATTTGACTTTTTCCACACATGCACTTGCTGCGGCTTTTGCTCTTGCTGTTTCTGTGCAGACTGATAAAGCTATGCAACTCTGCAATTGTTACAATCATAATCAGAAAAGCGCAGTTGAACAAGTCTTACAGCGTCTGAGATCAGGTTTTCATCAGCCAGGCTGCTTTTCGCGGATAAGAATTCCATTTTCCGTTACTACCACCAGCAGGTTAGAACTGTTTTCTATGCGCACAGGAATATCGGTGTAATTACAGACCATTACCTGAGATGAATCAACAATCTCATCCAGCATGCCAGTAAATGAGGCATTGCCCTTCAGATCCGCCTCCATATAGCGGTAAAGAGATTCCCAATTGCCCAGATCATTCCATTCCAGGGCTGCCTGAGCGGGAAGGAGCACGATTTTGTCCGCTATATGTTCCATAAGTGCATAATCTATTGAAATGTTCCAGCCGGAATCTTTGATATCCCGATAGGCATCGGCAATTGTGCGGATCTTATTTAAATAGAGGGCATCTGCAATAGGCTGCAGGATATCGGGGCAGTGTCTTTCTGCTTCTTTAAGCAGCACGCTGGTTCGGACAATGAATATGCCGGCATTCCAATAGTACCCGCCGTCCCGCAGGTACATTTCTGCTGTTTCCCGATCAGGCTTCTCTACAAACCGCTCTACTTCAAAGGCTGCTAAAGAACGTTGAAAGGGTTTTGCAGTCTGGATATAGCCATAGTTGGTTTCGGGCTTTTCCGGCTGTATACCAATTGTTACAACTTTATCAAATTTCGCTGCAATATCGACGGCCTGCTCGAGCAGATCCTGAAATAATTCCGAATTCATTTTATGATCTGCCGGCATAAAGCAGAGAATGCGGTCCTTATTATTCAGGGACTGCTCTTCAAAAAGCGATGCAAAGATTATTGCCGCTGCCGTATTGCAGCCGAAAGGTTCCTCGAGAACGCTCACTTCACGCCCGATAGCTGCAGCCTGTCGATAGACTTCTTCAGAGTAGCGCTTTTCAGGAATCACGCCGATTTCATAATCGTCAGGAATTCTTGCTATCGCTTCCTGCAGCAGGGTATGCTTTCCCACCAAGGTAAGGAACTGCTTCGGCAATTTGCCTTTTTCGGTTTGGGACAGAGGTCGCAGTCGCGTACCGCCGCCGCCGGCCATGATGTATATTTTTGCTTTCATGTGAACAAGTGTACGATAGTCTGCACATCTTAGTAAAGAACTTTTTTCTGCTTTGCCGACTGCTTTGCATACTTTGCTTACTGCTTTGCAGACTTTGCATTGCGTGATAGTATTTCCCGTAGAGAGGCATGCGTATCCGGCTCCTCTCGAAGAGGAGGCTGCTGATGAAACTGAAATCTTTGCGCAGAGTACTGATTGCCGCCGTTGTGGTACTCCCCCTTCTTTTTGATCTCCCGCCGCTTGTACGCTACGGCCTGCCCTCTGCAGTTATTATTGTATTGCTCATTACAAGACGCGGCTCCCTCTGGTACCTGCTCGGGCTGAAAGCAGCCAGCCGCCGTGATGCCGGACAGGCTCTGAAGTATATGCTGAAAGCCGCCCGGGCCGGGCTGCCGGTGAAACAGGGATGCATAGCGGCAGTAACGCTTATCAAAGGGGACCGCATAGCGGAAGCTGAGGACCTCTTTACCGCTCTTGGATCCAAAAAACTCTACGATTCGGAGCCTTCGTTATTGGAATCGTATCGGGCCCTGCTGGTCTGGCAAAAAGGTGACCGGCAGCAGGCAAGGGAACTACTCGAGGCTCTGCGCTCAGCCGGCTACCGGACAACGCATCTTTACAGCACCCTCGGATATTTTATGCTGCACAGCGGCAGCGACCCGCAGCAGGCGGTCGAATTCAACCTGGAGGCTGTGGATTACGATGCCACTCCGGATATCCTGGATAATCTGGCAGCGGCGTACATTGCTGTCGGAGCATGGGAGGATGCCCGGGAGACTGTCGAGCGCGTCACTGCTGCAAAGCCGGCATTTTCTGAGGCCTGGTACCACGCAGGAATTATAGCGGAAGAACTTGGCGAACTCGAGCAGGCTGAAGCTCTCTATGAGAAGACCCTGCGTTCTGTATTCAGCCCGCTTACCGTGCTTACGCGGGAAGAGGTGGAAGCCCGGCTGTCAGCGGTTCAGGAAATGCTTGCCGAAACCGAAGAGGCAGAGGTGCTGCTGCTTGAAGCTGAGACCGAGTCTGCGGCTGAGACCGAGTCTGAAGATTCTGAAGCTCCGCCGGTGGAGGCTCCACTGGCAGGAAACCTACCAATGGAGGAAGAAGAAGAGCTCCCCGAATGATGATTCACCCCGAATAGTTTCCCCGGCAGCAATAAACCCGTACCGATAGCCGATATCGAGAAAATCAAACAAGTCCAGCGCTGCCTCGGCCCCAAATGAAGCGGTAAACAGACTGTTTTCAGCCGTATCGTTATTAAAGTAATCACCAGAACAGAATCCGGCATCAGCAAAGAGATGTACCCGGGGATACCCGATCTGCATCCCGAAGAGCCCGAACTGCGGTCCTGATACCCTGAGCTCGAGATTATTGACTGCGGTAAAGGCAACTCCGAGCGAGGTCGATTCAAATCCGCGCATCTTTTTCCCCAGTGACGAGTATTCCTGATAGATCTGCGGAACAGCTTCGCCAAGGGTATAATCAACCTGGATTCGGTCTGCCAGATACACAGAAAGCCAGCGCTTTGTTTCCGAAGCAGCCATCGGTACAGCGTACAGCGGAATAAAGGCTTTCAGGGTCCCGTTGACTTGATAAAAATCAGTTTTTCCTATCAGCTCATTGAGCAGGAATCCCGGAGCCGCGGTGACTGAAAGGTCGGCAAAAATCCCGTCCCGCATAGTGCCTTTTACTGTGGTATCATACGAAATTCCGAACCTCAGCACATTTGCCAGCATACCGTCCTTGTCAGGATAGGCAGCCGCATTAACGGTAGTGAGAATTGTTGATGATGCACCGCCGATGTTCTCGACCGGGAGAGCTCCTACAAGGCTCCATTGCGCATAGGCAGCCGTATGGGGGAGAATCTCCTGAATCAGCCGGGCCTGCAGGTCTCCCCGCCAGAAAGCAAATTTCAGATCATCCATAGCAGATTCATCTGTGGGATAGGATTCCACCGGTGCACCGTCATCATTGGTCCAGAGGGTATAGCTGGTTCGCGCCCCACCGGCAAGCAGGCGGAGAATCGTCGGTTTCCCCTCAATCAGCTCGAGACCATGATAGTCTATGCCCAGCTGCACATACGACGGAAACATACCGGAAAAAGCATCGCTGATATCAATACTGCCAAAGGCAAGAGAAATCAGCTGCCCGGAACCGGAACCGGAACCAGAACCGGTTTCGGAATTTGCATCTGCGGCGACAGTATCTGCGGTATCGGTATCGGCAGCAGCCGCGGCAGCTGTAAGTATAAAAGCAGTAACAAGCAGGAGTATTCTTTTCATGGCATCCCTCGATATTGTCAAAATAATCTTGTTCAAAATTTTTCCTGTGCCAGGCTGCGGAAAACCGCAGAATATCTGGTCAGACAAGGTCGATTATAGCACATAATGACACGGCAGCAACTGATTACCCCTGGTAAATGACAATAAATTGATGCTGGACAGCTGCAAGCGGGATCGGGATCGGGA
>JAGYPA010000055.1 GCA_018399255.1 Spirochaetales bacterium | reverse complement strand
CTTCAGAGAAAGATCTTTATTTCCTGCTGTCAGCAAGACGGTTTTTAGTGTATGGAGTGCTTACAGTTCTTCTGCCCTTTATAGGTGGATATTTTTCTTTAGACACCTATATTCCTCAAGTGATACTTGGGGGGATTATATTCCTTTATGGGGTTATTCTTATGGTATATCTCCTGGCGGTGGATTCGGCGGATTTTACGTTTCTGCTCAACCAGACCGGACTTTCCCGGGGAAATCTTTCTACCCATTTATCAGCCTTGGAGGGAGCGGGATATATTTCTGTGAAAAAAGAGTTTGTGGAGAAAATTCCCCGCACACTAATGAAAATCACTCCTGAAGGCAGGCGTGCCGTTGTAAAGTATAAAACACAAATGCTCACCATTCTGAATGAACTGCTTAGGGCATAGCATCATAAACTGATAGGAACTGTCATTTCGGTAACATCCGGACACCTTATCAGTTAAATAATTTAATTGGTATTCTTCAGCTATTTTTACGTTGAAGGAGCCATACTGATGGGGAGAATTGCATCAATTAGCTCTTCCTTGTTGAGCTGTCTTGCAGATTTCTTTCAGCCTAGCCAGTCATAGAAACCACCTTATGAAATAACACATAACATATTAGATGTATATGGACAAATTACCGAATCCTTTTTTCTTTTAGAAATATTTCAGGAAAAACTTTCCAACTCACCATTACCATGCTAAAAATAGAGGAGCAGAGGAACTTATGGAGGATATTCAATGAAAAACCGAGACAGAGTGCTGACAGCTTTGAGTGGGGAGCAGCCTGACCGCTGTCCCATGCAAATCAGCTTTACTCCGGAGTTTGCCCGCAGACTGAACAGCGAGCTGGCCTTGAGTCCTGAAGAGAAAGAGCACAATCCGCATGGCGGGGGAAACCTCTACGAACTTGAAATCGCTCTTGATGAAGACATCCTGCTGACCTCGGTCGGGTGGGCCAATTCCTATTATGCCGGAGATGATAATTATACCGATGAATGGGGGATCGGCTTCCGAAACGCATCATATACCACCAAATATGGGGAAGGAAGCTATACTGAAATAACTGGACACCCTCTAGCCGATGATTCGGCAATTGAGACCTACACTCCTCCTGATCCTGATCGCCCCGAGCTTTACGAGGAAGCAGCCCGGGTTATAGCCGCCTATAAAGATCAATACTGGATTGCCGGGGTAACTGTCTGCACCATCTTTGAAACAGCCTGGGCCCTTCGCGGACTGGAACAGCTGCTGATGGATTTTCATCTGAACCCGGAAACCGCAGAAAGAATCCTGCAGATACCTTTTCAATATCATTTGAAAGCCGCCAAAAAACTGACCGAACTGGGTGCCGATATGATCTGGACCGGTGACGATATGGGAGCTCAAACGTCGATGATGCTTTCGCCCGAGCTGTGGCGCGTATTTTTCAAACCTAAAATGGCCCAGCTTATTTCAGAAGTGAAGGCCGTTAACCCTGATGTGAAAGTTGCATACCATTCTGACGGAGTAATCTGGCCAATTATTCCTGATCTTATAGAGATAGGACTTGATGTTCTCAATCCTGTCCAGCCGGCAAGCATGGATCCTGCAGAGATGAAAAAGAGATACGGAGACAAACTCTGCTTCTGGGGATCAATTGATGAGCAGCACACCCTTCCCTACGGAACAGCTGACGATGTCCGCAGGGAAGTTCAGACCCGAATGGAAACCATCGGCAAAGGCGGCGGATTGATTCTCGGACCAACCCATCACATCCAGCTGGATACCCCGATGGAAAACTTCTGGTCCATGGTGAACGCTATTCGCGAAGGCTACCCCCGCTGATAAACTTTTCTGTCCATCTATTGCAGGTTTGTCTATTCTTGTTGCAGAAACGTCTATTTCTCCCCCGCCTAAACCGTGAGATACTTTTACTGCACTGCAGCCCATCAGCCATTCAGGCTGAAAGGCCGCTGTGTACTTACAATCTTTTCTCATGGAAAATAGGAGGGTACATGAAAAAATCGGTTTTAACTATCGGTCTCTGCGTGCTTCTGCTGTTCGCTTTCACTTCAGCGGGATTCGCCGAAGGACAAAAAGAGGCAATGGCTGAGGGAGAGAAACATTTTGAGGGAATTAATATTGTTTTTTTCCCTGGTGGAAATGAAGGCTGTCCTTTTGCGTCGGTTGTATACCGGGGAGCACTGGCTGCTGAATATGATCTCGGTGTAGATGTCGAATATGTCTGGTCAGATTGGCTGAATGACAAAATGATCGCCCAGTTCAAGGATGCTGTAGCCAGACGGCCAGACGGAATAGCCGTTATGGGTCATCCGGGCGACGCAGCCCTGGCGCCGTTAGTCGATGATGCCAGGTCGCGCGGTATTGTGGTAACCAGCCAGAACACCTCGCTGCCGACAATAGAAGCTAAATACAAAGCTGAAGGTTTTGGCTATGTCGGTCAGGATCTTTATGGTTCTGGTAAAATGCTTGCCGAAGGGGCTGCCTCACGTGCCGGTCTGAAGCCTGGCGACAGAGTTATGGTATGGGGCCTTCTCGGTCAGGAAACAAGAGGTCTGCGAACAAAAGGCGCTATTGATCTGCTGGAAGAAATGGGGATGACTGTTGACTACATTGAAATCTCAGATGCAGTCAATTCCGATCCGGCTCAAGGTACGCCTATAATTACCAGCTATATTTCTACAAAACCGGACGTAAAGCTTATCATAACCGACCACGGCGCCCTGACGTCAACGGTAGGCACCTATCTGCGGGCAGCCCGCAAGAACCCGGGCGATATCTATGTCGGCGGATTTGACCTCAGTGCTGCCAGTGTAGATGCCATCAACAGCGGCTATCTTGGAGTTATTCTTGATCAGCAGCCCTTTCTGCAGGGTTACTTGCCCGTTCTCCAGCTGGCCCTCACGATTAAGTATGGTTTTTCCGGACTGAACATTGATACAGGAGCAGCCTTGATCGACAAAAGTAATATTGCTTTTGTTGCCCCGCTGGCAAAAGAAGGTTTCCGGTAAATCTCGATTATCACTTACGTATCTCTATGCTTAGCTAAGGCGGTCCGTGCATACTGCAGGGCCGCTGTAATTTCTTCAATACGATTCTTCAACAGAAGGGAGACCATTAATGACAGATAAGGATAAAACACCGAAAACCACTACCCCGGCTGCTGAATATGATAAACTGCTGGAAATGCGGGGGATATATAAATCCTTCGGGCATGTGCATGTGCTGAAGGGTATCGACTTCCATGTCAACAAAGAGGAAATTGTTGCCCTTGTAGGTGACAATGGAGCAGGAAAGTCCACCCTTATAAAAACCATAACCGGAGTGCATAAACCGAACAAAGGCGATATCTTCTTCAAGGGAAAGAAAATCACCATCCATTCAGTCAGTCAGTCAAGATCCCTGGGCATAGAGACAGTTTATCAGGAGCGGGCTCTTGCCGACCAGCAGAGCATGTGGAGAAATATATTCGCAGGCCGGGAAATAACCAACAGATTTGGTATCATTGACGTAAAAACTCAGAGAAAAGAGACTGAACGTCTGCTGCGGGAAAGTATGGGCTTCACCTCAAAAGCAATTACCGTCGATTCCCAGGTTGTCTTTCTCTCCGGGGGCGAAAAGCAGGGTATCGCCATCGGAAGAGCGCTGTTTTTTAATGCAGATCTGATAATCCTCGATGAACCGACTATGGGTCTGTCTCTCTCGGAAACAAAAAAAGTCCTGGATTTTACCCGTAAGATTAAGGAACATGGGAAATCGGCGATATTCATAAGTCACAATTTTTACCATATCTACCCGGCCGCTGACCGATTTGTCATTTTAGACCGCGGTAAAATCGCCGGAAACGTCAAAAAAACCGATATATCTCAGGAAGAACTTGTCCTGAAAATGGAAAACCTGGCCAAGACAGGAATTTTCGAATAATTGAAAATGAGGTAACCATCATGCTGAAAAAACCACTGCTCCTGGAGCATAAACTTGACTTGAGTATTTTAATTGTTTTCATATCCATTTTCCTGCTGTTTATTATCGGTAATCCTGCAGTTTTTTCCCGGTTTGATATCTATTACTCGTTCATGTCCACAATACCTTTTACGGCAATTCTGGCTATGTCTGTTACCCTGATAGTAGTGCTGGGAATGATGGATTTGTCGTTTCCCTCAGTCCTGGCCTTTGCCAGCTGGATCTTCGGGACTGTTTTCACGGTAACCGGCAGCATGCCGCTGGCAGTCATCAGCAGTCTTGCTGTAGGAACCCTGGCCGGATATCTTAACTCTGTGCTTGTTGTCAGGATTGGAGTTCCCTCACTGGTTGCTACAATCGGGTCGATGTTCTTCTGGCGCGGAGCAGTAAATGTCGTTGCCCGGGGGAAGGGAATTTCTCTGGTTGCCGCTCAGGATACCTTCCTCTATAAACTATTTGTCGGCCGCCTTGGCGGTATGATTCCAGCTCAGTTTTTATGGATGGTTGCAGTTGCAGTATTTTTCTGGGTACTGCTTAAGCGGCACAGATACGGCGCCCATCTTCTCTTTGTCGGCGACAATGAGCAAAGTGCAGAAATGATGGGCATCAATGTGAAAAAGGTTAAAACAATCGCCTTTATGCAGCTTGGTGCGTTTTCCGCCTTTGCAGGAATTCTTTCCACCCTCGAGGTCACCTACTTCTGGCCAAGCCAGGGACAGGCATACCTTATGGCTGCTCTGGCAGCAGTCTTTATCGGGGGAACGTCTGTCTTTGGCGGAATGGGGACAATCTTCGGCACCTTTATGGGAGCACTGATTATCGGATCGCTCGAAGCAGGAATTATATCCATTGGATTAAGCGGATTCTGGATTCAGTTCATTTACGGCCTTATCATCATGGCATCTGTTTCGGTCTATGCCACGCTCCTGCGAAAACAGGGGTAAGGCAAACTCGAAGCTTGAAAACCATGAACAGTATCCTGAACGTTGCAACTGATATAACTGATATCTGGAGAGTGGAATGGATCTGATCACAAAACCTGATTTTGAAAAAGCCATGGAAAGGGTTGAGGCCTGGTTCGAGGGCAGTATTATCGACCGGGCGCCTGTTCGATTTTCCCGTCATAACGCTTTTGCTGAAATATCAGCTTATGATCAACCAAACCGGGAACAATGGCCCTCTATAAAGGATCGCTGGTTTGACGTCGACTACCAGCTTAGTCGTTTTATCAAGTCAATTGAAGGAAGAACCTTTCTTGCAGAAACATTTCCAGTTTTCTGGCCTAATCTCGGGCCGGATATATATGCCGCTTTTCACGGCTGTCCTCTCGAATTCGGGGAGACAACCTCCTGGTCCGCTCATCCAGTAAAAACGTGGTCCTCTGCTAAATCCCTGGAATTCTCATTCGAGAATGAGTACTTCAGAAAAATTGATGAACTTACCGATGCAGCCCTTGCCCTTTGCAGCAATAATTTTCTCGTGGGCTATACCGATCTTCACCCCGGAACTGACTGCGCCATGGCCTGGCGCGGAGGAGATCGCCTTTGCCTGGACCTGTATGACGCACCGGAAAAAGCTGTCGCGCTTGCAAAGTTCGGCGAAACACATTTTTTTGAGGTTTTCGACTATTTTGATGAAAAACTAAAGAATCACGGACATCCTTCGGTAACCTGGATGGAAATCCCCTCCTTTGGGAAAATGCATATTCCCAGCTGCGACTTCGCTTCAATGATCTCCAGAAACCAGTTCGAAAAGCTCGCTCTCCCCCTCATTCAGGAAGAGGTCAGGCATATGACGCATAATATTTTTCATGTTGACGGGAAGGGTGTCGGCCGACACATCGACCCCCTCCTTGACATTGCGGAAATTCATGCGTTTCAGTGGGTCCAGGGAATGGGTAGAGACCAGCCTATCATGCAGTGGGTCCCTTTTATCGAGAGGATCCAATCAGCAAATAAATCGGTTGTCATAGATTTGCTGCCCGACGAACTTGACCACTTCATGGATGCGGTAGAGCCTGAGGGTGTATTTCTCTGTCTCCCTTCTGCCAGCGAACAGGAGGAGCAAACGCTGCTGAACAAGATTTCCCGCTGGAAGTAACGGCCTCGGCAGCTGCCCACCGCAGTCCCGTTGCCCTGCTGCCCCGTTGCCCCTGCTGCAGCACAACTCAGGCAAACTCCTGCGACACGGGATTATAGCTTTTACTCGGGAAGATCTAGAATATCATATCCCAGATAGGTGGTAAAAGCCTCCCGCAAAATGTTCATGGTGCGTCCGGGCGTAATCCCGACATGATGACGAAATCCGTTTTTCCCGATTGTCAGCAGCTTGTTCTGCAGTCCGGCAATACGGGCAACCCCGCCGCAGCCGAAAAAACCCTGCTCGATAGGGTCATTCGTAATCTCGCCTTCGCCAAGATAGAAAACCATTTTCCCCTCGTCTGTTTTCATACTGCAGAACGTCATCTCTGTCGGAGCAATTCGTCCTTCATTAGGCCCCCAGCCGCAGCCAGGACCCAGATCCTTCGCAAACATCGGGTGATCGGTAACGGCTCCCTTTCCTGTCATCAAGCTTTGGGGAACCGGCCCGCAATGAAATAGAATGCACCGATCCGGGTCATCGCCGTAATTATTGTTCCAGTCAAGCACTGAAGCAGGATTTCCCGAAGCCAGGGAAAGAGCCCTCATGCTGACGGCATTTGCCACATCAAGTTCACAGGCGGCTGGAATCATGCGGTCATTAAGCTCGCCCAGAATAACGCACGGCGCAATTCCCAGTTCCTTCTCCATTTCAATCCAGCAGCGAATGGCAATGGCGTCAAGTCCGTATTCGGAAATCATGTCATCGACAGCGCAGGCTGTCCGACAGTAATTTTCAAAATTTTCAGCTGGAACCCTTCCGAAATCGGTGTAGTTCTGCAGCAGCTGAAACTTTGCCTTATACTGAGAGGCGGCGGTATCTACGGCTCGAACTCGTTGGAAAAGTTCGCTTAAATCATACGTTTCTGTAGTAATTCCTTTCCGCTGCAGGGCAAGCTCATCATAGCGGACCGTCTTGAATGCCGTAGTCCGGGCTCCAATCGCCCCGACTGTCAGGTCTTTCATGCCGTTGACTACCCGGCATACACCGGCAAAATCCTGCAGCTGCCGGGTAAATTCTTCGGTTCCCGGATCAATAACATGGGCAGGGTATACCGTAAACGGCAGCCCGTACTGGTAAAAAACATCCATAATAGAAAACTTGCCGCAAAAGGCATCCCGTCGCTGACTGAAATCCATTGCTCCGATTACATCAGGATACGCCTGAATAAGAATAGGTACTCCGCAATTTTTCAAAGCCTCTACTGCACCCGTCTCATCCCCGAAATTGGGAAGACTGAGGATAACCCCATCGTACTCACCGTGGTGATCGTTCAGAAACCGGGCAAATGCACGGCCTTCCGCCGGCGTCTCTACCGCACCATATCTGGTGGCATTCTCATCCATGACAAGAGCTTCAAACCCCTGCTGCACTACCGTCCGGGTCAGTTGATCCCGCGCATCCGCAATCAACTCTCCCGGGAAAAAACCCCGATTTCCAAAATAAAGGGCAAATGTTTGTTTTTTCATTGTATTTCTCCTGTTCCCCCACCCCTCGAGAGGAGGCATCAATCCGGGTCTTCGTCCGGGATTATCTCCAGGACTGCTTCCCATTATGTTTCATTGTATCTGAAACTCCAAAATAGAGAATGGACAGAACTGCAAATAGATAGACTTTTCTGCAGCGAAAAATACATGCTCACTTTCTGGATGACAAGCAGAGTCCCTGCGTAATTTCCCAAGCTAAATGGTACCGGAATCATCTTCTTTCACATCGACTCCCCGTAAAAACCCACTTGGTGTTATGCCTCGGTATTTACTGAAAATACGGGAAAAATAAAAAGGATCCGTATACCCGCAGGCATCCGCTGCCTCTTTGACCGTTATTCCAGGACATTGGCGCATCAGCTTCTCCGCCTGTCGCAGCCGATATTCTATGCAGAACTCCTTAAAGCTTTTACCGGTAAGCTCTCGGAGGGTATGTGTTATGGTAGAGGGACTTTTCCCAAGATAATCTGCAGCCTCACCTATCGTAATGGCTGAATAGGATCGGTACTGAAGATATTCCAAAAGTTTTTCCACCAATCTGTGCCGCTGGGAGGTAATAAATTCGTGTTCGGCTATATAATCCATCAGAGGAACAAACAACCCTAGAATATGATCGATTTGCTTTTTCGAGTAGACTGGAAGCTGATAAAATGCCTTTTCCAACTGATCGTTTCCAAACTTCTCCCGCCATAATGCATTGTAAGCCGGTTCTGCTGTGCGGTCTGTCCTGATTTGACCGACCATGGCATACCCGAGGTGTCTTCCGCCGGAAAAGAGCGGATACACGGCTTCCATAAGACCGCTGTGACAAGTATAGGTTACCAGCTTTCCGCTTTTCAGGGTTTTTTCCCTGTTTTCCCGGTCACAGGCAAGGCAAACCCGTTCCAGTCCAAGTTTTTTCCGAAGCAGGCTGCAGTAAGTTGAGTCATGGGCACGAAGCCCCTCAATCAGGATATTCCCCTCCAGATCCTGAAACAGGACCCGGATTTGAAAACTGTGACAAAAATGATCAAATATTTCCTGAACCTTCTCATTTATTATGGTGAGCTTCACTTCCGACATCATATGCTATTTTGTGGTCATACTGTGGAGCCGTCAAGTATTTTTATGTCTACAGTTCTTCAGGAGTTTTCCAGGAGTGACTATCTCTTCTTAATTGTCAGCGTAAGTTTTACCTCCTGCTCCCTCCTGCTGCCTGTTGATCCATCACAAAAGCGAGGACTGGATCGGGTTTAGTTAAAGCAAAGAAGTCTCCGGAAGTAATCGGCTTGCTACTTCCGGATAGAGTGCATCGTCTGTACTGCCCGGCACCGTTATAAAGTAGTTTGTCGACCAGGAGATAGAGTTTCCCGTCGCCAGCTGTGTCCTTTTCACCTCTCCGTAGTGGTTGGGACGTCCTCCGGACGGACTTCCGATAAGAATTCCCCCATGCTTCAGATGGAGATCTGCCGCATTCATCAAACCAGAGGAAAATGTTGTCGCATCGATCGCTGCATAAAGCCGGGCATTGCTCAATTCACCGTTCAGCAAGTTTTTCAGCGGCTTGATAACACGTGAGTCACCGCCCCCGTTGTTACGGAAATCAACGAGCACCTTCTCTATCAGGCTGGTATCGACCCTGCTGATCAGCTTATTGATGAAATCAGCAAAGCTGAGATCCGGGTCATTGGCACAAAGGTTATAAAGAATGTAAAGCGTTCTGCTCTCTTTGTGGTATTCTCCCCGGTAGAAAGCCGATGCATACCGAAGATAGTCAGGAAGAACGGCTTTATCGGCAGGGTATTCATCGTCATAGTAGACAGCCCAGTCCAGATCCTTAAAACCGGAAAGCGATATCGCCGTAAAGTCAAGCGTTTCGAGATCTTCGCTCTTCCCGCCGGGATATCGGAAGGTCAGTGGTGCAAATATCCCGCACATCGAGAATTCCAGCCCCATAGAGCAGGACCGGATCGAGCAGGGCAAACGAAAACAGGCTTTTCAGGTATCCCTCATTCTCATGAGAAAGCAGCGGCCGAAGTATCTCCAGGATCGATTCTTCATCACCTTCGCCTAAAAGCCCGGCATGTTCGGGGTAGACCGGATGCCCGTTGATCGCAACCAGCTCGACAGCAGCCGGCTCCCTTCCGTCTCGGTTGTCGGACCAGCCTCCAGCGCTATCATTCCGCAGTGATGCCGAAACAAAGATCCCGTCCTCCAGCACAACCAGGTTCAGGGGAAAAGCTTTCGTCATATTCGATGAATAGGAGGTGTGGGCATCGCCTATAGAGGCGACGAACCCGCGGATAAGCGCCCACTGCTCCTCAGCCTCCTTCCCTGAACAGGCTTGCTTCAGTTCTGCAATCCTGGCTGCATAGGTCGTTTGGGAAAGGGTATGATAGACATTATCATGATATTTCGGCAGCCCATGCTCCAGAAAATAGATGTCGCCTTCCCACGGTTCTCCCGAGAAATCGGCCGGCAGCCGATACACATCCCCAGGATAGAGAACACATCCGCTCAACGTCAGGAACATTCCTGTCAGCAGGAGCAGGCTGGTAAGCAGACTCACGCCTGCAAGCTGGTGAAAGCCCGCAAGCTGGTGAAAGCCCGCAAAAATCAGCCTTGCCCGCAAGATTCTTTTTTTAAACCTGTTTTTCATACGCTGTCTTTTTTATTGTACTTTTTTCCGGATACTTCCGGCACTCAGCCCTTTCCAGTATATTACAGCATCAATTTCCTTTCCACAATTTTTTACCTATTGAATTTCGCTATTAGATTTCGGACAGCTTTGTTTCTCAATAGTGTTCGAGGAAATGCCCCTTGTGCTCTCAATTAATATTAAGTATTATCAGGAAGAACAAACGATGTTATCCATAGATGCCGGCACAGGAACTCAGATTGCTGACGGGGGGCAAAACGAGTGAGCAGACTTTCTTTCAGACGCGCGGTGATAACGGGCGGTTCGAGCGGAATCGGTTTTTCCATTGCCTCTCTCCTTGTACAGCAGGGAACAGAGGTAATTCTGATTGCCAGAAACCCGGACAACCTTGCAAAGGCTGCGGCAAAACTCTCAGAACTCGTATCAGCATCCGCAACCGCATCCTCCAGCGGAAGCATACATACCCTTTCTATGGATATTTCCGATCGCGGATCCATGCAGAAGCTGGAAAAAGCCTTACAAAACGGCCCTGCGCCCGATCTGCTGATAAATTGTGCCGGTACAGCATATCCCCACTATTTTGAACAGCTGGATTCTGATATATTTGACGCGATGGTAAGCACAAATCTCACGGGAACCTGGAATGTGCTTAAAACCGTTGTTCCTTTTATGCAGCCCGGGGGTGGGGGCAGAATTGTAAACGTCTCCTCAGTCGCCGGACTGGTGGGAACCTTCGGTTATACCGCCTATTCGGCAACAAAATTCGGCATAATCGGATTGAGCGAAGCCTTGCGCAATGAGCTGTCGGTAAAAGGAATCCGGGTTTCGGTACTCTGCCCGCCGGATACCAACACTCCCCAGCTGGAAGAGGAAAACCGGACCAAACCCGCAGAAACACGGGCAATAGCCGGTAATGCCGGAATAATGGAACCTGAACAGGTCGCAAAAAGCCTGTTTAAAGGCCTTAAGAGAAATAATTTTATCATCATACCGGGATTCCAGGGAGTTATGATCAATCTGATAAAACGTCTGTTTCCGGGACTGCTGTTTTCAATAATTGACAGCACCGCAAAAAAAACTTCAGGAAGAAAGCATGAGTAATACAAAAGAGAAAAAAGAGATTAAGCCGGTTCTGGAAAAATGCTTTGCATTTCAGGACGCCAATATGGCCCGCCTTTCGGGTCTTTATCCGTTTTTCAAGCCTATCCAGCGCAACAGCGGAACAAAAGTCTATATAGACAACCGTGAACTGCTGATGGCCGGATCCAATAACTATCTGGGGCTGGCAAATGATCCGCGCCTGAAAGAGGCTGCCGAAAGCGTTGTGGAGCAATACGGCACCAGTTGTTCCGGTTCCCGCTTTATGAACGGAACTCTGGACCTGCACGAACAGCTCGAGGTTGAATTAGCCGAATTCGTCGGTAAAGAGGCCGCCCTCTGCTACACAACTGGCTACCAGACCAATCTCGGAGCAATTTCGGCGGTGCTGGATAAAGGCGACCACATTATAAGCGATAAATACAATCACGCGTCGATCATGGATGCAGTGTTTCTGACCACCGGCATGAAAAGAAATGTAACCCTGCACCGGTACAAGCACAACAATATGGAAGAGCTGGAAAAGATCCTCAAGAAGATCCCCCGCAATGCCGGAAAGCTGATCGTAACCGACGGCGTCTTCTCCATGGAGGGAGATATTGCCGACCTGAAAGCTATCCGGGAACTGGCCGATAAATACAAAGCTGCCATATATCTCGATGAGGCTCATGCTCTGGGCGTAATCGGGGAAACAGGACGCGGAACCTGCGAACATTACGGAGACAGCACTCTGGCGGATATCCTCATGTGCACCTTCTCAAAATCTTTTGGATCGATCGGCGGCTTTGTGGCAGCCGATGCCGAAGTTATCGATTACATCAAGCATGTTTCCCGCCCGCTCATCTTCAGCGCATCGATGCCGCCGGCCAATATAGCAGCCGCCCGCAAAGCTCTGGAAATCATAAAAACTGAACCGGAACGGATTCACCGCCTTCAGGCTATTGCCGTAAAAATGATTGAGGGCTTCAAATCTATCGGCTTTAATGTAGGAACAGCTGAAACACCCGTTGTTCCCCTGATTATCGGAGACAACGAGAAAACCTTCATGTTCTGGAAAAGTCTCTATGAGCGGGGCATTTACGTAAATCCGGTTATATCGCCTGCAGTTCCGCCAAACCGGTCACTTATCCGCACCTCCTACATGTCCATTCACAAAGACGAGGAGCTTGACTGGTTTCTGGAAGTTGCCGAAGAAGAGGGCAAAAAACTGGGAATAATCTAGCGGAGAATTTGTTTCGAAGGGTTTTCAGGTTCAGGGAATATCTTTCCGGTAGACCTTGATATGTTCTGCAAAACGCCGGTCAAAGGCATACGTTGTACCCGTATTGGCAGATGCCAGATGGACCGACGCATCATCAAACCTCTCAATAATATACTGGTTTCCCGGCATAACCCCGATCTCGAAACAGGCATGCAGCAGCCCATCGATACGCTCACCTTCCTCGGTTATCCGTACCACTTCGACCAGATCGCCAGGTTCCATGTCCGTGAGACCGGGGGCTGCTAGAATTTTCTCCGCATCCGGATTATCGGGAAAGGGATTTCCGTGGGGACAGGTTCGCGGGCTGCCCAGTTCACGATCAAGATGGTTTATGAAGTCCGGTGATACCTTATCCTGCAGATGCCCCGCCTCGTCATCAGCCAGTTCCCAGGGGAAATTAAGCTTTTTTACCATAAGATATTCCAGCAGGTAATGACGCCGCAGCAGTTCTTCGGCCAGCTCGGTACCTTTGGGTGTCAGCATTATCATCCCGTAGGTATCCTGAAGGGCCAGTCCCAATTTCTTCAGTCTCAGAACAGCCTGAGTGACGGCTGAAGCGGAGACCCCGATATGGAGGCTGAGTCTCCGGTTGTTGCAGTAGGAATAGTCCCGCAATATCAAATATATCTGGGTTATATATTCCGAGACAGCCGGGTATTTTTTAGTCAGCTCCGTTATTTCCTGAGGCATATGTAACAATAGCATATCATGCCGACTTTTTCGAGTTCAATCTTTCAACTGAAAATTGTTTTGTCTGCAGCAGTCTATAGAAATGCCTTCGCATCAAGCTTTCCCTTGCCTTTCCTGCCCGCCTTTCCCATCGTATAGAGGCTCAGATAGATCATTCCATAAACAACCAGGGCGGCGGCAATCCAGAAAATAGAGCGGCCTTCCGCAAACTGATAGAATAACACTGATATAACCCAGGCAAGCACGGTTACATAGGTAACCAATACGGTACCATAGAATTTCCCGGCTTCACGAAAGGCTGCTCCCAGTGCCGCGACACAGGGAAAGTAGATTAATATAAACAGCATGTAGGCATAGGCGGATGCCGCACTGAATTTGTTTCGCAATACACTGAATGTTCCGGTTCCAGTTTCTATGGCTTCCGAAACAGCTTCCTCACTTCCCGAAACCATCCCCAACCCAAGAGGGTCTCCCAGTCCGGTAACAATTCCTGCCAGATTCTGCCCCAACGTTATGAAAGCGTCTGCAAGGGAGTCCCAAAGAAACCGCAGGGCCGGGACTGCCTCGTCAGAATCAATCGTTTCTTCCTCTGTTAATCCATATAAACTGTTAAGTGTTCCAATGACCGCTTCCTTGGCAAATATCCCCGTAAACAACCCGACCGTAGCCTGCCAGTTGTCCTGGCTGATACCCATAGGATTAAAAACCGGGGTAATTGCCTTACCGATTACTGAAAGAACAGAATTTTCAGAATCCTCATTGCCGAAAGTCCCGTCCACCCCCCAGCTGTTGAGGATGGTCAGGATAAAAACCGCCAGCAGAATCACCTTTCCCGCCCTGAAGACGAAAAGCCTCAGCCGGAAGAGGGTATTGCGCATGACCTTCGTAAATTTCGGCATATGATAGTCAGGAAGTTCCATGATAAAAGGAGAAAAATCACCTTTGAACAGGGTACTCTTCATAATGAGACCGGTCATGACAGCCAGCAGGATCCCCGCAAGATAGATAGAGAACACAATGATCCCGGCATACTGATTGAAAAAGGTTACAGCAAACAGCGCATACACAGGCAGCCGCGCCCCGCAGGACATGAACGGCACCATGAATATTGTAAGAAATCGGTCACGTTTGTTCTCGAGGGTTCTCGTTGCCAGTATTGCGGGAACTGTACAGCCGAAGCCGATAAGCATCGGCACAAAAGCCTTGCCGGGAAGCCCAATAAAACGCATAAATCGGTCCATGACAAAGGCAGCCCTCGCCATATAGCCTGAATCTTCCAGAATGCTGAGCATAAGGAACATAAAGAAAATTATCGGAATAAATGTCGATATCGTCTGAATACCCCCTCCCAGCCCCCCGGCCAGAAAGGTTGTAAGCCAGGGAGGAGCTCCCGCGGCTCCCAGCAGCATCCCGAAACCATCAACAAAAACCGCCCCGAAAATAATATCAAAAAAATCAATAAACGCCCCGCCGACAGACAAAGTCACCATAAAAACCAGATACATGACGGCAATAAAAATCGGTATCCCCCAGATTCGGTGGAGAACGATATCATCCAGCTGCAGTTTTCTCTTTTTGCCGGACCTTGTCCTGTTATCAGCATGAATTATAAAATTCTGCAGCTGCTGAATAACTCCGTACCTTGCTTCTGCAAGTACAATATCGGGATCGTCATCAAGCTCACTGCGGACATCCAGGGCTGCTTGGGTAAGTTTTTTGTACATCTCCGGATGATATTCCCGGATAATACTGGTTACGACCGGATCCTGTTCGACAAAACTCAGCAGTACGCTCCGCCGGCTGATAAAAGTCTCACCTGCCGAAAGATCCGCATCCAGCCCGGCTGTCCTGATATAGTTTTCAATAGGATCAGGATACCGGACCATCGCAGGTGCTGCAGCATGAACCCCGGAAATCAGCAGCTGCTCGAGCTCTCCCACGAGTTTTTTCACATCCCGCGGATCTGTTGAATTTACCGCATATATCGGGACCCCCAGTTTTTTTGAGAGTCCGGCTGTATCGATCGTTATACCGTTTTTTGCGGCCATATCTATTTTGTTGAGGACAAGCACCAGCGGAATTCCCATTTCAACCAGCTGGGTGGTAAGGTACAGATTACGCTCGAGATTTGCGGCATCAACCATATTGATGACCAGATCATAGCTTTCAACCGCAAGGAATTTCCGGGCTACCACCTCATCCTCGGAATCAGGAACAAGGGTATATATCCCCGGGAGATCGATCAGCACACCATGCAGCTTTCCAGCCCTGAGCACTCCTTCAATCTTCTCGACGGTCACTCCCGGCCAGTTCCCAACCCGCTGCTCGCTGCCAGTCAAGGCATTGAACAGGGTCGTCTTGCCGCAGTTCGGGTTTCCCGCTATGGCAAGCGTCAGTGATTCCAAACGATTGTTCATTATATCAGCCCCTTTTCATTCCTTTTCGTCTCTGCCGAGGAAGTTTCTGCATGGCTGCATAAAAGCATCCATGTTTCTATGATGTGGGTGGATTGACATTGCTAGGTTGTTTTCAGCAGCTGAAGAACTTTTGCCTCAGCCTTTCTCAAGGAGAGAGAGTATCCGCGCAGGGAAATTTCGACGGGATCCCCCATGGGAGCTGTTTTCAGAAAGGTTATGGTTACACCGCGGGTAATGCCCATGGAGAGCAGTTTTCTCCGGTACATCCCTTCACTCTCTGAAAATCCGATAACGGTAGCAGTTTCTCCCGGCTTCATCTCCATTATTGTACATGCTTCACTCATTGCAGTCTCCTCTGGCAGTTATTCCAGACTTTCATCTTGTGCTGTCAGTTCCGGATCGGATTGACTGCTATTCGATCTGCCAGGCCGGCATTGAGCATCAGGGTGCTTCTGCCGAGTCGGATAAGGATACCCGCTCCCCTGCCGCCGCCCCGTACCAGTTCAACCATGCTTCCGGGAATAAGTCCCAGGGACAGGAGCTTTTTGCGGTAGGTTTCTCCGCCGTTAAGCCCAGTTACCACAGCCATATCTCCCGGTGAAAGATCTGCGAGACTCAATCCCTCCATACCGTGATCATGGTGATGCCGACAACCGCCTCCACCGTGCAGTCCATTCCCACCGTGGTTGCGGAACTTTTTCCTGCCCATTCCCATTCCCGCCTTCATACCGTCAATCATCGGATAACCGCTAAAAAATCGCATATGTTCATCCTCCCTCAAGGCACATGTATAATACCAATAACTATAATTTATGTCAATTGTTTTTGTTTATGCGGATTAACTTTTTTTCCTGACAAAAAAACCCGCTGCTTTGCAAGGCACTCTGGACGCTTTTCATTTGCTCCTTTGACGCTGCAGTATGAACTCAATCGTTTACAGTCAGGTTGAGACGCTTTCTGGCCGACACCATTATTTCCTGTATAAGGTGCTGGTAGGGAATCCCCAGCATCCGGCAAATGATGGGGAGATCAGAATCAACCGGATTCAGCCCGGCCAGCGGATTAACCTCGAGAAAAAAAGGCTTCCCCCGGAAGTCCATTCGAAGATCGACCCGTCCGGCATCCCGGCAGTTCAGAATACGCCAGGCCTGCAGGGCAACCGCTTCACAGGCTGCTGCCGCTTTGGCATCTGCCAGGGCATAGTGCACGAGTTCCGCATAATGCTGCTTGCTGGTGTAGGAATATACCCCATTATCAACGGCAGTGGTAAAGGTTATCTCGGCGGTCCCGACTGCCCGGGCATCCCTGCCGGTACCGACAATACCCACGGTGAATTCCCTTCCCGGCAGAAAGGTTTCAACCAGAACGGGCTGAGAAAAGCGCTGCATCAGGGCTGCAGCGGTTCGCTCAAGTCCCGCCTGGTCAGCAGCCAGAGACTCTCCGTCAATTCCCATACTGGTTCCGCCGCCGGCCGGCTTGACAAACAGCGGATACGGCAGATTCACCTTGGAGATGTCCTGAGGAGAGTCGAGGGTGATAAAATCGGCGGTGGGAACCCCGGCCTGCCGCAGTACGGCCTTGGTAAATCCTTTATGGAGCGTCAAAGCAAGAATATGTGTTTCTGAAAAGGTATAGGGAATCCGATAGGCATCCAGCAGGGCGGGAACCTGGGCTTCCCTGCCCATTCCGTACACTCCCTCAGCAATATTGAAGACGATATCACACCGGCCTCCGCTCTGAAGAAAGCTGGTAAGGTTCTTGATATTTCCTATGCGGACCGTCTCATAGCCCGATGCACAGAGAGCCTCATCGAGGGCATCCACCGTATCCATCTTATCGAATTCAGCAGTTTCCTCTTCGGAAAAACCCTGTGAAATATAAGTATCACGCAGGTCATACGTAAGTCCTACAAGCATGCTGTTACTCCTGCCCCCTGCTCTCGGGATAAGCAAAAATGCCGCCGGCATAATTTTTAAAATAGATATTCCCGGCATCCCTGCCCGCGCTGTAGTCGGGCAGAACCGGAACCTTGCCGCCGCCCCCTGGAGTATCGACAATATATTGAGGGACGGCATACCCGCTTGTATAGCCCCTCAGCTGGCGCATAATCTCCCGCCCCTCATCTATGGTAGTCCGAAAGTGTGAAGTGCCTACCACCGGATCGCACTGATAGAGATAGTAGGGGCGCACCCTGATTTTCAGCAGCTCATGATAGAGTTTTTTCAGAGTATCAGCTGAATCATTAATCCCCTTCAGCAGGACTGTCTGACGCCCATTCCCCGTTATCGGCCAGTCGATTGCAGGCGCTCGGCCGCAGCTGGCGTTATTTCCGGGGATGGGTAAAATGAATGCTCATGTAGAGCGGTTTGTATCGTCTCAGCATCCGTACCAGCTGAGGTGAAGTTATCCTCTGAGGAAGAACGACGCGGAACTTTTGTCCGCCAGGACCATTTCCACATGGGGAACGGCAAAGAGCCTGCCCAGCAGGTAGTCGATCAGGTCATCGGTAAGGGTCAGCGGATCCCCTCCGGATACTATGACATCCCGGATTTCCTTGTGCTCCCGGATATATTCAAGTCCCGTCTCCCAGTGAAACCGCATCGACCCGGTATGCCCTCCGGCAAATCTTGAACGAGTACAGTAGCGGCAGTAGGCGGCACAACTGCTGGTTACAAGAAACAGGACCCGATCCGGATAGCGGTGCACAATTCCGGGTACGGGACTGTCATCGTGTTCACCTAAAGGATCCTGCTGTTCTCCTGCGCTGGAAATCAGCTCCCGGGAGGTGGGAATTACCGTTCTGCGGATAGGATCTTCAAAATTGTCAGGATCTGCAAGACTGAGATAATAGGGGGTAACCGAAAAAGGAAGATGCAGCTGCTGGCTGCCTTGCTCACCCCCATCCCCTTCCTGCAGAACTGCTGCTTCATCAGCGGAAAGAGAAATATACTTACCGATTTCCGGATATGTATGGATGCGGTTTGCAAACTGCCATTTCCAGTCATTCCAGGTATGGTTGTCAATTTCGGGATAGAATTGCTTTCGAAATTGCTTTACTGGTGTTTGAGATAACTGGTTCTGTACATTTTCCGCATATTCACCATTCTCATGACCAGGGAACGGGACAATCTGCGGCTGGGGGGCTAGAGGTGGAGGCTCGTCGTTTTCAACGACGATTCTCTCCTGTGCGAGGGGGTGTTTCACGGGCGTCTCCTTCCGGGAAGATGCTCCCCGGACACGCTAAATACAGGGCATAACTCAGAGAATGCGGTGTCACTTCCTCTACAAGCTATAGCTTCCTGTTCAGCTGCAGCTTCCTGTTCGGATCGCATTCAGCTGTAATCGAGCTGATTGTAGCACTTTCCGCTAAAATAGCAATATACCACAGCAATTCTGAGTAATATTTTTCTTTATTTTTACCGTTGATTGACTCCCTCCTTCCCTGTCCTTATACTGAAGCTGCAGGCTAAGCAGCACCTGCCACTACCTCCAGGGGGGTACCTTATGAAAATTCTCTTTATCGGCGGAACCGGAAACATCAGCACTTCTGTAAGCAGGCTGGCTGTCGACCGGGGTATAGATCTCTATCTGCTCAACCGGGGCAGGACGGGAATTTCAATTCCGGGAGCAAAAGTGCTGGTCGGGGACATCAATGATCCGGACATTGCCGGGAGCCTGCTGAAGGAGCATACCTGGGATGCAGTTGTTAACTGGATTGCATTTACCCCGGAACAGGTTATCCGTGACATTGCCCTCTTCTCGGGAAAAACGCGGCAATATATATTTATCAGTTCGGCATCCTGCTACCAGAAACCGGTTACCAACCCGATAATCACTGAATCCACCCCCCTTCACAATCCCTACTGGGAATATTCACGCAATAAAATTGCCTGTGAAGATATCCTGACCGCGGCCTATCGCGACAAGGAGTTCCCGATCACGATTGTCCGTCCCTCTCATACCTATGACACCATCCTGCCGATACCTTTGGGTGGAAGCGGCACCTCTACAGTTCTCGACCGAATTCGCAAAAACAAACCGGTTATTGTTCACGGTGACGGTACCAGCCTCTGGGTGCTGACTCACTCGAGAGATTTTGCTCTGGGTTTTTCCGGACTGATGGGAAATGCGGCAGCTGTCGGTCACGCGTTTCACATTACCTCGGACGAAGTACTGACCTGGAATCAGATTATTGAAACCATTGCGGCAGCGCTCCACCGGGAAGCCAACATTATAAACATTGATTCTCAAACAATCTGCAGCCGGTTTCCTGAATTCACCGGATCACTAATCGGCGACAAGGCCAACAGCGTCATCTTTGACAACACCAAAATCAAGCGGTTTGTTCCTGGGTACCAGGCGGTAATCCCATTCAGGGAGGGGATTCTGGAAACGATCGAGAAGTTTGATACCGTCCCCCGTCTGATGGTGATTGACGAAGAGAAAAATCGCACCTTTGACAGGTTCATCGAAGAAGTGAAGCATTTCAGGGCTGCGGGCATCCGGGATACGAAATAACCTCGATTCAGGAGAATTCCAAGGCCTGTCAGAAACTTTCAGAGATTGACTTTCTAGTCCGGCTTTCCTTTTGCTCTTTCCCGAATCTGCAGGGGCATGGATCATTTCTACTAACTTTTGCCATCAATAGACCCGATAATTATTACTGGCTGCAGATTAACAATACTTAACCTTGCCTTCCCCTGCT
>JAGYPA010000054.1 GCA_018399255.1 Spirochaetales bacterium | reverse complement strand
CCCCCCTCCTGGAGCCATTACCGAAAGAACACGCTTAACCTCCTCGCGAACATCTTCGGTACTGCCCTTTGAGAGGGTTTGCTGAGTGCTTATCCCCCCCCGAAGAACCAGGTCATTACCAAATTCCTTCTTTACTGAGGCTGGATCCATTCCTTCGGCTTCCGGCTGCAGCGGGTCAAGCACATCGATTCCGGCATCGATCAGTTTCGGAATAATGGAACGGACATTACCATCAGTATGGAGCAGCATTGCACAATCATAGCTGTGAGCAAGGTCCGCAAATTTCCTCAGCCCAGGTTCCACAAATTCTGAAAACATTGCCGGGCTTATCAACAGGCTGTTTTGGGTACCCAGATCATCAGCTAAGGCGACGCAGTCCACAAGATCGCCAACCTGATCAAGAATCCTTGTAAAAAACTCATAATAGAATTCTGTGAAACGGTTAAATAGATAATTAGCCATAGAAGGGTCTAAAGCCATATCCATCATCAAATTATCAAGACTTCGCACATAGGAGGGATGCTGCCAGACGGAAGCTCCGGTAAGGATGATCGACCGATCAGCCCATGGTTCAAGGCGTGATCGCAGATCTGAATAGTCAAACCATGAGGGATCCGGCCACGGATAGGCTTTCAAGTCATCCAACGTATCCGCATCCTTCAGAGGGTAGTTGATCTGATTTCTCACTGTTCCGTAATCCGTCTTCACTTCTTCCTCAACTATACCCCACAGGGCGGTAATATCCCCTGACCATGTATTGCTGAGAGTAACATGTTCATCGCCGCAATACCGGGGCATAATTCCATCGCGTATGGTAATTCCCCGCATGTCAAAGGTATCGATATGCAGAGCGTTCAGCATATCCCTGTCCGTTTCAGCTCCCAGCAAATGCTTGAGATTTTTCACTGTCGGTAAGGAAGCGTTCATATGGCAGGGAACCCGATCTGGTTCTTTATGGTCGAGAACCGTTTTTACCCGCTGTCTCGATGTCATTGATTCTTTTTTATCAGCTGTCATTTAATAACTCCATCTTCCGGCCGCATCATACAGGGCTTTGATATTCTCAGTAGGGATATCCTCCTGAAAGTTATGGGTTGGTCCAATTATGAATCCGCCTCCGGGAGCCATAGCATCAAGCAGTCGGTCAACTCCTTCATGAACATCCTCAACTGTTCCATGGGGCAGCAGTTCCTGCTCATCAACTCCTCCCGAGAAGCAAAGTTTCCCGCCGAATTCACGCTTTAGTCCTTCCGGGTCCATGCCGGTCGCCAGGACCTGAAGAGGGTCCAGTACATCAACTCCAATCTCGAGCAGATCGGGAATCAGATCCCTGATCCCACCGCAGCTGTGCTGATAGTACCAGGCACCGTTCTTTTTAGCCAGTTCAGCCATTTCTTTGTTGAGCGGTGCCAGAAATTCCCGATAATGTTCTCTGCTGAACAGCAGCCCGCGCTGGGTACCATAGTCCTCGCCTATCCGAAAAAAATGTATTCTTCCCCTGGCTTGTTCAAAATATCTGGTAAGAAAAGCAAGATTGAACTCCATAATGTATTTTGCAGTCTCCTTCCAGAGATCAGGATTGGCGTACATATCTATCAGGGTTTTCTCCATACCGAAAAGGTCCTGAATAACCGTAAGCACTCCAGGGGAGCAGTAGCAATTCGGGGCTGTCATTACTGCATAACCTGCATACCGGGTGAACTGTTCTTCCATGACCGAAAAGTCGAACCAGTCAGCCTTCGGCCAGGGATAATCTTTCAACACACCCGGATCAGAAACATGAGCCAGCGGATATTGGTTTGTTCCCCAGTATCCGCCTGAAGTTGATGTTTATACATATATTCGACTCCCGAATATACTGCGTCTCTTTCCAGATACTGTATCCGAAAGCTCCGGTCCGATATACAGCGGCTCCACTCCATCGAAAATCGATCTCCAGCCTCTCAAACAATTCATCTTCATCCCTGCAGTCAAGATCTCTCATCAGCCGGGACCTGACTTCCGGCACGTCCCGATACATTCGGGGTACTGATCCGGAACTTCGCGCTTAACTGTCGCTTTCACTCGTTCTTCAGAATTCAATGAGCACCTCCCCTGTGCTCACGCTCAGAACGTTCCGCGGCAAAAAGCACATCCATAATATGCAGAGCAAAATCCATGGTCACCATCTGTTCGGCATGCCCATTTTCGATATAATTTTTTAAAAATTCTCCATTCTTCTCTCAGTGCATCTACGTGCTGATCAGTACTGCCTGAATTCTCCAGCAGCACCTCTAGTTGTCGTCCTTGCCGATCATAATCCCCTGCTTCTTGGTTTATTTTTAGCGAACCCTTGGTTCCAACCAGAAATGTTTCTTCAACAGGACCTCCAGCCTTGTACCCGATTGCAGAAACAAATCCCGAAGCACCATCGGCATACCTGAGAAACGCAGACGAACCGTCGTGCGCATCCTGATTGTGAAAACGGGTACCTAACACGGCTGAAATGGAAGTAATTTTACTACCTATGAAAAAGGAGAGACGGTCGATCAGATGGACAATTCAATAGTAAGCCACATCTCTCCCGTCTTTCGGGTAAGATGCCAGTCCCTGCGTTCGGGAACCATCCAGTACTTATTGACGATAGAGGTCCCGGTTATTATTTCCCTATCTCACCTGAAGAGAGATAATTTCCCTTGGCCATCCGGTTAGCTTTTTGTGAAGTGGTTGGAAAACCCGGCCATGAAGCATATATCAAGTTGTCTTTTACTGCTTTCTATTCTTGCTACACCTTCAGGACTCTCAGCTAACGGTTTTTCCAGCAGGATAGCTTTCCTGTTCGGCTGCATCTTCGACAATTCGCATGCATATGATGGGAGTAGATATCAGGACAGCATCAATTGTTTCGTCCTCCAGCAGTTCTACATAATCTGTGTAACCCTTTCACACGGTGCTCGCTGCAGAAAGCGTCCAGTTCCCCACTATTTCTTCTCGACACTGCAGTCACCTGCAGTCCGCTTCAACCAGTGCCGCACCCCGGATATGATAGTCCGAGAAGGCTCCCAAACCAATTATTCCAATATTCACTGCTTACCCCTGCATTTATTATTTCCTTCCAGCTTCATTCATACCGGTTTTTGACAAATCATATTTCTTCAATAGATGGTTCTTCATAAATTCAATCCCCATGGGATTTTTCTCACGCAGATACTGCAAGATTATCTGTGCTCAAGCTCGGTGACGTTAGCAGTCCGCTCGTCCATCCGCTCAGAGGCGTAGGATGATTAAATTCAGCCGCTCAAAGTAGCGGAGAAGAAGTTCATTCCGTGAAGCTTTAATAATCAGATGATGAAAGTTATAATGAACTTGAGCAAACCGCATAATATCCATGGGTATCAACGAGTTTGTCCATTTCCAGTTTGATTTTTTCAAGCTTTCTATACTCATATTCTGTCATTGTCTGCAAGCAAAGCTGAAAAGCCAGAGCTTCCAGATATGCCCGTACCTCAACCAGTTCAACCAGCTCTTTCTGCGTATCCTCTTCTCCTTTCACATAGGTTCCCGACTTGGGTTTAACAACTACAAAGCCATCATTTTCGAGCCGTTTAAACACTTCCCCTGATCGGGGTTCGAGAACAGCCGTATTCTTTTGCCAGAATATTTCTGACAATTTATAGTTAGCCCCAAAGTTTCGTTAAGAATCTTTGCTCTCAAGTCTTTGTAGATGTGTTCATAGTTATTATCATCCATCACTGCATTTGCTCCAGTTTTGTGAAAAACCTCAGTTCTGTCTCCGTGTGCGGAAATTTCAAACCATTACATTTAGAAATTGGCTCAGGTATCATAAAATTTGGAAGCATCCACCTGCCGGGATCCAGTCTGCCAGATTCCAAAATTTGCTTACGCAGTCCCGAAGCGGATCCTACAAACTGCTGCCGCCTCCTGATGCGTTCCTGCAGTTCTTTAACCTTTTCCGAATACTGAGGGCTGTCAATAAGGTTGTCCATTTCGTCTGGGTCGTTCTCAAGATTATACACTTCATCAAAATCTCCGGAGTAAAGATATACTTCCATCCATCGGAGGTACTTTCATAGCTCTTTGAGAGTAGAGAAACCGCAATCCGTGAAACTCGAGATAAAGTTCATTACGTATAGTCCGCCCGATTTCCGGTTAAGGGCATCCTTCAGGCTCATTCCATCCAGTCCCTCGGGTACGGGAATATCTTGCCAGATCCATAAGGGTCGGCATAATATCCATGTTCATAGCAAGATCTTCGCATACCCTCAGGCACTATAGAGCCCTTCCATGAGATAATGAGAGGAATGTGATGGGCTTCTTCATAGAGCAGCCTTTATCCATCATGCCGCCGTGAGAACCAGTCATCATATCCCCATGATCCGCTGACAGCACTACAATGGTATTTCTGGATAGATCATGTTCTTCCAGATAGTCGAGAAGCCTTCCAATTTCATAATCGAGCATAGCTGCCGCATCATAATAGAGACCAACTATTTCGCGGGCTTCTCCCAGTTCCCGGGATGATTTCGAAAACGATTGAAGCTCCCGCCTCTATCCGGCGCGGTTTCCGGGTCATATCTTCCTGCAGGCTTTTCCAGGGTTCAAGCTTTCGCGGTCATGCAGCTGATAAAACTCATCAGAAGGCATATGCGGACCATGGGGGTCCCCAGAACTGGCAAGTGATAAAGAACGGAGTTCCGGTTTGGGAAACTCGTCTATCATCCTGATGGTATAATTTGCCAGATAATGGGCGGGAGTTGGATTCAACAGGGCCGCCCCAACGACCGCCGATGAGCGTCTGCTTGTCCGGATTCAGGTAATACATTGGTTCAGGGGTATGTGAGAGCCCATTATCTGCTAAATAGGCCTGAAAACCCGGATCCTTCATGATATTCCCATATCCAGGAAGGTTCATTCCCTCAAACCCGTAATCTCCAGGACCTTTTTCCGTTCCAACGTGCCATTTCCCCTGCATATCCGCAACGATATCCAGCCTCCTGAAATCGGGTATGCAGCAGCATATCTGGAGCCTGAAGTTCGACGCCAGACTGTGGTACATATCGCAGTTGGTTCCCATATCATGATAAACGCATACCTGCCGGTAAAACATGGAAGCTCGTGCCGGCGAGCAGAGACTGCAAGGAGTATACGCTCGCGTAAAGGAGACCTTCAGACTTGGAAAGTGCTATCCATATTGGGGGTACAGCATACTCTTTTTCCGGCTTTTTTGCTGGAGCGTGTCAGCTCGAATCTGGTCAAGTCCTATCCAAAGAATATTTGGTTTATCCATTATTCATCCCCACCGCATGTTCCCAAATGAGCGTGCATCGGTATCACTCCAGTCTGGATCAATAATCTGCTTTCATCTATGTGCACCTGTCCAATTGCAGATAAGGCAGCTGCCGAGGCGGCAGCTGGTCCATCAGAGTCCAGCTGTGGAAAATCTTCCGATAATGAGGACCGCGGACTCCTGCCGACCGAGTTCCGACAGACAGACTGCTTTACCGACGAGAACCAGGTTTCTGCAGTTCCAGGGCAGCAGTCAGTTCTTCCGGGGAAGCATCCTCTCAACAGTGAACAATCTGTCGTCAGCTGACTCAAGAAGATCATACCACTGTTCCAACCCTGTTTTGGTTCTTAAGACAAGCCCATATTTCCAGGAAGCCTCTGCAAGGCTTTTTCTGTACTTCGTTGCTGTGCCGCTGCTCCTGTTCCCAGCACCGTTAGTCTCGCTGCGGATCAGGGGGAAATCTGCAGAGCCTTTGCGTTTTGGCCTCTGCTTGCGCTGTCCTGCGGCAAACCGGGCTGCTTCAATGCCGGCAGTCCTTCCAAAGACTGCACACTGAGCAAGCATATTGGCCCCGATGCGATCTGCCCCGTGAGTTCCCGTTATTGCTTCACCCGCCCCGAACAATCCGGGAACCGATGTCATAGCCTCACCGTTAACCTGCATGCCTCCATTTGAACACTGATGCGCCATAGAAATTTCGAGCGGCGGCCCCTCCGGCGGAATACCTTTGTACCGCATAAACTCCCTTACGACAGGTTTTACGAGATGGGCGCTGCTGCGAAGGTCCAGATACACTCCTCCGTTCTCAGTACCCCGCCCTGCAAGGATTTCTTTGACGATTCCAACGGCAAGATAGCGTGAGGCGGCATCCCTGGTAGAAAAAGGAGCATGCCGGATATTTTCATCCCTACATGATTCGGCTGTAATGCCTGCCGGCAGATAGTCTTCTAGAAAATAATGGTTTTCGCGATTATACAGGTGTTCGAGCTGTTCCGGCCTCCAGGTATGAACCAGATTTCTAGTCGGGCTTACCGTAGCCGTGAATATCTGCATGAACTCCATATTCATCAGGGAAACACCAGCACGTAAAGCCATGGCGTAACCATCCGCCGTACAGCAGGAAGGATGCACATTGCGGGAGAACAACTGAGCATCCCCTCCGGCGGCAATTATCACCGCTTTCGCATAGATTGTTACAAGAGTTCCCTGTATCGTGAATCCCAGCGCCCCGATGCATTCTCCATCCTCAATGATAAGATCAAATATCATGATATTTTCTAAAACGGCAGCATCACTGCGAATCTTCTTTTCAACGGCCCGAATAAAGGGAAATCCCAGTCCCGCAGCTCCCATGGTCGGAAATATGCAGCCCCAGGCATCAAGATCCCTACGTGTATCCGCAGCTCTTTCGGCCAGGAGGTGAACCAGCTTTCTGTCCGCCATGCCCAAACCGGCCTTGATCGCATTTTCAACCATCTGTTCAGGCTGATAATTGATACCCGGAATATCGGGAAGCCTTGGCAGGCCATGTTCAGTATTACCGCAGGCTGAAGCCCCGGCACCGCGCATTCCTACCTGGGCAAAGTAACCCTTTACCGCGAGACAAACCTTGGCTCCATGAGCTAATGCCGCAGCTGCAGCACAGCTTCCAGCAGCCCCGCCCCCGACGACCAGCACATCACACAGAACCGTATCAGTTGTAAATGTGGCAGGCACAATAATGCTCCTTTTCAATCTCACGATATGCCGGATCTATTTTGTGGCACTTCGGCATAACTTTCGGACACCGGGGAGCAAAGTTGCACCCCTCGGGCTTCTTCAGAGATGTACTTATATCCCCTTTGAGCACAATAAGCTTCCTTTTCTCCTCAATTTCGGGATCGGGAATGGGTATTGCCGACAGAAGGGCTTCGGTATAGGGATGTTTCGGATCCTCGTAAAGCCTGTCCTTTGTTGTCAGTTCCACAATTCTGCCGAGATACATGACCGCAACCCGATCGCTTATGTGCCTGACCATGCTTAAATCGTGGGCGATAAAGAGATATGTCAATCCAAGCTGGTGCTTCAAGTCTTCGAGCAGATTGACCACCTGGGCCTGTATCGAGACATCAAGGGCCGAAATCGGTTCATCACATACAATAAAATCCGGATTAGTTGCCAGGGCCCTCGCTATGCCTATCCGCTGTCGCTGACCGCCGGAAAATTCGTGCGGAAAGCGCCGGGCAAAATTGGTGTTCAGTCCAACAAGATCCAGCAGTTCATCCACCCTTTTCCGACTCTCCGATCTCGGCACTATGCGATGATAGACCATAGCTTCACTGATAATATTCTCCACAGTCATCCGGGAATTGAGGGGATGCATAAGATCCTGAAAATTATCTAGCTGGACGGGAACGCTTTCAGTTCCCTTATCCTTCATCTTGCAGAGATCTCGCCGTTATAGGTTATGGTTCCCGATGTCAGCGATAGAGCTGCAGCAGGCGTTTCAAAACCGGAAATCAGGCGCAGAATGGTAGTTTTTCCGCATCCGCTTTCGCCGACCATCCCCAGGGTTTCCCCCTTGCGAATTTCAAAGGATATGTCATCTACAGCCCGAACATCTCCGATGTGCTTCTGCAGTACCAAGCCTTTCGTTACGGGAAAATATTTTTTCAGATTTTCTACTTTCAGAAGTATATCCTGTGCCATTCAGTGCTAACCCCTTGTGTGTGTTTTTTCCCAACATGCAGCCAGATGATTATCTCCAATATCTTTCAGAACGGGATTTTCCTCATGACACCTTTCCCCGGCAAATGCGCAGCGCGGAGCAAAAGGACACCCCTCTATAACGCTCATCAGGTCCGGCGGATGTCCGGTAATCGGTTGGAGCCTTCGGGGACCTTTCTCATCGATCCTCGGAAGAGATGCAAGCAGACCCTGGGTGTAGGGGTGGGTCGGGCGTCGATACAGCTCCTTGACCGGGGCACTCTCAACTATATACCCGGCATACATTACCATAACCCGTTCGACCAGCCTCGCCACTACTCCCAGATCATGTGTGATCCAGATAACCGACATTCCCAGTCGGCTCTGCAGTTCTTTAACCAGATTGACAATCTGCAGCTGGATGGTCACATCGAGAGCTGTCGTCGGCTCATCTGCTATCAGCAGGGAGGGTTCACAGGCCAGTGCCATGGCAATCATTGCCCGCTGCCGCATACCTCCCGAGAGCTGATGGGGATACTCATGTACCCTGTTTCCGGGATTCTGGATTCCCACCATATCCAACAGCTCTACAGCCCGCTTCCAGGCCGTTTTTTTGTCATGTCCAAGATGCTCCATAAGCGATTCGGTAATTTGCCTGCCGATTGTAAGAACCGGATTCAGAGATGTCATGGGATCTTGAAAAATCATTGCAATATCTTTGCCCCGAATTCGACGTATTTTTTCATTGCTGAGCTTGAGCATGTCCTGATCCTGGAAGGTGACTGTTCCAGAGACAATCTTTCCTGGAGGCGAAGGAATAAGCCGCATAATTGAACGCATAGTCACGCTTTTCCCGCAGCCGGATTCCCCGACAACACCAAGCAGTTCTCCCTTTTCAAGGGAAATTGAAACACCATTTACCGCTTTTACGGTTCCGGAGCTCGTAAAGAAATGAGTTTGCAGATTCTGAACATCAAGCAAAGGCTTCATCGGTACTCCTTAGTCTGATCGTCATTATTAGATCGTCTTGGTATAGTCGTCATAAATTCTATGAAATCAGCTGCTTCGGATCAAAAGCATCACGCAATCCATCCCCAATGAAGTTGATGCAGAGAATGGTTACAAGGGTGAACACTGCAGGAAAAATCCACATCCATGGATATAACTGAAGAACATCCAGATTTCTCGCATTCTGCATCATATTTCCCCAGGTAGGGGTTGGAGAGGGTATCCCGATTCCCAGAAAACTCAACCCCGCCTCTGAGAGTATGGCTCCGCTCACAGCAAAGGAGATTCGGGCCATCAGGGGCGCCATGACATTGGGAATGCAATGCCTGAAAATGATAATCCAGTCGGGCAGTCCCTGAGCCTTGGCGGCCAGGACGAACTCCTGCCCCATCATAGTGAGAAACTGACCTCGTACCAGTCGTGTGGTCTGCGGCCAGACGAGACCTCCGATAACCAGTATAACATTTATCAGTCCCGGGCCGGTAATGGCAACTACGGTAAGCATGATAATGAGCGGTGGGAAAGTCATCATAACATCAGTCAGCCGCATGATTATCATGTCCACCTTTTTTCCGAAATAACCGGCTGCAGCTCCAAGAAAAACCCCGATAAAGGTTGATATTGCCGCTGCGGTAATACCCACCAGCAAGGATATCCGGCCGCCATACAGAGTCCTGGCAAAAACACTCCGCCCGAGGTTGTCTGTTCCCATAATATGGGTACTGCTTGGAGCCTGATGCATGTCCTTTAAACTCATACCCACCGGATCGTATGGGGTAAACAGCGGAGCCCCAAAGGAAATGATCAGAATAATAATAAAAACTATCGTTGCCACTACAGCCAGCTTATGGTGAAAAAACCGTTTCATTGCCAGCTGTCCGGGAGTTTCAATCTTCTCGGCCTTTTTCCGGTCGCCGCTTTCAGGCGCGAGTTTTTTTACAAAAATGTTTCGCATACTATTCATAACGCACCCTGGGATCAACAATCGCATAGATAATATCGACAAGCAGGTTTGCTGCAAGCACAGTCATTGCAATAAACAGATTAGCCCCCATAATTATCGGGTAGTCACGTGAGAGCACAGCTCTGTGGTAGAGAGTTCCCATTCCCGGCCAGTTATAGATTGTCTCCAGAAATATTGCCCCCACAATGACCATAGGAACGCTAAGTCCGATAATGGTTATCACGGGGATAAGGGCATTTTTCAAGGCATGCCGATAGATAATAACCCGGCGTTTCATCCCCTTTGCTTCCGCAGTGACAATGTAATCCTGTTTTATTACTTCAAGCATGCTGAATCGGGTATAACGCATTATCCGGGCCGCATGCATAATTGACAATATTACCGCTGGAAGAACCAGGTGCCAAAGCAGGTCCATCAGTCCCCGGTCTCCTCGTGTCGAATACATGCCGCCTGTCGGAAATATAGGTATCTTGATGGCAAACAGGTATAATCCTATTATCCCCGCAATAAAGGCCGGCATTGATATACCGATAAATGAGAGTCCTGTCAGACCATTATCCCAGATGCTGTACTGCCGGAGAGAGATGAAAACTCCCAGAATGATCCCGACAACGGCTGCTATGAGCAGTCCTGAACCCATAAGTATTACAGAGTTTTTTATTCTTCTGGTAAGAAGCTCCATGACATTTTCATTTCTGATAAAGCTGTACCCGAGATCGCCCTGAACCAGTCTGCCCAGCCACCTTATATATCGTGTCGGAGCTGAGGCATCCATTCCCAGGCTTTCTCGAACAGCCTGAATATCTTCCTCCGACATGTACTGTATTGACTCATCCGAGAGAAAGTAGTCCGCCATATCCCCCGGAGCCAGTTCCACAAGGGCAAAGACAATAATGGTAATGACAAAGATGATGGGTATGCTAATTAATAATCGCCTGAGAATATACCTTCCCATAATCCCCCCGCTTAGCGAAGAATGTTGTTGTTTTGCTAAACTGCAAATCGTTCGCAGCCCCGAGTGAGACTGCGAACGAAATACTTAAAAATCTTTTGCGGATAAAGAACTAATTGTTACCGATCAATCTTCAATATACCAGCGCTCGGGATGATGCAGAAACGGCCCGCCTCCTGTACCCGGATACCAGTGAAAATCCTTGACGCGGGAATTTGCCACACCGTAGCCCTGTCCAACCACCAGATAGATGTGCGGTACAAGTTCGTTCTGCTTGAGGCTTATTTGATGAAGGGCTTCGTTGAAGGCTTCTGCTGTGGGAGCTGCACGAACATTTTCTACGAGGTCGGCAAAATCTTTGTCCAGATCCAGCCCCATGAAATCTCCGCCCTGTCCGCCGCCATTGCCGAACAGAAAGCTCTGATCCGTCGCATACGGGAGACCGGAAGCACCTCGATAGCCGACTTCCCATTCCAGGTTCTTTGATCCATCTGCAGTAAACCGGGATCTCCAGGTTATAATATCGACCTGATAATGGGAACAGTTAATACCAATTTCTTCAAGGTAGAACTGAACCGCATCCATAGCTCCATTGGTCATGGAATCTGACTGCCAGTGCATGATGTCGAGTGTAATATCTTCCGGTTTTACTCCTGCTTCAGCAAGAAGTTCCAGAGCTTTTTCCGGATTGTACTCATACCAGTTGTGTCCTTCCCAGGCTGATTCAGAAATAACGGCACTGGGAATAACCTGATGCGTTCCCTGAAAAACCCCTTCCGCAATTGCCTGCCTGTCAATGGCATAGGTTATTGCCTGACGCACTCTGACGTCTTTGAAAAACTCCGGAAGCGCGTGATAATTGAAGTGAATGAACCGGGGTACTCCCATCAGTCCGGAATAAACGTCGAAGTTGTCGCCCAAAGTGGCTATAGACCCAAATTCGACATAACTGAAGTCTACATCGCCCCCTCTCAGGGCAATAGTCGCCGGTTATATCTCCGCCAAACCATTTGACAATGACTTTATCCAGCTTGGGCCTTCACCATGAAAATAGTAGGATTCTTCGAGAGTTCCAGGTACTATCCTCCTGGAAACCGAAACGGTAAATGCACCGGATCCGACCTGTCTTTCAGGATCATGGTACCAGTCGAGGTCATATTCTCCGATGGAGCAAAATCAAATTGCATGTTCAGGAAGAATATAAGCCTCGGTAATGATTTGCAAAGTAGCGCGGATTCGGTTCGGCTAGGGTGAACCGGATAGTCTTGTCATCAATAACCTTGACTGAATCAAGGGAACTGACTTACCCTTCCAGCTTGTCCGGGCATATCCGACAAGCCCCTGAAAGGAGTTGTTTCTGTTCTCAATTCTGCGCGAAAATCCCGGGTCCGTGGTAAATTCCGCGGTAAACTTGACGTCGTCAGCCGTTACCGGTCTACCGTCACTCCAGGTCAGGTCTTCATGGAGCACGAATGTCCATGCTACTGTAAAATCATCATTTGAGCTCCAGGATTCAGCTGCATGCGGAATAATATTTTCGCTGTCAAAGATGGTCAGGGGGTATAGGATTGTAGCCATCAGTGTGCCCGGCCCGACCGCATAAGGCCCGCTGCGTCACCGCCATTTCCGCCGGGCCCGTTGTCCAGGGCGGCAATCAGAACCTGTTCGGGCCGGCTTGGCCTCCGCTTCGCTTGCCCTGTCTAACCAGAAGCTGTGCTGGAAAAATCAGCAAAGCAACTATAATCAATGTTAACAATCGATTTTTCACTTCTTCCTCTTAAACATAATACGTGATTTTCTATAAAGAATTGTACATCCGGTATGGGCATCTGTCACCAACAAGTATCCGCTTTTTTGTAGTAGTTTTTGTAATTTTTTTTTTATTTTATTATATAATAAAATTTTATATATATATTTAATTATTCTTGTATACATATTCGTTCATACCCTCTGATTATCAGGATCATTTGCACTACTCTGTAAATCAAAAAGCTATTGTTTTTTTCAAGCGAGGAAGAAAATGAAAAAGCATATTGTCTTGATTATTGCCGATCAGATGCGGGCTGATGCTCTCGGTCATTTGAATGGAGGCAGAGTCAGCACCCCTAATATTGACAAGCTTGCTGAACGGGGATGTTCTTTTACCCGGGCTCTTACGCCGGCTCCTCTTTGCGGTCCCGCCCGCTGCTCACTTTTTACAGGACTTTATCCCCACCAGGCCAGCGGGGTACTTCTCGAAGATAAGCTCGGGGTAAGAACTCCTGCAGAGAACCCTCTCGGCTTCCTGACAGATATGATGATAAATGACTCATCAATCAAGGAAGCGCCGCTGCTGACAGATATTCTGCGCAATGCCGGTTACCATACCACCTATGCGGGCAAATGGCACTTGGGTAACGACTGCATCCACCGCTGGTTTGATGAGGCTTCTGGATATGACAACAACGAATATCTCGGTTATCTGAGGAAATGCAGTCTCCCTCTCGAAGGCTGGCCGCTGAGCGACAGCGAGGTGAAAACAGAGCGAACACCCCATATGTCCATCCCCAAAGCCAAAGTGAACCCGCTGAAGCCGGAACAGTGCAACGATGCATGGATAGCAGATATAGCAAGGAATTATATTACCAGTCGGCCTGTAGAAAAACCGCTGTTCCTTGTATGCGGTTTCAACGGCCCGCATCCGCCGTTTAAAATTCCCGAACCATACTTCAGCATGTATAATCCGGAATCATACAGTGAACCGGAAAATTTCAAACCGACCGCCGGTGAGCCTTCCTGCAAGGAGGAGAGTTTTTACCGGACCCTTTGGAAAGATCATGGTGAGGAATGGGAGTCCTGGAAAAAAACATCTGCAGCATACCACGGGTTCTGCTCCCAGATAGACTATGAAGTCGGCCGGATTACAGCCTGTCTGGAGCAGGAAAATATGCTAGACGATACGCTGATTATTTTCGTCAGCGATCATGGGGAACAGCTTGGCCAGCATGGGCTCTGGCATAAAATGCAGCCCTACGAGGAGTCTCTCCGGGTACCGCTGGTTATGAGCATTCCCGGTTCACCTGCACCGGGTAAGCCCAACACGTCTCAAGCCTCTCTGATCGATGTACCTTCTACCATTCTTTCATTTGCAGAGTGCACTGTTCCCGAATCTTATCAGGGTATTAACCTGCTCAATGAAGAAGAATTGAATAGACCACGCCTGCTTTTCAGTGAGCAGGAGAACCTCGGGACTTTCCATCGGGAAAACGACTGGAGAATGGTAACGGACGGCAGATTTAAATATGTCAGGAACTTGGGTGATCTTGATGAGTTGTATGATCTCAAGGCTGATCCTTCAGAAATCACTAACCTGGCAGAAAGTAACGAGTATAAAGAATTACGCTGCCGTCTGGCGCGAAATCTCGAAACATGGATGCAAGATACACAGGATAAGCTCGCTGAGTAATACCGGTTTATCGCACTGGTTTTTCAAAGCTTTCCAAGTATTCCTAAGGCTCGAGTATTGCGCCTCTGCTCAGTAATTCAGACTGAAGCTTTTTCACGTTTACTGAACGGAACGCGCAGTTTTCATTCAGGATCATCGCGGCTGCAGTTCCTGCAGCTTCTCCCATGGCAAAACAGCAAGGCATGATTCGGATCGGTCCCATCACATCCCACTCGACGGATACAGCCCTTCCTGGAGTAATCAGGTTGTCAATACCCTTGGGAACCATCACAGAATAGGGAACTTCAATATACGGTTTAACCATTTCAACTTTATGCAGCATGCGCTGCCCGAAAGGACCAGAGCCATTCGGTGCATGCATATCCCAGTGGTATCCGGTCAGAGCAATGACATCGGTATAATGGGTTCCTGTCCGGGCTTCTTCTACTGTCGCCTTATACTCTCCGACAATCCGGCGGGATGTTCTCACTCCCATTACAGATGCTGTCTGAACAAGTCTCGCTTTTCTGAAACCTGGCATATGCCTTCTTACAACACCTTCCAGCAGAAAAGCGTGTCTTCTGCCGGTTATCATGCCGTCTGTCAGTTCACGGGCATCAAGCCCATTGAGATTGGCAATTCCCATAGGTGAATTGATAAACACTCGTCCTTTTTGGGGCAACGTACAGGCTATGAAAATCTTATTGTAAAAAGGCCACGGTTCATGGGTTTCAATTTCCTTTATTTTTTCGATAAACCGGAAATCCCCCGTTTCACGGCAGTAACGTTCCAGCTCTTCAGTGTCAACATCTTCAAAAACCGGCAGGAGACTTGAGGTGGGAAACCACCCCTTTCTTCCCTCATCTTCAAGACCGACAAGTACTTCACACCCTGATCGGGCGGTTACATCGGCATCTCCAGTAGCATCGATGACGGCCTTTGCCCTGATATATTCCAGACCGTTCTTTGAATGAATGTAGACTCCTTCAATGGATCTGCAGGCATCCCCCGGTCCACCGGCATCTCCCGGTCCACCGGCATCCCCCGGTCCACCGGCATCCCCCGGCTTGGCCGCCACTTTCGGCTGAACCATCGTGGTAAAGTATCGGACAGCAGCTCCAGCATCAAGAACCGACTGCTCAAGAATCCGCTTGCATGGTTCATATTCAAAAGAGGAAGCACGTCCGTGCCATGGGGCAAACCCCACGTGCGGCGAAGCGGAGCTTACATCATTTTCAGCGGGGATTCCGCCGCCTTCATCAGCCAGACGCTTTTCAAGCTCCCGAAACAATCCGCCTATTACCGGAAATTTACCGTCTCGGGACCAGCTTCCAAGCCAGACCCCTACCAGACTGTTTGTACCGGCTCCTCCCAGGTTACCGAACTGCTCAATCAGCAGGGTCTTGAGTCCGCTTCTCGCTGCAGAAATAGCCGCAGCAGTGCCGGACGGACCTCCGCCGCAAACCAGCACATCAACTTCTTCGACAATCGGGACATTAGTGGTGAATGTTTCCTGCATACGTTCCTTCCTTTCTTCATGTATTCTTTTCACTCTCAGCGGCTACAACGGATTATTCATTGACCATTGGGATCGGGGAGGAAACATAGCCCCACCTCGACCGCTATGGTACATTGCATCACTGGATACCAGCCAGTTCATCATATAGCTGATCAGATTCTGCTTAACGCTCCAGTATTCGGCATAGCCCCATAGGTTTTTCTTTTCCCCGGGATCCTTCTCCATATTATAGAGTTCTCCATTAAGCTCCTTAAACTTCTCTTCCTGCAGATGATACAGGGTCAATTTCCATTCACCTGTACGCAGCATCGTTGCCTGAATAGGGGGATTAAAGTAGACTTTCTGACTATTTATGCTGGTATTTCTGAATAGACAGAGAGCCGCATCGTGATACCCCCTCTCACCCGACAATGCGGCCGGCAGATTCAGAGATCCGGGCATCCATGCCGATATTTCCTCTTCCGAGTATCCGGCCAGGCTGAGTAACGTGGCTCCCAGGTCGTGCGGCTGGACCAGTCCCTCTGCGACGGTACCTCCTTTTATTCTTCCGGGAAGGCGCATGATAAAGGGCACTCGCACCGAGGCCTCATAAAAGAAGGGTCCTTTGGCCAGCTGCTCGTGATCACCCAGCATGTCCCCGTGATCACTGATAAAAACAACCAGCGTGGAGTCCCGCAGACCTTTGCGATCAAGAGCATCGAGTACTCTCCCGACCTGACTGTCCAGAAAGGCTATCGAGGCAAAATATCCCACCCGCATCCGATGAATATCTTCAGGTGTATAGTTGTGGAATCCCCCCAGATAGCTCTCATTGTGAGAGCGCTCTACTTCCGGGGACTTTCTGTGGGCTTCATCTTCTTCATATTCAGCTCGGGGTATCAGCTCCTCATGGATTCCTTCGAGGGCTTCCAGGGGATAGTCCGAATAGGGATCGTGAGGGTCGACAACGCTCATCATGCAGAAAAAAGGGGCTGTGCTTTGCCGGGAGGAGATAAAATCGACTGTTTCCTCGGCGGCCCAATAGGTAAAATGACAATCGGCAGGAATATGTCCTATGCTTCGTCCCTTTTTAAGCAGCTCGGCATGAAAATCCGGATGATTCTCTCTGAGCCAGTCGCCGTAACTGTTATAGGTTCCCTCAAGATTGTGCGGTGTCATAGCATACTTGTAGATATCGAACCCATCATGCTTATTACGGTTATCACGTTCATAGGAACGTCCGCTGACATGCAGCTTTCCGATCAATGCTGTCTGATACCCCTTTTCCCTGAGCTTTTCCGTCAATAGGGGCTCGTCTTCGGGGAGAATGTCATGCAGCTGATATACCCCATGTCCATTGATATGCTTCCCGGTAAGCATGCTAGCTCTGCTGGGAGTTGATACGGGGTTGTTTACATAACAGCGGGTATAGCGGACTCCTTCCGCGGCAAGCCGATCAAGGTTCGGGGTATCTACACATTCACAGCCATAGCAGCCTAGTGAGTCAAAACGCTGCTGATCGGTCATTATTACCAGAATGTTGGGTTTTGCCATTATTATTACCGGTTCACGCTTGGAAAACAGCGGTCCTGCTATAAATTTTCTATCGCATTATCGATGTATCGTATTATTCCGTCTATCAGGCGCTGACTTTCTTCTGAAAGCTGCAATATGGGCATTCTGGGGGTACCAACAGGTGTTACCCTTCTGGAAATAATCTCTTTGGCTGCAGCAATAAATGATTCTGTTGCATACATTTTCTCAATGATTTCATTGATGGCATTCTGTACCTGCTGGGCTTTTTCATACTCCTTCTGCTGTATATAGTCTTCTATTTTAAGCAAGAGCTCCGGTATCGCTCCATAGGAGCCTCCAATTCCGCCGACAGCCCCGGACATTCTTCCAGCCAGATACTGCTCGTCAGGTCCGTTGAATACAATAAAGTTATCGCCGCCGATTCTTTTAAACCGGTTGATGTCATAAGAGCTCATGCTGGAATTTTTCACTCCGATAACATGATTGTTGGCTGCCATTCTGCCGCATAGTTCAGGGGTAAGGGTATAATGAGTAGTCCCGGGAATGTTGTAGATGATAAATGGGAGATCCACAGAATCAATAATTGCATTCCAATGGGCCTCGACTGCTTCATCCGTAGCCGGATAATAGAGACACGGCAATGATGATATGGCATCGACTTTCATCTCTTCGGCATGCCGGGCCAGTTCAATAGAATCCCTCGTAGCCAGGGATCCGATGTGAGCAATGACTGTCATCCGGTCTCCAACGGCCTCCATAACTGATTCAAGCACGATTTTACGCTCTTTTGTATTCATGAGCAGTCCTTCACCTGTAGACCCGCAGACATAAAGACCATGAATTCCCAAAGAATCATAATGTCGGCATAAAGTTTTATAGGTCTCTGGTGCGATGTTTCCTTCTGCATCATAGCAGGAATGTAAAGCTATAGTTATTCCGGTAAACTTTGACAGATCAGTTGTCATGGCATGTCTCCTCAATTATCTTGTATACAAGTTTATTATATATGATAAATCCCGATTGTCAATTGAATAACCCGGATTTTTTCAATTTTACCTTTATGGGATTATTTCCGGCTTACTGGGGAACAGAACCCGACCTGTTCTGAAGTCCTTCCACCCTTTATTCATATTCGAAGAGCATTCGGCGACCTGTCTCTGCAGGTAGAATCTTACATCCTTGTAAAACAGTTACCGCTCCATCTCAGACCAGCCTGCCCTCTTTGTAAGTACCATAGTTGATACTTGCAGAGCTGAGCGCCTGCAAATTATCCAAAGATGCCCCCCGCGGCACCGCACAACCTGATCCAACGATAAATCCACCATTCTGTCCGGCCCCGATGATGCACGCAGCGGCTTCTATCTCTAGTTCCTCCGGTGTTTTCTGTACAAATGACATGGTATTCACCCCGCCCATCAGGGCTACAGCATTCCCTACCCGATTTCGCATGTCGGCTGCAGAAAAACCGCCTAAAGGATCGAGTGGAGCGATACAGTCGAGGCCTGTCTCTACCAGGTCTTCCGCAATTGGAAGCGTATTGCCGCATATATGGCAGTAGAGCAGCACTCCGGGCTGGTATCTATGAAGCTCGGTACAGAGGTCTCTTAAGCGGGGGAAAACAAATTCCCTCCATTGCATTGGCGAGATAACGGAGATGTTTCCTACCGAGTCATTGATCCTGAGAATGCCGATACCGGAATCTATAAGGAATTTCCCTCGTTCAGCAGCGATCTGCACGCCTTTTTCCATAATGGCATGGGCTAATTCGGGATTATCATATAAATCCAGCATAGCATTGTTCATACCGCGCATAACAGCAAGAAAAGACATGGTGGGAGAACTGCAGTCCCCTACGGTACCCAGATCGCCTGCAGCCCTTACGGCAGCATCCTGCCGTTCCTGACAACCGTAGTCTCTATAGAACTGCTTCCCGGGAATTATCATCTGTTTTGCATCGTCCATATCCCGGACAAATGGGAGGCTTGAAGCATAAAAGTGGCTGAACGCTATGAAGCGCGGGTCGGTCAGGCTGCAGGCACTGCTGTTTCCGGGATTTGCAACATGCGTCATCAGCCCCCCATCCATGTCAATTTTCCCGACTGGATCCCCCTCCGCGTCAATCTCGTATACACTTTCCTTGTCCTTATCTTCCCGTAAGCGTCTTTCCGGAAAATGAAACAACCGTACAGCATCAGAACGGGCTTTTTTTCCAGCTTCAACAAGTACATTGAGCACTTTCTCGGGATTTCCAAGAACTGTCTGCACGTTGCGATCGGTAATTTTTGCCGCGAGGTCAATGAATATTTTCGGAAAGGAAGGAACTCTGTCGGGGAAGCCCCCTGATATAGCCGTTTTTAGACGCTCAGCACTTGTCATACTCACTTCTCCTGTTTCCGTTTCCGTTTCCGTTTCCGTTTCCGCTTCTGGCATAACTTTTTCTCCTTTCGCTTAGTGGTCTCTTCGGCGCTGCAGAGTCACAGAATTGAAAGCTTTCTACCATCGGTACTCGAGGAATTCCGGCATCATCTCGGCAGTAAGCTTCTTTAATGTCTGGAATTCGCTGTCTGGCAGGGGCTGATACGGCTTTCTGGTCTGGCGATTGCCGGGGAGCCATCCTCCTATTTCCACAAAAGCCTTATCGAGAACAGCATGCTTGAATCCTTTCTCGATAAGGGGAGTTACCGCGGTCTCGTGCCACTTGGCAAGGCGCAGAGTAATTTCAGCTGCTTCACGGTACTTATTCCCTAGACACAAATTGTAGTAGTTGTGGAAAAAATCCGGGTTCATCATATACCACGATGTATACATACCCTTGGCCCCGGCAAGATGAACCAGCGGAAATGCATACTCTCCGGTAAAATGGATCAGCTCAGGGGCATTAACTTGCAGTTCCAGAAAATCCATAATCGGTACGGCTGCTTTGGTTCCGATAAGAGATGGAACTTTGGGAATAACTCTTTGATAATCGGCACCTTTAAACAATTTTCTTGCATGCGCTACATTATAATGAACCATAGCTATATCCGGAACAGCTTCGTATACATCAAGAAAAAACTGATCATAATCTTCGTCCCTCATGGATAACCAGCCCGGAAAGCAGACTTGCACAGCCCCGGCTCCTTTATCCCTCGCAAAGATCACTCTTTTGATTGTGTCGCGGGTATTGAACCAGTTCGCTCCGACCTGAACAGGAACCTTTCCCACGGTCGCATTCAGAAACACTTCCGTTACCTTCCGATACTCTTCCCAGTCGAGAGCAAAAAACTCTCCTGTCGAACCTGTTGTGTACAGTCCGTGAACTCCAGATTCGATTAACAGTTCAATCTCAGCCTGGAAGACTTTTTCATCAAAATTCCCATCCTCGTCCCACTCTGTCGGAACAGAAATCCACATGCCTTTCAGCTCTTCTCTTGTCAGCATATGCTCCTCCTTACTGGCAATTAATCATTCTATTGAGGTTCTTGCAAACAGCAAGAGCCACCTATAAGTCAGAATTATTCAAAAAACTCCGGGATTACTTTCTGCCCGTATTCGCGAACACAGGGTATCTCACTCTCCGGTATCCATGAATACGGCCACCGCAGTCTACTGGAGATAGGTGCCCAACCGCCGACAGCCGCCATAAACTTGTCGCAGGCATGATTCGGGTATCCTTTTTCAGTGATAAAGGGCTTGATGACGGCGTCCATGAAAACAAGTATCCGATTTTCCAGTTCCAGTGCTTTTTCCGTATCCTGGGTTACTTCATTGGCCCATTGCTGTGCTGCCCAAGGATTAAGGCAGGCCATATTTGAGTAGGATCCATGAGCCCCTTTGAGTACCCCTCCGGCATAGAGATGTCCGGGTATAGCTACCGAGAGCTTCTTGAATACCGGCTGCATAGCGGCATACCAGGTATCATCTCCGCCGGCAGTTTTTATTCCAGCCAGGCCCGGCACCTTTTCGGCCAGGAGTGCATACTCCTCGGGACCCAACACCACTTTTGCATGGGGAGGATTATAGAGCACCAGGCTGATACCTCCTGCTGCAGCAGTCGCGGCATCAAGGTACCGGAGCATCGTCTCTCTATTGACAGGAAACCAATCGGGAAGGATTACCTGGATTGCTGCCGGGGCCAAATCCCGGGCACATCGGATACGTTCCAGGCTTTCTCCCGGGAAAGGGTGCGAGGCTCCTATCTGGTAGGGCATGCCTTCTGTTTCGCAC
>JAGYPA010000053.1 GCA_018399255.1 Spirochaetales bacterium | reverse complement strand
CACCTGAAAGATTGACAATGAGTATTGCCGCAAGCGAAACAAGCATCGCCGCCGCCGCAATAAATATCATTGTTGTCAGCGTGACAGCTTTGTTTCTTTTCACGTCATTGCGGATAATACTGAGATACATACAGGTCTCCATTTTCAGGTTTCAGAAATTCATGTAAAGTTCAATTAGCGTATATGTAAATATATATATAGCAGAGAAAAAGATCGAAGGCAAGCGGGAAACTCACCTTCGGCATGAGGAATAGTGTATGATTGTATTTTTAGCTTGGGTATCTATGCAGATCTCCAAACAATCGAAGTTCAGCAGTTACTGCCATTCACAGTGGGAAATACCTTTTTAATACCTCAAACGCTGGCAAAAAACTTAGTGATAGACTTTTCGGTATGGCTGGTTCATCGGTGATAAGCGTTTTTCAGGATATTTTCAGCTTATCACCAAGCTTTTTGACAGCGTATATACCTCAAAATCAGCCCTTCACAGCCGAACTTGCAATAGAAGCAATAAAGAACCTCTGAAAAATCAGAAAAAAGATAAGAACGGGAAGCATCATAAGAACAGATGCCGCCATCAATCTATCCCAATAGATTGTTCCAACCTGAGAAAATGAAGCAATAGCTACAGATATTGGTCTCACTCTATCCGATTGGGTTACTAGGAGAGGCCAGAAATACTGATTCCATGAATCCATACCTTGAAGTATAGCAACCGTAGCTATAGCAGATGTATTTATCGGCAAATAAATATCCTTATATACACGCCAGAATGAGGCCCCTTCAATAAAAGCAGCTTCACCAATAGAATGAGGAACCTGCTTCATAAATTGATAGAAAAGGAAAATATACATAGGACTGGCAATAAATGGAAGTATTTGTATAACAAAGGTATCAATAAGTCCCATTTTTATTGACTGGTACAGCAAAGGCAGCATTATTGCTTCAAGCGGAATTATATATAGAGAAATGATTACAGGGAGCAGGATCTTGTGCATCTTCATTCTGCCTCGCAGCAATGTATAACCTGCCATTGAAGAAATCACAATAGTACCGATAGCAGTTAATGCAAGAATAATGACAGAATTACGAAAGTACATTCCAAAATTCTGTAGAGAACTTGGATTTAGTATTTCGACAAAGTTGTTCAATGTCGGATTAGAGACCCAGAAAGCTTTAATTGATCCTATATCTTCCATAATCTGAAGTCTATCGTCTTTAAGACTTGAAACAATCATCAGAAAAAGCGGAGAAATGAAAATTATTCCGATACAGATTAATATAGCTGCTTTTATGCGATCAAATCGTTTATCATTCTGCGTCATGACTTCCTCCTTGTTTTCCGTACTGGCGTACCTTCAACAACTCTACGTTGAACCAGGAATATCATCACCACGATGACGAAGAGGAGCACAGATGCTGCAGATGAATATCCAATTTTCTGCCCGACAAACCCCGCATCATAAATATAATGAACCAGCGTATTTGTCGAACCATTTGGCCCACCTTGGGTAAGAATGTTGACTTGGGTGAAGAGTTTTAATGCTTGAATAGTTGTTATGATAAGAATAAGAATGTTCGTTTCCCGCAGCCCCGGCCACGTAATATGGAAAAACTGCTGTATTTTATTTGCACCATCAATATTTGAAGCTTCATACAGCTCATCCGGAATTCCCTTAAGCCCACCTAAATAGATAATCATCTGGAAACCATAGGCCTGCCATGCAGAAAGAATGACAATAGCCGGCATAGCTGTTGCAGCTGTTCCCAACCATTCTACAGGTTGAATCATACCACCGGAAATAATCCCAAGTACATAGTTAAAGATTCCTTTAGGATACTGATACATCGTTTTCCATATGACTGTAACAATAACCATAGGAGTAATAAACGGAAGAAAGTACATTGATCGAAGAAATCCTTTCAATACCTGCTGTTTATTAAGCATTGATGCAAATAACAGAGCCAAACCACATTGCAGCGGAAGAATAAATAGAGTAAATCGACCAACATTGTAGAAAGCCTGCCAAAAATGTCTGTCACCAAGAATTTGGGCATAATTTCTAAAAGCAATATATTTTGCTGCAACAGGGCCTTGAACAAGTCTTTGATTAGTAAATGAAAGTGAGATTGAGACGAAAAAGGGAACTACAAGAAATATTATCAGCAGAATCAATGCGGGAGACACCATCAGCACCTCCTGTATTTTCTGCTTTCTTATAGTAGTCATGAAATCCTCCTTTTTTTATAAGCCCTTAATATAAGCCCTTAATATAAGCACTTAATTCAAGCCCTTATTGTAACTCATATTTTACAATTCCGTTTAGAAGTACTAAGCAGACAATTCAGAAAGGGCGCAAAAACTTCTGGAATATAAGGGAAAATACAGGGAGGGGATATACCCTCCCTTATTTCATACACTATTCTCCAAAAGGAGGATATCCATCGTTATCCTTAATGTCCTCATCAATTTCTTCAGCTGCATTCGACAATACTTTAGCAGGGTTCACTCCGCCATTAATGATATCATCGAAGGCTTGAGCAAAACTTTTCGTAATTGTCGGATATGCTGGATGCTGAGGTCTGGATACTGCAGTTTTAGCTGCTTGCTCCATGGCTACAGCCATTTTATCAGCATCTTTATACACATCTGATATTGACAGGAATGTTTTTGTTCCCGGAAAAACATTCAAAGCTTTCAGATCGTTATAGAAATCCATATCAGAAAGAATGAATTCAAGCAGTTGAGCAGCTCCTTCTTTGTTTTTCCCTTTAGATGTAATTGCCCACACCCATGAACCATTAGGAGAAACTGTCCCATTGCCAAAATCAGGAAGCGGAAGAACGACTAGATCATCCCCCAGAGCCTGCTCTGCAGCAGGCCACAACCAATGTCCGCACCATGCCATTGCAGCCGCTCTGTCACTATTAAAGAACTGATTATCTCCTGCACTAGCAGGAACAAACCAATCATTCTGTGCCCAGCCCTGCAGACGTTCAGCAAATGTAATATTTTCTTTAGAATTCATTACCCCTTCAGATTTCCAGTTGTTTCTGTCAATAAGTCCGGTACCTGCAGACTGAAACATTGGGCTGAATCCGAATGTACCCCACTCAGTTCTTGTACCATAGGCATTCATAATATCAAGCGGCCACATAACCTCCGGTAAAGAAGCAAGATCAGATAGAACCTGCTCAAATTCATCAATAGACCAGGCATCATCAGGAGATTCAGGAATCCGAGCTCCTACTCTTTCCAGGTATGCTTTATTAGCATACAGAACAATCGTACTATCCTGATGACTGACGGCATAGAGTTCATTATCTATGGGATACGTACATTGGGTTTTGTTTGATTCAGTCATATCTGCAATCACTGATGGACTTATATAATCAGCAATAGGTTCTACAACACCACTCCAAACATAATTCGAGAGATAGGGTGCATCCAGTTGAATAATATCAGGCATATCCCCAGAATTGATATAACCGGAAAGTTTCTGATTATATCCGCCATGAGGCGTATACAGTGCTTCAACGGTAATACCCGACTCTTCCTGAAACCGCTCAAGTGCAGCCTTTACTGCTGCCTGCTCAGGTTCTCCACCTTGAAACATAACACTGACTGTATCAGCTTCAGCAGCTTCCTGCCCACCCTGCGCAAAAATCGGTGATACGAGCGCAATCATCATTGCCATTACAATTACTGTTTTCTTAACCATGACATCCTCCTTGTTTTGTCATCTGTTTTTTCATATTCTGCATATGCAGTCCGCATCGGGCTGCATCTCTGCATCTATTTTCAAACCGCCGCACTTCATTCTGTACCTTGAATGCATATTTAAATGCATACTTGAATACGTAGACGTCATTAGGCAGTTCCCGTTCACTGCACTGGAACATATTTCTCATCTTCCCAGATGGATCGAAGCTCAAAGATCTTATAGGATGAAAGATAATCAAAACCTCTGACTTCCACCTCGTATAAGGGCTCTTCACTGAAAAAGACCGATGAAACCGCAAGCTCTCCCTTTCCTGCAAATATCTCAAGGACAGACTGATCAAGCAGAATCTGGACATCCAGATCACCTGTTTTCGCTTCCTGACCGCGCTCGGGGATTTTCGCCCTGACAACTGAGACAAAGGGCGCATCAGGATGATCATAAAACGCATTCTTCCTGTCGACTATCACTTCACCTCTCATCAAATCGAAGCAAATCTTCAGTTGCCCCGAATTCTTTCCCCTGAAAACAAATTCCAGTTCGTATGATCGATATTCATCCCCTATCGTTTTATCATAAGAATTATTCTGCTGATTCCTGAGCGGCGGCGTTTCATCGCTTCGCGCAGAGATCTCTGCACGTATTTCAAGCGCTCCGTCTGTCCTGAACGATGTTATGCCTGAATGTCCGTCTTCACTGACATCTAGACAAAGTTTTGCAGATCTGAGCTTTGCAATCTCCTGCACAGGCGCCTGCGTAAGCCTATGTTCACCGTTGTCTTTTCGACGGATACTCAACTCTCTTGGAATCGACATCATCCCTCTCCATGGACGCGTAGGAGCTGTGTGTGCATAAGCCCAATGATTCATCCATCCTATCCAGACCCGTCTTTCGTCAGGCATATCAGACCAGGACTGCATGGCATAGAAATCATATCCGGAATCAATAATTTTCACCGGTTCCTTCTGGAGAAATTTGTATCCGTCAAAAGTTCCGACTGCATAGACGGACACTCCCTTCACTGCCTCTTCGTAGGTATAGAGGCTTGCAATGACCAGCCAATATCTGCCATCCTCTGAATCAATTGAAATCAAATCGGGACATTCATAGAGATTGTCCGTACTCAAGCCCTCTAGGCTGAAGGAATCGCTCTTCTCCCACCGCATCAGGTTATTACTCCTATAGAGTTCAATTCTCTCACCTTTTGCAATGATCATAATCCATGCGTCGCTTTCCTGATGCCGAATGATTTTCGGGTCTCGGAAATCCCTTACTCCTTCATATTCAAGAATTGGATTTGCCGAAAAGCTTTTCAGTGTTTTTCCATTATCCGTACTGTATGCAAGACACTGTCTCTGAAGCTGCTCACCGCTTTTGTGGTGTTTCATGAAGTGTTCGGTATACACCGCAACTATCCCCTGTTTACCAGATATCTCAGAAAAAAGACCTGAACTGTTCTCTTTATCAACCACTGCTGATCCGGAAAATGCCATTGCCTGCTCACTCGGCGGATAGAGCGCAACGGGCTGTTCTTTCCAGTGAAGGAGATCTTCACTAACCGCATGTCCCCAGTGCATAGGTCCCCAGTCCGTACTGTAGGGATGGTACTGAAAATAGAGGTGATACAAACCGTTAAAGTAGACACAACCGTTCGGATCGTTCATCCAGTTCTTCTTCGGTGAAAAGTGTATCTGCGGGCGATGGGGTTCATAGTATTGTCTCAGCTGCTGTGCATGTGTATGTGTCTTCTCCAATTGCCTTCCTCTCGTTTTTAAATCTATTTCCTGCTTCCTCATAAACGTTCATCTATATGTACAGGTTTCCATCGTGCTTTTGAAACTTTATGAATGTATTGAATACGCTTCCATTTTATATAAAATTACTCTCATTTTCTGCATCATGTATCCCTCCTGATAAGTTCTGGCTGAAAGACAACATGCTGCGCTTCAGCTTCAGCTTCATCATCTGAATCTATCTGTCTAAGCAGTATATCAACAGCACTTTCAGCGATTTGTTCTATAGGTTGCGATATTGACGTCAACCTTGGTGTTACTGCGTCGCAAATGAAAATATTGTCAAACCCTACAATAGAAATATCCTCTGGTATACGCATTTTGAGATCAAGCGCCGCCTGAATCACTCCCACTGCATAAATATCCCCAACGCAGTATACTCCTGTTTTTCCTTCAAGTTTTTCACTTCTTAAATACTGACTCAGTACCCTATATGCCCTTTGTTTCGTCTGAAAAAACCAGTCCTCATTCCCGATAACATGAATCTTCTCTGACTCAACCCCGTTTTCCCTCAACCTTTTATTATATCCGAGAAACTTAGGATCATAAGACGTACCAAAAAAGACAAATTCATTCACTCCTGTATCAAGAAAGTATTCCGCAGCAAGTTTCCCGCCCGCTTCATGCGATACAGCAACACAATCAATACCTTCATGCTCTTGTGTTATTACTACCTTCGGAAGGCTTTTATCTTCACGTAATGCAGCTACTATCTCTGATTCCGGATGTGCTACTCCTACTAGCAGACCATCAATCTGACGTGCTTTGAGGGCTCGTATGATTGACTTCTCCCGCTGCTGTTCTCCATTTGAATTTGCAACTAGGATATTGTAACCGTGATAAGCACATATGCGCTCCAGATGAAAAAGTATTTCAGTAAAGTAAGGGTTTTGCAAATCCGGAAGCATTACTCCAATCAGCTGGGATTTACTTGCCGTTAAAACTCTTGCGGCATAGTTTGGCTGAAAGTTGAGCTTTTTCACCCACAACATAACTTCTCTACGCTTTTGCGGGGTCACAGAGGGATGATTACTGAGTACTCGTGAAACTGTTGTCTGTGAGACTCCAGCTTTATCGGCAATGTCTTTCATGGTTACATGTTTTGGTTGCGCTTTCATTTATTTCATAATAAACCAGCGATGCTTACCTGTCAATGTTTTTTTTAATTATTGTGCGCGCAGGAAAGTTAGATGCACGCGAAAAAAAAGATGAAAAAATTATCTTCTAGTTAATATAATACATATAAAAACACTCATAATCAGTTTTATTAAAGATATGTTTCCTGAATATAGTGCATTGTTGTCAAATGATGCTCCATAAGCAGATTCTGAGCTGCAACAGCATCTTGTCTGGCTACAGCATCGATAATCTGCAGATGTTCTCCGAGGGTCATTTCGGGAGGTCTGACCAGACCTTGCTGATAACATTTGAGAAGTATTTCGAAACTCTTATTCAAATCAGTCAGAAAACGATTGCCGGCTAATGATAAAATGGTGCGATGAAAATACTGGTCTTCTTTCAGATATTTCTGTATCATACTTTTAGAGAAAACTGATTCTTCACTGAATTGTGAGAAACATCCTACTAGAGGCTTTAAATCTTCCTTACTTGCTTTTTCTATACTAAGTCTGATTGCAACTCCTTCTATGCCTGCTCTAACTGCAAACAGGTCACGTAGGTCCTCATACGTGAATTCTCGAACAAAAATACCGCCTGGATTTCTCTGTTCAAGTATTCCCTCTCCAATAAGCCGATTTATCGCTTCGTTTATGGGAGTCATACTAATACCTAAAGCGTTGACAATATCCTGTTTATTTATTTTTTCTCCAGCATCGATAATTTTATCAAACAGCATCTGGATTATTTTTTCATAAGCCAATTCGCTCAAGATGCTCTTTTTGACCATTTTCTCAATCTCCTTGATGTTTTTTCTACGCGTAGCCTTAAGATATATTCATATAAGCTTTTAATATTTATAAGTTAGATTTAAGACCTTTAACTCCATTATGTTTTACTAGCCGCGAAAGCACAAGTGTTATCACACTTCTACTGAACTGTTTCATTCTTTAGAAAACATGCCCAATCCAAATTCTCTCCGTATCCAGGATACTTCACCAAACCATTATTGCTGATTCAGCACCTCGATTTGTGTTACCTCGTTTTTATAGGCGTCTTACTATATGATATTACCAATGATAACATAAAACAAAAAACCAAATCTGACTTATCATCTTTTAGTAAGTCATTAAAGCGGCCCTGCATAAGCAGGGCCAGAAATGTGAGGCAGGAATTCGGCAGCAGGAGTGTACTGCCGAAACTCAGGAAATAATAATAAAAGGAGGTTCATATAGGATTTTAATTTCTATATTTCACTTTACATATTATGCTTATTTATTCCTTTGTTCCCGACGTTTTACTCTCCTTGCTTCAAGCGATGCCCCAACAGACGCCATCATTTTCTTATACGGCTTTGTCTGACTGAAAATTGTTAGAACAATAACCAAAACAAGAATAAGAGAAACCGGCCTGCTGAACATTGGAGCAAAACTTCCTTGGGAAACCATAAGCGCTCTTCTAAGATTCTGATCCGCCATCGGCCCCAGAATAACTCCGATTACCAGCGGAGCAATAGGATACCCCATTTCTACAAGAAAATAGCTGATAATTCCAACTGGAATCATGAGATACAGATTAAATATCCTTGTGCCAAGCGCATATGAACCAACAACACAGAGCACTGCAATAATAGGCATAAACAGCTGCGGCGGTATACGGAGCACCTTCACAACCTGTTTAGCCAACAGCATACCACTTATCCACATTGCTACCGATGCCAGCAGAAGAATAGCAGTTACTTGCAGGATAAAATGGGGATGATCTATCATCAGCATCGGTCCCGGCTGTATACCGTGCAGCAGCAGTGCACCAAGAAGCATTGCAGCCGGTGGACTCCCTGGAACCCCTAAATTCAGCAGAGGAATCATTGCGCCGCCGATACAAGAATTATTAGCAGTTTCCGTCGATACAACAGCCTTTATCTCCCCTTTGCCGAAGCGCTCGGGATGGTTTGATGAATTCTTCGCCGCTCCGTAGCTGACCCATCCAGCAATGTCTTCGCCTATCCCCGGAACAGCACCAATCCCCACTCCGATAAGCGAAGATCTAAGTATATCCGGAAAATGCTTTATAATAGTCCTGAATTCAGGCAGAATGCGCTGAAATTTCTTGGCTTCACCAACATTCACCTTATCTTTCAGCACTTGGATAATCTGAGGTATACCGAAAGCCCCAATAAGTACAGGTACGATATCTATACCGCTTTCAAACTCAGATATACCGAAGGTGAAGCGAGGATAGAACTGGAGTCCATCCCTTCCAATAGTAGCCATCCAAAGGCCAATTAAACCTGCTATCCACCCCTTATATACAAGATCATGACTTGTGAGCGTACCGCTTATTATAATACCAAACAGTGCAAGCAGGAAAAACTCAAAAGAGGTGAACTGCAGAGCAAGTCGTGAAATCAGTGGAGACAATCCCACAACAAACAGCATGCCGATGAATGTACCTATTGCAGAAGCAGTCGTCGTCAGTCCGAGAGCCTTTCCCCCTTCGCCTTTACATGCCAGAGGATATCCATCCAGTGCTGTTGCGGCAGCTGCTGCAGTACCCGGAATATTGATCAGAATTGAAGCGTACGATCCGCCGTATACTCCGCCTACATAAATAGCAAGCAGCGCTATCATAGCCGTATGCTGGCTCATGCCGTAGGTCAGCGTCGTTAAAAGCGCAACACCAAGCGTTGCCGTCAATCCGGGCATAGCTCCGAATATAATGCCCATAATAACGGCACCGAACAGTATCAGAATATTCACTGGATCTAATGCAAGCATATATAAATTTTCAAAGAAAATGCCAAGCTGCGAAAAAAACATGCTCCCTCCTTATTTAACTGCGTAATACAGCAGATTCATCAGATTGACAATCCCGCCTTCATGGGGAAGGGGCACCAGCAGAAGATATCTGAAAACAGGACAGATAATTAAAGGAACTATCACTGAGATAATCCACGCTATCCTGTATTTTTTTCTCATTTCAGGATCATTTTTTACATAGCTGCGTGTATAGAGCAGCAAATAAATAAAAAACAGCAGCATGGGAATGTCCATTGCAAAGAAAAGCATGTCATTCACAATACTGTGCACATTAAAAATGAACAGAACTAGAAATACTGCACACCCAATAGAGTAGCGTATGAGAATTTTCTTCTGAAAATCATTGTCATCAAAATAGAAAAGTACAATAAAAAAGAATAAAAATGTCAGGATACTCAAAAAAAAGTCAATTCTTGGAATAAACAAATAGACAAAAGATCCCAATGCTACAATAATTGCCGTAAACCTGAGAACTTTTTCACGGTTTGCATCTCCAGTCTTCTTACGAATAGTTTCAAAGAAAAATTGAGCTCCGCCCTTCCTGATTGAGTTCCTAAGCAGAATTCCGCCCAGCAGAAGCAGCATAAAACCGATAAACAGTGGAAGCAGGGCAGGAGAGACATACCATACGTTTCGAACCCCTCCGTATGTATCTTTCATGGGCATTTGAAATGATTTTATAAGAATAATTAGACTGAACAGAATCAGCAGAATGCTTGTCACGAAATCAGCCCGTCTGAGCTCTTTTTTTTCCATCATGGTTTTTAACCCTTTTTAATTATTACAACCACCATCATCTTAACAAGATGCATGGTATCACAACAGAAATCATCTGCATATATTGGGGGCTCAACGAGCCCCCTGTTTTGCAGAAAAACACTTTTTTAAATAGGTTACGGTTTTGGAATTCCAAGGTCAGCAGGGTTAACTTTAGCTGCGCCAAGTTCCCACAGCGTCCATGCAAAGTTTGATTCGAGTGAATCAAACACCTTTCCTGCTTCCTCTCCTACTTTACCTGAAAGGATGTAGAAATTCTTTTTACCAAATTCTTTTACACTATCCGTCTCCATAGCTTCAGCAAAGGCATCTCTCAAAACATCTTTTACATTCTGCGGTACATCCTGAGGTACAGCAAACCCAATTGCTTGGCTCAGCGGAAGATAATCACTCAAACTAGGATACACATCAAATGCTGTAGGCAGTACACCGTCGCCGAATGGGAAATCATCAGGAACAAGCACGCCGAGAGCTCGCAATTTTCCGCCTCTGATCAGCTGAGCCTGTTCTGCAACAGAAGTTACTACAACATTAATTTCACCAGTCATAGCTGCATTCTGAGAAGGAGCTGAACCGCCGTAAGGGATAAAGTTGAACTTTGCCCCAGTACCGTTCTCTAATGCAAGGAGATTCAAGTGATGAATTGAACCGGCACCGCTAGCTCCAGCTTTAACCTCACCAGGATTAGCTTTTGCATACTCAATCAATTCTTCCATAGTCTGCCAGGGAGTATCAGGAGTTACAGAAACAACATCAGGAGATCCGCCGATAATGAAGTAATCCCATACATTCATTCTCTTGTCCCATGCTCCCTGAACACTAGCTGTTACGCAGGATTCAGAAAGACCACAGATAGTATACCCATCGTGCTCTCTGCTGTACGCATCCTGCATACCAACTGAACCAGCTGTACCACCCGGTTTGTTGACAACATTAATATTGACACCCAGGATCTCAGACATCTCAGCCATTACAACACGATTACATGTATCCGTGCCGCCGCCGGCACCCCAAACCAGTACGTTTGTGATATCCCTTTCAGGATATTCACCCTGTGCTTGCCCAAAAGCTGAAAAACCAGCTAATACCAGAACCAATGCTGCGATAAAAATTTTCTTAGACATATTCCCTCCTTGTTGGAATTATATGATCTGTTACAAGACCCGGCAGCATACCGCTGCTTTTCAGGGTCAAGATTCCATTATTACACATCCAGCCATACGTCCAGCTGGGTTTGAGCTTAACTAAACCTTTTGCATAGCTCCCGGATTCAGGCAGTCCGGAGGCATTACACCTTCAACCATAGCAATAAGGTTACGTGCAGCCTTTTCTGCCATGCCTGTACGGGAAGAAACTGTCGCCGAAGCCGTATGCGGAGTCATTACAACATTCGGCAGTTCTGCCAGTTCAGGTACAAATTCCGGCTCATGTTCATAGACATCAAGTCCCGCTCCGGCTATTTCTCCATTCCGCAAAGCCGCTGCAAGCGCAGCTTCATTAATAACTGGTCCCCGCGAGGTGTTGATAACATACGCAGTGTTCTTCATCATGCTGAATGCTCTTTTGTCCAGAAGATGTTTTGTCTCCTTCATAAGCGGAACATGCACACTGACATAATCCGACTGTATCAGCAGTTGATCAGTACTGACTCTCTCTGCTCCGAGCTCTTTTTCAAGTACTTCATTCTGAAAAGCATCAGCATAAATCACCTTCATCGAAAAGCCTTTTGACTTTAAAGCCATTGCAGTCCCGATTCTGCCCGCTCCTAAAATGCCGAGTACAGAACCGGTTACATCTCCACCGATATACTGAAGAGGGCCCCATCCTTTCCAAGCACCTGATTTCATATAAGCATCTGACTCAACTACTCTTCTTGCCGCAGCAAACAGCAGAGCCCATGCCATTTCTGCTGTTGCATCTGTCAGAACTCCGGGCGTATTAGAAACCAGCACATTTCTTGCTGTAGCAGCAGGCACGTCTATATTGTCATAGCCGACAGCATAGTTTGCAAAACCCTTCACTTCCGGTAGCTGATCCATCAATTCACCGTCAATTTTATCCGTTAGAAGACAAAGAACTCCATCTTTTCCTCTGCAGCTCTCAAGCAGTTCCTCTTTTGATAGCGGTCTGTCTTCCGGATTCACTTCAACTGAAAATTTCTCTTTCAGTAAATCTATTCCTTTCTGCGGAATCTTCCTGGTTACATATACTTTAGCCATAGGTTTTCCTTATTGTTAATCTATACCAGATTGAACACCTTTTCTTCGATGACTGACCACGTCTTAAGGTAGTCCTCAGCTGCTAGGCTTTCTTTCAGCTCTTCATACACTCCATTTTCCAGCAGAGTTTCAATTTTCCCAGTTATTCTGCTGTTTATTTCAAATGTCTTTTTAATATCCCATCGTGTCGGAGATGTATCGGAAGTAAGAAAATCATTATATCCGTATTTCTTCAGATAATAGAGAAATTCAACATATTCAAGGAAGTGCTTTGTACCGCAGAAATAATCCCAGTCCCACTTGCCGTCATTATCATTGATATGCACATAATAGGGAAAAGGGCTGTGTTCTATCAGCGAAACCTCTTCTGCAGGGGTATTGCCGCCGTAGATTGAATGACCGAAATCAATTGTTACGCCCATCTCTTTTATGCCGATACGGTTAAGCAGATTCAGCGTTGTTGCCGCCGAATCCAAGTAGCATGAGCCTCTTGTTTCACTCGGTTTGTACTCAATAAACAAGGGGATTGACGGTTTATAGCTCCCGGCTTCAGTAAATGTCTCTTCAAGGCGATTCCACATTTCTCCATAATCCGCCTGAAATGCAAATTCATAGCCGTCTCCCAGTGGACAACAGGTAACTTTATCCGCGCCGACTGCTTCAGCAAAATCTTTTGCTTTCTTTATGAATCGTACAGCTTTTTCTCTGACTTCCTTTTTCGGGGAAGTTAGTCCGCCATTTTTAAATTCCGGTTCTGCTTTTACATTTACATTAATCGCTGCTATTTCCAGTCCGTATGCATCAATAAGACGCTTCGTCTCCTGCGGGTCTTGAACTTCATATGGATATACAATTTCTACACCGTTTATTCCTTCAAGCTTTGAAACCATGTCGAATTTTTCTTCAACTGTCTTGGCATGGTTATAGGTATGAAACCTATCCTTAGTCATCCCTAGAAATCCTGTAATCAAGGCGTGTTTCAACATTTAATTCTCCTTCTTCATCTGTACAACAGCGGCTGCTCTGCCAGCAAGCTTTTCAGCAGATAAACCATATTTATGAATGATACTCGGGTAATCACCGGATTCCGCAAACGTATCCTCCAAACCAGCATTATCAAAAGGAACAGGACAATGCTTCAGCAGCAGATGAGCAATCTCATACCCCATTCCGTTCTTTGCCTGATGATTCTCAGCGACTAGCATTGCTCCTGTCTTCTTTACTGAAGCAAGAACCGCTTCTTTGTCATAAGGCTTCAGCGAATAGAGATCAAGCACTTCAGCATCAATACCTTGCGCTGCAAGTGATTCAGCAGCTTCTAAGGCCTGAAAAACAATATCACCATATGCAGCTATGGTAATATCCGATCCTTTTCTTAGTGTTTTACTTCCTCCAAGCACAAATTCTTCATCATCTCCATATACATCAAACAGGGGGTCCCGCATGAGTCTTGTAAAAAAGGGTCCAGGTGTCTGCATGCTTACATCAAACAATTTTTCAGCAGCTTTCGGATCTGACGGACACAGCACTTTCATGTTAGGGAAGGTAGTCATAATTGCTATATCTTCAGTCGCCTGATGGGTAACACCATCTATAGCTGCAGTTAGTCCGCCGTGACTGCTCAACAGCTTCACATTCAGATTCGGATAACAAATGAAAGAACGTACCGGCTCCACAGCCCTCATTGTCAAAAAAACCCCGTATGAGCTTACAACGACAGTTCTCCCGCTGTTTGCCATTCCTGCAGCTGCGGATACCATATTCATTTCCGCAATTCCCATGTTGAAATACCGTTCCGGAAAGGCTTCACCAAATAGGCATGCGTAGGTTGAATAACCGATATCAGCATCAAATACAGTAAAATCCTTATCTATAGAACCATATTCCAGCATTCGATCAGAATATCCCCTTCGTGTCGGCTTTGATGCTTTTTCTAAATTCATTTCAAGCTCCCTTTCAAATCTTCAAGCGCAATTGCAAGCTGCTCATCATTAGGCGGCTTTCCATGCCATCCCCGTACATTTTCCATATAGCTGACGCCTTTTCCCTTTACCGTATTAGCAATAATAATTACCGGTTTCCCGCTATAGTCTCTTGCCTTCATTAATGCATCAACGACATCGGCCATGTTGTGCCCATTAATCTGAATTACATGCCAATTAAAGGCTTTGAATTTTTCGTCCAGAGGCTCCATTGGCATTATCTGCTCTGCGATACCGTCATTCTGCAGATTGTTTCTATCCAAGACCGCAACAAGATTATCCAAATGATATTTGTGCGCTGATGCTGCCGCCTCCCAGACAATTCCTTCATTGGTTTCACCATCACCAAGAACGGTATACACCATATACTTTGAGCGAGTCATTTTCGCCTCGATGGCCATACCGACGGCTTGTGAAAATCCAATACCGAGGGATCCTACACTTGCATCAATACCCTCAGCTTTACCTGCAATTGGATGCCCCTGCAGCTTGGATTCAAATTTCCTCAACGTCTTAAGTGTCTCAATTGGGAAAAATCCCTTAAGTGCAAGACATGCATACCATACAGGACAAGCATGCCCCTTACTGAGGACAAATCTGTCTCGATCCGGCCATTCAGGTTTATTCGGGTCAATCCTGAGAATATCAAAGTAGAGTGCAGTCATAATGTCTGCGGCAGACAATGAGCCTCCGGGATGACCGGACTGGGCTTCATGTATCATTTTTACTATTTCAACACGTACTTCTTTTGCTTTCTCCTCAAGATACCTAACCCGTTTTTGTATTGTTCTTTGTTGTTCCATTAAATCCTATTCTCCTTCCTGGAGGTATTGTTGTAATTGCTTTAACCCGTGATAGTAGTTTGCTGAAACATCTTTCGGGTTACAAATTATTTCTAAATCATACGAGTTGCTGTAACCGCTCTTCTTTAAATTTTCCGCAGCATCCTCCCAACATATATTCCCTTTCCCCGGTGGAAGAGATGCATTAACTCTCCCGTTATTGTCGCAAAGGTGCGTTCCTGTAATATATGCTCCGCACTTTCCAAAATAGGTATTTAACTCATCCGGGGATGTATTCATATGGCCTGAATCAAAAATGATACCGAGATCTTTCAGTCTCTTCGAATATTCAATCAATCTAAGAAATCCATCTGAACCGCCGATAATTGATTTGGGCATTATCTCCAAACTCAATTTTTTCCCGCGATTTTCAAAAATCTCTTTCATATCAGCCAATTTTTCAGAAAATCTTTTATATAGTCCTTCAAACTCTGCCTTCTCCATTGGTGATGTCTTCTCAAATGCAGGAACTGGAATAACTGCATACCGTATCGAATCAAACGGACTGAGAGAATTCGCTATTTGTTCCGCTTCCTTTATTCCGTAATCACTATAAACAGCTTCAGGTGAAGAAAATGCATGAAGCAGCATATGTGCGACAAAATGATCTGATTTCAGCTGTAGCGATTCAGCCTTCAGCATTATTTCACTGCACCGCTTATTCCATTCTTCCAGCCGTTCATGAAGAAACACCTCAGGCTGCCAGCAGTCAAAACCCATATTGCTTACTGTCTCCAAACCATTCAGCATATCCTCATATGTAAATGAACTCGAATAGGAGGAAATGAAAAATGCGGGAGAAACTCCATAAAGAAACAATTTGACAACTCCAAATATTTTGTATACAATATTTTTAACACACAAAAACATGTTTGTCAAATATTTTTTTTTAGATTTTTCGAATGATTTTTTCAAACACTTGAAAAATCTGAAATACTCTACCTAAAGGAGACATAAAATGGAAACCCATAGAAAAATCCTGCTTTCTGTTGCACCAACAGCCCACGAGAATTCAACACATTTCCGGAATCCAGTAACTCCTGAAGAGATTGCCGAAGATGTGGTAAACTGTGCAGAAGAAGGCGCTTCAATGGTTCATTTGCATGTGAGGGATGCTGAAGGAAAGCTGACTAGTGACCCGGAATGCTATAATCGTACAGTATCTCTCATCAGAAAAAAAAGTGATATCCTTATACAAGGTTCTACCGGCGGTGTTTCTACCCTCTCCCTTCAGGACCGTTGTACAGCTGTTTACCAACCGGAAACTGTTATGGCTTCACTCAACATGGGGTCCACCAACTTCAAAGATACCGTCTATATCAATACGGTGCCTGACGTAAGATTCTGGGCTCAGGAAATGCAAACCCATAAAGTTATCCCCGAATTAGAGATTTTCAGCTTCGGTATGATAGAAACAGCAAAACAGCTGCAGGAAGAGAACATATTGAAAGAGCCGATGCATTTCAATTTTTCTTTCGGTTTTCCCGGAGCAATTCCAGCAGAACCTGAAATACTTGCTATGCTGAAAACTCGCCTTCCCTATGGAAAAACTTTCGGAATTATCCATAATGACATGGAAAACATGTCTTTGCTTGCTGCAGCAGTATCAATGGGGGCATCAGCTATTCGTGTTGGCTTTGAGGATAGCCCCTGGATTCATAAAAGATTATGTGCAAAATCAAATACAGAACTTGTCAAAGAAGCTGCTTCCCTTGTAAAATCTTTAGGTTATGAACTGATGAATACTGGTGAAGCGGAAACATTCATAAAGAAAGGTTTTCTGCCGTAGATGGAATCAACTCGCTTTCCATTTTGTAAAGGTATATGCGGCATTCTACAGTAAAATCATAATGGAGGTTGGGAACAAATGACTTCATCTTATTCCGTAAAAATTGAAGATTTAGCTGAACAAGTTTACAATCAGCTTAAGCAGATGATCCTCCAAAATGAGCTGAAATCAGGTGAAAAGCTCGGCCAGGAATTTCTGGCAAAAAAACTTGGTGTTTCAAGAACGCCGCTGCTTCATGCTCTGAATAGACTTCAGCAGGAAATGCTCGTCGAAATCATTCCACGAAGGGGAGCCTTTGTAAGAAAAATAACTCTTGAAGAACTAAAACATATTTTTGACCTCCGTATCCGTCTTGAACCCCTGGCTGCGAGAAACGCTGCAGAAAAAGTCAGCAGCATCGAAACTGAAGAACTTGAAGATATACTCATGAAATTCAAAAAAGCGGTGGAAACTAGCGATATCGGCTCTCAAAGAACTTGGGATTATACCTTTCACTACTGGCTTATGAATCACTGCGGGAATCCCTATCTCCCGAAAATGCTTTCAGCTGTGAATCTGATTAGCATCTGCAATGTTAAAGGCATGGTGACTGATCCCAAGATCAGTTATAAAAATCATGAACTTGTCGTTAAAGCGATAAAAGAACACAATCCGGAAAATGCTGAAATTGCTATGCGTATGCATCTTGAAGCCACTCGTTCAAAGATAATTGATGAGATCAGCAAGGATGATTGTAAAGAGCAAGCTCAACTATAATCCGTGGATACGCAACAATGCTTTCAATGCTGGAAACAGGTAAGAAGCATTTTTCTGAAAGCGACAAAGATATCTTTAATATTATGTTGCCGTTGCCGTTGCCGTTGAAAAAAAATAAAAAAATTCTTATTCATAGGATTCTTATTCATAGGCCCTTTTTTTGAATCATATTCAAGAGCGGCCTCGGTTTTTTTACCAAGGCCGCAGTGTAAGGAATAAATTCCAGGAGCTTACCTAAAACTTTCACACTCCACTTAAATTCATTTTTCATTTCAGCTTACTGCTTCAGTTATGAAACTAGGAAACAACCTCAATCTTCGCCAATTTCTCATAGAACTGGATCAGTCCACCATGATCATCTGTCTGTTTTTCATCAACTTTCAGTGCCTGCATAATCTCCATTACCTGACTGGAAAGCGGTACAGGTACTCCAACTTCATGGGCTGTATCCAATGCATTCATAAGATCCTTGATATGCAGTTCGATTCTAAACCCAGGCTTGAAGTTTCGATCCAGAACCATAGGCATTTTGGCATCAAGGACTGTACTGCCAGCCAATCCACCTCTAATAGCTTCGAATACACGCTTCGGATCAACTCCTGCCTTTTTCACCAGCACCATCGCTTCGGACATAGCCGCTATATTCAATGCTACAATAATTTGGTTCGCCAACTTTGTTGTGTTTCCGCTTCCTATTGGTCCTACCAAGGTTACGCTGGCGCCCATCACATCCAGTATCTTTTTTACTTCATTGAATGCTTTTTCTGGGCCGCCGACCATAATAGCTAGAGTTCCATCGATAGCCTTCGGCTCTCCCCCACTAACGGGAGCATCCAGCATGACTGCGCCTTTCTCTTCAAGATCCTTGGATACTTCCTGAGTTACCAGCGGTGCAATTGAACTCATATCTACCAGAATAGTTCCTTTCTGGATCCCTTCAATAATGCCTTTCTCTCCCAGAACCACTTTCTTGACATGCGGAGAATTGGGAAGCATAGTGATGATTATTGTTGTCTGTTCAGCTACTTCCTTCGGGCTGCCGGCTTCCTTCGCCCCGGCTTCTACCACTTCCTTTACGGCTTTCTTGTTGATATCAAATACCAGCAGTTCATATCCTTCTTTCAGGAGGTTCTTCGCCATGGGCTTCCCCATGATCCCTACTCCAATAAATCCTAATTTCTTCATACAGTTTTCTCCTCTCTCTGGTGAATAATTGTATTCGTATGTTCTCAAATACCCTGCAGCAAGTCTCCTGCTTCACAAATAATTTTACTTCAGCATCTGAGTGATCTTGCCAGCAATTCTTTCAGCTGTCAGACCATATTCCACTAACAGCACATCGTAGTTTTCCGCAGACTGTCCAAATCGGTCCTCTATACCGACCAGCTCTACCGGAATATCCGTTCCGCGCAGCTCATGCTCAATTAACGAACCCAGCCCGTTAAATATTGTATGTTCTTCAGCAGCTATCACGGCTTTCGCACTCCCTAAGTAATTCTTCAAAGATTCCATTCCAGCAGCTTTGATCGTATTAACATTGACTACTTTTACATCAATCCCTTTTTCATACAGTAGTTTTGCTGCTTCAAGAGCTTTACTGACCATGATTCCATGAGCAAACACGACAGCATCTTTTCCCTCCCGCATAACAACCGGCTTACCGATTTCAATCTTCTCGTCACCGTTATACAGTTCCGGCATATCATTTCGATTTATCCGCAGATATACAGGTCCTTCCAGCGCATAGGCAGCTTCTGTCAGTTTCTTCGTCTCGTAGGCATCAACCGGAGTCAATATCGTCATATTGGGCAATGAGCGCAACAGAGATATATCTTCAAAAGACTGGTGAGTCGCCCCGTCTCCATAATCCGAAAGACCATAACTCGATCCGATTACCTTGACATTCTTTTTCCCTAAACAGATACTTACCCGAATCTGCTCGTACGCTCTTCCCACAAGAAAAGCTGAAAAAGTATGAATAAACGGCACTTTCCCGGCAAAAGACAGTCCGGCGGCAAATGATACCATATTCTGCTCACCAATTCCCATCTCAAAATATCTTTCAGGATAGGCTTCCTGAAACAGACAGGACATGGTGGATTTCCCTAAATCAGCTTCACACGCAACAATATCTCCGTACTTCTTTCCAAGCTCTACTAATGTATCTCCATACGCTGTTCTTTGATTTCCCATAGATTCCTCTCAGTTCGTTTTTGTTTTAGGCAAGTTCCTGCAGTGCCTGTGTATACTCTTTTTCTGTCATCAGCCCATTGTGAAAAGCCGCTTTATTTTCCGCAAAGCTCAGGCCTTTACCCTTGATGGTATCTGCAATAATCAGTTTCGGCCGCCCGGTCTCCCGCTTCGCTCGGTCCACTGCCGCCAGAATCTCTTTCACGCTGTGCCCATCAATCTCCTGTACGAACCACCCGAAAGCCTCCCACTTCTTATCAAGAGGATCGGTCTTGTAGCGGTCATTTACAAACCCTGTAGCCTGAACCCTGTTCTTGTCTATAAACGCATACAGATTATCCAGTGAAAAATTAGCTGCTGACATCGCTGCTTCCCACAGCTGCCCTTCAGCTTGTTCACCGTCGCCCATTACGCAAAAGATCCGGTTCGGTTTCTTATCTATCTTCAGAGAAGCTGCCATACCACAAGCTATAGAAAGCCCCTGTCCAAGTGAGCCAGTATTTGCCTCCACTCCAGGAGTCCTCGTTTCCGGATGTCCCTGCAGCATTGCTCCAAGTGTCTTCAAATGTTTGAATTCATCCTTGCTGAAAAATCCCAATTCAGCCAGAGCTGCATACTGCGCCAAGGCAGCATGTCCTTTGCTGAATAGAAATCGGTCACGGCCTTCCCATTCAGGGTCCACAGGACGCACATTCATCTCATCAAAAAAGAGTACCGATATTATTTCTGCCATTGAACACGATCCGCCTATATGCCCTTTATTATTCGGGCCAATCATCTGTACTATATCTCTGCGAATCTGTTTACTCATCTTTTCCAAATAACTGATCTTTTCTTTTACTTCCATTGCTGTCCTCTTATTTTCTTGGATCAATAACCACTTTTAACAATCTTCCATCTTTATTATTGGCTAATTTTTCGAAATATTCCGGTCCTTTATCAAGAGAAATAACTTCAGATATCAAAGCTCTGCAATCAATCAGCTTGTTCTTCAACAAGCGAAGACTTTCATTAAAATCTTCTAGAGTATAGAGATAAGAACCTGAAACCTGTAATTCTCCGGTTACAATTTTCTGCATATTCATTTGAATGAACTTTGCAGCATTCCCTACCCAAACGGCATAACCCTCCTGGTGAAGCACATCTAAACTCATCTCAGCAGTTTTTTCAGCCCCTACTGCTTCAAGAGAGCAGGTAATCATTTTGCCCTTGGTAACTGTTGTAATATACTCTTTTATGCCAACTTGCTTAGGGTTTATTGGAATACCTCCCAGATTTTCAGCAATTTTCAACCGAGCTTCACTTAAATCTGCAACAAAAACCTTTTTATAGCCATGTGCTTTAAGAATTTGGAGAATAAACAAACCAATGGTACCGGCTCCAACTACAAGGAGAAAATCATCGCTTGGGTAATCCTTTGCAACGATCTTCATTGCAGCATGATTCGCAACTGCAAGCGGTTCCGTGAGGGATAGTTCAATATCATCTAAATTGTTATCAACTGGTATTAAGTATTTTTCATTAATTGCCATCCGTTCAACAAATGCTCCATCACGCGATAAGACACCGAATGTATCAGCATTTTCACAAACATTTTGCTTTCCAGCTTTACATTGGGAACAGACACCGCAATAAAGCTTGGGGAAAACAACTACCTTTGTATTTTTTTGAAGCTTACCGTTTTTCGCCGCAACCTGTATTTCACCAGCAAACTCATGCCCCATTACCATAGGAGCAATTCTTCTGCCTGTTTTTCCTAAATAACCTTCAATATCTGACCCACATATACCTGAAGCTGTAATCTCAACAATTGCCTCATCAATTTGGGCTTGTGATTCATTCTGCGACAAATGCGAAATTTCGTATTTGTCGCAGAGGGGGCGCTTAAAAATTTTATAATCGGCAGGAAGGCGTAGATCTTCAATAATACTGA
>JAGYPA010000052.1 GCA_018399255.1 Spirochaetales bacterium | reverse complement strand
AATTCTGACCAGCTGTTTTCTGGCACGCAGTATTCCAGCCAATAGCATTCTGTTCTGCAGCATTCTGGCCAGCAGTAATGAGAACTCAGCTCTGTTTTTCATGTGATCTCCGTTTTATTGCAGCCCTGACCATGTTCCACTAATGCCTGATTTCAGCGCCCAAATTCCCAGCACAAGAGGTAATTGGGAGCTCGTTCCCCCGTTGTCAGAACAACACAGTTTTCCACCGCAGCGGGAGCAGGCTGCCTGTAATATGCCCCGCTGACGGTACTGCGGGTATTTCCAAAATTCCCAAAAGGAATCATCCCCAGATTACGCTTTTGCTCCAGAGCTTCTGCAGAAAGATCTATTTTCAGCACCTCAGCTTCAGTTGAGCCCACCTCGCCCTTCAATAAGAACAGCGAATAGTTCTTGTCCACCGCAAGCACTAATCCATTTCCCACAAGGGGAGGAACACTGAAGGCCTGCACAAAAGATAATTCTTCATAATTGGCATCGTATGAAAGAGAAGTTAACCCGGACCTGCCATACTCGATATCACTGCGTCGAAGCAGAAACTCAATTCCCGAATGACCCGATTTTGCCCACTGCCGAACATAATCTATCACCTGACCATCCATCTGAGCAAAATTATCAGAATCTTCGGCAAATACATTGTATAATCGCTGTTCCAGAAGAACCTCAGCGTTCAGGTACACCTTGTAATAGAGCTTGTCCAGAGTGAACAGCAGGATCCGATCGCTGCCGTAAGCAGTAACAACCGGCTGCATGGAATGGGCATTGGCTGACTCTCCCCCCTTTATCGTCAAACTGGTACCAGCAAAGACACCGTCAGCCGTTCTGTAAATAAAATGGATAGTATTCCCGTGAACAGTAACCACAGCATCTGATTCCAGACTATTGACATAACCGGTGTATACCATTCCGGGAGAAGAAGTTTTACGATATCTGTCGGCCAAATACGATTTCAATGGTATAGTTATAACTTCTGAAACCAATCCAGTAGAAGAAACCTCTTCAACCACATACACATATTGAGACTGAATCCTGTATCCGCCATACTGATATACCCCGGGGGCTTCCTTGACCCCGGCTACGAGCATGCTTAATCCACGACCAGGATCAGGAACCGGAAGCAGTGTCCCACCGGCAATGAATCCAAAATCACTTAAAGCCGCCATCGGCCGTCCGCCAATAGTATCCAGCAGCTGCAGCTTGCTGTTCCCTTCCTGATCCTGAACCAGTAAAAATAACGTACTGCCGTCGACATTTCCCGCCATGGCATTAAGCGTGTGCTGCTGCCCGCTGATATACCAATCCCGGCTGGAAGAGGTCCAGACAGTCTCTCCGGTATCGAGACTGTGAGCCCTTACCGTAATGCCGCCTCTGTCTGCGGCGGCACTGAAGACCTTGCGCCCGGCCACAAGGGGTCCTGCAGTCACCTCCCCATCCAGCTTCACCTGCCAGCGCAGATCAGGAACGGTCATATCTTCATGCAAAGGCAGCAGCCTTGAGCGGTAGGGGTCGCCCCCCTCATGCAGCCAGCTGTCATAGCGCAGGACAACTTCTACCGCATCGCTCTCAGCTGTATATCGTACACCATCACCACGCTTTACATCGGCCCGGATTGATACAGCAACCTCTTCAGTTCCAAGAAAAGATGGGGAAACCGTACCCTCAGCAATAAATACGCCATACCCTATCCTTTCAACTTCCAGATTAGCGGCAGGAATATCGTTCAAATATGCAGTTACCGCTATTTCGGATAAAGGCGCCCTGATCTCTGCCATCAGCTTGATAGCCTGAGCGGAACAGGTTTCTCCGGGTCGCGGTTGGATAATTGTAATATCAGCCTGTGTTACATCGCCCCAGACCGAGCAAATTGTGCCAATCATGATAATCACTAGAGCAAATAGATTTTTCATCCTTTCTCCTCCACCACCTGAGTACCTTCTTCATCGGCACAAAAGGAAAAAATCCGTGCCCCTTTCTCGCGATATGAATTCTTAAGCCGTTGATTATGCGTTGCCAATACAACGGTAAGCGGAAAAGAGTCCCGTAAAGAAGCAAGGACATCGATTACCAGATGCTCATGGATTATGTCGTAACCGGTTGTAAGTTCATCGATAAGAAGCAGGGAACGGGTCGATGATAGAGGATAGCCGACGGCTGCAAAAGCCCTGGCAAGCAGCAGCCGCTTCAGTTCTCCACCGCTCAAATAGCAGGTCTTCATCGCCGTTTTCAAGGTATGAATCCCGACCGCCTTCAGCAAATTCCAGGCATGATATTCAGCCTCATCCCGGGAAAGTCTGTGTATACGGCGGTACGGCTCAGCAGCTGTTTCCAATACACTGAAAGCCGGGTTATACGCCATACCGCTCTCCTGAAATACGTACTGAACCGCTTGCAGACGGCTGCGGCTGCGGTGCACTTCATGGGAAATATCCCATGAATCCAACTCCTGCTTCTCCTGATGAATAATAATTCGACCATGTCCGGAATCCGGCTGTAAAAGCCCTGAAAGAAGTTGAAGAAGCGTTGTCTTTCCGCAGCCGCTCTCACCGGTAAGCAGGACTGTTTCTCCTGGATTCACGATAAAGGGATGATTATCTGTACCAACCCGCAGAGGAAAATTTTTCACCCCGGGGCGGGAAAAAACTACCCCATCCGCCGATAAGTGCGGATCCGGCTGCCGATTTTTTTCACCAATCACCGACCCTTCGGCAATTTTTTCATCAGCACTCCCGGCAGTGACACCTATGCCGGCTCCGCTGACAGGCTGCCTGGTTTCTTCTAGCGGAGGAGAGCCGGCCGGTCTGCAGCCCGGCAGCAGGGTATCAGCAAAGTGGCACGCTGCTGCCCCCCCCCTTTCTGCGCTATCAAGCTGCGGCAGTTCCTGTTTTTCTTTTTCAAGCTGCGGCAGTTCCTGCTCGCAGCGCAGTCGACCGTCCTCTGACCCCAGTCCGGCATAACGGGAACACCGAACTCGATACTGGCATCCTTTAACACTCAGCTCAGGGGTAACCGGCTGGTAGTAATCGAGAACTCCAGTATCAGAACCTAACGGGGTATCGGTCCAATCAATATAATCCCGGGTATAGGGGTGCCTGCAGCGATCTTTCCAATCCCGCCCCTGCAGCCGCTCGACAATTCTGCCGCCGAACATGACATGAACAAATATCCTGCCGTCAGCACCCGAATCTCCTCCTCCGTCAATGATTCCCTGAACGCTCTGAAGATCATGAGTAACCACCACAGCTGCCTTGCTTCGAGCACGAGATTCAATAACAAGCCGCCGGAACAGCTCAATCATGGCATCACGATTGCCTACATCAAGGCCGGTAGTCGGTTCATCGGCAAGAATCAGTTCCGCCTTGGACGCCAAGGCCCGCAGCGCATTGATCCTCATCTTCTGACCGCCCGAAAAATGAACAGCTCGGGCATTGAGGAGACCCGAGGCATCCTCTTTTACCGTATCAAGATTGGTCCGGGAGAGAAGCCTCGTAAAATCTTCCGATTCTGTATCTATACCGCAGTCGCGCCATATATCACCAACTAGCAGATTGGGATTGAGCGAATTCTTATTCTGCTGAAAGATAAAAGCCATGCCGCCTGATTTGAACAGATGGTCATACTGCCGTTCTCGGTGAATCCGGGATCTGTACTGCCCGATCCGGGAAGCGGCAAGCACCTGACGTACCGCACCAGAGTTCTGCTGTTCCCAATATGAGGAGCCTTTTTCAATCTCCATCCCCGCTATGGCAAGACGACCCCGGATAATCCCGGGACGGTACCCATGAGCGTCGCTGAACAGATTAAGCAGGGAACTTTTCCCGCTTCCCGATTCCCCGACAATAAAATGACACTCACCGGCTTTCACCGTGAAATCTATATCCTTCAATACATGCAGCAGCCTGCGGCGGCGGGCATCGTAATGAACAACGGATATGCCCTCTGCATCAATAATAAGCTTGTCAGGGGAGGAATTCACTAGACACCATCCTCGTGAGCTGCCTCCATAACTTCCTGGAGCAGATACACCGTAAAAATAATCAGAACTATTGCTCCAACCGGTCCCAACAGTTCCCAGGGATTCTGAATAACGTCAATCCGCGGAGGAATGAGAGTCCCCAGCGAGACATACCGCTGCTGAACAAAATCGAGAAAACCCAGTGTACTCTCAATCATAATGGCAAAGCCCACCATCTGGAGCAGTACATGGATAATAAGGAAAAGAGAGTTTTTAATGAAAATATGATAGATAACCACGCGATACAGGGGATTGCCCATCAGCAGTTCCGCAGTAATGAACCCCTTTTCGGAGTATGCCGTTATTCTTGCATGAAGCACTTTATACACGGTAGGAACAAAAGCCAGACCCATCACGAAAAAAACCATCAGCATATATTCTGAAGGGTTTCGAGCGGTTCCGGCCAACGGAAGCAAAGCAAGGACAAACAGAAATCTTGGAACAGCATCAATATAGGAGACGATGTGAAACAACGTCGAATAGTTTCGGCTGCGGCGGACCAGTGCATAACTATCCAGAAGGGCAAGCAGCATCCCCAAACCCCCCGCAGTAATAATCAGCAGGATTAACGGTTCGATATAGTTCGGCATGGCCCGGATAACTTCGCCAAATACCGAAGAGACATCCTTTGACGTTCCGAGCGGCATAAGATTCACCGGACCGGCCTTTTCACCAAAGCTTTCACGCAGTCTTCCCGGCGACCAGCTGCTGAAGCCAAGCGCCCTGAGGCGGTCGATTTCCTCATGCCGGCTCGTATCCGGCGGATCTGTCAAATCCGAATGGGCTTCGTTTGCTGATTCCAGAACGTCTGTTTGAGGCGTGAAGAGGCCTCCTTCAGCGGCAAAAGGATCTGCGGCAGCTTCCGTCCCGATACCAATCCCGGCCTTGGTCCCTGTCCCAATCCCAAACTCGGACTCGGACTCGGCTGCGGCAGGAAGCTCATCTTCTGCGGGAACATTTACAGGCTCCTTAGATTCCCGGCTAAGCATAAGCTGTCCACTTTCAAAGAATGCGTTATAGTAACTTTTTTCTGGATCCCTGATCGACCGCAGCCGAGTCTCTTCCCTTTTCACTTTAAAAAGATAGCTCTCTTTTATGTGCCCGCGGGTTCCCTGCACGAAGGCAAATACAATAAGTACCAGCAGGATACAGACCGCCAATGCTCTTATCTTCCCTACGGTAAAAAACTGTCTCAGAGCATACGTTACCGACCTTGACCAGTCGGCAAACCGGACGTAGATATCCGGCATATTGGAATCTATCGAACGTACCGTAATCCTCACCGTTCGCAGCGGATTGTATAATCGCCGAGCATTCCCAAATTCCAATCCGGAAATCATGGAAGAACTGTCTCCACGCCAGGTATGTACCACAAGATGACTTCCCAGCAGCGGCTGCCCCCTTCCGGAACACGCACCCTGTATCGAAGCACTATTCTTCCGGTCCCCCCTCCTCTTTCTAATGATGAGAACCAGCAAGGATGCCGCTGCAACCCCCAGCTTGAGAAGGGCCTGCACAAAAAGCGTCAGTAAAATTAAGATGACAAGATAGCTGATGCCAGCGGGGAAAGCTTTTGGTGAAGCGAGATAGCGGGAAAAACCCTGTAAGACGAAATTTGCAAACCCCCGCTGGAAATTAAGAACCCGCTCACTGACCACCAGCGACGCTACAACCACTGGTATCAAGGCAGAAATACTGTTCCATGTATGCGTAACAAACTGACTGCGAATATTTCGCCAGACACTTCCCCCGGAAATTCTGGCAGCCTGAACATAAGACTGCTGTAGTTCCTCCATGAGAAACTGCTGCTGACTGCGTACAAATGCGTAAAGAACCAGATTTCCCGTCAGACTGACAAGGAGGACGGGAAAGAACCGACTGCCGCCAATGCCTGCAGCCTGAACGGCAAGCGCAAGAATAAAACTGGGAACAGCCGATACGAGCAGCAGAAGTGCGGAAACTTGCGGCTTCACTTTTCGGAATCCTCGCAGACTTGCCGCCCATATTCGGAGAAGAGCAATCGCCCACAGAAGGAGAATTATACTGCCGATCTCAAGTAAAAATGTTTTTAAGTAAAATTGCCAAAAAACCGTAACAACCGGAGCAAAGAGTTCAGAGTCAAAAAAATATATTCTGAGGGCTTCAGGAACCCAGTTCGAGGTGCCGACCCATCCCAACAGGAAGCATAAGGGTACCAGGATGAGCGATATTCTGGTCTGTGAATCAAATCTGTTATTCAGCTGCTGCAGAATCGACTGGATTTCAGCTGCCGCCGAACTCGGTGTTTCTCTCTTCATAGGATTAGCCTGTTCCTCGGGTTAGACGACTACCGCATTTCCCAGCGTTCGGTAAAATCAAACAGATACTCGCTATTTGCGTAACGCCGAAGCTGCTCAATATCCGTTTCGAAAAGGCCCTGACGAAAAGCCGAACTCTGCGGCATCCCGAAAAGGGGTATCATCGGCAGCTTTTCCATGATCAACTCGTTAAATTTCATAAGATCTTCAGCATAACTCACACGTGAAGCCTGATTCTCCATCTGCTCGACCAGACGATCCCCGTAATTGTCCTGAAAAAACATGACATTTTCATAATTCCGCACGGTCTCCCAAGCAAAAAGATCTGCCTCCACCGGCTTGGAAAACGGCGCGGTAATATTGTAATCTGCCGGAACAACATAGGAAGTAAAAACCAGATCCCATTCTCCTTTTTCAATCTCCTCCTCGAAATGCGCCGGGTGAATACCTTCCGCCCTCAAGACTATTCCCATTTGGGCAAACTGCTCTTCAAGTGCCAGAGATACCGTCTGGTAATCATAAAAGGCCCGGTCTGTTGTGAGATATATCATTCGTAAGGACAGGGCATTGCTCGAAGGATTGATGGAACTCATGAAAAGACCATCTGCAATCTCTCTAACCGCCTCACGATCTATCAGTTCCTGCAGATCATTAGCATAAACAAACCGGAAATAGGGCTTCCCCTGCTCATTGAGATACCTGTCCAGAATAGTTGATAACTGATTATAGGGTTTTTCAGGCGTATATGACGGCAAGTACCTGTCCCCCGCCTGCTGTACTTCCTCCTTCTCATCGAACACACTGTTCACGGGAAACAAGCTTTTCTGCAGCTCCTGCTCCAGAACGGCAGTTGAAACAGCACGTTCTGAGGGGTTTCGGGTACGACGGAGCAGTTCCACCCGATCAAGCCCCTGCATAATCAGCCTGCGAAACAGAACCCCGGCATTCACTCCCGTTACAGTATCTGTACTGTTAAGAATATCTCCAAGAAAGAGCCCGGGAACCTTTACCAGCTCAGTCTGTCCTATCCGCTTGCCGGGTCGAATAACGTGAATATTTCTGTCGGGGCGAAAGTTAAAGCCGATATAGTAAATTGAATTGTTTCCATAGTTGATGGTGTGATATAGACTGGTATCAACACCATACGATTGCGCGGTAAAATTGATGATACTTTCATCCTGGAGCTCCTCCATCAGCGTACTCATGGTGGAGGCGGCATAACTTTGGTAAACCACAGAATCAATATTGCCTTTCCCGGCTGCGGATGGAGGCATCTCAAAGTATTCGTCAAAACGCTCCAGTTCAATTCGTTCCATGACCGATGCTATCTGCAGCGGTTGAGTCAATTGAAAGGGACCGGTACCGGCAGGCTGATTGATAAAATCCAGATTCCACCATTTGCGTCCCTGGGCATCTTTATTCAGCCCTCCGGCGCCAAGCGCCGACAGCTGCGGATCACTGGCTATACCGAAGGTAAACAAATCCCAGACAATAAACGGCTGTTTTTTCAGCTTTATCCGTACTGTCATATAGTCCTCGAGAGAACAACGCTCAATATACTTTCGGTAAAAATCAGTTCCCACATCATTGCGGGGATCTATAAGCATATTAATCGTGGCAACGACATCAAAGGCTGTCAATTCAAAGCCGTTGTGAAATATTACTCCAGGTCTGATGGAAAATATGTATTCATCGTTCTGGGAATCGTAATAATGGTCCTGGGCAAGCACCCCTACATGATTGAGATCTGATCGGGTTCCACCCTCTGTCAGGACACGCCGAACCTGCAGCAGTCCGTTGAACACAAACTGCTGCAGGCGCTTCTCAGCATTATTCCCGCCAGTTATGGGATTGAGATTGGTTACACGGTCTAGATCACCATACACAAGCCGATTATCAGCTGCCAGAGGAAGCAAGGCAATAAGTCCCGCAAAGATAAAGAAAAGCGTAAAGGAGCGTCGAAATGCAGGTACAGCTCTCCGCTTACCCCAGCCCCCGCTGCGGAAAAGCCTCCCGCTGTGAATTGAAGTCCCTTTACAATTTTTTCTGGTTTCTTTGTTAATCCGTTTCATTGTTGTTCCTACATCAATCGTATACTGCCGGTATGCAAAATCCCTAAAAAGACCCATGCGCTGCTGAATAGGAACCGCTCAGTTCTTCGGCGATTCGTTCGGCAGAGGCTGCATCTAATCCGGAAAACTTTATTGATTCGATGAACTGCATCCCCTGCTCATAGGTAAAGGCCGCAAAAGCCTCCGGGTATTGCTTAAGGAGAGCACTATATTTTTCCGCCCTGGCTTCTTCACCAGCCCGGCTGGCAGCTTCGGCACTGTTTTTGATAATTACAGAGGCATCTTCCGGCTTTGCAAACAGAAGCAGCTGATCAACTGCAAAATCAAACCGCTGCCAATGCAGTCGATCAAACGTGGCATCCCTGACAATTGCAAACTGGGGAGCTGCTGCGATACGCACCACTTCTTTTGAGGGGATTGCAGTCAACCTGCTTTCCCACGGTCGGCGGTTGCGCGGATCGAGAAAAGGCAGCACGGTCGTTTGAATGGTTACCCCGCTGCTCAACGCGCTGAAAGTAAGCCAGCCCGGCTGGGTAAAGGCAAGCAGCCGGTCTTGATACAGACTTGCCAGCCTCTTCTCCCCCGTTCGCTCCGCCAGCTTCCAAAGCCCCCACAGCACAAGCACTTGATCCTCGGGCAGACGGCCTTCAGTTTCTGCCGAACCGATTTGCATGCCGTTAAGCCAGGTGAATTCCGCATGGTACTGGTACCCGGATCTGCGAACTTCCTCCAAAAAATCTGTCACTGCCTCGCCCCAGTTGGAAACCGGGATTCTGCTGACAATATCCTCTATCTTCGCGGTGCTTCTTGGGGTCGGGAAATACGTATATTCAACAAACATATTCACCGGCTCACCGTCAGGTGTGAATACCGTCAGCAGGCGAAAGGGTTGTGTGCTATCGACAAACCAATGCATAAAAAACTCTTCACTTTTCAGCAGAGATGGAGTACTGATAAGATCCGTCAGCTGAGGCTCTGCCACGAACAGCCGCCTGTTGTCCAAATAGAATTCCGTGGCTGGATCAATGGAAAATCCGGAAGCCTTTTCCAGCACACCGATCAGTTCCTCGCGACTGCTGTAGCACTCGGTCGGACTCACGTTAATTGATGGGAGGGATTCCGCCGGAATCGTATAAACACTCAATAAAAGAAACAATATTCCTGCAATTACATATCGCTTTTTCATGATGACTTTGCCCCTATATGATAGATATAATACTGTGCAAACAATTGCCGAAATGCCCAGGCACTGGCCCATCCGGTGTCCAGTCCATTCAGCAGCTCTAGAATCTCACTGCCTGCCCCCCGATCATTATAGCCGTTTTCAAAACGCACCCGGACATACAGCAGTTTCCAACTAAGCTCCACCGGTCTGGTTATATCAGATCGTCTCAGAGCTTCTGCAAAATCTCCAAAGGCCAGCCAGGACTGATAATACTGCCCATTGCCCATTAACGTTAAGCCAGTCACCCGAGGCTGATATTCACGCAGTAATCTCCTCTCAGTCACGCTGCCGATCAAGGTATCGGCTAAATCGTAACAATCTGTATACCAGGCAATTTGCAAGGCCAGCTCAGCCGAGGCTTTATCCGAGTCGATCTGCTTTGCATACGCAAGCACCGGCGCTGCTTCCTTTTCAGCTGCCGCCTGCACGGTCAAAAACCACTGTCGTATTGTCGGACTTTCAACCTGCCGCAGGATTATCTCCAGTCTATTCAATGCGCTGTCGCAGCTCCCACGGAAAAAATCCACCTGAGACTGATAATATTGCCCAACCATATCAGCTCCGTTTCTCTCGCTCAGCTGCATCTCGGCCATCGTAAACCAGAGCTCTGCCGTTACCGCAAACAGCAGGGGATCGTAAAAGAACACATCGACAAGCTCACCTCCCTCTATAGGAATGGTTATGGTATCCCACTGAGAGGTGTTTCTCTCGAGCACGTCAAGCAGCTGCCCTGCCTCTTCAGGCTTCCCGTTCTCTATAAGGCGTGCTGCTCGCAGCAGAAGCTCCAGTGCGGTACCTTCAGCTGAATACAGCAGGGGTACCGGCTCCTTAGAGATCCCGAGAGAATCTGATAAGGTGCTTATTAATGATTTTGCCAGAGGCAGCCTCCTGAGGGGATTCCGGGGAACTTCCAGATGATGCTCAGTCGCCTGAACTGCAGCCGCAGCCCGGAACCAGTCATCATCTGCTGAAGAAGGAACAGCATATGATGCAGCGCTGCGATACTCCATTCCGCCGAGGAGGGCAAGATATTTCATCCACCACTCCAGCTGGCTTACGGCAGTTTCTGCATGCTCGCTGCTGCAGTCTATTTGGTCAACAAGATCCCGGGCGCCCAAAAACTGCACAACAGAAGCAATATGCATCATTTGCAGTGCATTCTCGCCATTCTTTATCATGTGAGCCTCGCCGGCTGCAGAAAAACCTGCAGAGAAAACCAATATGACTGCAAAAATCCGCTTCATTAAAATCCTCCAAGCGGAGCATCAAAAAAATACATATGCGCTGTCCGGTGAGCTGTTCTCCCGATTTTCAGACCGCAGATAACTATCTGGGAACCTTCCCGGTACTGCTCTTCATCCCAGTACGAACTTACAGAAAAGGCGGAAATCGCCCGGAAGGTATCTTCTGCATTGAAGATAAATTCGGACTGCCCGCTCTCCGGATCGTACCGATAGATTTCTGTAGCATATTCGCGCTGGCCTGCCGCAAAATAGAGGTGCCCCGATGGACTCCAGACCGGTACGTAATCCAGATAAATTGCTCCGACCTCAGGCATATAGATTGTCGCAGGACTTTCTACTTTCGCTGTCTCATAGGTCCGCGTATCAAGCACATTCACGCTGTTTCCCATAACGTCGGAGAGCATGAAGGCCAGATATCTTCCATCTGGCGACCAGGAGATTCGACTGATCCTGCCGGCAGCTTCCGTAATTTGATCAACAGAAAAGTCTTTGTTCAGAATAACCAGACGACGCTGCCCTTCTATTACCTCCAGAGCGGCTATGCGTCCGGTCAAGTAATTTGAGGAAGGTGATGAAAAACCCCGCCCTACTGTAACAACTTCGGCAGTTTCCACATCTATCGAGTTCAATTCGGTTGATTCCCCCAGCTCTCCTTTTGTAAATATGAGTGTACGCTCATCCAGCCAGGACAGTGAGTTAAGCGTCGACTTCCCCTCAACGCTGAAAATCGTATCAACTTTCCCATCGTCGCCAATGATCTGGATCGACGATGTGTTCACTGGTTCTGTCTCAATAACAAAAAAAGCAAGCATCCTATTCTGGGGATTGTATACGGGATTACGCAGCGGCGGTGTATCTTCCTGATCGGGAACGAGAGAAAATGAAGAGGCAAAGGGATCAGTGCTCTCCTCTTCTTCATCTTCAAGCACGATCTCTCGTACGAAGTTAGACCCTTCACCAATGGTATACTGCATAAACTTGTAGGCCCCCGTATCGGTACGACCGAGAAACACAATGCGTAAATCCGTCCAGACCGGATAATAGAGATCTGTCACAGTATCGCTGTCCGGTCTCAGTTCCTTATCATGAAAGAGATTGACGCTTCCCGGGCTGGCCGATAGAGGAAAAGCCTCAAGCAGGGCTTTCTCTGACATCTCAAACCCCTGCAGAATGCTGTTCGGATCATCAGGCAGAGGATCCAGCGCATACAGTAACGTGCAAGAGCCAATCAGGACAACAACAGTCGACAGAAACAAACGAACCACCCGCTGCTTCAGTACTCCTTTTTTAACAGTTGTCAACGGATTATCGATAATCATGAGAGATCTCCTTTTGCCCGGACGGATGAATGGTTATCCGGTAGTCGATTGTTTCATTCGGCAGCAGCGGAACTACGCGAATCAAAGTAACCAGTTCATGATCTGCTGTATCCGAAACTGCTTCACGGTATCCATAATCAAGAACCCTGCCGCTCAGCAGTCGCTTCACGGTTTCCGGGACCGCTATCAACTCGAGGTTTGGAGGAAGCGGTTCTGTGTGCCCCTCTTCGTAGTGCAGAATGGTAACAAAAACATCTCCTTCGATGCTGATATCATCTTCAGTAACCGGGCCGCTCAGTTCATACCAATGCGCATTGTAGATATCTCCGCTGAAGCTATGGAGAATTGTCCGGGAAATAGCTGGATGTCCCGGTCCCAGATCTCTGGTTTCCGCATCACGGTAGGCGGCTGACGGCAGCGTATAGAAAAATCGGTAGGGGTCTAAATCATCGGATACTATCGGTTTATAGGCTGGATTGACAAACAGGAACCTATCCTGCGGTCCGATATTCCGCAAGCGGGAACTGAAGGACAGCGGCTGCAGGCCTGCTAATGCAGAATTGCTGCTGCCCTGAACAATCCGGAAAACTTCAAGCTCTTCGCCAGCTGCTGCAGAGGATGAGCGTTTCGTCGCTGAGGCACTCTCAAAACCATTTACATGTACCACAGCAAACGGCTGCTGTCCAATTGCCGGAGAGAAATAGTCCAGGGGGTAGATTCCCTTACTTATGTACTCTTCAATCCATGGATATGGGTTAGTGCTGTTCTCAAGCGATGCTGTCAATGTATCTAATGCTTTGGGAACTGCTATTGCATCGATCCCGATAATCGCTTCCGTATTGGAGGCAAAGCTCACTTCAACGGTATTTGATGAGTCCGGGATGAATAGCGTATCCAGCTCATTGGAAAAATCCAGCTTGTCGGAGGGCCCCTCAATAATCGTCAGCCGGCAGAGAAGAAGCGCACCCTCAGCGGTGGGCAAATTAATCCTCACCGCTCCATTTTTCCGGGACGATAACGCCAGTCGCCATCTGAATCCGGCTGATTCCTCGCCAAAAGAAGTACTGACAACATTCCCCACCCGATAGTCAGTCAGCAGCTTAAGCCCTTCAGCAGACGTTCCATCGGACAAGACTGCTTCCACCTGGGGAATTCCCAAATTCCCGGGTGACTGCAATAGCATACTCGGGTACAGTTCCTCATCAGTAAAGAGATCCAGCAGACGTCCTGTCAGGGAATGAGGATCAGGCTCTGCTGCAGCGGACTCCAAGGGAATTGTTTCTGCGGCCTCCTCAGTCCGAACTTCCTCAGGTACATCCGCCTTACCGGTCCCGGCCTCCGAGTGCTCCGGAGTTGAAAACGTATTCAGTCCCGTGTCCTCAGCAGTCCCATCTGCTGCAGTCCCATCTGCGGCAGTCCCATCTGCTGCAGCCTTATTTTCGGCAGGCAGCTCAGCACCAGGATCACTCTCTCCATACTCAAGATTTTGTTCCGGTGCATCTACTTCTGCTTTCGGCATCGAACCACAACCTGCAAGCAGCAAAACCGCAGAAGCAAGCAGCAAAACTACCATTATTCTGACTTTCAATCTAACACCCCCCTCTACAGCTCGAGAATTTGCCTGGCTAATAGTTCGCGATACGTTGTGTAGGGAAAAATACGCCAGTTTTCTGCTGACTCCAGCAACTCGGCAGCAGTCTCTTTTCTAATAATGTATTCGGATTTACCCCGCTTCTGCAGGGTAAGATAGTCCAGCGTTTCAACCGATGCATCATCGGGGAACCTGCGTCTTAACTCTTCCAGAATATTTTCTGCATCTTCATACTCTTCGATATAGTAGTTTGCTACAGCAAGTATCAGTTTAAACTGTGGATCATTATTTCTGACAGAAAGTTCTTCCAGCGTTTTCAGCTGTTCATTATAGGTATTACTGCCGCTGGATACTCTGGTATCGAACTGCAGCAGCATGCGTTTCATGACAACAAGCGGCTCCATCAACCTCGCCGATGAACTCCTGTCTATCAGTTCAAACAGGAGGGGATCTTCCTCCGAGGCATTTATCAAGGCAGTCTGGAAATTCAATTCCCGTAAGCCTGGAATATATAAATAGGGACTGATTTCCTGCACTTTCCGTACCGCATGCTGTTCTATTTTATCAACCTGCCCAAACAGCAGGTACGTACGGTTTCTCATAAGCCCGCTGTAAATGTCATACAAGTAGGCTAAATCGCGCAGGCGCAGCAGTTCGCTATTCTGATAGAGCGGCAGAACGGGTTTATTTTCTGCTCCAGTCTTGCTGATCGGATCTGTAGCATCATTCAATTGTGAAGCGGTCCCTAATTCCGTATAAAAATCGTCATCAAACAGGGCGCTTTCTATAAACGCCGCAGTAAGAACCATGTTTGAAAACTGCTGATCATTTTCAGCCAAAGCCAGAACCTCTTTGTACCGCCCCTGCTCAGCTAAAACTCTCGCATACAGTTTGGCAGACCGTTCAAAATCAGGTTCTGAAATATTGCCATAAGAAGAAAGCCTCTGAGATACCGGATCAGCACCCTCCTCAGCATAGACCAGCTCCCAAGCCCCCGCATGAGCCAGATGCGCTTCAGCCCGTTCAAGAAGATCACTGCTCCGCTCCTGCTCATGCAGCTGTAATAACCTTTCCGCTGCCAGATAGTTCAGGTATGGGGTTACGGAGTATGGGTGTACATTAACAAGCACAGTTTCCAGGTCGATATCATTATAAAACCCATGCTCCACCAGCAGAGTAATAGCCTCACCTGCCAAGGGACTGCGAAGTTTCACAAGATCTGATAAAAATGGAGAAAACTCACCTTCTGAAAAATCTGATCGCTGATATCCGGCTATGAGATACCCGAAATCTCTATCCTTCTCCAGAAATGTATTGAGATCGCCAATAGTTACTTGCTCAAGAGGTTTTGCCAGCAGAGCTGATCGTTCTGTAATAAAGGATTTATAAAACCCTGCCAGGGCTGCAGCATAGTTACCTTCAGACCCGAAGGTTATAGCCGAACGTGCTGATTCACGGGCAGATTCATCCGAAAAGCAACTGGGAATCCGGTTCATAACCCCATTCACCAATAAATCAGGGACTATCCGTTCCTGGGTAAGCTGCTGCTCAATAAGGAGCCTCAACCTGAAATAGCCGACAGATTGTGCAGTCCATGATGGCAGCTGATCAAAGTCCAGAACTCCATTGCTGCCGGCATGCAGTGCCGCCGCATTGAGAAACAGTAGAGCGGTGAGTTCTGCAGGGGAGCCAGGCTCAGCAAAAGTGATCTCCCGGGTAATCCCGTTCAGCTGGACAGAAAACGAATCAACACTCTCTAATTTGTGAGGAAATATAGTATCGTACAGTCTGCGAAACTCTCTTACGTTGCTGACTGCTGTTGAGTCTATGGGTATAAGCAGATTCTGGAGGCTGTTTTTCCGCTCAAGCAATTCATATTGTATTACCTGCAGACTGAGGGGATTAATGAACCCGTCCATGGCTAATGAGTTCTCAAAAACCTTTTCGGTTTTCGTCAGCAATTCCCGCACAATCTTTTGAATTTCAACATTTCTTTGCTGACGTAAAACCAGTCGTTCTTCAAACAATTGGGAATATATAAGTTCATCGAGCTGCAGCATACCCCGTTCATTTTCTACATAATCCATATAGAAATCGGTTAAGGACAACTCTTCATTGGCAAATCTGTCGCGTTCTGACTCGATGCTGCCTATTCTCTCATCTATCTTTTTCCGGCTCTGATCAATCTCCGCTCTCTTCTTTGCCAGAAAAAGCTGATTGTCCGAGTTAAATGAAAAATCAAGCCGTGAAAATGCTGTTTTCAGCTGCGCTATGCCGGAATCGATATCCTCCACCTTATCATGCAAATCGCCATGAAAATTTTGGATCTTCTGGTAGTTCTCCTCTGAAACGGCACTAAGAAAACTCTGATAGAGATTCTCCAGAATCATAAATGTTCGTTCAAGGTTACTCGCATCTCGATTGAACTTTGTCTGCTGCTGATTGAGAACCATACTGAAGAGCAGGCTGTCTTCGTTTATTATCCGCTGCACCTCAGCTGCGGCAACTTCCTTTTCAAACTCTGCTGTTCTGCTGACAAACCCCTGATACACTTTCTTCTGCTCAGCAGCGCGCTGCTCTCTCTTGCTGAGCAAAGGATCATTTCCTACTACAGCGGTCAGCTGCTTCAGTTTTTTTGAATTATTGTCGAGCAGCTTGTCAAAGGCAGCAATCTCATTTTGCAGCCTGGTGTAGGTATCTTGAATGTTCGAATACTTTTTTAAATCTATCTGGTTCTGAAGTTCTTCTTCAAGAGCCTCAATTACAGCCTGCTGTTCTTCTGCTTCAGCTGACAGACCGGAAAAATAGTTATCGAACAGACCGGAAAAATAACCACGATAAGATTCTTCAATTCCTTGCTTAGAAAGTGCGGTATTCAATTTGTCAAGCAAATCCGGATCCCCGATCTGATCCATAACCGGATTTTCCTTTGTCAAGTGAGCCCAGCTGACCAATCCTTCAAGATCCTGACCAGCGGCCGCGGCTGTGGATTTCACATATTCCCAATAGGCTATGTAGGCTTTTTTCACCACTTCCGCAGCGGTTGTCTGATAATCAATATCCTTTTCGTATATAATATTCTTTAAAGGGGTCGATTGCGTTTTACGAATAATCGCATAGCTGTCGGAAAAATCTCCTGTAATCTTCATAAGCTGCTGAGAATAGTTCCGATCCGAAGATGAAACGGAATTGACAAACTGATTGAAGCCCAGAATGCTCGCAGCAAATTGTTCAAGCTCAGGATATTTGCTGTACCAGCTTTCATGCAATTCAATATCTTCCAGCATTGAGCTGTTATCATAGCTGAAGCTTACATCTGTCAGCACGCTCATGCTTGGAGGCAGTGAAGAAGGAGCAAGACTGGCGCATCCTGCTGTCAGTACGGTCAGAACAACTATGCCAGCAGAGACTGTATTTCGGATTACTGTTTTTCTCATCATCAGTTCTTTTCCTTATTGAACGTTACAGTTACAGTTACAGGGTATCGGAATTAAAGAATAAGAGTGTCCCGTCAATTGACTGAATACCGATCAGTCCGGATTTTACATGATCACTTTGGTACGGATAGAACCACGGATCTCCCAATTTTTGTCCAAAGTTGTACCGTGCAAGCAGCCGTCTTGTTCCTGCAGTAGTCCGCACAAAGCTGAGCCTTCCCGCATCATCACTGAAAATTACCAAATCGAAATCGTCGAGGTAGGTCGGCACCGAGGTGGTTGCCGAACCGACATCTATAGTTCCCGCGACAGATCCGTCATTTGACCAGAAAATATCCAAGCCGCTCTCTGTCGGCAGGAAATGGAATAAATGATTGCCTGAAGGGGACGCTGTAATCTTATTCCTGGTTGTAAGAGTTTGAAGGATCTCGGTTCCATCTACAGCGAGCCCGGATATGGGAGCAGACCGCCGGGCTGAGCCGAACGGAGAAACTGAATACACAGAGGTTCTATCAGCTGATACAACCAGCAAAAATGAATCACTTTGACTCCTTCCTTGATAAACACCAGGCTTAACGGTCAGCGGCTCATCGACTTGTAAAGTCCAGATCCGCTGCAATGATAAAACCCCATAGGATTCCATAAGCCGGAACCCGACGATTCCCGTTTTCCCGGTAACCACAATCACGGTGTCGCCGTCTCTGCTGAACACGTCAAGAGAAAGAATACTGTCCTCCTTCCGCAAGTCCAGAAGACTATAGGGTATCGACTGCGTAGTCCGGGAACTCAGCTCCAGCCTTCCTGAGGCCTGCGCTGCTGCTTTAAGAACCGTCAGCCTGTTGTCAGTTGACACTGCTGCTGCAATGCTGCCGGAAACTGCTATATCCTGATGCCATTGAACAGTAGCCGGAAGCAGATTGGGAACCATCAGTGAAGCCCCTCCTCCATTGCTGACTATCTGGATGCCGGTATCAACTGTGGCTGCAGTAAAATGCTCAGCGAGTTCGACGCTTCCCGTACCCTCTGGAAACTGATCAAACACCACTTCACTGCCAATCAGACTGAGAGATTCAACATCGGGGACTACCGAAATAATGTGGTTGTCATTATCCAGAAACGTCAAAGAGACCACTCCGCCGCTCGAGGCAACAACCGGCTTATCCCGCAATATCAGACCATGGTCAAAAATTATGCTTTGATCACTTGAGTTCCGGGAAAACCTGTCACTTTGCAAGGTCAGCAGAACAAGCTCTTGTCCGTCCTGCTGATGCACTATCGGCACATACATCCGGGTAAAGCGAGAATCCAACTGGACATGAGGGATAAATGCTATTGTACCGGTCCGCGAAACAATAGTTTCGGAAGCTTTGATAACCTCCGCCGGATCCCGACTGATGACACGATCGGCTCTCGCCTCACGGAGATCCAGCTCCTCAATGGTTATTCCGCTCAAAGTCAGCTGGGCCTGGGAATAACCTAGATCAACCTGATACACCCTGTCTCCCCGAACAACAATCAGCTCACCTCTGGAAGTGCGTCCAATTTTCCCGTAGACGGCCAGAGAGTCTCCCGACTGGTACCCGCCGACAATAACCTTTTTTTCCAGCTGGATTTGAGAAGTAAAGAGTGAAAGCTGGTATGAATAGATATTCAGTAATCCATCCTTATCCACTGTAGTGACGGCAAACTTATTCACCCCGAACGGGATGACAGGATAGGCTGCAGCACCAGGAAGCCTTACACTGTTGGGAGAAATAGCAATATTCTGATCAGAGTCATCGTCACTAGCCGCGATAACCGCCAGTTCATCTCCAGAACGACCGGTTTTCTGGTAGATGACAAACCGATCCAGCAGTTCATAGGTCTCGACGGCAGGAAAATTACTGATTGTCTGCACATGAACCAGATTAGTTCGGTTGAATATCTCGAGGGTCCCTGAACTGGTTGAAACAGCCAGATAACTGCCGCTCACCCGAATCCTGACCGGCTCCTTTCCTTCAATCTTATTCTCATCAATGATAAACCGGTTTTGCTGGGGGTTCACTACAAACAGACTGCCCTTCTCGGTGGCACTGTAGAGAATGGGTTCTCCCTCAAAAAAACTTGCGAGATTTGAAACTACTCTGTCATCGCTCAAATTATGGGAAAACAGTTCGTATCCATATAATCCGTTATATACTGATATGCCCTTGCCTCCCGGCTGCACGGCTGCCAGCAGCGGCAGACCATCCCGATTCTGCGTTTGTATAACCCAATCGGTCATCTGGGCATAGGGTTCTGTATATCGGTCAGGAATCAGCCAGAGCGGATCAAGATTATCGGCCGAGGCCCCGTAGACGTGCCCGAATGCGTAAAACCAGACCATTTCCTTTGCGGTGCTCTGAGTCGATGATGAACTCTCGCTTTTCTCAACCATCCGAAAGCTTGAATAGAGAAAGTCGGGCGGATTAATTTCATCAACGGTGACTGTCTGAGCTCCAATAGTGTAGGAGATGATAAGTGTTAGTATAAGAATACATGATCTTTTTATCGGCATTACATCATCCTCCGTGCCTTCTGATAATCGGGCAGCTCTCTGATATCCATAAGTTCGGTCATCTGCTGCTTAAATATCTGATAATCAGCAGTTTTTTCCTTCTCAGCTTTAAATGCTTTCCAATCCTGCGGAAACATAGTAATCATTTCCACAATGTCATCGTAATATCCCGAAGTAAGCAGGAACGCCTGCAGAAATCGGTTAAAAGATTCTGCTAAATTGCCTTTGTTGTAATTGGCAAAGCCCAAAATCCTGTTAAGATCGGCACTCCATTCGGGTGAAAAATCTGTGCCGGTAAGAAATGGTTCCAGCTCTACTAACTTTTCGGCGGCGATTGTTCTCATCGAAGAAGTACCGAGCTGGTAGCGAAAGAACTCCAGAAAAAAGTCACTTGTGACTTGCCTGATGGTACCAGCTTCCTTGAGAGCTTCAACTGTTTTTGTGAGAACAGATAATTCCAGACCCGGCGCTTCGCCCCCGGTCTTCAGCAAGTCATAGATTTCCAGAAGCTGCCAGTAATCTCTATACTCCGCCGGCAGTCGAAGGGTGTCGGGATTGATGAGACTTCGCACTTTCCCCGCCCGTTGTCTTGCGGCAGCAGCATAAAGATTGAACACTGCATCAGAATTCCATCCATTGCGGGCATGCTGTATGGCTTTCAGCACTTGAACAGCATCAAATACGTCGGCCTTTGAGTTTTGATCAAAAATGCTGTACCTTGAGGACGCCTGCTGCTTATCCCCCGTAACTGCTTCTACCATAGTAACAAAAGGCTTATCCTCAACAGCATTTTCGTCTGCGAGACTTATTTCACTAAAATAGTAAGCAAAGAAGCCGCTTTCAGCAGGAAGGATGTAGGTGCAGATAAGCCTGTCCTCCTGATCCAGCCTGTTATCCTGAATCAATCCGACAGGCTGCAAAATTCCCATGCCGAAAAAATCAACCGCAATGCCTACCTGCTCTTCTGTCAGGATAATGACGCCAATTCGCTGCGTAAACAGGTACTCTGCAGCTGCAGAAAGCAGCCCTGCCGCCGCTTTGGCAAAAACTGCCTGGGCTTCCCCGTTTGACGGTACTTCTATTGTATGCGTATGTAATAAAGTATTGTCATGGGTAAGCCGTAAGGAAATTGCTCCGTCCTCTGAAGCAGTACTGTCTGCAGTTGCTTCAAATACAAGAGGTTCTGTATTCAGGGTATTCAGGGCATCCAGGGTATTCCGGGAAGTTGTTTCCACACTGAACTGATATTCTTGGTTATCGTCGTTTTTTTCCGGCTGATACTTGTAAGTTGCATGAATTAATTGATCCACAGCATCTTTGACGGCATTGTCGAGATTATCAGCAAAACAACGCTTTTCCTCACTTGTCCAGCCATGCTCCTGTCCCGATACGGTAAACGTAACAGCCCCGGCTCTCAGCATCGGACCAAGCACCGCCAAGGCTGCCGGTTCAACAAAAAGACGATTAAGATGATCGAAGCCCTCACTGGCTACAGCTTCCCAGTCCCGAGCCAGCAGATCAGAAAGCGGCAGTATCCCATAGTATTTTTCTTTTGCCTCGGTAAGCAGTTCCAGTCCGTTCAACACGGTCTCAATAGCTTTAAGGTTCAGTTCCCGGCTTTGTATTTCTGGACGGGTGAGGACTCCAATCTGCAGGCGCCCGACCTTCAGCTGGCCGTTTGTTATGGGTTCAAGACCAGCCAGCCATTCCATGCATGCAGTCTCCTCGTCAGCCTCGGGAGTTGGAAACAAAACCAGCAGAGGAGGATTGCCGGTGTGCTGATCCCGCTCAACTGATATGCCTTCTATCGGATATCCGCTGTACGCAGCATATCGGGTAATTACATCGACCAGAGTCTCAATTTCCTTCAGAGAAGGTGTTCCTTCTGACTGCAGTCTTATGCGAAAAAATGATATTTCCTGCCAAACGGATTCCTTCAGAACTACTCGAGCATAGGCACCCTTGTGCGGCCCCTCTTCAATGGCAAAGCGTTCATATTGATACCCCCTGAGATCATCCACTTCGGAGCTGATATTTGTTTGCTCTCGAACCTTCTCTTCATAGCTGACATCTGTACCATCGGTGCCAACGGTTGTTGTTTCAAATACGAGGACTTCCAGTTCGGATTTTACTGAAACCTTGAGATTTGCGGAAAGTTCCTGAAGGGCCAGCGTACGGGCAGAGGAACGGGCCTGATCATCAGTATCCGGACTTTTACCGTAACCGATGTAAGCACCCTCAACAGGAGTGACGTTTGGATAATTTCTCACCCAGTC
>JAGYPA010000051.1 GCA_018399255.1 Spirochaetales bacterium | reverse complement strand
CTGGGTCTTTTTCAGCCCTTTAGGCGCAAAATCGACAGGAATTTTCGATAATTGGCGAGAAGCGGATGAAGATGAAGATGAAGATGAAGATGATGAGCTGATAGGCAGCAGCTGGCTGAATAAATTCTTTGCCGACCCCGTTGGTTTTGAGGATGATGAAGATTTTGAAACAGAAGGTGAAGGAACAGATGGAGACACATATCCGATTTTCCTGGGCTTTACGGCGACCAAAGGCCTCGATAATCTCAGCGCTGAGGATATCAACGACTTGGCCTCATCAATAGTTCCTGATCTGTATGAACATATCGTCACCTACAACTTCGATGCTGTTACTAGAGAGGAGATTGAATCCCTTCCGACCCCCTCACTCCTCCTCTACCTCATTAAACTCTATGTACATGACGGAAGACGACTGTTAGTGAATAAAGAGGGCTATTATACCCCGAAAACCATCAACCTGTTTTTGGACCGTATGTTTGACAGTTCCGGAAGACCTGCCAAAAAAATGACGGAGAAAAAAATCCCTCAGCTCAGGATGCTCCATGAATTTCTTCTCGATAAAGATTATATCGAAGAGGATGAAGAGGATAAATGGAGCAGTCTCGCTAGGCACTATACCTGGGATCCCCTCTCAGACGATCAGGTCCGCATCCTCTACCGGGAACTCTTCTTGTACCTGCTCAGTGATTTTCCCTTAACTGAAATGACCGGCATCGTAGATGAGGAGAATGATGATTTCGAGTTCATTGAAGAGTCGGTACCTTTCTCGCTCTACCTGATGAAACGCACGAACCATGAGGTATTTACCGGAGCTGCCCTGTTCAGCGAGTTTGTCGATATGTTTCCCGATTTTGTTCCGGATTGGGAAGTGAATCATAATGAGAAAGACGGCAGCATTCCTGAGAATCTCGAACGCTTCCCGGACCTCGAAAGATCTGAATCGGCCTTACTTACTTTTTTTATTTACACGCAAAGTGTTCTCTTTGAGTTCGCCATTTCCTTTGGTCTGCTTGAGGCGGTTATGACGGAACCCTTGCAGAAACCCTTGCAGAAACCCTTGCTGGACCATCTGAAGGCTGAGGCTGCCGGGGACAGTCTGGAAGAGCCTGGTAAAGACTCGATTTTCAGCACTTTGCTTGGAATGAAGTACCGGACGACTGATCTGTTTGATAAGATTGTCAGGTGGAAGGTGTGAGGTTCTTCTGTCGAAGTTCTTCTGTCGCTGGATGGTTCTGTTCTCATCCTCTCATATACTTATATTCTCAAATTCTTTTACTCTCATCCTCACGCTTCCAGCCAGCCCTTCATGACAGCCTCTTCAGCTTTCCTCTTTAGCCATGCGTACATATCGGGAGCCTGCTTTCTTATCGGTTCATGGATAGCCAGAACTTGATGTTTCCGTACCTTCTGCTCCTTCCAGGACCGGCCCTCGGTAGCCAGATTCATACAGAACGGCAGCAGACGATCAAACACTTTCACCCATCGGCTCTCAGCAGTTTCCTGTGCTTCGTACTCCTCCCAAAGAAGCAGCAGCTCCTCGGTGAAAGGGCCCGGAAACCTTGCACTCAACTGTATGAGATACTCTCTTTCCGCTGACTGAACCGTATCCCTGTTCTTATCGTATACTGATATATCACCGGCTCCAATCTCACAGACATCGTGAACAAGCGCCATCTTAAACGATTTTACAAGATCGATATTGTCGGGAAGCTCCTTATGCAGCATCATTATAGCGAGCGAAAGATGCCAGCTGTGCTCTGCCGAATTCTCATTTCTTGAATAATCAGAAAGGTATGACTTCCTGTAAACACTTTTCAGTTTGTCCAGCTCAATGAGAAATTCATAGATTCTTTCATAGTCCATAGCAGCCCCTTACCTATTTATCCAGGAAGAGAGGTGCAGATGTGTGACAACCTCCCGTTACTTCCCTCATCCTGACAAAATAACGCGTATACCTGAAAAAGATCAATAATAAATGCTGATTTATACAGCGGATCGCTCCCGAATAATAAAAATAAGGAGGAGCAGCGCGATAACGGCTGAGGCGAGACTCACTGGGGCCAGTCCCCAGACGCCGTATTTCAGATACATAGAGGGACCGGTCAGACCGGCCAGGCTTGAACCGATGAAGGCAAATGTCGTGCCCAACCCCAGGATCTTCCCCCGGTTTTCGGGCACCTGTTCACTTAACAGCGAAAAGTTGCTTACTATGGCGAACTCAAATCCAATGCGGGGAATGGCTATTCCAATAACCGCCGGAACGAGTCCCCTGTTCAGGAACGGGAAGAGGGTAAACCCTGCAATCATGATCAGCACGCCGATGATGACACTGCGCCGTTTGCCGATGCGGTCAACAAACAGGCTGACAGTCATACTCGCTGATAAGTCCGCCAGACCGAAGATAAGGGATATCAGTCCCAAGGTCGAAGGTCCGGTTCCATATTCGACCTCCAGCCATCCGCCATGGATGATAACAACATTCATCATGGCAAACATGACCAGCCCGCTTAGCCAGACATTAGCCCAGGCGGATGCTGCATTGGCACCCAAATCCATGAATTGCCGGATCTGCCGATACAGAACTTTCACTCCCGGCTTTGGACGCTCCTCCACTGCATCTCTGTAGTTTCCCTCCACAGCATCTCTGGAGGCAGCTCCAGAGCGGCCACCGGAAGCTCTTCGTTTTTCTGTTTTCTCACAGGGAAGAAACCCGAAGAAAAGAGCCATGAGGATTAAACCGCCGCCGAGAAAATAAAACGGAGTTTTCCAGGAAAACGCTTCAATCAGCAGTCCTGCTGCAAAAAGACCGATAATACCTGCCAACGCCCAGGAGTATTCAACAATACCCAGGCCCATCGCTCGCTTGGCATAGGGAAGACGGGAAGAGAGATATGCGTGAAGGTTCGGGGTGAACCCGATCGCGCCCACCCCGCCCAGAACCATCGATATCCCGAAAATAACATAATTGCCGGACAAAGCCCCGAGAATTAGTCCAGTTCCGGTAAGCGCGAGACCGATCCGCATAACCAGACGATACCCGAACTTGTCGGCAATACTGCCGAGAATGGGGGCGGCAATTCCCATCAGACTGCGCAAAGCTACCAGACGTCCCATGGCAACCACACTGATTCCAAGGCCGGAGCCGATGATGACGAGGAACGGGTTGAATATCTGAGTGGCAGTATCCACAAGGAATTTAGCCATAACACTCAAAATGAGGATAGAACGGAGACGTTTGATCATGGCAGCATTGTATGGGAACGGATGGGGTTTGTACAGGCATGTTCAATATCGATGGGAATTCCGGCTTCCTTTCCCAATACTTCCCATATTCTGATTGCCGGGATATAATACATACAAGTGTGGCTCTTGCAAAAAGCAAGAGCGACGTTTTGGCCCTGTAAGTGTCTATCTTTTTGGAAGTCGTACAGATGATACGTTACGGGGCGGGGATATTGATATCGCTGTAGAGATGGCCTTGCCATGTGAACTGTTCAGGAAAAAACGGGCACATTTTTATGCAATTCTTTTAAAAAAAGGGTTAAAGAGCCAATTTCAAAATGCTTCGCATTTTTGGAAATTGGCTTTTGAAGTTTGCCTATGTATTTAAATAAATAATTATTATATAATTATTTATTTAAAACGCAAACTTCTGACCAAATCGTTGAAATTTCAAAATGATTTCATTTTGAAATTTCCTCTAATAATTAATTATTTGAAATGCAAACTTCTAGCCAAAACGTCGCTCTTGCTTTTTGCAAGAGTCTATCATCATTAAAAGATCTTTCCCGGGTTCATGATGCCGTTCGGATCCCAGGCCTGCTTGATGCCCCGCATCAGTTCCAGCTCAACGGGATCGACAAGATCCAGGAAAAACTCCCTGCGCTTGATGCCGATACCGTGTTCCCCGCTTATCTTACCGCCCAGTCTCCCGGTAACCGCGTACAGCTCACGTAAAGCCGCCTTCTCGACCGCGAACCACTCCCCCATGCTCATCTCAGGATCTTTCACCAGCGTGGCGTGCAGGTTGCCGTCTCCCGCATGTCCGTAACAGGGAATTTTCATGCCGTACGCCGCACTGATCCGCTCCAGTTCGGGAATGATTTTCGGAATTGCCGCTATGGGCACCACTATGTCCTCGAGACTCTGCACAGGACTATACACAATAAAAGCCTCGGCAATGTTTCTGCGAACGTTCCAGATACGTTCCATCATATTCCGGTCCTCGGCAATATATACCTCCAAGGCCCCATGACCGGCACACAGCTCACCGATGGCAATCGCATCAGCCTCGACCTGATCCCCGTGAGATCCGTCAACCTCGATCAGCAGCATCGCCCCGGCCTGCTCATAGGGCAGGCTCTCATTCAGATACCGGCAGCTTGTCTGTACCGAAAGCCGATCCATAAACTCTATGCTCGTCGGGAGAATCCCCTGCGTCATGATAATCGGGACAACCGCAATGGCATCCTCGGGGCTCTGAAACAGCACCAGAAGATCAGCCTTCGCCTTCGGCAGCCCGATCAGCTTGACTGTGGCCCTGGTAACAATACCCAGCGTCCCTTCGGAACCTACAATAAGCTGCTTGAGATCGTATCCGGTAACATCCTTATACAGTTTGCCGCCCAGTTCAACGATCTCTCCCGTCGGCGTCACCAGCTCAAGGCCGAGGATATACCGCCCGGTAACTCCATATTTGATCGCTTTTCCCCCGCCGGCATTTTCAGCGATATTTCCGCCGAGGCAGCAGGTTTCCAGACTCATCGGGTAGCCGGCATAAAAGAGCCCCCGCTCAGCTGATGCAGCATTAATTTCATTGGTAATAACGCCGGCCTCAACGGTTGCCGTCATATTTTCATAGTCAATCTCGATAATCCGGTCCATTTTTTCCAGAGACAGGGCAATTCCGCCGAAAATGGGGATGGATCCGCCGGAAAGTCCGCTTCCCGCTCCCCGCGGGGTCACCGGAATCCGTTCCCGATTGGCCAGCCTGACAATCTCGGCCACCTGCGCTGTTGTCGTCGGGGTCACAACCGCCTCCGGGAGGTGATGGTACTCGGCCGAAGTCTCATCATGACTGTACGCCTCGAGCTTCTCCTCATCAGCAGAAACATGGGCAGCGCCCGCTATGGATATAAGCTCCTGCAGTATCTCCGCAGTAATTTTTCCGTACTGCCGCTTATCGGCTTTCTGATTATCGGCTTTCTGATTTTCAGCCTTCTGATTACCAGCCATCAGCGGACCTCCCGGTTTTTCTGCCGCAGCTTCCTGATCACGATTGGAATAACCGTGAAAAGATCCCCGACAATACTCAAATCTGCTATCTGATGGATGGGAGCATGCGGATCGCTGTTTATCGAGATGATGTTCTCCGCCGTTTTTATGCCAGCCAGATGCTGAACCGACCCGGAAATACCCGCTCCGATATAGAGCTTGGGGGAGATCGTCTTCCCCGAGAGCCCGATTTGATGAGCATAGCCGATCCACCCGCGATCCACCGCATCCCGGGATGCCCCTACAGCTGCACCGAGCTCGTCTGCCAGCTCCTGAATCAGCGTAAAGTTCTCACCCTTCTTCAGCCCCCTGCCGCCTGCGGCGACGATATCAGCCTCCTCAACCGGATTTGCACCAGAGGGATCCCTGCGATACCCCTGCACCTTCACCCGCTCATCAATATCCTCAAGATGCAGTTCGATGTTCACTCTGCTGCCCTTTCGTGATGCATCACGGGGGAGCGGAAGCATCGACTTGGGCCGCACGGTCGCCATCTGCGGACGATGATGCGGTGTTTTTATGGTAGCCATAATGTTGCCGCCGATAGCCGGGCGAGTCTGCAGCAGGTTGCCAGTCCCCTCCTCGATCCTGAGCTCGGTGCAGTCGGCGGTCAGCCCGGTACCGATTTTAATTGCCGCATGGGGCATCAGCGTTCTTCCGGTGCTCGTGGCAGCAGCAATGACAGTGTGCGGCCGGTGTTCCCGGACAAGACGGACCAGAATATTGCTGAAGGTTTCGCAGACAAAATCGGACACCCGCTCATCGTCTAATACCAGAACCTCATCCGCACCTCGCGCTATCAGCTCATCGAGTGATGCGCTGGAAACACTGTGTCCGATTACCAGGGAAACGAGCCTGACTCCGAGGGAGTCGGCCAGAAGCCGGCCGCGATGCAGCAGCTCAAACGAGACCTGCTTGATTACCCCTTCATGCTGTTCAGCGAGAGCCCAGATATCATGCATGCCGGTCCCCCAGAATGATATGTTTCTCGGCTAAAAACTCCATAAAGCTGTCTGCTGCAGCTTCTGCCGGAGTATGTTCATCGACCACCACCGTCTTTCCCTCACGCTTGACGGTGGTCTGTTCAATTTTTACCACTCTGGTCGGCGATTTTGACAGTCCCCACAGCGGTTTATGCGCGGAGAGTTTTCCGGCATCGATAAGCGGAATTTCTGCGCTTCTGGATCGTATTTTTCCCCGCAGTGTGGGCAGCCGGACAGCCCCGATCTCCTTGACAACTGTGATTACTGCCGGCAGCTGAACGGCAACCTGCTGATACCCTTCTTCCACCATCCTGCTGCAGCTGACAAATCCGGCATCCGTGGATTCAATGGCAGCCGCATAGGTTACCGCGGGAATATCGAGCCAGGCGGCAATTCCCGGACCAACCTGACCGGTATCACCGTCAGTAGCCCGCTCCCCGGCAATAATCAGGTCATAGGCTCCCAGCTCCATGATCGCTCTGCTGAGCACGTAGGAAGTCGCCCAGGTGTCAGATCCTGCGAAGGCTTTATCGCTGATAAGATAGGCCTGATCACAGCCCATTGCCAGAGCCTCCTTGAGAACTTTTACTGCCTGCGGCGGTCCCATGGTAATAACGGTTATGGTCCCCACCCCCCCGTGCTGCTCTTTCAGACGGAATGCCGATTCCAGCGCATAGAGATCCAGCGGATTGACCACCGTCTCCACCCCGGTTCGCAGCATGGTCCCCGATACCGGGTCCATCTTCACATTGCTGGTTTCCGGTACTTGCTTTATCGGAACTATTATGTGCATGGGCTGCTCCTTCTGCAGTTTTCTCGATTGTTATTTACAGAATACCAAGAGCCAATTTCAAAATGATTTCATTTTGAAATTTCCTCCCAAGATTATGATAATTGCGGCTCTTGCAAAAAGCAAGAGCGACGTTTTGTTTTGAAGTTTGCAAAACAGCCTTACCTGCCTGCCCGCACATTCTCCACGGCAAGCCGACAGGCTCCCTCGAGTGCGGTTCCCAGCGGCTCGATCATCTCCAGCGAAGGATAATCGGCCTTGAGCAGCTTCTGCAAATGGCTGCGTACAAAAGCATCGTGCTCCATTACCCCGCCGGCAGCAGCCAGTCGACGGCTGTTCGTCCCTGTCAGGCGGCTCATAACGCTGGCAGCCATGAGGGCCAGTTCTTCTGCTGCCCGTTCCAGAATGTTCACGGCCAGCAGATCGCCGCGACCGGCAGCCTCGGTAACCAGCGGGGCCAGGGCAGCAATATCGGCTTTTGAGGCACGATGGTGGACATACCCAACAAATTCTCCAGGATTATCGAGCCCGCAGAATGCTGTCAGTCGCTCAAGCATATCTGTGGAAATATCCCGCCCTTCGGCACTGCGCAGGGAGCGGCTGACAGCCTCATGCCCGATCCACCAGGCAGACCCCTCATCTCCCAACTGATGCCCGAACCCGCCGGCTCGAACAACGGTTCCATCGGCACTGCGTCCGATGGCGAGAGAACCAGTCCCGCTGATAAGGCAGAAGCCCTCCAGCGCCTGCAGCCCGCCGACCAGCAGAATCTCACCGTCTGTGACCAGTTTCACAGGAACTCCATCCCCGAGCAGGCGAATGAAAAAATCTCTGAATCGGGCAGTTTCAGCCGGCCGGTTAAGCCCCGCACTGCCGATGCAGCCTCCCGCAAGGTCGCCCGGCTTCAGGGAAGCCTTGCCGAGCACCTCATTCAGGAGCGTTTCAATAGTACGGTACACAGCTTCAGGTGCGGTTGAAAACAAGTTGGTGGAACCACCCTCTGCCCGGGCAATAACCTGCAGATCCGCATCCACAACCGCTATGCGGGAACGGGTACCCCCGCCGTCTATCCCGAAAAACCAGCGCGGAATCATCTCTTCAGGCCCTCGTTCTTCAGGCCCACATTTCTCAAGTTCTCGTTTCTCAGGCTCTCGTTCTTCAAATCCATGGCCCGGTTAATGCTCCCGTCACTCTGCAGCAGAAGATCCTTCGCCTCTTCCGGATTGACCCCCAGCAGGCCCATAAGAATGGCGACGCGAACATTCCCATCAGCCTGACGATAGAGCAGGGCCGCCTCTTCGGGCGTACAGCCGGTCACTTCGACTACAAGCCGCTTTGAGCGGTCTATCAGCTTCGCATTCAGCGGCAGCAGATCAACCATGAGATTATTGTAGACCTTGCCGATCCGGATCATCGCTGTCGTGGTAATCATGTTCAGGACCAGCTTTTGAGCGGTGCCCGATTTCATCCGCGTACTGCCGGTTACAATTTCCGGCCCTACCGGGATATAAATCCGATGGTCAGCATGTTCGAAAACCCTGGATTTCTCTGTGCAGGATATGGCGCCGACTCTCGCCCCCAGTGCCCGGGCATACTCCATCGCCCCCTCAACATACGACGCCAGGCCGGAGGCCGTAATCCCTACCAGTACATCATCCCGGGAAAAAGAACGCGACTTCAGCTCCGTAATCCCGTCTTCCCGGCTGTCCTCAGCCCATTCCACAGACTGTGTAAGCGCGGTTACCCCGCCGGCAATAACTCCCTGCACCATCGTTGGCGGCACCCCGTACGTCGGTGGGCATTCGGATGCATCAAGCACGCCAAGCCTTCCCGAAGTTCCCGCGCCAATATAAAAAAGCCGCCCCCCCCTCCGGAAGGAATCGACAACATCATCGATAAGTTCAGCCAGAGGCTCGAGCACCGTAGCAACAGCCGACGGCACCTTATGATCTTCCGCATTGATAATCTGCAGAATTTCTATCGTGCTTTTTACATCGATCCGATAAGATGCGGGATTACGCTGTTCCGTGGTAGGTATTGATGCGGACATACGGAGAACTCCTTATTTCACTGCACCGGCAGTCATGCCTTTAATGAAATATTTTGACATAAATAGATACAGAATCAGCATGGGAATGATCGCAAGGGAGAGGCTGGTGAACAGAAGACTCCAGTTGGTGCTGTGCTGTCCGAAAAAGGTACTCAATCCGACCGGCAGGGTCTTGAGCCTGTTTGACTGCAGAAAGACAAGCGGAAAAAAGAAATCATTCCAGATGGGAACAGCATTGTAGATAGTGACCAGCGCAACGGCAGGCGCAGTCATCGGCATGACAACCCGCCGGTAAATCTGAAAATCGCTGCACCCGTCAATCCTGGCGGCATATTCCAGCTCGAGCGGGATCCCCTTCATGAAGCCGGAGAGGATGAAAACTGTAGAGGGCAGCCCCATGGCAATGAAGATCATGATCACAGAGAGCTGCGTGTTGATCAGCCCGAGCTTCCGGATCAGCAGAAACAGCGGGATTATGGCAGCCTTGAGGGGCAGCATGATGCCGCTGAGAAAAAGCATATAGATGAGGGTGCTGGCCCGGTAGGTGTAGCGTGATATACCGTAAGCTCCCATCGATCCGAAAAGAATCACAAAAGCCATCGCCGCTGTGGTGACGATCAGGCTGTTCAGAAAATAGCGGCTGAAGCCCTTGTCTACCCAGACCGTGCGGTAGTTCTCTAAATCAACGGATGCCGGCAGTGCAAAGGGGGTGGTAAGGATATCCTTATTGGACTTGAAGGATGATATTACCATATTGAACAGCGGATAGATAATGAGCACCACATAGAAGACCATAATCATGAACATGATGATGATGAACACTTTTTTCTGGACTGATGCGCCACGGTATCTGAAATCGGTTATCACAGCTGCACCTCTCTTTTTCTGGTAACATAGATTGATGCAAGCGATATGCAGAAGGTCAGGAGATAGATTACCACCCCGATAGCCGATCCGATCCCGATTTCGGGGCTTCCCGAATCAACCGATCCGAACGCTGTCCGGTAAAAGAGGGTGCCGATAGTATCGGTTGAATAGTTCGGTGCGCCGTCAAGCCCGGTCATCGTATAAATCTGTTCAAAAACGTTCAGGCTCCCGATTACCGTCAGTACGGTTATGATGGTGATAGATGGTATAATCAGGGGGAAAATGACCCGCCAGAACAATTTCCACTCCCCCGCTCCGTCGAGATAAGCAGCCTCCAGGCACTCCTCCGGTACCGCATCTATGGCGGCCAGAAAGACCAGCGACGGAAACCCGACCCAGCGCCAGATATTGACAAAAATGATGGACAGGGTGGCCAGCCGTTCGTCTCCCAGCCAGACCTGCCGCAGATCCGGCTGATTGATCAGGTTGAAGAAGCTGTTGAGCAGCCCGCTCGGTTTGAGGTAGAGGCCCCAGAGAAAGCCTACGGCGATGATGGAAAAGAGCACGGGGATAAAGAATATCCGTCTGAATACCTGATTGCCGGCAATTCTCCGGCTCATAAGATAGCCGAACAGCAGCCCGATGGAATTCTGCACCAGCATGGTCATGACAAACCAGGTGACATTGTTTCCCAGGGCATTGAAGAACCGGTCTTTATAGGGATACGAACCGAAGAGGCGCTTGAAATTACCCAGGCCGACAAAGCGGTCGGAGATCAGCTGATTCCAGGAGAAGAAGCTGTTATAGAGAGACATGAACAGCGGCAGCAAAATAAAAACGCTTACCACCAGTAGTCCCGGAGCCACAAAAAAGGTTATCCAGGCTCCTTTTCTCAGTTTCTTGATTTCCATCCAATCCCCTTATCAACCAAAACGTCGCTCTTGCTTTTTGCAAGAGCCACCCCTTATCAACTTTATACCATAATTGTGCTTCGGGCGGCAAACTGCCGCCCGAAGATCGCCCCAAGGGCACCCGAGGGTCAACCGTAGGCCAACCGAGGGTCAACCAAAGATCGCCCCAAGGTGTTTGTTTAATTCTGGAACGGTTTGTAATAAGAGGCAATACCTGCCTGAATCTCCTCAGCTGCCTGCCGGGGAGTTACTGTCCCGCCCATGACACCCTGAGCCAGGGCCTGCCAGAGAGAGGAACCGGTAGGCTGAGCATAGCGGAAGCCTACGAGGAACAGATAGGGTGTCGCATTCTTCTGCAGTTCGAGAACACGTGCAATAAACGGATCCTGAGATGCATCGACACCGGGAACCGAGGTAACCATTCTCAGGTCGGTGACCATGGCCTTGCCGAACTCCTTCGAGGAGAGAAAGCGGAGAAAGGTGAGGGCTTCTTCCTTATGTTTCGATGCGGCATTCATGGCAAAGTTCATATCGGCATAGACAGAAACATACGCGGGATCCGCAGCACTTTCCCCGGGAACGGCAAAGATGCCGAAATCCAGGTCGGGATTCTGGGCAGCAAAGTAGGCGGCTTCATAGGATCCTGCAATGAGGTGACCGGCTATTTCGTTAAAGAAATTTGCCCGCATGTCCTCATACCCGATACCCATATACATTTCCGGCATATAGGCGGTCAGGCTTTTCATCTTTTCGACCATCTTGATGAATTTCGGGTCGAGAAAATTGGTTTCCCCGGCAACTACTGCATTGAAGAAATCGGTTCCGCCGTAAAAGGCCGGTCCCATTCCGCCGAGCATGGTTTCCAGCGTCCATCCGTCTTTGGCGCCGTTTCCCAGTGCCAGATAACCGGCAGCTTCCATGGCATCGAAGTTAGTCAGCAGCTGGCTCCAGGTGGTCGGAATGCTGAGTCCCAGTTCCTGATAGACAGCCTTGTTGTAGTACATGAATACGGTCTGGCTGACGGCAGGACTTCCGTAGATTTTCCCGTCGGTGGGGGATGTTGCTCCCAGCAGAGAAGTTGCGGAATAGGATTTCAGTTCCGGCATAAGCGGTTCGAGCGGCTCGAGATAGCCGGAGTCTGCGAATGTGGCCAGTCCGCCGTACGCCCGACCCTGAAACACGTCCGGTCCGGCTCCGCCTGCCAGGGACGCGGCAAGAATCGTATTATACTCGGTGTTCTTCTGGGCTGTCTGGACAACTTTGATGTCCGGGTTGCGGGCTTCGAAAATTGCTATCTGGCTCGCATAGAAATCCACATCCTCGGGGCGCCAGGTCCAGAATTCGAGGGTAGTAACGGGTGCTGATACCTGCTGCTCAGCTTCGGCAGCTCCTCCGGCAAACAGCATAGGGGTGAGCATCATCACCACAAGCAGAACGACAACGGTTTTCAATTTCATGGTATACTCCTTTTTGTTTCGTACGGTATCCCTGCAGCCTTCCGACGGCCCGACAGGATTCCCGATAGGATTCCGGATGAAGAAATCTTACCAGGCGTCAGGTCGGCTCCAAGTTACGTTTAGACTATTCTGGTTCTTCAAGGCGGGTTTGTCAATAAATATTTAAAATATTTTTTTACTTTTTTGTATTTGTCGGTAAAATATTTTTTCATTTACTATACAAACGATCTTATGAATGATACTGTCTAAGCATGGAAGGTTGTCTGTATCTTATTAAGCAGTTTATTCCTGATTTATCGCCTTCTGAGCGAAAGGCTGCGGAATTTTTTGTTGCATTTCCTGCTCAGGCTGTCCAGCTGGGGATCTCCGCTTTAGCCGATAAGGCCGGCACCAGCTCTGCCGCCGTAATCCGTCTGAAGGGCAAAACCGGGCTCTCGGGTTCAAGGGCTACACAGATTTAGTGAATGAGCCTGGCCAAGGAGGTTTTTTCATCAGAGACTTCCGATTCTGACTCATTCCTGCCCGATATCAACCTCTCTTCCGCATCTACCGATGATATTGTAAGGACTATGGCCGGTCTCACTATAAACAGCATCACGGCAGCCATCGAGAAGGTTCTGGACCGCGATGCCCTGAAGCTGCCGTAAATGCTATCTGCAATGCCAGGCACCTCCTGCTTTCAGGAGTCGGGGGCATCAAGTATTGTGGCGACAGATTTTCAGCAGAAAACTGGCCCGGCTCGGATTTTGTCAACCACGGCTGATGCCGACATGCAGATCGTTCAGGCCTGCTCCCTGGGTAAAAAGGATGCGGTAATTATCAGCTCCTACTCCGGGGAAACCGGCACAATCCTCAAAGTGGCCAAAGAGGCTAAGAACAATGCCGCTCCTGTCATCGCCATAACAAGACTGGGAGGGAATTCCTTAAGCAAACTGGCCGATATAAATCTCTTCATACCCAACAGCGAATCCCTCTTCAGACAGGGAGCTACCTCCTCCCGCATCAATCAGCTGCTGGTGGTGGATATCATCTATGCGATGATTATCACCCGCACTCATCATCACAAGGCAGAGCTGATCAAGAGGACCTGGGAAGCGGTTTCCCATGTCAGCGGGAGCATGGATTCCCCGAAATAGAACATAGTGCCAGAAACGGCACCAGACACGCTTTTTGATGTTTTCCGCAATTTGGCACGGTAGTTTTCAGGAAAACGGTGTCAGACACCGTTCTCCGACACCATTCTCCAAGCTCGGCCGCACTGTCAGACACCTTTCATCGAGAGGCCGATACGCTTTCGGTCCAGCTCCACACTGACCACTTTGACCTGGACCTTCTGGTGAACTTTGACCACATCGGCAGGATCTTTGACAAAGTGATCGGCCAACTGGCTTATATGGACCAGTCCGTCCTGATGAACCCCGATATCGACAAAGGCTCCGAAGGCGGTGACATTTGTCACGATTCCGGGGAGAATCATGCCCTCGACAAGGTCCGCCGGTGAATGCACCTGCTCATCAAACTGAAAAACCTCGAACTCGGCTCTGGGGTCCCTGCCCGGCTTCTCCAGCTCCTGAATAATGTCACGGAGCGTCGGCAGGCCGATGCTGTCAGAAACATAGGCGTTGATGTTAATCTTCCGACGCAGTTCCGGTCGGGTAACCAGATCTGAAACACTGCAGCCAAGGTCGGCAGCCATACGTTCGACAACCGGGTACGATTCCGGGTGTACCGCGCTGGCATCGAGCGGGTTTGCGGCATTTCTGATCCGGATAAACCCGGCTGCCTGTTCAAAGACTTTTGCCCCGATGCCGGCAACCTCCTTCAGCTGCTTTCTGCTCATGAATTTGCCATGCTGCTCACGATACGAGCAGATAGCTTCGGCGGTGCGTGCCGAAATCCCGGAAACGTAGCTCAGAAGCTGTTTGCTTGCCGTATTGATCTCCACCCCGACCGAATTGACGCAGGAAAGCACCACATCATCCAGGGCTCGCTTGAGCAGCCGCTGATTCACATCATGCTGATACTGACCGACACCGATCGATTGGGGGTCAATTTTTACCAGCTCGGCGAGGGGATCCATCAGTCGGCGTCCGATCGAGACTGCACCGCGAACGGTTATATCCTTCTGCGGGAATTCTTCCCGGGCTGCGGCAGAGGCTGAATAGACCGATGCCCCGCTCTCGTTTACCGATATGACATCGATCACCCCTCCTGCAGGGGTCCGCAGGCCATCCACCGCCTCACGGGCAAAGGCTTCCGCCTCCCTTCCGCCGGTACCGTTACCCACGGCAATCGCTTCGATGCCGAACTGCCGGCAAAGGTTCTGGACTATGCGGGCCGATTCTGCTACCCGGTTTTTCGGCTGAAGAGGATAGATTACCCCATCATGCAGCAGATCTCCCTTCTCATCGAGACAGACCAGCTTGCAGCCGGTCAGGAGCCCTGGATCGAGCGCCAGTATCCGCTTCTGGCCGAGCGGAGAAGCAAGCAGCAGCTCCCGCATATTTCCGGCAAACACCCGGATTGCCTCTTCATCTGCCCGCTCTTTACATTCTTTCTCCAGGGCATACTCGAGGGACGGGGCGGTAAGCCGCTTATAGCCGTCGCGTGCCGCCTCCCACACCTGAGATGTCGCCCGATTGCCGGCGGCCTTATTTCTCCCCAGCACGAGCCGTTCCAGAAGTTTGAGCGCTTCCTCTTCATCCGGCAGAAAATGGGTAATCAGTACCCCTTCGGCAGCCCCGCGAAGAATCGCCAGCACCCGATGGGAGGGCGCGGCCGCCGCCTGTTCGGACCATTCAAAATAATCCCGGAACTTTGCCGCCTTGGCATCCTTTTCCATAATACTGATAACCCGGGAAGACATATTAGCCCGTTTGGCAAAGAAATCCCGCAAATCCTGCCGCAGCTCCTTGGTCTCATTCAGCACTTCGGCAATGATATCCCGGGCTCCGGCAAGCGCATCCTCCGTTGTGACTATCTTCTGTTCCGGGTTGAGATATTTCAGGGCTTCGGTTTCAACCGATGCCCCTGCCGCGGCAGAAACAAAGAGCGTCTCCAGAGGAGCTGTCAGCGTCGCCCCGGTCCCGCCGGCAAGCAGCCAGACTGCCAGCCCCTCAAGTCCAGCCTCTCGGGCAATCATTGCCCTGGTCCGCCGTTTCGGCCGGTAGGGAAGATAGATATCTTCCAGCTGCACAAGATCATCTGCCTCCGTAACCGCTTTCTCCAGTTCCGGGGTGAGCAGTTCACGCTCCTGAAGGGAAGCAAGAATAGCTTCCCTCCGCTTCTCGAGCTCCGTAAAAGTTATGTGGGCATCTCGTATTGCAAGTATCTGCACCTCGTCGAGCTCCCCCGTCGCCTCTTTTCTGTAGCGGGCAATAAACGGGACCGTGCTCCCTTCATCGAGGAGCTTAAGGACCGCATCAACCTGAAAAACCGTCGTTTTGGTAACATTACTTATATGTTTGATCATTTTTGCTTTCATAGAGAGGAAAATATCATAAATCGGCTGTTGAAGGAAGATGATTGCATTCAATTGACTGTCCGATTGGCTATTTAGCATAAATTGCAGGCAGCAGAACGGGAGGCGGAATTGACAGCAGCCAGGTTTTCTTCAAAAGAAGTTCTCGACGCCATGCGGGAAGCTATTGCGACGAAGAAAGATGTATAAGGTAGAATATCTCCCGTCAGCCAGACAGGACATGATTGATATCGTCTATTATATCAGTAATGAGCTTTCCAACCCTGCTGCCGCGGAAAAGTTGGCATTAGAACTCATCGAATCAGCTCGACATCTATCAGAATCTCCCTATCTGCATCCTGTGCACGTTCCGGTAAGGAACCTGATTCATGAATACCGGAAACTACGTGTCAGAAACTATATGATCTTCTATCGGGTTGAGGAAAAAACAAAAACTGTGACCATAGCAAGGGTTGTCTATTCTCGTCGAGATTACTAATTAAGAACTTACAGGCTGCCAATTTCCCAAAAAGCAAAGCACACAAAAGGCAGGAACAACCGCCCGGGTCATTCCTGCCTTTACCGCGTTCATCAAGCCTTTATCGCTGTCACCAAAACGTTTGGAGCACAGATCGAGAACTTACTTTCAAGAAAAAACGAGCCCGGCTATTCGGCTTCGATTTCCAAAAGCTCCACATCAAAAATCAGCAGCTCGTTGGGTCCGATGAATTCGCCAGCTCCGTTTGCTCCGTAAGCCAGATCAGGATGAATAAAAAACCGGAAGCTGCTGCCGACCCGCATCAGCTGAACTCCTTCGGACCAGCCGGGAATCACGCCGTTCAGCGGAAATGTTGCGGGAGTTCCCCGCTGGTAGGAACTGTCAAATACGGTTCCATCGATCAGGGTGCCGCTGTAGTGCACGGTAACGACCTCTTCGAGTCCGGGGTACTCACCGTCGCCCTCGCTCATAATCTCATACTGCAGTCCGCTTTCGGTGGTGACAACTTCCGCGCGGGCGCCGTTCTCAGCCAGAAAATCTTCGGCAATCGCCAGATTTACGCCGGCTGCCTCAGCAAGATATTCCTGCTCGCGGGCAATCAGCACTTCCTGATACTCCATAAGGATTGCATTCATCTCTTCCGGAGTGAACATCGGCTCACTACCCTCAATGGCCGCCGTCATAGCTGCGGCATAGTAGTCGGCAGCAAACTCAATTCCCTGGCTTACATAGCTTTGCGTCTGCAGATACCCGAGGGCATAGCTGAAGCGGGCAACCAGATCGGTCGGCACGGGCAGATCACTAGATCCGGCCAGGCTGCCTGTCCCGCTTACCGCAGCGCTTCCTGCAGCTGCAGTATCCCCTGCAGCCTGACCAGCTGCCGCCGGTTCAGTTTCCGCTGCCGACTGAGCCGAGCAGCTGACTACCAACACAAAAAGCAGCAGAATTGCTGCAGCCATTCTCATAACACCTTTTCTCATAATATAATACCTTCCTTGTATGAACATGCCGGAATATCAGCAAAAGTCAGCTCAGGCGCCGCCCTGTCAGCCAGCAGTTCAAAATCAAATTATTGAAACACTCTATCAGAGTACGAAAAAAATGCAAAGTGTAAATGGCTGATCGATGCCTATCATTTTAACCATCCGCTGTGCATATTTTGCGCTTGTGCATATTCTGCGCTCTCCAGATTTTCAGGAGTTCCGGACGCCTGCTGATTCATCAAAAATTCATCAAAACCACCTCAATAACACATTGAAAACTCATTGAATGCCCATAAAAAATCTGATGAAAAAGCATCTTTTGATTGCCTCAACCGCAAATCAGCCGTATAATGCCAACAATATGAGAAAAGTGGTTTTATTCATAGGTTTTCTTTTTATTATCAGCAGCCTGCTGGCTGTCGTGTATAATTTCGGCCTGGATAACCGTTCCCTCCCGATAGATGATGGGTTTCTTGACCTTTCAGAGACGCCCTATGACGAATTACAGCCCATTCTGCTCAAAGGGAACTGGCACTTTTACCCGGGATTTCTTCCCGACCCCGAAACACCTGCTCCGACCGCTCAGACCATAAAGGTTCCTTCGAGCTGGACAGCATCTATCAAAGATAGTGAAAATCCCACTGCGCAGGCCTATGCTGCCTACCGCCTGCAGATAAAAGTCCCCGAACCGGGGTACTACAGCATAGCTCTGGACAACGTTTACACGGCCTACAGGATTATGGTAAACGGCAGCGAAATCAACGAAATCGGTACATTTTCAACCGAACCGGAAAAATCCGTACCCCGGTTCAAAGACTCAATCGTCACCTTCCATGCCGAGAGCGAGCGTGCCGACATTCTCATCTATGTCAGCAATTTCATACATCCAAAATCAGGCCTGGTCACCGTTCCTATCCTTGGAACCCCGGATTCCATTTTTCAACTGATAACGGTGTCCCATGGTATCTCTCTGATGCTCACCGTAGTTCTGCTGCTCTCCGCCCTCTTTCTCCTCTTCTTCTATACCCGGGAAAACTCCGATGCCGGAATACTCTACATTGTTCTCATGAGTGTCTCTCTCGCTATAAAAACATTTGCCACCAGCACCATGATGATTACGTTCTTTCCCTCTATCCCGACCGGCATCATCCTGAAAATCGAATATATCACGATAGCAAGCGGCTTTGCGGGATTCTATCTCTATTTCCGCCATTCATTCCCTCTGGTTGTGCACAGACTGGTTATTAACGCATCCTTGCTTATTACCATGCTGTTCGGACTGACGGTCCTCATTACCCCCATCAGAATCTATAACATTTTGCTCATACCTTTTTCCATTATTATGGGAATCTGCATGGTAATCATCACAGGCAGCATGATCATCGACTGGATAAGAAAAAAAACCCTTCCGAGCATAATCCTTTTCGGCATCTTTATCTCTCTTCTCGCCGCCATAAATCAGTTTGTCTACTACTTTTTCGATGTGAACAATCTGTTCACTGCGGAACTGACCGCTCTGGGCATCACGTTCTTCATCATAGTGCATTTCTATGATTTTTCATCCCAGTTCCTGAAAGCGTTACGGATATCCCGGGAAACATCGCTGGAACTGGAAAAGAAGGTCGAAATCCGGACCCGGGAGCTGAACGAGCTTAACAAAAAGCTTCAGGTCGCGGCTTCAAGAGATGAGCTTACCGCGCTGTGGAACCGCAACGAACTGTATCGGCGCATCGAACAGGAGACCCTTCGCTATAACCGGTACTATACATCAAATTCGCAGTACTTCTCGGTGCTCTATATGGACCTCGACAACTTCAAGTATTTCAACGATACCTACTCACACGAGGTAGGGGACCAGGTACTCAGGTTTTTCGCGAGAAACATAAAAAAAGTCAACAAGGATGACAATCTGCTTTTCCGGGTAGGCGGTGACGAATTTGTCATGTTCATGGAAAAAACCGGCCGCAAGGAGGCTGCTTCTTTTTCCCGAAAGCTGCTTGACACGTTGCTGTCTTCACGCCGGGAACTTGAAAAAGAGCTTCAGACAGCCGTCAGTCCCCAGCTGCGGCTCGACAGCAAAACCACCTTTTCCTGTTCTATCGGGATCGCGGTGCATGAGGAAGGCCTGATAAATATCGAGCAGCTGATCCAGCAGTCAGATATCGCCCTGAACACAGCCAAAAGGCAGGGTAAAAACGGCTATGCCTTCTTTACCCAATCACCAGCCTGACGGGGACGGTGCCGCTTCAATGAAATCCATCGAATTGAGAATCATCAGATAATCCAGCGTGACGATCGGACGCCACCAGGGGAGTCCGGGATACGGATCCTTCACCCCTCCATCCGCTTCGACGTTATCAAAAAAGAGATCCATCTGCCTTTCTACCAGCTCCTCGGGCATCATATCAATAAAGTGATACCAATACCTGGTCAGCAGGAAATAGGATTCCCGCTCTTCATAAATATGTTCGGTAAGCTGCTGCTGAAGAATATCGAGGGCTGTTTCCCAGCGGGAAAATGAGGTCTCATTGGCAGCATAAACGAACAGCGGATAATTATAGGCAGTTAACTCCCGGGGAATTGCCAGGGAATCGGCAAGCTCAGCCGCCGCAGTCTTCGCTTTTCCCCTCAGAGGCAGATTGAATTTAACCAGATATCCGGCAATAGACAAAAGCCGCGTCTGATCGGGACTCAGCCACCAGGTCTGATGCGGATAATGATCGAGATCCTTCGGCATCACCATTCCAGGAACTGATTCTGCAGTCTGGTGCTCCACCCAGACCCTGGCCCGCTCCAGAAGCGTCAGAATCTGATCATGCTGCCGTTGGCTCTTGGAAAGCATATCAAGATAGTAGCAGGCAGTCTCAAGTCCGATCCCGGTACTTGCCGGGGTAAGCAGGTCCGGTTCTATGCCGCTGCCGAATCCGCCGTCAGGATTCTGATAGGCTGATAACGCCTTCACTGCCATCTCGACCGGTCCCTGCTCAAAGAGCGTCAGATAGAACTGCCGTTCCAGCAGCCTGCAGCGGGTCAGGAGGTAGTCCCGGGTATGTTCGGGTATCGTATGTGTAAACATAATGGTTACCTCCTATGCTGATATTCAAGCATACGTCAGACCCGCCGTCAAGAGCAGACCGCCCGGCATAGAGATCAGAGTATCGCGATCAGAGTATCGCGATCAGAGTATCGCGATCAGAGGATTGAACCCCCAAGGGCATCGATCGCCGCAATAACCGGAAATTCCTTTACCGTTATGCGAAACAAGGCCTCCGGACCCAGATCGGCAAACGCGGCCGTTTCCAGCCTGGTCACCTTTCGGGCATACAGGGCACCGCACCCGCCGTATGCATAAAAATAGACGCCTTCATTGCGCACTACTGCTTCGCGAACCTCACGGCTGCGCGGTCCTTTGCCGATCATCCCGATAAGCCCGGCATCGAGCAGCTCCGGGGTAAACGGATCCATCCGGGCTGCAGTTGTGGGCCCGCAGGAACCGACTGCCCACCCCTCAGGAGCCGGGGCAGGCCCCATATAATAGATCGTTTCCCCTTTTATCGATACAGGAAGCGGCTCCCCATCTGCAAGCAGGGCATGAAAGCGCTTATGAACCTGGTCGCGACCCACCAGCATGGTGCCGGAAAGCAGAATCTCCTCGCCCGCGCGTATGGTACGGACGCTTTCTCTTGAGATGGGCAGCAGAATGGAACGTAGGGAAGTTGCCATGGCATCAGCTCCTTATTGCGTCTGCATCGTATACGCCGGGCGTACCAGCTGTATCCCTGCCGGCAGTTTCCCTGCCGGCAGTTTCGGCATCGGCCGTCTCGGCTTCAGCATCCCGCAGGATGATGCTGACTTTTCGATCGGCCCAGCAGCTGATGCTTACCCCTACCGGCATACCGGCTATATGGGTTGCCTCTGCGGCCGTTTTCACGGCGAGCGCCGTAACCGTTCCGCCTAATCCGCCCGGTCCGATATGCAGCTCATTAACGGCCTGCAGCAATTGATCTTCCAGGTGTGCATAGCGGTTATCGGGATTCCTGTCCGTCAGATCACGCAAGAGAGCCCGTTTCGAGAGCTGCAGTGCCCGGTCGGCTGTACCGCCGATGCCTACCCCCACCACCACCGGCGGACAGGGCTTGCCCCCGGCATCACGGACCATCCGTACAACCGCCTCTATGACCCCCTCAGGTCCAGCTGTCGGATTCAGCATGGCCAGAGCGCTGCAGTTCTCACTTCCGAAGCCTTTCAGGACAATATGCAGGGTAAGGTCAGACCCCGGCACCAACGTGTGATAGATCACAGCCGGTATATTGCTTCCCGTATTCTCACGCTCGAAAACCGGTTCTTTTACAATAGACTTTCGAAAAAAGTTATCCCGGTAGGCGATAACGATCCCCTCCTCGACAGCCTGGTTCAGATTTGCCAGATCTGCCGAAACTCCAGTACCGATATCGGCAAAAACCAGCACCATACCGGTATCCTGACAGAGCGGCAGGGAACAGGCATCGGCCGCCTCGAGGTTCTCCAGGATCCTTCCCAGCACGCGTTTACCGACAGAACCTTCCCCTTCTGCACGATAGGCCTCAGCCAGAGCGCTGCTGACATCTTCCGGAAGGAGCACCCCGGCTTTCGTGACAGCATCGGCCACCGTTTCCCTGATTCGGGCTTGCGTAATCATCAGCCTTCCTCCCCCGTCATGATTTTTTGACCTCCGTCATAACTTTCAGGCCCCTTTTGTATAAATTATCAGTATATTGAGGTAAACAGTATACCGAAAGCGGGCTCTTTAACATAGTCCCGGCTTCTGGTATAGTGAATTCTCTAAACCTGCGGGAGGGGTAAGTACCTATATAATGAAAATTACGGAGATAGCTGAAACTGTGGAGGGGATCCTTGTCTGCGGGGATCTGAATCACGTAAAGGAAGTGTTTTTTGGTTTTGCCGCAGATCTGATGAGTGACGTTCTCACCCTTCTCGACGAACAGATACTGATGATCACCGGGCTTGCCAGCACCCAGGCTATACGCACGGCAGCCATGTCTGATATCCATGTCATTCTCTTTACCCGGGGCAAAAAACCTACCAGTCAGATGATCAAGCTGGCTGAGGAATCGGAAATAATCCTGATGTATACGCCATTCTCATCTTTTAAATCAAGCGCCCTGCTTTACGAACGGGGATTGAAACCGCTTTACTGAAGTTTCAGGATTG
>JAGYPA010000050.1 GCA_018399255.1 Spirochaetales bacterium | reverse complement strand
TCTGCAGGAAAACAGTATGATGCGTACATGCGTACGCATCATCTCCACATCTCTGCAAAAAAGGAGGATTTTCTTCCAACAACTACTGGAGTTCCTCGGAGAACAGCATCAGTAACGCGTGGAAACAGAATTTCAACAATGGCAGTCAGAACAACAACAACAACAAGAACAACGAAAACTACATTCGGGCTGTGCGGGGTTTCAGACAAGCCGGGGCGGGAGACAGTTCCCGCCCATTTATCTGCTGGAAAGAATACTCCAGTACAGTTGGAGCTGTTTCCAGATCGGGAATCCAGTTTTTCCCTTGAAGATGTTTTTGATGCCTATGCAGACTGTCGAAAACATAAACGCAATACGCAACAAGCCCGTGAATTTGAGCAGGATTATGAAAGCCGCCTGATTGCTCTTTGGCAGGAAATTACTGAAAAAACCTATCTTCCCGGGCCGGCAAAGGTGTTCATCGTAACGAAGCCGGTGAAACGGGAGATATTTGCCGCACAATTTCGGGATCGAGTTGTTCATCATCTGATAATACATGCCGTCAGTCCAGTGTTGGAACGAGATTTTATCTATGACAGCTATGCCTGCAGAATCGGGAAAGGAACACATTTCGGGATTGAGCGAGCTGCAGGCTTCATTCGTTCCTGTTCAAGAAACTATACGAGGGATGCCTGGGTTATGAAACTCGATATCAAAGGCTTTTTTATGGCTGTTAATCGGACGCTGCTCTACCAGCGTCTTGAAGACTATCTGCGCAGATTCTATCATGCAAATAATCTTGAACAGCTGCTCCAGCTCTGCTTTCTCGTCATCAGTCAAGACCCAACAGTCGGTTGTACAATCTGCGGCAGCAAAAAGGATTGGGAGGGTCTTCCGTATGATAAGAGCCTGTTTTATTCTGAATCCGGCTGCGGACTGCCGATAGGCAGCCTTACCAGTCAGGTATTTGCAAACTTCTACCTCTCACCCCTCGATCACTATATAAAGCATACATTAGGTTTCAGGTATTATGGACGTTATGTTGATGATATGATCTTTGTTCACGAAAATAAAAGTAGACTTACATCAGCGATACCTTTGGTACGAGCGTATCTTGCTGACGAGCTGAGGCTTCAGCTTCACCCGAAGAAGATCTATTTACAGCCGACGGGTCATGGTGTAACGTTTCTCGGAGTATATATCAGACACAGATATACTCTAGCAGGAAAACATATTCGTAAAAACTTTAAGGAGGCAGTTAAAGTACACAATGCAACTGTTGCAGATCATAGACCGAACCGGGAAGAATGTTGGAAATTTCAAAGTTCAATAAATGCATATCTGGGGATGCTCCGGCACTCAGCCTCCTATCGATTGAGACATAACGTTGTTTCAGGGCTGTCTGATCACTGGAAGCGCCGTTTTTCGAGCGATGAAAATGTATATGCAATCAAAAGAAGAAAATCGCAGACGATGCAATTCTGAGGATGCTAAGATATCAAAGATAGCATAATAGTAAATACAGCTTGTATACAGATGAGGTGGTAATTTGGCAATATATAGGATCAGACAACGTTCATTATTCAGTATCTGGTGTTTGGCAGCGGTTTCTCTGCTGGTGTGCGTTCTTGTCTCCTGCGGCTTCTACAATGATCCGCCGGTAGCCGATGCCGGACTGGATGGGGAAATTCTGCTGGGAGAGAATGCTGTGCTGGATGGAAGCCGCAGTCGGGATGCAGATGGCGATGCTTTACGCTTTACCTGGACCCTGTACCAGGCACCGGAAGGCTCCAGCTTATCTTCCCAGTCCATTACCGGTGCCGATAAAGCTGCTGCCCAGGCGGTCCCTGATGCTGTAGGAGTGTTTGTATTTCAGCTAGCAGTTGATGACGGGATGTATACTGACAGTGCTCTGGTAGGGATAACCGTCTACAGTCAGGATGAGGTGCCGGCTAGTCCCGGAGGTCTGGCTGCGGGAAATGCCAACCGTAATTCCCTCACACTTTCCTGGGAGGACGCTGACGGAGCTGAAACGTATCTGCTTTACCGTGCAGATTCTGTTTCAGGGCCATTTACGGCAAGCATCTATCAGGGAACCAATACCATCTACATTGATGAAGGACTTGCGCAGAATACCAGGTACTACTACAAGGTCTCGGCACGAAACCGAGCCGGGGAGAGTGAACTGAGTACTGCAGTTGAAGGGAGGACCCTTCCATGAAGAAGCATATCCTTTCCGCTGTTATCTTGCTGATGATTCTCCTGCTGGTTTCCGGCTGTGAATTTGTCGACAGACCCCCGATCGCCGATGCCGGCAGCTCGATAACCGGGTACCTGAATGAAGCTGTAACCCTGCAGGGAAGCTCATCTGAGGATCCTGACGGCCGGTATATAACTGCAAAGTGGTCTTTTGTCCTGAAACCGGATGCCTCACAACTTTCTGACAGCAGCATTACCTCCCAGGGAGATCTGGATGCCAGTTTCACCCCCGATGCTGTGGGTTTATATGTAGTTCGGTTAAAGATCAGCGACGGACGTTCCTGGGATGAAGCTGTAGTTACTGTACAAATTACCATCAGACCTGAAGCCCCGGAGTACCGGAAAACCTGACCTGCTTCAACCATGGCGACCGTTCCATCGCCCTCTCCTGGGACCCTGTCGCAGGGCAGAGCGCTACGAGATTTTTCGGGATACTGAACCTGCCGGGTCCTACAGCACTAAGGTCTATGACAACAAAAATACCGTAGCTGTGGATACATCCCGACCCCGGAGACCACCTACTATTACTGGATCCGTGCGGTAAACACCTACGGCGAGGGAAATTTTTCTGCGGTGGCAAGCGGATCAACTGTGGCCGTATTCTCCGTCTGCCGGAAGTTCCGATTGATCCGGCTCCGGCTATAGGGATCCTACCTCAAGCCTCTCACGCTGCTCTGGGATGCTCTTCGATGCAGAATGGTACCGCGCCTATCGCAGCACACTTGCCAGGTCCTTTCCACCCTGAAAGTCTATGAAGGCGCATCACGCACCTTCGTGGATCCTGTTTGAGTGCCGGTACCCGCTACTACTACCGGATTACCGCGAATCAGGCCGGGAGGGTGATCCGACAGCGGTAATTTCTGAAATCACGAAACCGGATTCCCCAGATAATCTGGAGATTTCCAGTCCGACAGCATCATCGCTTACCCTCTCCTGGGATGCGGCATTTGGAGCCTCCTCTTATACCGTCTATCGTGCTTTGAGCGCTTCAGGAAGCTACAGCTCTCTGGGAGAAATTGCAGGCACCACGTTTACCGATACCACCTGCAGTTCCGGCACAACCTACCATTACAAGATAAAGAGTGAGAACAGTTCAGGACTGAGTATCTACTCCGATATCGTCTCTGGGCTTACGATTCCCGGGGTTCCGAATAAGCCGGAGGTTGGAGCAGCTGCAGCGTCTTCTCTGCAGCTTGAATGGGATTATGTGCAGGGCTCTTCTTCATATATCCTCTCTACTGCTTCATCAGCTGATTTCTCCGACGAGTCAATCATTTACAGCGGATCCGCTGAAGAGTATACCCACAGCGGACTTTCAGGCGGCACTTCCTACTACTACCGACTGAAGGCTCAGAACAGCTCAGGAACGGGAGCAGTATCAGAAGCTCTCTCTGCCCTGACCCGACCGCAGACCCCCGATCCGCTGACGCAGGAGGGAGCTTCTGCCAATTCCATTACCATCGGTTGGGACGAGGTGACCGGTGCTGAACGGTATTATCTTTACCGCGACGCCTCGGCAACCGGTACTTTCACAACACAGGTCTATTCAGGAAGTGCTGTAGGGCACACTGATACTGGCCGTACTGCCGGAACAGCATATTATTACAAGATCAAAGCAGAGAATGACAGCGGTTTCAGTCCCCTCTCAGGGGCTTTTACGATGTGGACGCAAGCCCTTCCGCCTTTAATTCCGGTATTAGCTGGAAAGGGTGCTGATTTCGTGAATCTCTCGTGGTCTTCCCAGATAGGCGCAGATTCGTATGTAATCTACCGCAGTACTACTGAGTCGGGCCCGTTTACGGCGGCAGGCAATACAGCTGGAACAGTATTCAGCGATACTGGTCTGCTGTCGGGAGCCACATATTACTATAAAGTTTCATCGGTCAATAACGCCGGTGAAGGGAATACCTCGGCGGTTCTCGCAGTGACCCTCGACTGATAAAAGGAGAAAATGTCGTGCTGAATATACAATCCCTCCGCAGATGGCTGCTTCTTATGCTGTTCTTCTGGTCTGCAGGCAGTCTTGCAGCAGTTGATACAAGAACGGCAGCGGTGCTGCCGTTTACCGCTCCGCCTTTTCTGGAAGAGCAGTCCGAAGTCCTGAATGCCAGAATCTCTGCTGCCGTTGCCCGAAACGGGCAGTATACCGTAGTGGAAGCTGACAAGCGGGATACGCTGATAGAAGAGCTGAAATTTTCCCTCAACGACCTTTCCTCCGATGAGGTTGAACTGCGGCTGGGAGAGCTGCTTGCAGCCCGGTATGTTGTCACCGGTACATTGAGACTGCAGGAGGGACGGTATGAACTATCCCTCCAATTGATTTCCGTTGAGTCAGGTGCAGCAGTGAACTCTCTGGCTGAAAGCTTTTCATCCTTTGATGAGCTGCTGCTCAATACCTCCGGGCTGACTGATGAGCTGCTGGGTGCCGGAATCTTCCGGAAAAAGCGCATAAACACGATCAGTGTTGATATCGGGGCCGGTTTGTACCCGACTGACAGCGAGATGCTGGCCCTCGGCCTGGAGGCAGGAGTGCTGTACCGGGTCGTAGAAAATGTCTATATAGGAGGATGGATAGGCGGGGTCATGAAACGCGATACAACCATGTACCTGAACGGCGGACTGAGAGCCCTGTATGGGGATAAAACCAACAGCATCGCAGTGAGCCTGGATCTGGGATTCTTTCCTTCGGTAGGAGTATATTATCGTAACCTGTATCTATCATATTCGCCTATGTTTCTCTTTGGTGAGGAAGGGCAGTATGTTAAGGCCGGCTATTCGATAGGCATCAATTAAAACGGCACCCAGGCCAGCTATAGCCCGGGTGATAAGTATCGAGAGATAAAAAAATCAAACTTTTTTGCTACAGGAGGTTAATCCGTGCGGAAACCCCGAAGTACCCGTCGAAAAGCAGCTCAGATGGGTCAAAAGAGGGATCTGCTATCTCACTGACAATGAGATAATCATTACTGGAGAACAGATAGGGCCAGATCCAGACATAGGTGCCTATCGAGAACGCTCCGAGGTTGAGATCAGCAGTAATCTGACCGGCAACGTACTCAGGTTGAAGGATCTTCAGGATCCTGATTAAGCTGCGGTTCTCCATCAACTATATCACCTTCAAAGTAGGACCCGCATTAACGCCGATATCTAGAAGACCAAGAAGGCTGAGCTTTATCCCGCCGCCGGAATAGAATCCCCACCAGTCAGAACCTATCCAGATTTTTGCTCGAGGATTCAAGAATGCTCAGACTCAAGCGGCTGTCAATACCGAAGGTAATATCGTCTGCTGTCAAATCATCGATGGGGTTGTAAGTCTCCATCGATTCCAGTGCGATAGGTATTAAGTTCGGCACAACTCCTACACTCAAATCGAGGATGCCAGCAAATGCCGCTGCAGGAAACAAGACAAGCAAGAAGCTGCTGAAATAGCTGCAATTTTTTCATACCCAATTCTCCTCTTATTTCGGGTTTACACGTTCACACCTGCTCAACACTGATCCAATGATGTGAACGCTTTTCATTGTTCGTAAATTGTCAAGGAACGAAAAATATCCTTTAATTAACAAAAGTATGATTTATGTAATTTTAGAATTAACTTGTGCATATGTAAAGAAAAACAATGTGTAATAGTTTTCACGCTCAGTAAAAACAGTCCTTTTAAAAACCTTACTTTCCCGAAAAAACGGGGTATAATGAGCCGATTTCCAAAAATGTGAAGCATGTTATGCGGAGGAGTCAGTATGTACTTCAAAAAATGATAGGCGAAAAATGCTATCTGTCGCCCATAAGTGTGGAAGACGCAGAACAGTATACAGAATGGCTGAATGATTATGAGATAACTCAATATCTGACACTGGCATCTATGCAAATATCTTTGCTGATAGATTATGCATTTTCCGTATTGAATTTACATAACATCATGCTCCGTGTCTATGCTTTTAATGAGCGGGCAAAACGGAGCTATGAATCCGTCGGGTTTAAAATGATTGGAAAGAGAAGAAATGCACTTATAAGAAACAGAATAACCTATGATATGTACCTGATGGATTTGCTTCCTGAAGATTTTTATTCAAAGAAAGATAAATAGTGGAGGCTCTTGCAAAAAGCAAGAGCGACGTTTTGGTTAGAAAAAAACAGGAGTCAGGTATGAATATCGGTATTATTCTCTATTCCCAGACCGGCAATACCCGTAGTGCAGCAGAAGTATTAAAAGAAAAGCTTGCAAAATCGGGACATTCAGTACAGTTAGACGAAATAATTGCAGAGGTCCCTGCAGAAAAAGGTAAAAAACCAGTCAATTTAGTCTCCGTTCCCGACGCCAGTGCGTATGATGGGCTGGTTCTGGCCGGACAGGTTCAAGCCTTTGCCCTCAGTTCGGTAATGAAGGCCTACCTGCAGCAGCTATCCCGGCTGGATGGCAAAAAGACTGCCCTGCTTGTTACCAAGCATTTCAACAACAACTGGACCGGAGGCAGCAGTGCTCTGCGGAGGATGAAAGCGGCCGTAGAGTCCCACGGTGGAACAGTTGCTGCTGAAGGCATTGTCCACTGGTCTTCAAAAACAAGGGAACAGGAGATCGAAGCAGTCACAGACCTGATCAGTTCAGCTTTCTCAATACAGAATTGATAGAACCAGGCAGTCCTTGCTCAACTTGCATATCCCGATGAATTAAGAAATACTGGGAACGACTGGCAGCCCGACGACGTCCCTGCCAGAGAATTTTCGCAATTTGAGGGGTAAAAGATCATGAACGACAGCAATAACAAGATTCGAACACTTGAAGAAGCTCTTCAGGAGCCGCGCAGGCATCGCGACATTGAGCTGGCGCTTAAACCGATGGACAACTACAGAAAAACGCCAGATGGTCCGAATGGACTCCCGTTAAGCTTTTGGGCATCCTGGAACCTGTCGGATCGTCCACGCCGAATTGCTCTGCTTCTAGATGACTGCCAGGAAGAGTACCGACCGTATGCAGCCGGGATTCTTCCAAATCTTATCAAACTGGTGGACACGTTCCGTAGGGCACAAGCGGAGAGCGACGGAATCCGCATCATGTGGAGCGCCTGGACTCGAACATATGACGACGGCATCAGCAACGCGATGGATCGGTGGTATGGTCCCAAAGGCCTGCGTCCCGAAGACCCGGAGAACGCTGTGTATGTTTTCACCGGCGCGCCCGGCATGAAATCCCTCGCAGAAATTGCTCCAACAGAGGAGGAGGTTGCCGACGGCTGGTTTTACCACGGAAAACATCTGGATATGTTCTGGAATTTCGATGAGAACGGCAGCTCCTATCTGGATGAAAAGCTGAAGTCAGCCGGTATCGATACAATCGTACTTGTCGGTCTCTGGACAGATGAGTGTATTCTCAGTACGGCTTATGCCGGCAGTTCTCGAGGTTACGATGTCGTGGTGGTCAGTGATGCGGTCGCGACGGCGACAACAAATCAAGAGATTGCGCTGAAGATAGCAGGCAGTACGGTCGCGAAGGTGCTTCCAACTGAAGAAGTGCTAAACTACATGAAAAACGATTTCACCATGGGAGAACCGGGCGCTGTCAAGGGTACACTCCATCCTGACGGAAGAAAAGATGACTGATACGGCGGTAATACTGCTGTCTTTTGTAAATTCCAGAAACTTGCAATCAGGCCGCAGCCAAGGCCCGTTTTTTTCTCAGCACCAGGGCCATGGCAAGGAACGTGAGCCCGAAAATGATCTGCATACCGAATGATGCAAGGAGTTCATTCTGGCTTGCCAGGCTGCTTACACTGCTCACAGTGCCCCCTGCTCTGGCAATTTGAGTATTAGCCAGCACAAACCAGTAGGTTGGCGTGAAGCTGGCTGCTCTGAGAACCGCTGCCCCGAGAAGATACTGGGGAACGAAAACACCGGCCAGAAAACTGCTGCCCAGGGATATCACATTGGTAATGGCAGAAATTGCATTCCTGCTTTTTGTCAGATGGGCAACAAAGAAGCTGATGCTCGAGGCCCAGAAACACAGGAGAAAGGAGTTTGCAATGAACAGGTACATACTGCTGGTTCCGATGAGTTCAGGAATGAACAGTAATGAAACTGCATTCATGAGCAGCCAGCAGAACAGGGCAAAAGCGAAGTTCGCCAGAAACAACTGGAGGCTCTGCTTACGTGAACTGAGAGGCGAGCAGGCCTGACGCATCCGGATCAGCCGGGAATTGAAGACCATCAAGTTACTGCTGATACCCAGAATCAGAATGGCAAAAAGCGAGTAGGCCTGGTAATTGAAAAAAATAAGATGATTGAAATAGTTATCCCTTTGGTCAGCCTGGAAGCCCTCTGCATCGATATCAGTAAGCAGCTTGATTTTGCTTCTCTGCTCGAGATCCTTGCCGGCATGGCTGATCATCTCTTCCAGGAGCATATCAGGTGTGAAAATCCTGTAGAGACGCAGGGTATTCAGATAGTTTTCCACCGCCAGGTCAACGTACATTGCCCTGCCTTCGCTCTGTCCGGTATAGGTGATCACCGCAGCCTCATCTCCAGCGAGGAAGGCCCGGGTAAAACCTGACGGAATCCGGATGATATGGCTGATCCGGTTGTAGAAAATGGCTTCCTGCAGGATCTCGCTATCATCATCATATGGCTGTATTTCAGCGATCTTCTCTACTTCAGTTCTCAGTCCGGCAACAAGCGGACTGGATTCTTCAGCGATAAACGCGATCGGCACCCTGGATCTGGTAAATAGCTGTTCCGCAGTATTTCCGCCTGAGCTGGCTGCCAGCAGGGAGATACCGATAAATATACCGAGAAACAAGGCCATCGGGCCAATATTGCTTTTCATAACCTTCAGGCTGAGTTTATAGACTGTCATAGTTCCGTCTCCTCATGAAGAAATAGGAAGCTGCTGTAAAGAAAACGGTAAAAAGCAGCAGGATAAGCAGATTCTGCGAATAGCGGCTGAAGCCTTCGAAAAAGTACAGGGCATAGTAGGCATCTGCCAGAAGATTTACCGGATTGATTCTGTTTATCAGCGGAAACCGCTCAGAAACGATATACTTCAGCTCCGGGAGCATGAGACCGGCAAAAAGGGCCCCGATCATGCTGACGGCAGTCACGACCCCGCTTTTGAAGTTTTCGCTTCCACGGACAACGGTACCGATGAAGATGCCGAGAGCTATGCTGAGGGTGCTTCCGACAAGGGTGGCAAGAATTACCAGCGGCAGCTGCGCCCCGAAGCGAACCTTAAGGACAACATGCATAAAGGCCAGGAGTACCATCTGACTGCAGAGATGAATGAAAACCGCAGCACTGCTGCTGGCCAGCAGAGCCTTCAGCTTGTGAATCGGGGACATGTTAATACGGGCAGCCCGGGGACTGAGATTGCCCTGTATGTCAAAAGCCTCGATAAGGCCGTAGTAACCGCCGTAAAAGCATGCCATGGCCAGCAAGGCAAAGTAGAAGACAAAGAGCCTGTCCGGACTGTTTTTCCCAATGGCTTCTGTCCGGATGTAGCTTGTCCGCAGTTCCAGCTCTCTCATGAAATCTTCCGCCGCCGCAGGATTGCGGGAAATCACTGTACCGGCAGTGGAAGAGGCCTGAAGGTACTGGTCAAGCAAAAGCCCGAGAATGCTCTGGTGCAGGCCCGATTCATCAACGATAAGCTGCATTTCGACACCCGGCACGATGAATCCGTAGATACTGCCGTCAAGCAGCAGTTCTTCTGCCTCCTCCCGGGAGACGCGGCTCAGATCCAGTAAAGCTTCGCTGTCTCCGGAATCGACTGACACAGCTGCCAGCATCTCACGAAATGCACTGTCTGCCTGAAAAGCTTCATTGTCCACCACCGCCGTCGGGATCGGGAAAATCTCAGCTGTCTGGCCGAGATTTGCAAAAGCAATCCTGAACAGACTTGCCAGCAGAATCGGGAAGAATATGGTCCAGAAAACCATTTCCTTGTCCCGGAGTATTGTTTTAAGCCGGTAGAAAAAAATGCGCTCAATCATGTCTGAACTCCTTGTCCTGTCGCCTTGTCACGAAGCTCCCGGCCGGTCATCTCCAGAAATACATCATTCAAGGTTGGCTGTTCAGAATAAATACGGCCGAAAGGTAAGGATTCCTGCTTGAAGAAGCTGAGCAGACGTTCGAGAATATTGCTCCCCTTGTGGGACTTGATGAGCAGCATGGTATCACGGTAGCTTACCTCAGCAACTTCCGGCATATTCCTGAGTTTCATCAGCTGTTCATCGCTGATGTCGTAGACCTCGAAGCTGTTTTTCTCGCCCAGGTCGATCATCGCTTTCAAGGCTTCCTTAGACCCGGAGGCGATCTCCTTGCCGTGGTCAAGAATCATTATGCGTGAGCAGATCTGCTCAACTTCTTCCATGTAATGGGAGGTGTAGATAATCGTTGCTCCCTGACGGTTCAGCTCGCAGATTCCCTCGAGTATCTTGTGTCTGCTTTGCGGGTCAACAGCCACAGTCGGCTCATCCATAAAGATAAGTTCAGGTTTGTGAGCTATACCGCAGGCAATATTCAGCCGCCTCAGCAGGCCGCCGCTGAGCTTCTTCGGCACAAAGTTCTCGAAACCCTCAAGCCCGGTGAATTCAATAGCCTCCTGAACAAGGTGTTTTCGCCTTTCGGCATCCTGCACATACAGGCCGCAGAAGTAGTCAATGTTCTCACGCACGGTCAGTACCTCGAAGACAGCGACCTCCTGCATAACGACACCGATTTTTCGCTTACTGCTGTAGCTGTCCGGACTCATCGGTTTGCCGAACACTTCGATCTCCCCTTTGTCGTATTTCAGCAGGGAGAGGATACAGTTTATGGCGGTTGTCTTGCCGGATCCGTTCGGGCCCAGCAGACCGAATATTTCCCCCTTCTGCACGTTGAAGGAAAGATTGTCCAGGGCCTGCAGGTCGCCGTAGCGTTTTACAAGTTCCTTTACTCGGATTATCATAGCCGCTCCTTGTTTTACGTTCTTTGTTTTGCTTTTTTTCTCTTTCAATATACGCAGGAATTGCTATACTGATTAGTGTCCCTGCTCACTTTCTGAAGTGACAAATGTCATATTCTTGATCCCCGGTACTGACAGGAGGTTAATTATGCAGCTTGTCCGCGAGCTGACAGATTCAGGAATGCTCCTGCTGCTTTGTCTGATTGCGGCGTTTGCGTTTTTTCCGGACACCCTGCTGGTAACCCCGTTTCTAAGTACCGCAGCAATTCTTGCTTTTCAGCTGTATACAGAGCGCAAAGCCCTGCAGCTGGGACTGCAGCTGCTCTTCGCTGCTCTTTGCTTTCCTTTTCCTGTCTTGTGCTTGTTTGCTCCGGTTCTGGTTTACAGTTCCTGCCGTTCCGGACACTGGCGCTGGCTCTTTCTCCTGCTGCTGCCCGGGTATTATTCTTTTGCGTATCTGGGGCTCATTACCCTTCTTTTATCCGCAGCTGCCTGCGGCCTGGCGGTTCTGCTGCAGAAACGGAGCATGACAGTACAAAAGCTCCTCAGCAGATACTTCAGCCTGCAGGATGAATCCAGGGTCCTGCATGGCCGCCTGGAAAGCAGGCAGCAGCAGCTGCTGGAAAGGCAGGATGCCGAGATTCATCTGGCAACCATGAATGAAAGAAACCGTATTGCGCGGGATATCCACGACAATGTCGGCCATCTGCTCTCCAGCGCTCTGCTCCAGACAGCGGCCCTGAAAACCGCAGCCCTGAAAACCGCAGCCCTGTCAGCCGGCAACGCCGAAGATCGACTGCTTGTTCAGCTGCAGGCAACCCTGAATCAGGCCATGAGCAGTGTGCGCGAGAGTGTGCATCAGCTGCATGAGACATCGGTCAGCCTCGAACACCATCTTCAGCGCCTCATCGATGAGTTCAGCTTCTGCAGGGCATCCTGCAGCATCGATATCTACTCCGAGCCCGGGAAAGAGCATAGATACTCGATACTATCGATTGTCAAGGAAGCGCTGTCGAACATCATGAAGCATTCGGAAGCCAGCGAGCTTGTTCTGCGGCTCAGAGAGCATCCCGGCTTCTACCAGCTGCTTATTGAAAATGATGGAGTCACGGCAGAGTCAGGGAGCAGGAGCAGGAGTAGAGAGCAGTTTGACGAAATGCTGAACAGGGGAATCGGTCTGCGCAATATGCAGGAGCGGGTTGAGGCTCTCGGAGGACAGTTCCGGCTCAATGTTGACGAGCGTTTCTGTCTGTTCATAACCCTGCCGAAGACCCTGCCGAAGACCATAACGAAGAAGGGAGAAACATGATGATAAGTGTATGTATTGTTGACGACGATCCCCTGGTTGCAGAAGCCCTTAAAACCATAATCAGTGCCGACAAACGCTTCGAAGTCAGCAGTACCGAAAACAGCGGCGAGGCAATGCTGGTCTCGTATGCCGGCATGAAGCCTGATATTATACTTATGGACATTCGCATGCAGGGAATCAGCGGTATCGAGACAGGGAAGAAAATCCTGGCGATGGATCGATCTGCACGGATTCTGTTTCTGACCACTTTTTCAGATGATGAATACATTATCGAGGCCCTTAAAATGGGCGCGGGAGGATATCTGCTGAAGCAGAACTATGACAGTATAGTGCCCTCACTGCTGGCCGTATACGCAGGGCAGCGGGTTTTCGGAGGCGCCGTCGCCGAGAAGCTGTCCGGCCTGATGCTTCAGGATACAAAGAAAAGCGTTCAGGATTTCGGACTCAGTGATCGTGAGTTTCTCATTCTTGAGAAAGTGGCTGACGGGTTGTCCAATCGTGAGATAAGCGAAGTGGTTTTTCTGGGCGAGGGCACGGTGCGGAATTATGTGAGTACCATCCTTGAAAAGCTCGGACTGCGGGACCGGACCCAGCTGGCAGTGTTTTTTTATCGAAACTTCGTGTAGAGTGAGATTTTCTAACCATTTATCGGGTAAGATGTAAGATGTAAGAGGTAATGGGTGAGGAGTTGAAGATGGACAAAAAACCGACATATGAGGAAGACCTGAGAAAATATCGTGACATTGTTTCTTCAACCCCTGATGGCATCTCTTATCTTGACAAAGAGTATCGATATGTCATTGTTAACGATGCCTATGAGCAATATTCCGGAGTCAAACGCGAACATTTTTTAGGGATGACCGTATCCGAATACCTTGGGAAAGATAATTACGAACGATACGTCAAACCGGAACTCGATAGATGTATGAAGGGTGAGACTATCAATTACCAGGAATGGTTTCATTATCCCACTTTGGGCAGAAGGTTCGTTGACGTTTCGTATTTTCCGTATAAAGACGTAAACGGCACCATTATGGGGGTGATAGCAAACACCAGAGATATCACGGAACGTAAAGAAGCAAATGAACGGCTCGACTATCAGGCAAATCTGCTGAATGCTGTAGAGCAGGCAGTAATTGCAACAGATAAGGCGGGGTATATTACCTACTGGAATCCCTTCGCTGAAAAACTTTACGGCTGGACTGCCCTGGAAACCGCCGGTAAAACAATAACCGAACTGATAGCCGCCGAAGAGTCAACCAGATTGAATCTCGAGATTATCGCAGCCTTGCAGAAAGGCCAGGTCTGGTCAGGAGAGTATTCAGCAAAAAACCGTGACGGGACCGTATTCCCAGTACATACTTCCTGCACCCCGGTTATGAATGAGTGTGGGGAAATTGAATCAATAATCGGGGTTTCCTTTGATATCACCGAAAAAAGGCAGCTGGAAAAGCAGATCTTCCAAGCTCAGAAAATGGAATCGATCGGCACGCTGGCAGGCGGGATTGCCCATGATTTCAACAACCTTTTGAGTGTTCTTATGGGTAACGTATCAATTGCTTTATCCCTGCTGAGTAAAGATAATGAGCTTTTCGACGTCCTGTCGGAAGTCCTGCAGGGCACAAAGCAGGCTCAGACTCTGACCCGTCAACTGCTCACTTTCGCAAAAGGCGGGAAACCGATAAAAAAAGTGTGCGATATAAATACGATAGTGGAAGAATCAGCGAGATTTGTTACAAGCGGAACCAGGTCAAAGTGTAATTTCGCTCTTGCAGAAGATCTGTGGACCGCCGAGGTGGATTCAGGACAGATCAATCAAGTCATCAGCAATATGGTTATTAATGCCGATCAAGCCATGCCCAACGGCGGTATCATCACGGTACAAAGCGAGAACATCAGAATAACCGGCAGCAGCGAATTGCGGCTGGTTCCTGGCCTGTACGTTAAAATAGAAATAAAGGATCACGGTATCGGTATTCAGGAAACATATATCCCCAATATTTTCGATCCCTACTTTACTACCAAGCAGAAAGGCAGCGGGCTCGGACTTGCAACCGCTTATTCCATAGTCAAGGGACACGGCGGACTGATTACCGTTTACTCAGAAGTCGGAAAAGGAGCTGTCTTCAGTGTTTTTCTGCCGGCAGCTGCCAGACAAACAGCCGAGACTGATGCCCAACGGCATCCAAAGCACCGGGGACACGGCAGGATTCTGGTTATGGATGACCAGGAACCGATTCTGACGATGGTCGGGAGAATGCTTGCTCTGATGGGGTACGAGGTCGAGACCGTGACAGATGGGGCAGAAGCCATTCGCAGATATCGTGAAGCGTATGAAGCAAACAGCCCCTATACGTTGGTGATACTCGATCTGACCGTTCCTGGCGGAATGGGAGGGGCGGCAGCGATACCCGAGCTCCTTGCAATTGATCCAGAGGTGAAAGCGGTAGTATCGAGCGGCTATTCGAATGACCCCGTAATGGCCAATTATCAGGATTACGGTTTTTGCGGGGTCGTCCCGAAACCATACACGAAAGCGCAGCTGGCTGAACTGCTGGACAGGATTGCGGGAGAGGAATATGGCCTACATAACTTTGACAAAAGATAACATCAGGGATGAGCACATTTGCTGTGCCTTTTCCGATAAGAAGTGTGCGGAAAGTTACGAATTGAAGAAGCAATGGCTGACCGTCGAATTCGACAATGGATACGTTTTTCGCCGCCTTGATGAGCGGGCAAAGGTTTTTATCGAATATGGTCCTGCTGAGGAAGCCTGGGTTCCGGTAACAGCGCCTGACTATATGATGATCGGATGCTTCTGGGTCTCAGGGAAGTTCAAGGGCCATGGACACGGTAAAGCCCTGCTGAAAAGCGTGATGGAAGATGCAAGGCGTGAGGGAAAAAGAGGTATTGTGACAGTGGCCGGTACGAAGAAGTATCACTTCATGAACGATGCGAAATGGATGCTGAGGCAAGGGTTTACCATTATTGAAAGCATCCCTTCGGGTTTCAGTCTTCTATCGATGGATTTTGAACCATCCGACAGCAAACCCTGTTTCAACGAGGCGGTGAAGAGCGGCACCTGCCCGGACCGAACTGGTATAGTTGCTTATTATTCCAACCGATGTCCGTACTCTGAATACCATGTCAAAGAGTCACTCGTTGAAACCGCCGAAAAACGGCAATTGCCGCTCAAGGCTGTCAAGCTCGAAACCAGGATGCAGGCTCAGTCCTGCCCATCCCCGAACACGATATTCAGCCTGTTCCTGAATGGCGAGTTTGTCACGACAGATATAAGCGTATGCATGGACAGTCGATTTGACAGGATTGCGGGCAAACGATAGACCCATAGCAGATGCCTTCGATTATTAGCTGCTTGCTATGCGTATTGGATAGTGCCAGGAGGCAATTTCAAAACACTTCGTATTTTAGGAAATTGCCTCCTGGTATATACGTATGGAGGATTGATATGGAGTCTAAGCTCACCTTAAAGCTTGAAAAACGTTTTTCTCAGCCACCGCTGCGATTTGACAGCATTGCCCTCGCGGAGAAGTTCCCGGATTTGTTCCATTACCGCATCATCCAGTTTGTTCTCGATCATCTGTAAAAATTCTATGCTTTCCCGGAGTGCTCCCTGTCCATCTTCCCGGTAGGGATACTGATCCATGGAATACCACCCGTCGTAGTTCGTCTCCTTAAGCCAGAAAAGCATCTCGACGTACCGGGGAAAATGCACGGAACCGACAATCATGTCATCGTCCCAGGATCCGTAGTTGTCATTGAAGTGCATGTGAAAAAGCCTGCGGCCGTATTCCTGGAGAATCACAATAGACTCAGAGACATTTTCTCCCGCAACAAATGCGTGCCCGGTATCGATGCACACCCCGACGTTGTCAAGGCCGGTTTCCTTTGCCAGAAGCAGCGTGTCAGAAGCACGTGCCATAAAGGAAAAGTTACGCGGCTCCTTCGGCTTATACTCAAGGGCAAACCTGATGTCGGGGGCGGATTCTGCCAGCTCCCTGATCTGCTCCATGAGCCAGCGCCGTTCCTGGACAAGATTAGACTGCAGGGAATAGTCATATCCATCCTGTCCCGGCCAGACATTGAGCGTCTCGCATTTGAGCTTTCTCGCCATCTCTATGCATTCATAGGTATAATCCAGCGCCTGCTTTCTGATATCAGGATCTTTTGCCGCGAGACATCCTCTCCCCCAGCGCTTCTGGCTGAAATGATCCGGGATAATGGATACGCACTTGAGATTGAATTTCGCCAGCAGGTCGCCCACAATCTCCACATTTTCACTGGTAACATCCCAGGTTCCAACCAATTCGACACCGGTGACCCCGTCAATTTCTGCAGCCTGACGGAGCAGGGTTTCTTTCGGCAACTCATCCTTATACCCTGAAGAAAGAAAACGATCGCAGGTATTCCCGAGATTTCCGAGAATAATTGAATACTTACTCATACTGATCAACCTCCAAATTACATTCTTTTAATTACACTGTCCCGGGACACTAATTTTCCGCTTACCAGCATTCCCGTCGGGCTATGTTCTGCTTTCGATGAAATCCGTTTCAGAATGGTGCTTACTGCCAGGGATCCAATTTCCCTGTTTGGTATCCTGTAGGATGTCAGTCGAGCATCCATCATGGAAGACATGGGCAGGTCATCAAATCCAATCACGGAAATATCTTTCGGAACAAGTACATGGTGTTCTTTCAAAGCCTTGATTACCCCGAATGCAGCAATGTCGTTATAACAGAACAAAGCCATTGGCAGTTTTCCATTGTTGTTCAGAAACCGGCTCATGACTGCATAAGCTCCGTCGAAACCGGGCTGGACCTCTATAAGAGAATGGGGCCCTGAATCCATCCCGTAGTGCTCCAGAGCAAGCTTGAACCCTTTCTCCCGCATGATAACATTACCCGACTTGATGGAGCAGGTTACCATACCGATCTCTCTGTGCCGGGTGACTGCAAGATGCCCGATTATTTCATGGAGAGCGGCGACGTTTGCCATGTCTACATAATCTGCTGCGATATGCTCAAAGTAAGTGTCAATAACCACATAGGGGACACTGATTTTTTTCAAGGAGATAATATCATCGCCGGTGAGTTCTGTACCCAGAACTATCAGACCCTTGGGCTGATGATAATTGATGTTCTGTACAAATTCCGTAATTGACTGAATTCGCTGGGTGCTGATTTCGAAGGAGTAGCCGGTATTCCGGATGCCTTTGTTTATACCCTCAATATAATCAAGTATGAAACTATGCTGATCCTGATTGAGTATTAACCCGTGTCTCCGGATTTTGGCAAATACGATCGTTCCCAGCTTCGTTGTCAGGTTCGCCCGTTCGCTGGGAACCCGATAATCCAACTTTTCAGCAATTTCGGCAATTCTGAGTCTTGTAGCATCGCTTACCCCTTTTCTTCCGTTAAGGGCCAGGGACACCGTAGTGGACGATACCCCGGCATGTTCTGCAATTTCTTTAATCCCCATGGAAACCAGCATATCCCCCCTTTGTGCAGTTGTCAAATAGTTAAAGAATATAAACTAAAATTTATGTGTATTTTACTAAAAATACTTACAAATACCATGCAATAAAACATATATATTGAGTATTCGGGGTGCTGAGATAAGGAAAAACTGAAATAATAAATTAAATAATTAATAATAGTTTGACATCTGCTCTGAGCTGGGATAGAATTTTACTGATATTCCATAAGGAGGAAAGTATGAGAAAAACTTTATTTTCTGTACTGCTGTTGGTATTCCTGGTCAGTCCGTTCCTGTTTTCAGCAGGTCAGGCTGAGGCAGATGGCGATTATGAAATCGTTATCGTTCCTAAGGATTCATCCAATCCCTGGTTCGTCCGCATGAAAGAAGGGGTTGATGAATATCGAGAAGAAACGGGTCTGAATGTCTACCAGCGGGGGACAGCTGAAATAGATGCCACCCTCCAGGCCCAGCTTGTTCAGGACCTGATCGCGCAGGGTGTAGATGCGCTTTGTGTGGTTCCTGTCGATATCGAGTCAATTGAACCGGTTCTCGCCCAGGCTCGTGCGGCAGGTATCGTTGTGATAACCCATGAAGGCGCTGCCCTGGAAAATGTGGATTACAATATTGAGGCTTTTTCGAATGTCGGGTATGGGGCGTTCATTATGGACAATCTGGCCGAAGCAATGAATTATGAGGGTCTTTACACTACCATGGTTGCTTCCCTTACCGTTGGAGCCCACAATGAATGGGCCAATGCGGGAGTTGCTCACCAGAAAGCCGCCTATCCCAAGATGCAGCTTCTCGAATCCTTACCCAGGGTTGAATCCCACGACAATGGTGATATCGCTTATAATGTAGCGGTAGAGCTGTTCAAAGCGTATTCAGACCTCAAGGGGATTATGGGAACTTCTTCCTACGATGCTCCCGGAATTGCCCGGGCCATTGAGGAACTTGGACTCGTGGATAAGGCCTTTACTTCCGGTACAGGGCTTCCTCTTGACAACGCTGCCCTGCTGGAAAGCGGGATTGTCAAATCTCTGACTCTCTGGGACCCTGCCGAGGCTGGAAAGGCGATGGCTTCACTGGCTCTGAAGGTTCTGGAAGGCGAAGAGATAGCGGAACCGGTAGATCTTGGAATCGAGGGGTATAATGCTATGACCTTCAGGGAAGGAAGCGACAAAACACTCGAAGGTGAGGGCTGGATTGTCATAAATGCAGAAAATGTTTATGACTTTGGATTCTAACGGCTGAGAGCCTGCATTGATGCCCTGCTGTTCATTTTTTATCAGGGAGCAGCAGGGCTTTTTAGATGAAAATTGTGCATGACACTGCAGCAGCCCGACTGCGGAAAGAAAAAGGAATGGCCCTATGGCAGAAAGTTTACTGAAGGTCATTGATGTGTATAAGTCATTTGTCGGTGTGCAGGCACTGAAGAATGTGACCTTTACGATACAGCCTGGCGAGATTCATTGTCTGGCAGGGGAAAACGGCAGCGGCAAGTCCACCCTGATCAAAATTATCAGCGGGGTCTATACTCCGGATGCCGGCCATATGGAGTTGAATGGTACTCTCTATAAAAAGATTACTCCCATTGAGGCTATCAATAATGGAGTACAGGTCATATATCAGGATTTTTCTGTATTTCCGAATCTGACCGTTATGGAAAATCTGGCAGTCAATAGTGAGCTTTCCGAGCACCGGAAATTTGTGAATTGGAAACGAATGCGGCTCATTGCTCAGGAAGCGGTAAAGAAGATAGATTTTGAGGTTGATCTCGACGAAATTGTGGGGTCCCTGTCGGTAGCCCAGAAACAGATGGTAGCCATAAGCCGTTCACTCTTGTTCAATACAAAGCTCATAATCATGGATGAGCCCACTACCGCCCTGACGAAAAAGGAAGTTCACAATCTTTTTGAGATCATCCTGAAGCTTAAGGAGCGCGGTATTTCTATTCTGTTTGTCAGCCACAAACTGAACGAGATGTATGAAATATCGGAAAACTTTACCATTTTACGCAGCGGCCAGGTGGTTGCCACCGGTTCTACCAGCCAACTGGACAGAAAAAAATTCTCTTTCTTTATGACCGGCAGGGAATTTACTGAAAGGCACTTCAAGGCAGAAAGTATTTCAGCCGAGCCGATTTTTGAAGCAAGAAACGTGGGTATTGAAAACAGTTTTTCCGATGTATCTTTTACTCTCAGACAGGGAGAGATTATTGGGGTAACTGGACTGCTGGACTCGGGAAGAACTGAACTTGCCCTCTCTCTTTTCGGTATCCAGCAAATAGATTCAGGCCATTTTTTTGTGCATGGCAAACCTGCAGTAATAGACAGTCCGAAAGCTGCAATGGCACATAATATCGGTTTTGTTCCCGAGGATCGCTTAAGTGAAGGCCTTTTTCTTCCTCAGAGTATTGCGGATAACGTAGTGATTTCCGAAATTGACCGTCTTACGAGGCGGGCAGGACTGGTCGACAAAGAAAAACGTTCTAATGAAATTGTTAAATGGGTTAAAGAGCTCGCGATAGCCACTCCGAATCCGGATAATGCTTGCCATACGCTTTCTGGCGGTAACCAGCAGCGGGTTGTGCTGGCAAAATGGCTCGCATGCAATCTTGAAATTCTTGTCTTGAACGGTCCGACAGTCGGTGTCGATATCGGATCCAAACATGATATTCATGGAATTCTCCAAAGTCTTGCAAAAGCGGGACTTGGACTGATTATAATCTCAGACGACCTGCCTGAGGTTCTGGAAAACTGTTCTCGAGTCCTGGTTATGAAAGCCGGAAAAATTGCTGCTGATTTAGATACAGGAAAAACTAATGAATCAGCAATCCTTTCCTATATGATGTAGGGAGCGATCATTGTGAACGAAAAGCTGAAATCGAAATTGAATCGAATTTCCCGCAAAAACGAACCCTACCTGTTTCTGGTTCTGGTAGGACTGTGTCTGCTCATCGAGGTTCGTTCCGGGCAGTTTCTGACAGTCAATAACCTTGTAGATATTGCATCAGCCCTTATTGTACCGGGGCTTTTCGCCATCGGGGCCTTTATGGTCATTATCTCCGGCGGAATTGATGTATCATTTCCGGCCCTGGCTTCTCTGAGTGTCTATACTGCAACTACCATTCTGCTCAGCATCGATTACCAGGGCGGTGTCTGGCTTGCCTTTGTCATAGCCCTGGCTGTAGGAGCTTTGCTGGGTGCCTTTAATGGGCTGTTTATCGGATACTTCAGACTTCCTGCGCTGATTGTCACCTTAGGTTCCACAAACGTGTTCAGGGGCATTATGCAGGGGGGCCTCAACTCGAAGCAGCTGGCTACAATTCCCCCGGGCATGCGGGAATTTGGAACGTCTTCACTATTCACTGCCCGGAATCCGATCTCAGGACTCACCTCAAGAATGCCGGTGGCTTTCATCGTGTTTGCAGTTGTGCTCATACTGGTATTTCTGCTGCTGCGTTATACCATGTTTGGCAGGGGGATCTACAGTATCGGCGGGTCTGAAGTAAGCGCCCACCGTGCGGGATTCAATGTGGTAAGGACTAAGATCATCATGTATGTCATGGTAGGCATGATTGCAAGTGCTGCCGGAGTTATCCGGGTCAGTATGATGCAGCAGCTTCATCCGACGAATATGCTGGGGATGGAACTGAGAATAATTGCAGGAGTCGTTCTTGGGGGAACTGCCATAACCGGGGGAAAAGGATCTCTGCTTGGCTGCATGATAGGTACGCTGCTCATAGTAATTGTCGTGAATTCCATGATTCTTCTTGGTATCCCAACTTCCTGGAGAAGTGTATTCACGGGTGCTCTGATAATCATCGGGACGGGAGTGAGTGCCCGCCAGGTTGTCAGCCTGAACAGCAGAAAAAAATTCAAGTTTATATTTTCAGGCAGGAGGAGGGCATAATGGACAAGCCTGCTGCACGTCCTCTGGAATGGATGAACACGTTATTCAGAAAGGATCAGCATATTTCCCGGCTCATTGTCATGATTGCCGGATGGCTGCTGCTTCTGGCAGTGACCCGGTTCGGAAGGTTCTATTCTCTGCTTAATTTTCAGACAATGGCGGCCCAGTTTCCTGAATATGGAATAATGGCTTTAGGGGTTATGATTTGCATGATTACCGGGGGGATTGACCTTTCGATGGTGGGCATGGCAAATCTCACCACTATATTCATGGCATATCTGCTGCTCGCACTGACCGGAGCTGATGGAGGTCTCCCCGCGTATGCAATACCGCTTGTCCTGATCCTTGCTGTCGGTATCGGTTCCGTCCTCGGCCTGTTCAACGGAATTCTCATAACGAAATTCCGGATACCGCCAATTCTCGCGACTTTGGGTTCAGGTGAATTGTTTATCGGTATCAGCCTGGCGGTAACTAACGGTGCTGCAGTAAGCAAGTTTTCCAGAACCTATGCCCAGACAATCAATAATCGGATTATTTTTGATTTTCTCCCGGTTCAGTTGTTATTTTTTATGATAATGGCGGTAATTATCTGGTTTTTTCTGACGAAAACGGTATTTGGCACAAAGCTCTACATGCTTGGCACCAGTCCCACGGCAGCAAGGTTCAGCGGGCTGAATACGAACCAGCTGCTTATAAAAACCTATATGCTGTCGGGAATCTGCGCGGCCCTTGGCGGAATGATCATGATGGCCAATTACAATTCGGCCAGAGCAGACTACGGATCTGTCTATACACTTCAAAGTATCCTGATTGTTATCCTCGGCGGAGTGAATCCTCTGGGAGGTAAGGGGAGAATAAGCGGGGTCATTTTAGCGGTAATTCTGCTGCAGCTCCTGCAGACGGGCATTAACCGTTTTCCGGCTATCAGCAGCTACTATATTTTTCTGTTATGGGGCGGGGTGCTGATCCTTGTCATGGTGCTGAATTTTTTCACCGAAAATAATGACCGACTGAAAATAAAGAAACTGTCAAAGGAA
>JAGYPA010000005.1 GCA_018399255.1 Spirochaetales bacterium | reverse complement strand
AAATCACCCATAATCATGAAGCATGGGGATACTGCAATGAAGAAAAAAACTGCATGGTGTATTGTCGTACTGATCCTGCTGCTGGCGGGTCTGCCGCTCTACGGGCTGGAAAATGCCCAGATCCGGGACTTGCTGAATGCGACCACCGTGCGGGTAGACCTGCTGGATACAGACCAGGAAATCTACTCCTTCGGTTCCGGTTTCCTTGTAAGCGAAACAGGGCTTATCCTGACAAATTTTCATGTCATTGAAGACAATCTGCGCTACGGCATGCCCATCCGGGTGAAACTTCAGAACGGTTCCACCTATGAGGCCGACATCCTGCATTTTGGAGCCCGTCGTGACTGGGCAGTACTGCAGATTCACAGCCAGACGGAATTTCCCTTTCTGGAGTTCGCCGGAGGAGCGGAAATTCTGGACGATATCTGGGCCGCCGGCTACCCCGTTACCGGCAATTTCAAAATCACAGCCGGTATGATCAACTCCTTCCAGCCTGACTTCATGGGCGAAGGACTCGATTACTATGATGTCTCTATGAACTTCGACGGCGGCAACAGCGGCGGCCCCGTCATCAACCGTGACGGCGATGTCGTAGGTATCGTCGTTTCCTACTACACCGAAGCCCGCGCTTTCGATTTTATCATACCCATTGATGAGGTGGCCGAGGAGATCTACTGGCTGCGCTATATCTACGGCAGCATCGGGTACATCCCTTCCCGCATCTCCGGCGTGGAAGAAGTCGGTTACCTGGGCAACAGCTTCATCATTACCAACAACACCGGCTACGAAATCTGGTATCTCTACGTGATCACCGATAATATGTTTGCCGCCGGCGAACCGGGCGAGGATCTGCTTGGCGATGAAACCCTTTTTCCCGGGTCCTATGTTGATATTGACGCCAGTCTCTACACGTGGCTTTACGACCCCATCTATGTCGAGTGGGATCAGCGCCTCCATATTCTGGCGGAAGACTTGGATGGAGATGTATACTACCAGGAATGGTACCCCGATTATGACTCCTGGGATATCTCCCTCGAGTTCGATTCCCTCCTGACAGATTCCGCCGAAAGCAGCGGATGGTAGAAGCAGCTCAACCATCCAGCCCGGCAGATTCTGCATGCAGCTTTACAAACTCGGCCTTGTCAAATATGCGATAGGTGTTTTTTTCGCTCTTTTTTGCAAGATACATGGCCCAATCGGCATAATCGATCAGCTTATAAACGTTCTTCGTATCCCGGTTATATACCGCCAAACCGACACTGCAGGAGATCGGCAGTTCGCCTGCCTTGGTATTGATCGGCTGATTGGTTACCTTACGGGAAAACTGCTCCCAGAACAGGCTGCCGAACGATATATCGAAATCGTCAAGCCCATGCAGGTAGATTCCAAATTCATCACCTGCTATCCTCATGAAAATGGCGCGATATGCCAAATTGACAGCCGAAAGCCGCTTTGAGAACTCGACAAGATAGGCATCCCCGACACTGTGCCCATACCTGTCGTTTACCTGTTTGAAATTATCAATATCAATAAAGGCAAAAACTCCCAGGGCATCAGGTTTTTCACCGATTACTCCTGCAATCTCCGAACGATACTGATACCTGCTGACCAGCCCTGTAAGCGGATCTTTTACAAGGCGATTGTTCAGCTCTTCATTCAGGATCTCCAGCTGAGCATTTGCCTGCTGAAGCTTCCGGTGGGTATTGACCAGTTCATTGTTGAGCTTCTGGATTTGTTCAAAATGATTACTGATCTCATGAGAGTTCCGTATCTGAATCTTTTTATGCATCAAAGCAAATTGCCTGATCAAATGAAAGAGTGTCTCATCGTGTTTTTCACGAGCAGTTCCGTCAAGCTGCTTAAGATAATCGACTGCGAGAACCCACAGATGACGTTCATTGTAAAAAATATAGATACAAACAGCAACAGACTGCTCGCTAATGACCACTTGATCGCAGACTATCCTCTCTTCCTGCTCTGCAGCTTGCGAGAATGATGCCGTGAGACGCTCCTGATGGGTACCGTCAACCAGCCCTCCAAGGCTCGTGACGTACGGAACAGCCAGGGATACAGGATTGCTCCAATAGGTCTCTTCTACCAACCCATCAGGATTAGTACGGACAAAGAATGAGGTGCTCACGAAATAGTTCCCGCCTTTTCAGCCCAGCTGATCAGTTCCGTTGCCGTTGCGGCATACTTGTCAACAGGCCACCTGGTATAGATCTCATTACTCGTAGTAAAGGCCCGGCCCCCAACGGCAATCCGGAGGGATGGAAATTTCTCACGAAGCGCTGATACTGCATCCCGACACGTTTGGAGATATTGCGGCATCGTCACTGAAAGAGCTGCCAAATCGGGCTGATGCTCTTCAATGGCATTAAGCAGGGACGGAATCGGTACGGCAGCCCCCAGATACACACTGTCCCAACCATGAAGCTCGAATAAATCCGATACCATTCGACCGCCCATCTGATGAAGTTCGCTTCCCAGACAGCAGGTTACAATCTTGCGGCCTTTTCTGGGACTTTTAAATATTTTCGGATAGAACATTGAAAGCACCATCTGGGTTGTGGAGGTGCAGTAATGTTCTTTATCGACCGTAATCCGGTTCTGATGCCACAGTTCTCCAACTTCGTGCATGGCAGCCATGAGGATGTCTTCATAGAGTTCATCTATGGCAATCCCGGATTCCTCGGCGTTTATTATTATTTCCACAGCCTTTGCTGTATCGCTGCGGATCAAAGCTTTCAGGTATTCCTGACGGATTGAAACATGCTTTCCCTCAAGAAAGCGCTGGGATACCGGATAATTGTCCACTGCCTGGTCAGTGACCTCGATGGCTTTGTCCAGGCAGCGGCCCGCGAACGCTGCCTCAACTTCACTGTACAGCTCAGTGGTAAAACGTCGCAGTATGGCATAATGGGCAACCATCTGATCTTTGATCCGATCGCGGTCCACATCTTTCATGAGATTGCACAGCAGCTCATACAGCCATGCAGCATAGTTTGAAAAGATCTTCTCATCTTCAAGCTTGACGGCGGTAGTGAGAAAGCTGAAATTGTAAAGGATATCTTGAAACATCAGCTGCTTTCGCCGATCATCCATTTCCTGATGCAGTTTCGGATCTTCTGCAAACTGCCGGTCAAAAATCTTTTGCGCAATAAGAATAAGCTCTGGATCAACAGTCGTCTGAAGAAGGCTCATAATTACCTCCAATCATGGTACTCTTTCTCTTGATTGTAACACTTTGTCAGCGGAGTTGGGGATTTTTTTATTCTCAAAAAACAAAGCAGATCCGGAACCGCTTAATGGACCGCTTAATGGATATAATCAGGCTTGTGTTTGCTCAGAACAGCCCCTATAATGCAGTAAAGGTGGCTCAATGAAAAATATATTTCGTCCTTATCCAATGCACCTCTGCGTGCTCTGCGTGCTCTGTCTGCTTTTTACCGTTTCTGTCATGACCAGCTGCACTACGTCTCCTGAAGGAGGTGCACACAGCCAACCGGAAACCCGACAGGGGAATCAGCAGGTTGTCCGACAGGAGATCCAGAGCATGCTTTCAAGCCGGTTTGAGCAGTTCAGTGAGGCCTACGACCTGGCTCCTCAACTCGGGATTCTGCTTCATCTGCAAACCCCCGTCGGGTCATATACCGCGCAGGCAGGCTTCTCGGGCGCGCAGGTATCGCAGGACACCCATTACCGGATAGCAAGTGTAAGTAAAACCTTTACTGCAGCGGCTGTCATGCTGCTCGATCAGGAAGGAAAGCTTGATATAAACGACTATATTACCGCACGCATTCCCGGGAAGGATATCCCCTATCTTCCGGATACCGATGATTTCGCCATTCCGCATAAAGACACCATCACGATCAGGCACCTACTCTCTCACAGGGCGGGAGTCTACGATATTTTCAACGACCCGATTCCGGCAGAATCGCAGCAGCCCTATGCCGGTATGAGCTACATAGGGTACATGCAGGAAATTGAAGGAAAAGAAGACCATCAGTATACTCTGGAGGAACTGGTCTCGGTAATCGCCAAGGATCAGCTGTCCTATGGGGAACCTGATGAGCTGTACCACTATTCAGATGTGGGATACATGCTGCTGGCGGGCATAATCGAACGTACTGCAGGCATGAGCTACGACCGCTATCTTCAGGATACATTTTTTACACGGTTGGGACTGAACAATACAAGCGCTCCCTGGAACGCAAACGATATCTCCCTGCCTGAACCCTATTTCACCGGGTACTCACGATGGGACGGTGAATTCTTCCGGACGGTCGAAGATAATATGTCCTGCCAGATAGGACCGGGAAATATTATCAGCACGCCCAGGGATACGGCCCGCTGGATTCAGACGCTGCTTTCCGGCCGGGGGCCTTTGACGCAGGAACAGATCCGGAAGATGCAGACTGTCCCGGAAGGTAATTCCACCTATGCCCTGGGTATAAGTAAAACGGTATTCGGCTGGGGGCACAGCGGAGCTCACCCCGGTTATATGAATTTCGTCTCCTACAACGAGGAGCACGACTCCTCCGTGGCGGTGGTAATCCCGATTATCGATTACAATGCGGGAAACATGGACAGGCTCGGGGCAGCGCTGAATCTCATGACGGAGCTTTCGGTAAGAGCCCTGGAGATCGCAGTCCCCACCCTCCCGGATAGCGACGCGGCAGAGTAGGTGATGCTGTCATAAAAAGTAGACACGTAGGGGTGAAAAAAAGATCATCTTTTGGAAATGGACTTTGCGTAGAAAAAGGAGTCTACTTGAATCATTGGATCAGAATGTGGATGGTCTGGAGGATGTGGTCGGTGTGCTCAGAGGCTGCACGGAGATGACAAACGACTGAAATACCGGGAGTCTGTCGGTCTCCTGAGGAAATCGGATTTCCCAAAAAGAAGGAGGAAATCGAAGATTTCTTTAGAAATCCAATTTCTTTAGAAATCCAATTTCCACCGCTTCTGAGACAGCCGGTATTTCGTAAACCCAACCGCTGAAAAAGAACGTGGTGTGTCTACTTTTAATGACAGCTGCTATGGTTTTCCAGCCGGGTTCTGGTTTTCCAGCCGGGTTCTGGTTTTCCAGCCGGGTTCTGGTTTTCCAGCCGGGTCCTGGTTTTCCAACCGGGTACGGGTTCACCAGGTCCTGCGCCTTTGCCCTTGGGCATCAGTGCATATCAAACTTTGAGAAAACCGCGGAACCCTCGTACGCCATAATAGGAGGATGCGCCGTTGTGATAGACAAATACCTGATCATAGCGGCGGTCGCCGAAGACTGCCCCGCCAAGGTTTCTGATTTCCCTGGGCGTTTTCAGCCAGCTTGATGTTTTCGTATCGAATTTTCCCATCTTCTGTAATTCCCGATACGCTTTTTCAGTCAGAATCTCGATACCCATGGCAGCTGCCATATCAAGGGCTGTATCCTCGGGCTTGTTTTCTTTTCTTGCCTCCAGCGCTTTACGGTCATAGCAGATATTTCTGCGGCCGGCAGGACTTTCGGCTGAACAATCACAAAAAACAAACTCTCCAGCGGATGTGCCGTTCCCGGCATCACCATCCCCGTTTTCCCCATCCCCGGTCTCACCATCCGAAGTCTCACCATCCGCGAAGGCACTCTGGCCTGCTCCCCCGATTACATCGGGTTCCCCCCCGGTCCGTTCCATCTCGCTGAGCGACCAGAGTTTCTCCGGGCTGCCTGCCAGCTTCGCGTGAACATCAGCCCATGCAGTTTTCTCATGCCGGGTCATATTTTTTTCAAAGCGCTCTTTCAGTACGCCAAGAAGCTCTTCCTGCTGCTCCCGGGTTAATTCATGTGTTAATCCCTGCTTCAGCTCTCGTGTAAATTCTTTTGAATTCCTGTGTACCCCCATAGCTGTTCCTCCCGGACATACGATCAAAGGCAGTACCGCCGGAAACGAATGCGGCGCTGACCTCTGCTGCTGTGCAGGATTAATATACTGTTTTCAACCGAACTGTGTCACTATTTTTCCCTACTGGCACTATCTCCATTTTACTGTATAATGTTAAGTGTTATAAAAAGTTGAGGTACCTATTATGATCGAGACCTTTCTGAGCATAATAAACAATACGGCACTGCTCATACTGCTTGTTCTCGCCTATGATCTCCTCTATCCCCGCCTATCGAGAAAAAGTACCGTGACCAGATCCCTGCTTACCGGATTTGCCCTGGGGCTGATCGGCATGGTGGTTATGCTGGTGCCCTGGCAGTTCACCTCCGGGGTAACATTCGATACCCGGTCGATCCTGCTCAGCCTTTCGGGACTCTTCTTCGGACCGGTCCCGACCGCTGCGGCTGCAGCAATGACCATTGTTCTGCGTATTGTGCAGGGCGGCGCCGGAACCCTGACAGGATCCCTGGTTATCATAGCCTCAGCAGGAATCGGACTGCTCTGGAGATATATCAGCCTGATCCGTAGAAAGCCCTCCCAGTTCCTCTCGCTTTACCTTCTTGGTTGGATTGTCCATATCGTAATGCTGCTGCTTATGTTCACCCTTCCCCGGGGCCTCGCCCTCCCGCTGCTCAAACAGCTGACCCTTCCGCTCCTGCTTATCTACCCTTTGGGGACAGCGCTGCTGGGAACCCTGCTCAACAAGCGCATAGAGGAGCGGCAGTTTTCCATCAGTCTCGCAGAATCCCGGGAACTGCTCCAGCAGGAGATCTCCGGCAAGGAAAAGGCAGAAAAAAAATTCAGGGAGTATGTCGAGCACTCCCCCATAGGCATCTTCGTGACAGATGATAACGGCGACTATCAGGATGTCAATAAAGCGGCTGAACAGGTTTCTGGATACTCGAGAAATGAACTGCTGCAGATGAATATACGGGATTTTTCGGTAACAGCCGATGCAGCGGCGGAACAGCAGACATTCCAGGCCGGAATCGTATCCGGGGAGGTTTCAAAAACTCTCCCCTTCAGACGAAAGGATGGAACTACCGGCTATTGGACCATCAACGCAGTCAAACTGGCGAACAACAGATTCCTCGGTTTCACCAACGACATTACCAGCCTGGTGGAAGCCGAACAGAGGATAACCGCCGAAAAGGAACGCCTGCTGGTTACCCTGAGAAGCATCGGTGACGGCGTTATCACCACCGATACCGAAGGCCGGGTTCAGCTGATGAATACCGTGGCCGAAAGACTTACCGGGTGGTCTCAATCTGAGGCTGAAGGAATGCCGCTCTCCGAGGTCTTTCACATTGTTCATGAGCAGACGGGAACCATATGCGAAAATCCAGTGGAAAAAGTTCTTGCCAGCGGAACAATTGTTGAGCTTGCCAACCATACCCTGCTCATATCCCGGAGCGGTGAACGGTTTGTCATCGCCGACAGCGGTGCTCCCATCAGAAACCAGGATCCTGGGGACCGGGGGAGCCGGATTATCGGGGTGGTATTGGTATTTCGCGATATGACCGATGAGTATCGAATCCAGGAAAGCATGCAGAAAACTGTACGTCTGGACTCGCTCGGCGTGCTTGCCGGCGGGATTGCCCATGACTTCAACAACCTTCTCAGCGGCCTCTTCGGCTATATCGAGCTGGCGAGAGACAGTTCCCGCAGGGGCGAGGACAACACCGATTACCTGGATGAAATCCTGCCGATATTCAACCGGGCCAAGAACCTCACCCATCAGCTGCTGACTTTCTCCAAAGGCGGCAATCCTATCCGGGAACCGAAAGAGCTGAAACGCCTGATCATGGACAGCACCTCGTTTGCCCTCTCCGGATCGAACATCAAGGCCGGCTATCAGATCGCATCTGACTTGTGGCCCTGCAGCATAGACGAACAGCAGATCGGCCAGGTGATCGACAATATTGTCATCAACGGCCAGCAGGCAATGCCCTCGGGCGGTCAGCTTACCGTAACCGCAGAAAATGTCGTGGTGGAGAAACATGCGCTCCCGCTGCTCACCGCAGGAGACTATGCCCATATAGCCATTTCTGATACGGGTATCGGAATACCGCCGTCGATCCTCAACAATATATTTGACCCTTTTTTCACAACCAAGCAAAAGGGGAACGGCCTGGGTCTGGCTACCTGCTATTCGATTATCAGCAAGCATGATGGAACGATAACCGTCGATTCGACCCCGGGGGAGGGCAGTACGTTCCATATCTACCTGCCCCGCTCCAGACAGGCCCCTGATACGGAAAGCACCTCCCCGGGCTCGACTCATACCGGTACCGGCAGAATCCTGATCATGGATGATGAAAAAATCGTACGCGAAGTGGTGGGGAAAATGCTTGAGATCATGGGTTATGCAATTGATGAATTCTCTGATGGACAGGAGATTCTGGATGTCTGCCAGGAGCTGCATGAAAGACTCAGCAGAGGAGAAATTGCAGACAACCCGTATGCTGCTGCATTTCTGGATTTGACCATTCCCGGCGGACTTGGCGGCAAGGATATTATTACCACGCTCCGGGAATATTGTCCCGATATACCGATTTTTGCCACCAGCGGGTATTCTGAGGATGAGGTTATGGCCCGGCCGCAGAAGTACGGCTTTACGGACAGCATTCCCAAAGCCTTTCGATCGAAGGAGCTGGGGGATCTGCTGGCAAAACATCACGTAGGAAACTGAGAAAACGGTGCCTGACAGCCCTGGAACGGTGTCTGACACCGTTTTCCGCAATTTACCCGGGGGCCTGATACTGTTTTCCGCAATTTGACCCGTCTTTTTTCAGGAAAACGGTGTCAGACACCGGAATCCGCCCGCCGGAATCCGCCGGATTCCGCACGGACATTCAGGTAATTTCTGGAAATTTCCGAGAATTCCCTCTGGACTGTTCCGCCTTCCGGCTCTAGACTGGTTCTATCATTGTTCTTGACTGAAAAAAACGTTCACTAAAAAAGTACTGATCGAGGTTTCCCATGCGTATCACAAAAAGAGTATTTACTGACCTGGCCATACTCATGATGAGTTTCGGTATTGTCACTGGAATCCTGTTTCCCTTCTTTGTCCTGGCAACAGGTGTCCCGAAAACCTACATTCTCACCCCTTTGTTCATTATATCCTGCATAATAGCCGGGCTGCTGGTAGGCGGCGTAAATATCAGCCTTGCCAGATATATTGTCGGCAAGCGTCTCAAGCTTCTTGCTGAGCGCATGATTTTTGTAGATTCCAAACTGTCTTCCGGGCTTTCATCCAGCGAGCTGTCCGCCTGCACCCATGATGAATGCATGATACCGGTCGATTCCGATGATGAAATCGGCGACAGCGCCCGGGCATTCAATGCCTTGGTGCAGACTCTCTCCATATCGATGATCAACGAGCGGGCAATAAAAGACTTCAATGAGATGCTCTCCAGTCAGCTGGAAATGGACCAGCTGGCAGTCAAGGCTCTATCTCAGATTGTCAGCTTTATGAATGCCGGAGCGGGAGCCATCATCTTTGAACAGGGGGGAGAGTTGGAAATTGCGGCCAGCATGAATATCAAGGATCCGCATAAGCTTCTGAAAAACGACTCTGTGTGGAATGCCTTGAATCAGCGAACCGGCTTGAAGATAACGATGTCCCGGGATATTACCGTGGAAAGTCCCCTGGTGAGCTTTCTCCCGGTAGAAACCCGCATCGATCCGCTGCTCTATAAGGGGCTGCCTGTCGGAATCATTGTACTATCTGCGGCAATGCCTTTCAGTACCGATTATGATTACGGGTATGAAATGTTCCTGCGGGGACTTGCCCTTGCCCTGAGAAATGCCATAACCTACGATCAACTGCAGAAGCTGGCAGCAAACGACCCTCTTACCGGCCTTTACAACCGGCGATTCGGGACCCTGCGGCTGACCGAAGAATTCTCCCGGGCGGCACGGAGCAATCTGCCGTTGGGAATTATCATGTTTGATATCGATCATTTCAAGGCAGTCAACGATACCTACGGTCATACTGTCGGGGATAAGATGCTGGTAAGCATCGCCCGCGTCTCCCGGATTGCCGTTCGTGACGGCGACTTCATTATCCGTTACGGAGGAGAGGAATTTCTGGTAATTCTACCCGGAGCATCCCGCGAAGATACGCGGTTTGTGGCCGAAAGGCTCTGTCATATGATCGAAGACTGCTCAGTGAAGCATAACCAGCAGGATCTCCGGGTTACCATCAGTGCCGGGTACACTTCATTCCCCGAAAACAATGCCGCTGATGAGGCAACCCTGGTAAAGAATGCCGACGAAGCCCTCTATGCGGCCAAGGATGCCGGGCGCAACCGGGTCAAAAGCTTCTGAGAATGGTGTCACGGAAAACGGTGTCAGACACTTTTTTGCTCGGAAAACGGTGTCAGACACTTTTTTGCTTTGCCTTATTCTCATACATCAGTTTGTCGGCCTGGTCTATCATCTGCTGCAGATTCTGCCCGACATCGTGCAGGTAGTGCGATGTCCCGGTGGTAACGGAAACCGCAAACGGAATATCCTTAATATGCTCCAGATTGTTCAGCTTGCTGGTAAGTTTGGCTGTCATGATCGGTACCGTCTCCTCGCCTGAATCGAGCGCCAGCACCAGAAACTCATCCCCGCCCCACCGGGCAAGGGTATCCGACTCCCTGAAGGTCGTACGCAGCGTATCGGCTACCAGTTTAAGAGCTAAATCCCCGGCTTTATGCCCATACCGATCGTTAATAGCCTTCATATTGTCCACATCAAAGAAGAGCAGGGTAACCCCGGACCGGTTTCGCTGAGCATGCTTCAGCTCCTGCTCGGCCGCGATGACAAACCCCCGACGATTATAGAGACCGGTAAGCGGATCAGTAACCGCCAGATCCCTCAAAGTATGCTCATAAGTTTTTCTTTTGCTGATATCACGCGACAAGATTACGAGAATAGACTCATTTTCTCCGCTGCCTGGTATGGTCTTTGCGCTGATCTCGCCATAAAAAGCGGTGCCATCTGCCCGTATGAGTCCTGCCTCAATATTCAGCACCTCACCTTTGGTTATAATCCTGATAAATGCCTCATCGAGACGGGGGCGCTCTTCAGGAGCGATAAATTCTCGGACCGAATGACCCACCGCAAGAGACTTGTCCTCACAGCCGTACAATATCTGAGCTTTCTCATTGATATCCAGAATGGTCCCGTCAAGAGAAGCCAGGGTTATGGCATCGGGCGATAATTCCACGATGGTTCGATAGAACGCCTCACTCTCCTGCAGCTTGATTTCCTTCCGCGTGATACTGTTACTTCTCATAAGGTATCAACCCCTGAATGCAAAAACTTTTTTATCCGACTTTAGAAATTGCCTCGATTATCACCAATTTGCCGCTCAATTACTACCCGGAGGCTGCCGTATAGGTACAGAAAACCCGGATGCTGCCTGATATTCGCAGAAAAAATATTTCCGACAACCGCTGTCCTCCTCGATGATCCTGTGATAGACTCATTAAAATAATCCAAGTAATAAAACAGTTCGGAAAAAAGTCAGGAGCCGGTATGCCGCCAGCTATCAAAAAGACAATTAATTATCCATACCTCCTTTTTTCAGTATCCCTGCTGCTCTTTATAATCACTTCTCCCCCCGTCCCCGGCACTACTGCCATTCTTGCCGGAGCAGAAATCGAGTACCCGCCCTACTCCATCGTCAATGCCCACGGCCAGGCCGACGGCTTCGCCGTAGAACTGCTGCGCGGAACCCTGAAGATCATGGGCTATGAGGTCAGTTTCAGAACAGACACTTGGGATAAAATCAAGCAGGCTCTCGAAGCAGGAGAAGTTGAGGTGCTGCCCCTTGTCGGCCGGACCCCGGAACGGGAAGATATATTTGACTTCACCTTTCCCTACCTTACCATGCATGGAACCATTCTCGTTCATGAAGATACCAGATCAATCAACACCCTGGAAGATCTGGCAGATAAAACTGTCGCAGTAATGCGCAGCGACAATTCGGAAGAATTTGCCCGCAGAACCCTGCTCAGATCAGAAATCATCGCTGTCGAAACCTTTCCGGAAGCCCTCCGGATGCTCTCGGAAAAGACCGTCGATGCCGTACTGATCCAGCGTCTGGTCGCCATAGAACTTATGCGGAAGCTGAACATCACAAACCTGAGTATGACCGGACCCCCGCTGACGGACTTTTCTCAGACCTTCTGTTTCGCCGTACCGGAAGGAAACAGCTCCCTGCTGGCGGTGCTCAATGAGGGCTTATCGACAATAATCGCCAACGGAACCTACAATACCCTCTACACCAAGTGGTTCGGCCCCTCCCAGACCACCGGCAATAAATACTCCCGCATAATCGTGGGCGGCGACAATGCCTACCCTCCCTATGAATTTATCGACGAAAACGGTCAGCCGGCAGGCTACAATGTTGACCTGACCAGAGCGATAGCCGAGGAAATCGGGATCGATGTGGAAATTGTACTCGATGACTGGTCAAAAACCTACTCGCGCCTGCTGAACAACGAAATAGACCTTATACAGGGTGTTTTCTACTCCCTGGCCCGAGATGAATTCCTGGACTTTTCCCAGCCTCACACGGTTGTCAGCCACGTAATCGTAACCCGAACCGGCGAACACAAAGAACTGACCACTCTGGAGGATCTCAAAGGTCTGCAGATTCTGGTCATGGACCAGGATATTATGCATGACAGAGCCGTGGAAGCAGGACTCGAAACCTATCTGATACCGACAGCAAACCAGGAAACTGCCCTGCGCATGCTTGCCGAGGGCACCGGGGACTGCGTACTGGCCGCCGAAATGCCCGCCCTGTACTGGATCGAAAGCAACAGATGGAACAATCTGGAAATAGGGGAAAGGGTATTGCATCCCGAATACTGCTTCGCGGCCCTTGATGCCAGCCCGGAACCTATCCTGATGGAATTCTCGGAAGCCCTCGCAGCCCTGAAATCCAATGGAACCTATAAGGAAATCTATACCCGATGGTTCGGCGTCTATGAACAGCAGCAGCCTACCCCCCTCGACATTCTGAAAGCATTCGCCTACGTATTCATCCCCATCCTCCTGATTCTGTTTCTTATCAGCCTCTGGACCATAATGCTGCGGAAAAAAGTGACAAAAAGAACCGCCGAGCTGCAGAAAACCACCGAAAAACTGCAGGCGGAAATAATCCATACCCAGCAGGCCGAAAGAAAAATCCGTGAAAGCGAGGCAAAGTTCAGAGAATACGTGGAAAACTCCCCCAATGCCATCTTTGTCTGCGATGAAAAAGGCGATTACCTTGAAGTCAATTCATCGGCTGAAAAAATGACCGGTTACGATAAAAGCGAGCTGCTTTCCATGAATGTGAAGGATTTTGCAGTTGATGATGATGACGAGCAGCCGGTGATTCAGGTTTCCCAGGCAATCCTCAGAAACGGGAAAGGTGCCCGGACCCTGCGCTACAGGAGAAAGGATGGAAGCTGCGGCTATTGGACCCTGAACGCCGTCGCACTGTCGATGAACAGATTTCTCGGCTTCACGGTCGATGTTACCCCCCTGGTTGAAGCACAGCAGCAGAATCTGGCTGAAAAAGAGCGCCTCAATGTTACCTTGAGAAGTATCGGTGACGGAGTCATAACCACGGACAATGGCGGAAAAGTGCTGATCATTAACCAGGCAGCGGAAAAACTTACCGGCTGGTCTCAGTCGGAAGCTCAGGGAAAATTGCTCTCCGAAGTATTTCACATTATCAACGAGCAGACCGGTGAACTCTGCGAAAACCCTGTAGATAAGGTCCTGCAGCAGGGCATAATTGTGGAACTGGCTAACCATACCGTGCTTATCTCAAAAACCGGCGAACGCTTTGCCATAGCCGACAGCGGCGCTCCCATTCGCAGTCAGGAGGGGGATATCATCGGTGTGGTTCTGGTTTTCCGGGACCAGACTGAAGAGAAAAGAATCCAGCGCCAGACGCAAATCCGCCTGAACCTGCTCGATTATGCCTCTTCCCATTCTCTCGTGGATACCCTGCAGAAGGCCCTGGACGAGATCTGCGAATTGACAAACAGCCGCATCGGATTTTATCATCTTGTTGATAACGATCAGAAAACCCTTTTGCACCAGCAGTGGTCTACCGCTGCGCTGAACAAATACTGCCAGACCGGGGAAGGCAGTATTCATTATGATATCGATCAGGCTGGAGTCTGGAGCGACTGCATCCGGGCAGCCCGGCCGGTCATCCACAATGACTATGCATCCCTGCTGCATAAAAAGCCCCTGCCTGCAGGCCTTCCCGAGATGACCCGGGAACTGGTGGTTCCCGTAATGAGGAAAGGCAAAGCAGTCGCCGTCCTTGGATTGGGGAACAAAGCGGGCGACTATACCGACAGAGACGTCGAAACGGCGGAATACCTTGCCGATGTAACCTGGGAGCTGATAGAGCACAAACGCTTTGAGGAACAGCTGAAGCACAACCACTATCTGATGAGCTACGTAATAGAACACAGCCAGAGCGCCATTGCCGTCCATGACAAAGATCTGAACTATATCTATGTCAGTCAGCAGTATTTGAATTCATACAAAATTGCCGAACAGGATATCATCGGCAGGCACCATTACGAGGTGTTTCCCGACTTGCCTCAAAAATGGCGAGATGTGCATAAGAAAGCCCTTATGGGGGAAGTGTCCAGCGCAGAAGACGATCCCTTTATCCGAGAAGACGGCACCGTGGACTGGACCAGATGGGAATGCCGTCCCTGGTATGAACTCGACGGTTCCATTGGCGGATTAATTGTCTACACTGAGGTAATTAATGAGCGCAAGCGCCAGGAGGATGAGCAGAAAAAGCTGCAGGATCAACTTTTCCAAGCCCGCAAAATGGAATCTATCGGACGGCTGGCTGGCGGTGTGGCGCATGACTACAACAACATGCTGAGCGTAATTCGCGGATATGCAGAAATGGCCTTGGAAAAGACTGACCCCTCCAATACCCTGCACAGCGATCTTGAAGAGATCCTGAAGGCAGCCGACCGCTCCGTTGACATTACCAGGCAGCTGCTGGCTTTTTCCCGCAAACAGACCATCACGCCAAGAATTCTGGACCTGAACGTAACAGTGGAAAAGATGCTCAAGATGCTGCGAAAACTCATAGGCGAGGATATCGAACTCATCTGGATTCCGGACGAAAGCCCTGGACTGGTCCATATTGACCCGTCACAAGTTGACCAGATTCTGGCTAACCTCTGCGTAAACGCACGGGACGCAATATCGGGAGTGGGGAAAATAACGATAGAGGTAAGTAAGGTTGATATTTCCGAAGAGTACGGTGGCATGGATGCTGGACGTAGCATGAATGCTGGACGCAGCATGGATGCTGGACGCATCTATGGCGACTGTCTGCCCGGCAGATTTTCCCGGCTGACCGTCAGTGACAGCGGCAGCGGTATGGACAAGGAAACTCTCGAAATGCTGTTTGAACCCTTCTTCACTACAAAGAGACCGGGAGACGGCACCGGTCTGGGGCTGGCAACCGTTTACGGCATAATCAAGCAGAATAATGGATTCATCCAGGTCTGCAGCGAATTGGGAAGCGGCACGGTATTCAAAGTTTACCTTCCCTCAGCCGAGGGGGAAATCAGCCATGCCGTGCAATATGAGAGATCACTGCCGGCAGCAATGGGACAGGGAGAACTGATCCTGCTGGCTGAGGATGAGCCGGAAATCAGAAAGCTCACCCGAACCATGCTGGAAAGCCTTAACTATCGTGTTCTCGATGAGAAAACGCCGGAAGAGGCTATCCGGAAAGCCCGGGAATACCGTGAACATATCACCTTGCTGATAACCGATGTCGTGATGCCGGAGATGAACGGGCGGGAACTGGCTCAGAAGATTACAGATATAATTCCCGGGATCAAAGTCCTCTACATTTCCGGCTACACAGCCGATGTGATTGTGCGCCGGGGTGTCCTTGATGGGGAAGTGAGCTTTCTGCAGAAACCCTTTACGAAACCCGACCTCGCCACGAAGGTGTCTGACACCTTGAGAGGTCATTCTCAATGATCGGCTAGTGCCGCATTAATTATCTCGACGCAGGTGTTCTGCTCCACCTTTACAATTTTCATCTCACGGGCAGCATTCTCCACCGAACTGGAGGCATGCGCGGTATTCTCCATGATGCTGCTGCCGAAATCCCGCCTCACCGTACCCCCGGGAGCTTTCATGGGATCGGTCGGCCCCAGGACGTCCCGGATTTTCCTTTGGGCGTCCTCCCCTTCATACACCAGAACCATGCACTTCACCGTACCAGGCTTATGCATCTCATCCACAGGGCAGTTCTCCTCCCTTGTTCCGGACATAAATTCAATTACCTGCTGAAACTGATCTTCGGCATACCCGCTTCCGAAACTCTCCGTGAGATCCTTGCCGGCAGCCTCGCTGAAGCCGACCTTGAATTGATTTTCCAGAAAAGCCTTTGCCTTCGCACCGATATCTTCGGCAAACTTGCTGTTCAAGGCCCTTCGCAGAGGTGCATAGAATTCAAGCGCTTCGGCAACCGACATCCTGAAAATTTTAATACCGACAATCCGCACCCCGGCCCGTGAGAACAGGTCAATGATGGTACCAGGTTTTGCCGAAGCATGCTTCCAGTTATCCGGTTTGATGATAACGAGCGTCTGTTCAACTTTGTGGGGATTCGGATACTGCATATTCTCGACAATATTCTTCTGACCCGGAAGCCAGCTGGCAAAAAACCGCAGGTTGTCATCTGCGGCAGCCTGAGTCCGCGGCGTCAATATAGCCGGTTCAAAATACTCCACCTGATCGGGATCATCCGGATCGAGGATCAGATCGGCATAGGTATCCCGGAGAGTCTCCCCGCTTATGGATTCGATGCTGCGGTTCTCGGCAAACAAGGCTCCGCAGACATCGGACAGTTTCCTGCAGGGATCTTCACCCCAGAAAAGGAGCATGAGGGTTCGATGACGCCGCCCCCCGGAAGGACCCATATTGTTTTTCACATATTCCGACAGCAGCTGCGCTGCCCTGGAATTGACCGGGGAATTCTGCTCCTCCATCAGTTTCGCATAGCCGGCAGCAAAATCTTCATCCGGGGCAATCATCTGTGCTCCCACAAGCTCCAGATCGAGACGCAGAAGAAGGCGCACCAGCGCCCCGCCAGTTCGGCTTTTTGCCACAGTATACGGGGTAAAAAGAACATATGACAGTGTTTTTTTCATTTATACAAACTCCTATGACGATTAGCCGATTATAGCGTAAAATGCAGCTGCTTGTCTAACGCCGGCGAAAGCGCGGTTATTTACAACCAACTCTCAATATCTTCCAGACCCAAACCCTCATAGGTAAATCGATAATCATCGTACCTCTTTTCAAGGTTTTCCGCTTTCTCCTTCAGCTTCTGCAGATTCACTTTATCCTTGTTCATTTTTACTTCCGAGAGGTCAATCCGTTTCTCCAGCTCATTGATTGCGACAATATCAATTTCATTGAGATTCTGTTTTTCCCAGTAGGTTCCAATAATACCGTAGTCCGGGTTCTTTTTCTTAAGCTCGATAAATAACCGCTCCAAAAGAGGGCTGCTATAGGTCTGGATATCCTTTTTTATCAGCTTTCTCACCAGTTCAAATCGTTCACTCTCTATGAGTGCTATGTTTTTATAGATAAAGCGAAACCAGAACTGCAGAAAATTGTCCTTTATCCGGTATTTTTGATTCTTCCCCAACTTCTTACTTCCCACCGGTTTGACTTTCTCGATTACATCATATTCAACTTCCAGCTTTTCCAGATAGCCCCCTACGCTTTTTTCGAAAACCGACTCTATCTCACTTCTGGACGTTCTCCCGGTCGATATCATCTCCAAAATGGAGAAATAGATCCCGTACTCCTTTCCAAACTCCTGAATCAGAAGATTCTTTCCCTCCCCAAGGAAAAAGGAGTCCTTCTCCAGGATCAAATCTATGATATTATCCAGATCAAAACACTTCTCCCGTAACAGGATCTCCAGATATCGAGGAACCCCTCCACTTATCAAATACCATGCAAATAACCTTTCCTTAGTATATTCACCGACATCATCCAGGATACTCTTTATCACTTCCGGTTTGAACGGTCTGATATAGAGAATTCTATCCGCCCTCCCGTACAAGGGTTCTTTTGAATCCTGAAAGATCTTTACCATCATGGAGTAGATAGATCCAATAAACAGGACATGCACCTTTGTCCGGAACTTGTATTGGTCCCAGATCTTTTGCACATCCGAATAGACACTTTTATTGATGTTGTAAAACTCTTGAAACTCATCAATGATGAGCACATAGGGATTGTCGAACCCCTCAATCATGAGTTGTTCAAAGAGATCGGGAAAGTGTTTTATTTCTCCAATCAGCTTCTTCCCTGAAAATGCCTCATATTCATCCTTCATTTCGGAACAGAGCAGGGGCTCTGCCTTCTTGCTGGTAAAAAAGTAGAGATGCTTTTTATTCTTGGAAAATTCTCTAGCCAGTACTGTTTTTCCGATCCTTCGCCTTCCAGTCAGAACAGTTATTGACCCATACCCCTCTTCACATTGCTTGTATATCCTGTTGAGTATATCCAGTTCCTTATTCCGACCGTAAAACCGCATAGCAACCTCTGTTACTGTAACTTCTGTTGCTATTTTACCTCTTCAGCCAGGGTTCGTCAATGGGGATTCTTCACAAGATCGAAGCATGCAGCAGGCTAAACAATCCGGGTGACAGCATGAGACCCCGCTTTAAAAAGCGGCAATATCCCTGCTTTCCATCCCAAACCAGTTGTCAAGGTGTTTGCTGATTACCGAATTAAGGATTTCAAAATCAACCGGTTTGTTGAGAAAGTCCGCAGCTCCCAGTCGCAAACCTCTATCTCTGCTGCTGTCGTCTGTAACTCCCGTCAGAAAAATAACCGGTATTTCTCTGGTCTGTTCATGGTCTTTTATGATCTTACAGACATCAAATCCGCTCATATCCGGCATCTCGACATCCAGCAGGACTAAATCAGGGGTTTCCAGTTCTATCTGACGCAGCGCGGCCCTCCCGCTGGTAGCCACGCGGATCCGATAGTGCTTTCCCAGAACCTGAACAAGAATCGTCAAAGATTCGATCATGTCGTCAACAACAAGCAATGTCTTTCGGAAGGAGGAATTAACCCGAGCACTACTCACGAAGCATCTCCACAGTGTCCAGCATGTAACAATGGTTTGTGAAGAACAGGCAGGACAACTTTTTAAAATACTTTACTAAATGAACTTACAAGGAGTATAAACTGTCCTATTATGTGCGTCAATGATTTTTTCAAGTTCCGGAACAACTTCCGGTACAATTTCCGGTACAGCTTACAGCTGCATTATTCACAGCTTACAGCTGCATTATCATAAGATCAGTCCTGAGCCCTTCCTCATGTGCGGCAGTTTATTGTACAATACCTCAGGAGAAAGAATGAACATAAGCAGCTGCGAAGTAAGGGAAGAAAAAAAACTCTCTGGCTGATTATGGAGAATCAAAACACCATGAAGGAACTGATAGATAAAATTCTCACCGCAGAACAGGATGCCCGGAACATCATCGAAACAGCCCGAAAGCAGGCCGCTGAAATCCAGAAAGCAGCCGACGAGCAGATAAACCAGGAGAAAAACGCCCTGAAAAAAAAATCCCGGGACCTGATTATGGAAAAAACTGAAGCTGCAAGAAACAGAGTCCGCGTCATGACCGTTCCTCCTCTTCCGGAAACACGGAGCGCCGTACTGGCAGAACTGAACATAACCTCCGAACAATTTCAGGAAACAGTCGATGCCGTACGGGATATTCTGACCAGGCCGGACTTTGACAACCCCGATTTCGATAAAACCACCTTACAGGGATAGGAAGATCATGAGACTGACCGGATCGCCTATCGATTATTCATACATCAATGCACGTATTCACGGACTTATCAGCAAACTCCTCACCGAAGAGCAATTTGCCGGAATTGACCGGGCAGGATCGGTAACCGAAGTACTTCACCTGCTGCGGGAAGGTCCGTACAGCAGCCTGGCCGAAATCTACAATGCTACCGGAGACATAAAAATGGTGGAACGGGAACTGTTCGGGCACCACCGCCGGGTCTTTATAAATCTTACCAGACACAGCCCGGATCCCCTGAAGCCCATGATTGCCGCCTTTGCCGCCGAGCTCGATTTCCACATCCTGAAAACCTCGCTGCGCCTGTGGTTCGATCAGAGCATCAGGAAACGCTCCATCAGCGACTTCATCTCCTATATCCCCGATGACATCACCTGGAACGGCATAACCCCTCAGGCTATTATCAACGCCAGAAGTCGGGATACGTTAAAAACCCTGCTCACCCAGTCCGGACTGACAGCTGATATCCCGCATCTTCTTGAAGAGATCGATACAGCCGCCAGCACAGAGAGATTGTTTTATACGGAACTGGCCGTGGACCGGGGAAGCTGCATTCAGCTGCTTCGCGGAACGGAAACCCTCGGCCTCCGGGACCGTACCATCCTGACCGCAATTATCGGAGAGGATATTGATGCCCGCAATCTTACGCGGGTGCTTCGCTTCCCGGAACTCTTTTCCCGCATCCCGGCAGACTGGACCGGAACAGAAATCTCCGATTATGTACAGAAGGTGATCATTCCCGGGGGATCCCACTTTCCCAGCAAGAAATTCACAGAGGCCGTCCTCAAAAGCCTCAGCCGCCGCGGATCCCGCAGATCTTCCGAGACCGGAGAAACCGCCACCGATGCCGTACCCGAAATCATCACCATGGTCAACAGCTCAGGCTATATCAGCCTCGATGCCGAGACAGTCTCCGCATCTCCCGGCAAAGGACCGGGCGGACCGGGCGGAGGCGGTGCTGGAGGTGGAAAACGGAGAAACTATCTGGAAGTCCTGCTGCAGATCGACCGGCACCTGCAGAACCACCTGCTCGAAAGCGCCCGCCGGGCAAAACGCGGCGACCCGTTCACTATCGGCACCTTGGCAGCCTACCTGATCCTGAAGGAACGGGAAATTGCAAGAATCCAGTCGCTGGTCAACGCCAAGTACTATGGGCTTACACTGATGGATATCGAGGCAGGAAGCTCTACCGGAACCAGAGAAAGGAATGCAGCCGAAGGACGTGGCGGAACCGAAGGGAGAGCCAGACAATGACCATATTTCCTCAACGCATGAAACGACTTACCGCCGTGGTTCTGCAGGCTGATGCTGATGAACTGACCCGGCGCCTGCTTAACGCGGGAATCATGGATTTTATTGATATTCAGCGGACGGATCGCGAACTCGGGCTTCAACCCGGACCGGGAACACCCGCCGGTACGGAATCCCGGACATCCGGTGCTCCGGAACCGACCGATATTGCCGATATGGAAGATATTCGACGCAGAATAGAAATGTTCCTGCAGAATGCCCGCCTTCCGCTTCCCCAGAGCTCAACCCTGGATGCCGGATCGCTCAAGCGGGTAAACCTTCAGGACGCCGGCAGGGAACTTGACAAACTGGCCGCCGGAATACAGCAAATACGAGAGAATCAGCAGAGTGCTCAGCAGGAAATTCATCGTCTGCAGGAACTTCGCCGTCAGATATCCCGGTTCGCCGAGATAACCGAAACAGCCCCGCCGGGTTCCTATCTGGATATCCAGGCCGGTACGATCGGCAGATCACGCTATAATTCCCTGGTAAACGGATTAAAAACATTCCCGGCCTATGTTCATCGCGGCGGAAGCGACACGGAAAGAGAGGACGTATCTTCGCCCGGAAATTCCCCCGGCTCTCACAGATCCGCTGATTCTGCCGAATACCCGGTTCTGCTCATCTTTCTCAACCGGGATGCCGAACGAATCGGACAGCTTCTCGACCGGGTTGGATGGAAAACAATCGATATCCCGCCCGAATTCCGGGGTATGCGCACCAAAGCCCTGGAAGAACTGGACCAGAAAATCAAAGAGGCTGAAAAGAGACAGAAAGATCTGGCCTCCTCAGCCGGAAAGCAGGTTGAAGAACGTCGCAGCTGGCTGGAAGAGACCTGGCAAAACCTGCGGATGAACGAACTTTTCAGCACGATGCAGAACAACTACGGCAAAACCCGGGAGACGGTTGTTTTTTCCGGATGGATACCTTCGCACCGCAGCCGGGAAACTGCAGAAATAATCGAGAAGGCATCCGAAGGGCGCTGCTTTCTCGAATGGACAGCACCCGAACAGGATACCAGTATAAGCAAGGAACAGGTACCGGTGCTCCTCGAACATAACCGCGCCCTGCTCCCCTTCCAGTGGCTGGTGGAGAACTACTCCATCCCCCGCTACGGATCAATCGACCCCACGGTGCTGGTAACCGCCACCTATCTGCTGATGTTCGGGCTTATGTTCGGCGATGCCGGACACGGAGCGGTTCTTATGCTGGCCGGCATCATCATCCATCTGATACGCAAGCGATCGGCCCGGAAATCAGGAAAATTTCCCACCGTCGATACGACAGCAAAGCTGGGCGAACTGATTACCTGGTGCGGAGGAGCAGCGGTTATCATGGGAATTCTCTTCGGCTCATATTTCGGCAATCCCTGGCTGCCGCCGCTCTGGTTCGACTACCACGGCATCGTCGCAGGACATGGCGGCGGTTCCGGAGCCGCCCCGTTCATCACCAGCATTTACGATATCCTCGGGGTCACCATCAAGTTCGGTATCGGCATCATCGGCATCGGCATACTGCTCAACTGCATCAGCCGCTTCCGTGCCGGAGACTGGTTTCACCTGATATTCGACCACGGCGGCCTGCTGGCCGGCTGGTTTTATGCCGGCGGAGTCTATGCCGGATTCCGCTTTGTCCAATCTGGCTATGCGGTTCTGCCTCCTGCCGGAATCCTGCTGGGAACTATCGGCATACCCCTGCTCTTATTCGCGGCAAAGGCTCCGACTGAATTCATCATCAAGCAGCGGGAGTCCGCTCGAAGCTCCGGGTTTGCTCCTTCATCCTTCAGGCTCTCCCTTATTCCGAACTTCCTCATGGACTGGATCGTGGAACTTCTGGAACTCTTTACCAGCTATCTCTCGAATACCCTTTCGTTCATGCGAATCGCCGGGCTGGGAATAGCCCATGTCAGCTTGATGATCGCCTTCTTCCAGATTGCCGGCTCGATATCCTCAACGATCGGGTCGACTGCGGTACTGATTCTCGGCAACGCGGTCGTTATCATCCTGGAGGGACTCTCTGCCGGAATCCAGGCTCTGCGTCTTCACTACTACGAATTTTTCTCGAAATATTTCTGCGGATCGGGTCGGGTCTATCATCCGATCTCCCTCCGGCGAAATACATAAACTGGTCTATCAAGAGGAAATTTCCTGAAATACGCAGTATTTTGAAATTGCCTCTCAACACTATGGAGGATTTTGTAACCATGAATGCACAGCAGAAAGTATTCAAACATCGGGTCAGCATGAGCATGATTATTATTGCCCTGCTGATGACTCTCTTCAGCCTCTTCATCACGGTTCCGGCATATGCCGAGACGGTAAATCCCGATACCGCAATTGCGGCAATATCCGAACATGACGCTGAACGGCAGAAATGGGGGCTGATGGCCGCCGCTCTGGCTTTCGGCTTCGGGGCTATCGGGGCGGGCATGGCTATTTCAAAGGTCGGCTCGGCTGCCATGGGAGCTATGAGCGAACGGCCGGAGGTCGGCAGCCAGGCCCTGATCTTTGTCGCTATGGCCGAAGGAATCGTTATTTTCGGATTTATCTCGGCTTTGATGATCCTCGGAAAATTCTAAAGGACGGGAATTTTGCACTATTACGTAATCGGAGATGAAGATACGGTTCTCGGGTTCGGTATGGTGGGGGTCAAAGGTCAGGCAGCAGCAACCGCGGATGAAGCGGCAGCCGCCTTCGATGCCGCCATTAGCAATCCGGATATCGGGATCATCATCATCACCGAAAAAACAGCGGACACTATTCGCCAGCGGGTCAACCGCTATCTCTTTACGGTGGAATTTCCGCTGATAGTCGAGATTCCCGACAGACACGGGAAGGATCCGAACAAGCCCGGGCTGCGAGAAATGGTAAACCAGGCAGTGGGAATCCAGATATAGACGGAATCCCGCCTGGCCGAAAAACAGGAGTTACCCGGCTGACAAGAAGCCAGATTACCTGGAAAAACCCGGGTTCCAGAATCCAAGGACGGTACAGCTCATGATGCAAAAGCTTCGCAACTTTCTAAAACCTCAGCCCTCCCGAAACTCCCGGCCTTCCCATAACTCCCGGCCTTCCCAACCTTCCCGGCCTGATGATCCCGCTGCTGCAGAAGCCGCAGCCGAGGTTCTCAAGCAGCAGCAGGGGGGAGAATCCATCATTCAAGGCATACTGCAGGAGGCCCGGGATGAAGCGGCCAGAATAACAGCCCAGGCTGAAAAAAGCGCCGCCCAGCGGGAAAAATCCTGGTCCATAACCGCTAAGCGGCTGCAGGCAGAGGCTGAAAAGGAAGCCGCAGAGAAGCACGAAGAGATTATCAGAACGGGCGAGTCCCGCCTTAAAATAGAGGAGAAGAAGCGAAGGCTCCAGCTCTCGGAGCAGGCTGCCGAAGAAGTCCTCAATGAAGCCCTCCGGTCGGCAGAGACCATGGTAAAAACGAAAGAATACCGGCAGGTCCTGGAAAACCTGATTACTGAGGCGGCTCTGGGCATACAGACAGATCAGGCAGCCGTTTCGTCATCAGTCCGGGAAATCCCCCTGATAACCGAAGACCTTCTGCAGGCAGCGGAAAACCGGGTACGGCAGCTCTCCGGCCGCTCCATCAAGCTGGTTCCGGCTGAAGGGCAGCCCCGACCCGGCCAGGGGGTTCTCCTGACCTCTCTCGACGGCACTGTGGCGTTCAGCAACCAGATCCGGATCCGCCTGCTCCGCTATCAGTCTGAAATACGCCGCCTGATCTACAGAAAGCTGCTTTCCGCCGGCGAAGGTAAGAACAGCCAGACAGCAAAAAAAGATTTCTCCGAAGGAGATAGTGCCGAATGAAAGAGCGCCTGATCGGCCGTGTTCGACGAGTGAACGGGCCTGTAATCGAAGCAGAAGGAATCACGGACGCCATGATGCTGGAGCTTGTCCGTGTCTCGGATGCCCGCCTTATCGGCGAAATAGTAAAACTCTCAACCGGAAAAGCCATCATTCAGGTATACGAAGATACCACCGGAGTAGCCCCGGGAAACAATATTTACGGGGCAGGGATGCCCCTGTCGGTGGAACTGGGTCCGGGACTCATCGGAACCATCTATGACGGAATCCAGCGCCCGCTGGAAGATCTCGCAGCCATATCGGGCACCTTTATCCAGCGCGGCATCCAGGCTCCATCGCTCAACCGTGACAAAAAGTGGGAATTCACCCCCACCCCTCATCTCGCGGTTGGGGAAAAAGTTACGCCGGGAAGCATCCTTGGGACCGTCCAGGAGACCGAGCGTATCGAGCATCGGATCCTCATTCCCCCCGGAGGGGCCGGATCGGGAACCATCGCCTGGACTCATGGAGTAATTACCGAAATTGCCCCGGCAGGAACCTATACGGTTGACGAAATCCTGGCCTCAATTCAGCCGCTTGATGCAGGTACCGAGGGTCAGAGCATCACTGCGGCCATGGCCCAGCGCTGGCCGATCAGGACTCCCCGCCCCGTGGCGCAGCGTCTCTCTCCCGGCATACCCCTGATAACCGGACAACGCGTAATCGACACCCTGTTCCCTCTCGCAAAAGGAGGCACTGTAGCCATTCCCGGCGGATTCGGCACCGGTAAAACCATGACCCAGCATGCCATTGCCAAATGGTGCGATGCGGATATCATCGTCTATATCGGCTGCGGCGAACGCGGAAACGAGATGACCGACGTGCTGACCGAATTTCCCCGGCTTATCGACCCGCGGACGGGCACCAGCCTGATGGAACGGACGGTGCTGATCGCAAACACCTCAAACATGCCGGTTTCAGCCCGGGAAGCCAGCATCTACACCGGGGCGACCCTGGCCGAATACTATCGGGACCAGGGCTACCACGTCGCCGTTATGGCCGACTCCACCTCCCGCTGGGCCGAAGCCCTGCGGGAACTCTCCGGAAGAATGGAGGAGATGCCCGCAGAGGAGGGATTTCCTGCCTACCTGCCCACCCGGGTAGCGGAATTCTACGAACGGGCCGGATATATGCAGACATTGGCAGGCAGCGAGGGCTCAATGTCGATCATCGGTGCCGTCTCTCCACCCGGAGGCGATTTTTCGGAACCGGTAACCCAGCACACCAAACGGTTTGTCCGCTGTTTCTGGGGACTGGACCAGCTGACTGGCCAATGCCCGCCTACCCGACCGCCATCTGGCTGGACAGTTATTCGGAATATCTTGAGGATGTCGAAGCCTGGTGGAACGAACGGACCGGTGACAGCTGGATCGAGAACCGGAAGGAGATCATGAGCATCCTTCAGCGCGAAGTCAAGCTCCAGCAGGTCATCAAGCTGGTCGGCCCCGATGCCCTCCCGGACAGTCAGCGATTTATCATCGAAGTCTGCACCCTCTTCAAGAATGCCTTTCTCCAGCAGAACGCCTTTGACAAGATAGACCAGTACTCAACGGTGGAAAAACAGCTGCGGATGATGGGGATTATCCTCCTCTATGCAAGGCGCGGGGCCGCTGCCATCAAGCGGGGCGTCACCCTGATAAACCTCCGGCGCATGAAGGTCCTGCAGGAGGTCACCAAGATGAAGTTCACGATCAGCAACGACGATACCCGCTCCTTCGACCGGCTCGAGGTAAAACTGGAGCGGTCCATCGACAAACTGGAGGCAATCTATGTCAGGCCTGAATAAACTCTACAATCAGCAGAAGGCGCTGCTGTCGGGGCGGGAGTATATCGGTATCGACAACATCGACGGCCCCATCATCATGGTGCGAAACACCCACCCGGTCGGCTACCGGGATCTTGTAGAATGCGTCGATGCCGGCGGCCGGGTACGGATGGGTATCGTGCTTGATACCTCTGTTGACGCTGTAGCTGTGCAGATTTTTGAGGGGACCAGCGGGCTGACCCTTCCGGGAACCCGGATACGCTTCCGGGGAGAACCGCTGACGATAGACGTAACCGAAAGAATGCTTGGAAGGGTGTTCAATGGTCTGGGAAAGCCCATCGACGGCGGCCCCGTCCCTCTGGGTTCCGCAGAAATGGATGTCAACGGGCTGCCCATCAATCCGACCGAGCGGATCTATCCCCGCGACTTTATCCAGACGGGTATTTCCGCAATCGACGGCATCAATACCCTGATCCGGGGCCAGAAGCTGCCGATATTTTCCGGCAACGGACTTCCCCACAACCAGCTGGCCGCACAGATAGCCAGACAGGCGAAAATCCGGGGCGAGGCTTCCGATTTTGCGGTAGTCTTTGCTGCAATGGGGGTTAAGCACGATGTCGCCCGCTATTTTATCGATTCGTTTGAAGAATCCGGCGTACTTGAAAACGTCGCCCTGTTTCTCTCTCTGGCCGACGACCCCTCGATCGAACGGACCCTGACCCCCCGCACAGCGCTCACCCTGGCAGAGCATCTCGCCTACACGTGCGGCAAGCATGTGCTCTTTATCATGACGGATATGGCAAACTACTGTGAATCCCTTCGGGAAATATCGACCCTGCGCGGCGAAATTCCGTCCCGCAAAGGCTACCCCGGCTACCTCTACTCCGATCTTGCCGAACTCTACGAACGCTCCGGCATGATCCGGGGGAAAAGCGGCTCCATCACCCAGCTTCCCATTCTGACGATGCCCAATGATGATATCTCCCACCCTATTCCTGACCTTACCGGATACATAACCGAGGGACAAATCGTTTTCGACCGGGACCTCCACAGCCGCGGCATATACCCGCCGGTTGCCGGTCTGCCGTCCCTGTCACGACTTATGAAAGACGGTATCGGGGAGGGCATGACCCGGGGCGACCATCCGCACCTGGCCAGCCAGCTCTTTGCCTCATACAGCTATGTGCAGGATGTCCGCAGCCTGGCATCGGTTATCGGCGAGGAGGAGCTTACCTCGTTTGACAAGCAGTACATGGAGTTCGGGCAGGAGTTCGAGCAGAAATTCATCAACCAGCGGCGGGACGAAGACCGGACGATCGAGCAGACCCTCGAGATCGGCTGGCACTGCCTGAGCATTCTGCCGCCTGAGGAGCTGACCAGACTTACCGAGGAGGAGATAGACACCTATTATGGCCGGTAAAAATCTTCCTGCGCCGACAAAAACCAACCTCATGAGCCTGAAGGGGCAGCTGACCTTTGCCCGTCAGGGATATGAGCTGCTCGATCAGAAGCGCAGCATTCTGGTGCTGGAGCTGCTCACGCTGGTGGATCAGGCGGTGGATTTTGAAGAAAAGGCCAATGCCGTACTCTCAGGAGCCTACGCCTCCCTGCAGCAGGCGGTTATGGATATGGGCAAACTGAAAACAGCGGGAATCGCTTCTGCGGTTAATATCGAGGCGGGAATCACCCTCTCATCCCGACGCGTGATGGGAGTATCCCTGCCGGTGGTCAAGACCCGGTTTACCGACAATGCCCCCTACTACAGTCCTGACGGCACCAGTCCCTGGATCGACCGCAGCATACAGGAGTTCAAGCAGGCCCTGGGGCTTATGGGGCAGCTGGCCGAACTGAAGATTTCGATCATCCGTCTCTCCCAGGAGGTCAAGAAGACGATCCGCAAGGTAAACGCTTTGGAGAAGATCGCCATTCCCGACCTTGAGGAATCCGTCCGTTTCATCCGCAACCGGTTGGAGGAGGACGAGCGTGATGCCTATATTCTCATGAAGCGGGTCAAGGCCCAGCTGGAAAAGCGCAAAGCCGGCGGCTGAAATTGGCTTGTTATATTTTTTACTGATGAAGGAGCAAGAAAATGAGTGGTCCCATAGAACGCATTCTCGTATATATCGACGGCACCGAAGAGTCTCTGACTGCGGCGCAGTACGCAATTCTTCTCAGCAAGGCTACCGGGGCAAAGCTCTACGGCACGTTTATTGTTAACACTCATGCCTTGAACGATTTGCTGAAAAGTCATATCTTTGTGGAGTCCGAACAGATGGAGTACCAGCGCGATCTGGAACAGGATGCAGGCAAATATCTGCACCACTTCGAGACCATGGCCGCCTCCAAGGGAGTTGAAGCTGAAACCCTCCGGGAAAACGGCAGCGTGCACGTGAAGCTCAAGGAAATGGTCCGCGAATTTGAGATCGATCTGCTGGTGGTCGGGGAGCTCTCGCGGATTCGCAGCCGCAGGGACGAGTTCCTCAACGAAAGCGAGCGAGCTCTGCGTACGGTACCCTGTTCTGTGATTGTGGTTAAGGATACCGACCGGGTCTGGGACCTTTTTGAAAACGATAGCAGGAGATAAGGTATGGCATTAATAGATTTGATCAACGAAAACGTGGTAAAGGTTCCTCTTGAGTCGGCAGTCAAAGAGGACGTATTCCGGGAACTGATAAACCTTCTCCATTCCGCGGGAAAAATAACCGATCCGGAAGAGATATATGATGCAATTATTACCCGGGAACAGCTGTTCAGCACAGCCCTGGAAAACGGCATCGCGATTCCCCATGCCAAAACAAAGGCGGTAAATACGCTGACAATGGCTCTGGGCATATCCCCGGACGGCATCGAAGCCGAATCCCAGGACGGCAAGCCCTCCCATGTCTTCTTTCTCATCCTTGCCCCGCCGGAGCAGACCGGGCCCCATCTGGAGGCTCTCAGCGAGATCGCCGGGGCAACAAAAAGCGGCTCGTTCCGTCGTCTGCTCATTACCGCCCGAACGCCCGAAGAGATTGTCGAGCTCTTCCAGGACGGCTGATAGCCGAAGATGAGAGAACACCTCAATGAAGTCCAACCTGCGCAGGTCTCTTGTTTTTATTCCCATTTTCCTGATTCTTCTCGCCTCATACCTCTTTGTGGCAAGAAGCCATCTGGCAAATAGAAAAAGCCTGCTGGAAACATCAGTCAATGACCTGCGTGACGAACTGCTGGTCACCGTCAATTCCTATCAGTTTTTTTCGGAAATGATTTTTAACATGTTTATCGATACCGAGCGTGTCACCGGAATCCTTGCCGAGGGGACAGCGACCGAGGACCCGGCAGAAAAACAGACCTTGCGTATGGAGCTGTATCACACCCTGGAACCGCTCTACCAGAAGCTGCTCACGTACCACTTCCGTCAGCTTCACTTTCATGAAAGCACCAACCTCAGCTACCTGCGCTTTCACCGGCCGGAGTTATTTGGAGATGACCTTACGGGTATCCGGGATTCAGTGGCATATGTCAACTCAGAAAGAGTTCCCTACGCGGGATTTGAGGAAGGGCGGATCTTCAACGGCTATAGATTTGTCTACCCCCTGGCCCATGCCGGAAGCCATATCGGATCGGTCGAAATAAGCATATCGATGCAGACCATTCTCTCCCGGATGCAGGAAGATTTCGGCAAGCCGGCGCAGTTTGTCCTCCTCCGCTCCCTGGTAGAAGAAACAGTGTTTGAAGAAGAACAGGATAACTACATACCCTGGCAGCTGGACGACCGCTTTCTGCTGGATAAGGAGCTGATTCCCTCCCCGGAAGCTCCGGAAGATCCTCTTAACCTCAGCCTCGGCAGTAAAGATCTGCTTCGTATCCGGAATGCCTTGACCGCCAGCCTGGCTTCAGCCTCGCCGGTTTCCCTGGAAATCCCTCACGAAAATGAAAAGAAAATACTCTCCTTATACCCCGTAACAAACATTGGAGGTTCAGCAGCCGGATACCTGATCTCGATTTCAGATAATTATCCCCTTACCCTCCTGAAAAAGGACTTTATCAAAATAACCCTTGTGTACGGAACGATACTGATCACCATTATTGTCCTGTTAGGCTATATACTGAAAACCCAGAAAAAAATTGATAAAATGGCGACCCTGGACTCACTTACCGGGACCTATAACCGGCATATATTCTCCATCCTGCACGAAAAAGAAGATGAACGGTATAAACGGTACGGAATAATCTACTCGATAATCATGCTTGATATTGATTGTTTCAAAAAAGTGAACGATCAGCACGGCCACGCAGCGGGAGATTCGGTGCTCAGTGAGCTGGCAGAACTAATTAATAGTGCTATACGAAAAAGTGATATCCTCTGCCGCTATGGCGGCGAAGAATTTATTATTATGCTGCCTCGTACAAAAAAGCTCGAAGCGTTTCAGACAGCAGAGAAGATCCGCAAAGCCGTTGAGTCGGCTGCGTTTGCCGGAAAGTACACCGTCACTATCAGCGGCGGGGCTGCCGATGTAAGCGAGGAGCCTCTGGAAAAGCTCCCAGTAGTTGAATTAGCCGACAAGCGCCTCTATCAGGCAAAAGCCAACGGAAGAAACCAGGTAGTGTCCTGACTACTCTTTTTCGTAACGGAAAACGGTGTCAGACACTTTTTCTCGCCGCATACCCAGCCTGGCCTTTGGCGGCTTCAATAAAGGCCAGCATTTTCTCAATAGAGACATCGCCCTCTACCGCATGGGAGGGTGAAAAAATATAGCCTCCAGCCTTACCCAGCTCCAGCAGACGGCGGGATTCATCAGCCACCTGCTCAACCGTCCCGAACGGAAGGGTCTGCTGCGTCGACAAGCCTCCCCAGAAGGCCAGCTTGCCGCGGTAGGTGTCCATAAGCGCTTCAATATCCATCACCTCCGGCTGGAAAGGATTAAAGCAGCTTACCCCAGCAGCAATGAGCTCGGGAAACACCTCATCAACATCCCCGCAGGAGTGAATAACCACATACTTCCCCTCATCAAGCACGGCCTTATACATCCTCTGCAGATGAGGAAGAATGTGCTCCCGCCAGAGATCCGGACCCATTATCAGGCCATGCTGCTGCCCCCAGTCGTCACCGAAATAGACTGCATCAATATCATAGGAGGCCGCTTCTCTCAGCTGAGCTATGTTGAAATCGACAATCTTGCCAAACAGTTCGTTGACAAAATCGGGATGATCAAGAAAATCCATCAGCAGGTTCTCGATTCCGCGCAGGGACCAGGCCCGTTCGTAGAGAGAAAACCCGATACAGAATACACGAAACGAATCAGGATACATGGCAATCTTCCCGGGAATATCCTCAAAAAAACGCCGATCCAGGGGATCCGGAAACGTATACTGACGGAGGTTCGGTTCTTTGAGAAGCACATCCTCAGGCAGCCCGATGTCCTTTTCAACGGTCCTGTCCCAGACTACCCCAAAAAGATCCCGAAAGCGATTAGTCCCCAAATTCTCGAAAAACCCGATATCGCTGCCCAGCTCAAGAAAATGATTTTCCAGATAGTCTTCCCAGCCGCTTCCCAGATGATCTTTCAGGGTATCGGCAGCCTCATGGGTAAAACGAAAGGACCACGGCACATAGGGGGGGATCTTGCCCTCAAGCACCAGCCTGACTGCTTCCCGCTTTCCCGACCCCGACCCCATCTCCTTCATCACACTTTTTTCCATATACACATCTCCTGATATTATTTTACCATACGTAACTGATTAATAGTCAGCGGCTGGGAAGCTGTTATTGTGGAATATTCTGCTGACTTCGGAAATCCGAGGGGCTCATCCCGACATCCAGGCGAAAAACCTTGGAAAAGTATTGAGCATCCGTGAAACCGGCGGCATAGGCTGCTTCCTTGATGCTCAGATGCTGATGATACACAAGCAGCTGTTTTGCATGGTTGATTCGCAGCTCTCTGACCAGGGAAGTATAGGAGGTGCCGTACCGCTCTTTTACCAGATGAGACAGCCGCGAGGGGCTCAGAAACACTTTCTCTGCAGCTTTTTTCAAAGGCAGTATGCGCTGAGGATCTTCCCGATACTCACTCATCAACTCTGTCAGGTTGTCCAGTCCCTTGATGCAGATCATTTTACGGGAAGAGATGAGATCCATCAGAATGGAAAAAAATTCGATAATTTTGATCAGTTCCGTATGCGAATGGTGCGGGATACCTTTGTAGGCTTCCTGCAAGGAACTAACGCCCGTTTCCGGGTTCCATTTTGCAGCAGCCCCAATCCATCTGGCCGGCGGTTCAGGCCGGGTGCGGACCTGACCGATCATGGCATACCCGATGCACCGTGCATCCTGAATTATCGGCTTCACTGCCTCAACCAGCCCGCCGTGACAGGTATAGACATGCATATCCTGCTTGCTGCCGGCTGTCTCCCGGGCTCCGCGGTCCTCTTTACCGCAGTCGACCTCTCCCTGGAGACGGCTGCGTATCAGCTGGCAGTAGAGACTGTTACCTAAATCCTTACCGACTTTCAGCTCTTTTCCATCCGGCCCATAGAAGGCAATCCGAATCCTGAACAGATCGGTGAAATTGTTGAAGATTTTCTGGACATCAGCATGAAAAAGAAATTCCAGTTTACTGTCGGTTTTCCCCATGGAGACTCCCTGTCGTTATTGGCGCTTCATATGCGACCAAAGCATCTCTGTTTACTAGTATCATGAAATCATCATATTGCAAAGGAGACTTTTTCATTTATTTATGGACAGATATATAGTGCAACGCATTACATTTAGTATATTATGTCGTCATGCAGCATAACAAATCAGCCGAAACCCGTAATCTCTGGAATCGTCTCGCAGAAGACTGGGATATACAGGTCGGGGAACATGGGGACAGCAACCGGCAGCTTAATTCCGATCCCGTTCTCTGGCGCTTTGCAGGTGATGTTTCAGACCTCAAAGTCCTTGATGCGGGCTGCGGTACGGGATATCTTTCCAAAAAACTCAAAAAAAAAGGGGCTGATGTTATCGGGATAGATTTTTCCGAAAAAATGATTGCCATTGCAAACGCCGGGGCTGCCGGGATAGATTTCCGGGTTGATGACTGCACCCTGCTTTCCACTATAGCTTCCGAAACCCAGGATCTCGTCCTGTCAAATTACGTATTAATGGACGTACCGGATCTTGAAAGCTGCCTCCAGTCCTTTTTCAGGGTTCTGAAGCCGGGCGGCAGAGCCGTTGCCGTTTTTTCTCACCCCTGCTTTCCCCAAAGCCAGGCAGAAACGCTCCACAAGGGACAGACCATCTGCTACAGCTGGGATTATTCCTACTTTACCGAGCGCCGCTGCGTAGACCCGCCGTGGAACCACTTCAGAGAACGTTTCGTTCGGTTCCATCGTCCGCTTTCCAACTACTGGAAAGCATTTGTACGGACAGGCTTCCAGATCGAGGAATTCGAAGAACCGCAAATAACCGCCGACCGTCATCATCTGGCAGACAGTGAACGCAGCCTGCAGAATATCGTCATGCGGCCCTATTCGGTGGCTTTTCTACTGAGAAAACCCTAAACCATATATTTGATGTCCGAGATATAGGTGGGATACGCCCAGGGCAGCTCCTTAAGCGCGGCTGCCGTAAGCCCATTGCGGATTGCAAAAGCAAACACATTGATCAGCTCCCCGGCATACGGCCCGACCAGATGGGCTCCCAGCATCTTGTCGGTATCCTTATCGACTACCGTCTCAAAATAGACTGTGGAAGCATTAATTCTCCGGTAGTTCGGCCAGCCGCTTCCGCTGCCGGTCTTGGTGCGTACTGCTCGACCGGAAGCCTCCGCTTCATCAAGAGTCATTCCCACACTGGCCATTTGCGGATACGAAAAAACCACCGAAGGGATATGATCATAGCCGACCTCCGCCAGCCCCTCTTCACGACCTTCCCAATCTGCTTCCTGACGACCTTCCTGATGTCCTTCCTGATGTCCTTCCTGCCGGCCTCCCCGCAGAATATTTTCCGCTGCAGCTCTTGCCTCCATATCACTGATGGGAGAGAGCTGTCTTGTCGCCGCGCAATCCCCCACAGCATACACCCCGGGAAGCGAAGTCTGCATATGCCGATCAACAATGATGCCGCGGGGTCCGGACTCTATCCCGACAGCAGACAGTCCCAGATCAGCAATGTCCGGCACCCGTCCCACAGCTGCCATAACAAAATCGGCGGAAAAATCGCCATGAGAACTGGTAGCGACAACCTTTCCTGCCCCTTTCTCGTAAATACCGGTCACCGAGACATTCGTTACTAACCGGACACCATACCTGCCGGCACCAGCAGCCGCCTTATCAACCAGTGATGCGGGAAAAACAGGAAGAATCCGATCTCCCCTCTGAAGAATCGTCACCTGCTTACCGCAGAGACCGGCAATGAAGGCAAACTCCAGGGAAATATATCCGCCGCCGATGAACACCAGGGAATCGGGCAGCTCATCGAGCTCCAGGAAATCATCGCTCACAGCCGGAAGAATGCTGTCAGGGAGACGCAGCTCCCGAGGATAACTGCCGCTGGCAATAACAATGGAATCAGCAGAAAGAACTGTATCCGTTTCTGCAATATGAATCCGCTTGCTGTCCAGAAATCGCGCAGTTCCGTAGAATGTATCGATGCCGCGCTCTTCAAAAGATTTTCTGGTACCCTCCGGCACTGGATCGGTAAAGGTGTGTTTGAAAGCCTGCAGTTCCTGCCAGTCAATCCTGGCCGGCTGAGAAAGCCCCTTACCCACCAGCCCCCTGGTCTCAGCGGCAAGCTGCGTACTGGAAACAAGATACTTTTTAGGCTGACATCCCCGCAGGGCACAGGTGCCGCCGAACGGCCGTTTATCGATAACCGCAACTGACTTGCCGGCCTCTGCCAGAATACCCGCAGCCGTATCCCCCGCTGTTCCCGTTCCAATAACCACTGCATCATACTGACTTTTTTTACGCATACCATACCGCCTTTTTACAGAAACCAATACCTTTAACGTACTGCCGCAATAGGCTGAAGTAAAGGAAAGACGGATAAACCGTCTTCATGCCATCTGGAACAGCGATGGAGGCATGCCGGCAACCTGCCTGATAACGGGAACAAAATCCATCTGCCCGATAATCTGGGAATCAATATCAATGCCCGGAGCTGCCTCGATCAGCTCCAAGCCGGCCTCCGTCAACCGGAAAACAGCCCTTTCGGTAACATACAGCACCTCCCGACCGGAATCGAGCGCCTGCCTGGCACTGAAGGAAACCTGCTCCAGCTGCGAAACAAATTTGCGGACAGTCCCCTCCGACACAATCTTCAGCTTCCCGTCCTCAAGCGCAACCTTAAGCCCTCCGGCAGTGAAGGTGCCGCAGAAGATAAGTTTCTTGGCATTCTGCGATATATTGACAAAACCTCCCACACCGGCCAGCTTTGACCCGAATTTTGAAACATTCACATTTCCCTTGCCGTCAACCTGTGCCGCCCCGAGCGCCGAAAAATCGAGCCCTCCCCCATCGTAAAAATCAAACTGCGAAGGCTGATCAATCACCGCCTGCGGATAGAGAGAAGCCCCGAAACTCCATCCCCCGGCAGGAATACCCCCAATCGGTCCACTCTCGACCGTCAACGTAAAATTATCCAGAAGACCAAGCTCTGCAGCTGTAACGGCTATCCCCTCCGGCATCCCGATTCCGAGATTAACTATTGCCCCGGGCGGTATTTCCATGCATGCCCGAGCGGAAATAATTTTCCTCTCGCTGTTCTCCATCTTGATCGGGGCTGTCTGTACAGACTGCCTGGTCTGCTCCGACTGCCTGGTCTGTGTCGAAAAACCAGCCGGCGAAGTCATGCAGTAACCGGAATTATACGTCTCAGAAAACGTCTGCTGGTGCTCGGCTTCCTCGGCAGCAACTATCCGGTCGACCAGAATACCCGGTACAATTACCTGCTGCGGCGGAATCGGCTCCGTCAGCAGTTCCAGCACCTGCGCGATTACTAGTCCGCCGGAATTGCGCACCGCTTGAGCGATCTGCAGAACCTCCCCGAAAACCGCCTCCTTCGACATAATCAGGTTCCCGTAGGGATCGGCGGCCGTGGCACGGATAAACCCCACATGGATGGGAAAAGCCTTATACCAGAGCCACCGCTGCCCATCCAGGAGTATCGGCACAACCAGATCCTCGACAGTATTGGCATTGAGCTTTCCTCCGGCATACCGGCCGGGCTGATCCGGATCGATATAGGTTCCCAGGCCCACATGGGTGATATTTCCAGGCCGCTTTGCCGCAATATCCCGAAAAAGCTGACAGATAACCCCCTGCGGAAAATTATACGCCTCGATATCTCCCGCAGCAGCCAGCTTGCCCAGCTTCTGCGCCAGTCCCCAATGGCCCCCTATTACCCGCTTTACTAATCCCTTGTGAGCAAAATGGTTGGCGCCCCGGTTCCCGCCATCCCCCTGACCGGCTCCATACACCAGGGTAAGATCGCGCGGCTCTCCCGTTTCAAGAAAACGCCGTTCCAAAGCCGATGAGAGGGCCTCACACACCCCGATCCCGACAAATCCCGAAGTGGCTATGGTCTGCCCGTCCCCGATAAGCGCAACCGCCTCATCAGCCCGGCATATCTTGTCAGCAATTCCCTTCATCTCACCGTCCCCTTCATCGCGTCATTCCCTTCATCGCGTCATCACCTTCATCCTATCCAGCCGCCGTTAACCTGGATAACCTGGCCGGAAATATATTTCGCCATATCGCTGCATAAAAAGACCACCGCATCGGCAATATCTTCCGGTTCCCCGAACCTGCCGAGAGGAATCTGCTTCAGCATCCCATCCCGCACCTCCTCGGGAATAGATCTGCCCATCTCAGTGAGCACCACCCCCGGAGCAACGGCATTTACGGTAATCCCGCGATACCCGAGCTCCTTACTCAGCGCTTTGGTAAACCCGATCACCCCGGCCTTCGAGGCAGCATAATTGCACTGCCCGAAAAATCCCAGAATACCGGCAATCGAGGCAAGATTGATAATTCTCCCACCGTTCGACAGAAGAGGAACCGCACTTCGACAGACATTGAAGACCCCGGTGAGATTCGTGTCGATGACCAGCTGCCACTCCTCTGCGCTCATCTTTTTCAACGTCCGGTCTCGGAGAATGCCGGCATTATTGATGACCAGGTCGATTTTTCCGAAGCGCTCAACTATCCAGTCCAGCATGGCGCCGGTTTCCGCAAGATTTCTGACATCAGCCTGACAGATTACTGCTGAGCTGCCCAGTTGGCGGGCAGTCTCTTCGGCCTGCAGACGGTTTGCCCCCTTGCCGGAAGCATCCCCCCCGGAAGCATCCCCCCCGGAAGCATGTTCACCGGCAGCATAATCGCCGGCAGCATAATCGCCGGCATAGTGATCGCCTGCTTCGAAATAGTTGACAACCACCGAAGCGCCGGCCTCGGCCAGAGCACTGCAGGCCGCCGCCCCCAGCCCCTGACCGCCGCCGGTAACCAGCGCGATTTTTCCTTCCAGGTTACATGTTCTCATGTTTCTGCTCCTGTCGTTCATTTTTTGGGATTTTGAATAAAAATGCAGAGAAATCGGGCGGGCGTATCCCCGGTATTATGGGTTTTGTGAGTGGTGCCGGAGTTGAACAGCAGCGAATCGCCTGCATGCAGCTCCAGAACATCATCCCCGATCGAAAACTGAAGGGTTCCCGAGAGCATATAAATGAACTCCTGACCTTCATGATAAAATTCGCCGGGAGGATCTTCGGGATCTATGGTCAGGACAAAGGGATCGATAAGCGTGTCTTTTTTTCCCAGGGCAAGCCCCTCATACGAGTACCCTAGCTTCGTGCCGTTGCCGTGCACGATTTTTCCGGCTCCCTTCCTCGTGAAAACGTAATCGGGATCCTTCTCCGCCTCATAAAAGAAATCGGCAAGGGGTACCTCGAGGGCTCTTGCAACACGCATCAGGGTGGATATGGGAGCAGAGACCTGTCCATTCTCGATTTTCGAAAGGGTACTTTTCGTAACGGAAGCCTCAGCAGCCAGAGCTGTCACGGTGAGCCCGGCGCTGGTGCGGATTCCGCGAATATTTTTGCCTACCTGCTGTTCATCCATAAGAAACAGTGTATCATAAAAAGAAACACTGTCAAGAATTTTCAGCGGCAGGTTCCAGCGATCGGTTTCAGACTCTCCTTACAGGAATGCCGATCAGCTTTCCGAACTTTTCCACCGCTGAAGCAGTATGCCCCAGCCCCACCGCACAATGATGCGACGGACCGAATCTGGACCACTGCTCGATAAAATCCGCTGCTCCGGTGGAAAAACGATACCGGCTGTTGGTATTGCCGATATTCAGGATGGGACCGGGGACACTTTCACCCTCTGCGGTAAGCAGGAACACCCCATCCGGACCATCCACCACGGCCAGGATGGTAACCGGACCATGCTTAACGCTCATCTGAATCGACAGCCCCTTCCCCGGCTTCCCGTGGTAGACCGGCAGCGGAACCAGCTTGACCCGGCCCTCGGCAATCGCAACATGGGCCGGCCCGTCATGCCCGAGCATCACAATATCATCAATAAAATCCATCGCGTAAAACTCGGAAAAAGAACCGCCGAACCCGAAGCTGTCCAGAATTTTCATCGCCTGGGCATTCTTTATTTCGCACTCCCCCGCCACCGGAATATGACGGCCGGTCAGCAGGGTATTGCCGGCGATAACCGAAGTAATTATAGCTTCATGCTCCGAATCGGGACTCCCCTCATAATAATAGGCCAGCGACCCAAGCTGATGCCTCTCAGCCAGCTTATCCAGGGCAGCAGAGGTAACGGCAGCCCGTTTCAGTTCTGCCGATTCGCACTCGGGCACCACATCGAAGGCTTCCTGAAATTCTTCCAGCTTCCGGTCCGTCTCCTCAGCTGTAACCTCTCTCCGGAGAAGCGCCAGCTCGTCCATTTCGATAAGGTCAATATGCCCGCCAAAGACAGAAATCTGCTTCGTCATATCGGTATAAACATCCAGCATACCCGCATAATAGTGGCCGAGGACGCCCAACCGGTTTTCCCGCATGGTTTTACCCACTTTCGCCGCTGCAAGCCACTCCGCCAGCTGCGCCGATGTCCGCGAATCACCAAGAAAACCTGTCAGCAGATAGTATTCGATGCCGGCCCGGTTAAACACATTGGCAACTTCCGGAACCGAACAAGCCTGACAATGAGCCAGCCACTCACCGGTCATCAGACCACGATCACCAAGCTTGTTGAAAGCTTCATAATCGATAGCGGCAACCGGCTGAATATTCAGAACCACAACGGGAACTCCGGCTGCCTGCACCACCGGCAGCACGGTAGAGGAGAGGGCATAGGTTGATATATACAGAAATATGATATCAACCTGGCTCTTGCGAAAAAGTGAGCCCACCTCACGCGCCCGTTCGGGAGAATCCACCAGACCTGCGTCAATAAGATTACTATCTGCACCTTTTCGCAGTTCACCCGCAATAACTCGCTGATACCCCTCCAGCCGCTCTTTCAAACCGTTGAATTGCGGCCAGTAGGTATCCAGTCCAATACCGAACAGCCCGACTTGCAATTTTTCATTTTCATTCACAGTTTTTCCGCCTCCGTATCCGTCTCCGTCTCCGTCTCCGCATCAGCATCAGCCTCCGTATCCGCATCAGCCTATCGCTTCCTGCACTCTCACAGCCAGATCCCTCATGGAAAAAGGCTTCTGAATAAAGTGCACCCCCTCATCCAGCACGCCGTGGTGTGCTATGACATCGGCGGTATATCCGGACATGAACATGATCATAATTTCGGGATAGAGGCTGATCAGGTTCTCTGCAAGATCGCGCCCGTTCATTTCCGGCATAATCACGTCAGTCAGAAGGACCTTGATACTGCTGCCGTTCTTTTCTGCTATTCGAAAGGCTTCTCTGGGAGCATTGGCTGCCAGGACCCGATATCCCAGTTTTTCCAGCATGATGGTGGTCATCTGCATATTTGCCCGGTCATCTTCCACCAAGAGGATTGTCTCACCGCAGCCCCGCGGTATTTCTATTTCATCCTCATCGGATGCGGTCTGCAGATTCCCTGCATAGACGGGCAGATAGAGCCGGAAGGTTGTGCCCTCCCCAGGATTGCTCGCCACCCCGATAAAACCCCCATTCTGGCTTACAATGCCGTACACCGTTGCCAATCCTAAGCCTGTCCCCTGATTTCGGCCAGGCAGGGCCCCTTTCGTTGTGTAGAAGGGTTCAAAAATATTATCCCTGGTCTCTTGATCCATACCGCAGCCGTTATCGCTGACAGACAGCATGACAAATTCTCCGGGACGGCTGCCGACAATATCTGCGGGTGCAGATTCACTGAACTGCTTCCGGCTAGTGGTAATAGCAATCCTTCCGATCCCTTCTATGGCATCTCGAGAGTTGATGCAGAGATTTACCATCAGCTGATCTATCTGGGACGGGTCCATCCTGATCCAGGGAAGCTCTTCGCCCGGACTCCAGTCAAGCGCAATATCCTCTCCGATCAGGTGCTGAATCATATTGAGCATACCGCTGATCGTCTTGTTCAGATCCAGTACCACCGGAGCAATCGTCTGCTTCCGGGCAAAGGCCAGCAGCTGCCGGGTTATATCCCGCGACCGATTTGCTGCCGACAGAACCTCATTCAGATCATTATAGAGCGGATCATCTTTTGCCAGCTGGTCCATTGCCATTTCGGTATATCCGAGAATAACGCTGAGCATATTGTTGTAGTCATGGGCAACTCCGCCGGCCAGCCTTCCCACCGCTTCCATCTTCTGAGCCTGCCGCAGCTGCTGCTCAAACGAATTGCGTTCGCGGACATCCCGGGTTACGCACTGCAGAGAGGAGGCTTTCTTATCTGCATCAACGATAATGGCTCCGTGTATTTCCACCGGAACCGCTTCCCCTGTCCTGCTGCGGAGATCCGCTTCAAAGACCAGTTCCGCATACCCGGGTTCCGCCCGCCCCCCGGTCACTCCTAAAGACTTTTCCCCGACAAGCTTCTGCAGCTCTCTGAAGGTCTCCTCTCCACAGTGATCCCTGAGATTTGTACAGACAAATTCCTCGGGGGTATAGCCGAACATGGTTTGAACAGCCTGATTGACAAAAGTGAAGTTGAAATCCATATCCATTATCCAGATGCAGTCTACAGTGTTCTCGGCAATCAGACGGTACTTCTCTTCGCTCTCTTTGAGCTTTCTCTCTGCCGCTGCCTGCTGGGTATCGTCCTGAACCGTAGATATCATGAAGTTCTGATTGAAGATGGGGATATTTTTTGCCGATACTATCCTTCTGGTTCCGTCTTTCCGGGTTACCTCAATATTCTTCCAGTACATTCTCTCCAGATCGCCGGAGGCTCTGTCAGCCTCGATCCGGCTCCTCATATACTGCCGGTATGCGGGATCGGGATATACATGGTCATAAAACATTTCAGTATTCCGGAGGTCTTCCGCCGGCCAGCCGTAGATCTCTTCAAAGCGCTTATTGATATAGGTGGCAGTACCATCCTCGAGATATCTGACCGCCAACCCGATGGGCAGGTTGTCAACAATTGTCTGAATGTAGTCGTTCTGCTCCCTGAGCACCTGTTCGGTTCGCTTCTGCAGCGAGATATCGGCAATATTTATCACCGCCCCGATTACCTGCCCGGCATCATCCGCCATCGGCGATGCGCTCAGCGACAGATAGTCGTCCTCCCCATCTTCATGGTGAATCCTGGCCTCGCTGGAATGATACGTCTCCCCGGCAATAACCTTCTCAATCCTCAGCAGTTCAAATTGATCAGGGCTGGTCGAATCATTTACATAGATGTGAAAGGCCTCTCTGAACGGCAGGTTGAGGCAGCTGCTCCTGATCAAATCAGAGGCCGCCTGATTAGCCCTTATAACCACTCCCCGTTCATCGCAGACAATAATGGCGTTCACCGATTGGCGTATAATATTCCGGCTCAGCTGCTCCTCTGCCAACATCTGCTCATGCCGCTTATGCATACTCAAGTCTGTAACAACCATGGAGTAGACAGGGATATTTTCCAGAAAAATCCTGCTGGCAGATATCCTGGCCGGGACAGGTCTGCCGCTTCGGGAGAGCAGCCGCACTTCAGCTGCAGCAGAATCGTTTTCCAGATCCTGCTGCCTGAGCAACGAAAAAAATCCGTCAAGATCGGCCTCATGGACAAAGCGGATGAACTGACTGCCGATAATTTTCTCGAGCGGGATATCCAGCAGCTTTTCGACAAACTTATTTGCATAGAGCACGCTCTTGTCTTCACTGAGGGTAACCGCACCCTCCTGCATGCTTTCTATCAGCAGGCGGTAGCTGTAATCGGCGCTCTGCAGGGAGAATATCTGATCCCCGGCAGAAGTGTTGACCACCAAAGCATCCACTTCTCCGCTGTAAATAGCGTTGAGGGCATCCTGTGCCTCTTCCAGCTCACGACGCAGCTGCGCATTCTCTTCTCTTATCTGTGCAAGCTGCCGTTCAGCGGTATTCATAGGCTACCGTCCTGCATCCTTTTCAATCAAATCGAGCCCTACCAGCACTTTCTCCGTATCAGAAAGATCCCCGATTATCCGCTTGAGCGGCAGAGGAAGCTCCTTGATCAAGGTCGGCAGGGCAATAACCTGATCCTTTCTGGCGAGCTGCGGCTTCTGATAGGTATCGATAACCTCAAGCTGGACCCGTCCCTGCAGATGCTTCTCACAGATCTCCTTGATGCTGGTTATCGCTTTCACCGAACGCTGAGTACTTCCTGCGATATATAAACGCAGAATATACATACCTTCGTTATACTGCAGCAGTTCTTTTTCTAAGGCTTCTGTGACATCATCACTTTTTTCCGGCATACTTGTTACTTCCGTCCCTTTGCATGGTCTTTTTCCTCATGCATTTTTTATATTCTGTTTTTCCGGCTGCTGTCTTCTCATCTACTGTCTTCTCAAATCCAACCCGACAAGAACCCGTTCGCTGTCCTGCAGGGTTCCCACAATTTTCTTGACGGGAACCGGCAGTTTTCTCACAAGCGTGGGGACGGCTATTATCTGGTCTCCCTTGGCAAGCTGCGGGTTTTCCAGCAAATCGATAACCTTTATCACATAGCGATTTTTCAGCTCCTGCTCGCATATCCTTTTCAGATTGGCAAACGCTTTCACACTGTTGGGAGTCTGCCCGGCAACATACAGACGCAGCTCCCAGAAATCGTCACTCAATACTTCTTCACCGGATACTTCTTCACCGGCTGCCGACTCTAAACCCTCGTTAAAAGCCATACGAGCATCTCCTACCTCTCTTCTTTGTCCCGGCCCCGCATGGCAGCCAGCGCTGATTTATTATACGCCAGATTCTTCTCTTTTGCCTGTGTTTCTGCCAACTCCTGCTCAATCTCCTCTTTTTCGGCAGCAAAAGCATCCTGAAGCTCCTGAATCCGCATCTGCAGGGCTTTTTCCCTGCGTTTCAGTTCCTGCCGCATAGAGTCGGCTTTTCGCTGGCGCAGAATCTGCTCTTCGGTCTCTGCCGCCTCCTGCACTACCCGGGCTGTTCCGGTAAGCACCCCGCCCGGACCGATATAGACATCCTTGAGGGAAATACCCTCACGGGATATGATAAACTCACGAATCTGATTGGAATGAGACATGCCTCTAGATTTCAGCACATACATGCCGCGGTTACGTTCCCCGTTCAGTTCAATGTCGCGCAGAAGAATCCAGGTATCCATCAGTGAGGAAATTCCGGCTTCGGTTGCCTCCAGAGATGATCCGGTATGTGACAAATCGGTAAAAACCGCGGTTATCCCCTGCATTTTCATATAATCGATAATACGGGCCAGCATCTCCTTTACATCCTCGAGTACCGCCACGCTGTTGAGGTTGGAAATCGGATCTATGACAACAACCGCTGGCTTGACCTCATCAATCATACGCAGCATCCCGGCTAAATGCATCTCCAGCCCGAACGATGTTACGCGAACCGAATGAAACGTAAGCAGCCCCTGATCTACCGGGGTCTGCAGGTCGATTCCGATGCTGCCCATATTGCGGATGATCTGCTTCGGGGCTTCTTCGAATGAAAAATAGATGGCCTGCTCACCCCTGCCGCAGGCGGCACTGACAAAGCAGGCTCCAAGGCTGCTTTTACCAGTACCTGCAGTTCCGGATACCAGAACGCTGGAACCGCGGTAGCAGCCGGAGCCCCCCAGCATGGTATCAAGCCGTTCCACTCCGGTTGACACCCGCTGCGTGGATACTTCGTAATCCATCGCAAGCGCCGTTATGGGAACGACAGAGAACCCCCTCTCGGTGAGGAGAAACGGATACTCGTTGGTTCCATGGCTGGTGCCCCGGTATTTTATGATGCGCATGCGGCGGGTAGCTACCTGTCCCTGCATGCGGTTATCAAGAAATAGTACGCAATCAGATATATACTCTTCCAGACCGTGGCGGGTGAGCATCTGATTCCCCTTCTCCCCGGTTATGACGGCAGTGAGATTTTTCGCCTTGAGCCATCGGAACAGTCTGCGAATCTCTGCCCGAAGCAGGGAATCGCTGCTGAACCCGCTGAACAGCGCTTCGATGGAATCTATCCCGATCCGCCGGGCTCCCACTGCCCGGGCAGCAGCTTCAATCCGGATAAAGAGCCCTTCCAGGTTAAACTCCCCGGTTTCTTCTATTTCGCTTCGCTCGATATGGACATGGTCAATAAAGAGCTTCCCCTGCTCAGTCAGTCCCTTAAGATCCCAACCAAGGGAGGCAACGTTTTCAATCAGTTCGGCCTCGTTCTCCTCAAAGGAGACAAATACCCCTGGCTCATCAAATTTCAAGATTCCGTTTACCAGGAATTCCAGGGCAAACAGGGTCTTCCCGCTGCCTGCACTCCCGCAGACCAATGTCGGGCGACACAGGGGCAGACCTCCGGCAGTTATTTCGTCAAACCCTGGTATTCCAGTCTTTGATTTCTTAAGGGCGAAATTCACTCCTCCCCCCGCTGACTTTTTTGATAACCTATTGTCCATGAATTCACCCTCTCTCTACATCACAGCAGACACCTGCGGTGCCTCAGGAACCTTACTCGCTCTACATTGTACGGTGATATTATTGGAACGTCAACAACTATGAAACAGTTATCCATCTTTCAGCCGGCAGCATTATAACCCAGTACCTTTTGTACAAATATGCGGACTATCCCTGGATCAAACTGGGTTTCAGCACTGTTAAAGAGTTCTTCCACCGCTTCTTCCGGGGTACGCGGTTTCCGGTAGACCCGACCGGAAACCATGGTATCGTAGGCATCGGCAACAGCAATTATTCTCGCTCCCAGCGGTATAGCCTCTCCCTTCAAACTATGGGGATAGCCGCTGCCGTCCCACCGCTCGTGATGCCCCAGCACATCCTCCGCCAGCGGGGCATATTCATTTACCGATTTCATTATCTGATACCCGACCTCCACATGCCGCCGCATTTCACTCGTCTCGCTCTCCGTCAGAGAACTGCCCTTCTGGAGAATCCGGGAATCAATCATTATTTTTCCAATATCGTGCATTTCTCCCGCTATCTGTAGATTGCTGGCTTTTCCAGCATCCAGCCCCAGAGCTTCACCGATTCTGCGGCAGTACACCCCTACACGCTGCGAATGCTGCATTTCAAACGGCTTTTTCTTCAGCAAGGTATCCATAATAATTTCTATGGCCTTATGCCGCATTATTCTGCTTTCCGTCAGTTTTTTACGGTACATATACTCTTCCGCCTGGCTCAACACCGTAATCAGCTCGGTTTCAGCCTGCTTTTTCGTATCCCATCCGATAGATATGGATATGGCAATGGAATGGACCTGCTTTGAGGATATCCTCTTTTCCAGCTCCTCTGCCAGCAGCCGGGTTTGCTCATAATCGGTTCCAGGCAGGAGTATTACAAATTCATCGCCGCCGATTCTCGCGACAATATCCTCCGGACGGGCTGCCGCAAGCAGTTCGGCGGCAGTGATTTTCAGCAGTTCATCACCGGCAAGGTGTCCGAAAGCATCATTTATCAGCTTCAGTCCGTTTACGTCCAGCATGATCAGGCTCAAAGGCAGATTCTCCCCGGTATCGAGCTCCAGCATAGCTGTCTCAAAATACCGCCGGTTATAGACATTCGTCAGCTGATCATGATAACTGAGAAATGCTATGGCATCCTGCTGTCGCTTCCGGTCGGAAATATTGCGAGAGATTGCCAGAACAGACTCCTCGTTTATCGGCATATGCCGCGCTTCAAAATATTCCAGCACCCCGTTAATGGTCAGGGAATATTCAAACACCTGGACATCTTTCTTGCGCAAAGCCTCCTGAAGACTTTTCAGGGCCGGAACCGCAATAGCTTCAGGAAAAACATCAAGAATGTTTTTTTTCAGGAACTTTTCCGGCGGCGCAAACAGGTGACCGGAACGGGTAGATGCAAAATAATCCATAATGACGCCTTCGGGCGAGTAGACAAAAAACATATCCGGCACAGCCTGCAGAATTGCACGATTTTTCTCCTCACTTTCTATCAGCAGCCTGTCGGCATGTTCCCGTTCCACCGCTGCCTTAAGCGAAGCAGAGAATACCTTGAGAATCGACATCTCAAGCTCGGTCCAGCTGCGCACATACCGGCACTCATCGAATCCGAGAAAACCCCAGAAACGGTTGTCAGCCATAATCGGCAGAACCAGAATCGACTGAATGTTCAGGGATTCCAGGATTGATTTTGCCGGTCCGCTCTCCATTTCCTCGGTATCGAGACTTAACGGATGGTCCCGCACTATACCGGATAGCATAGTGCTCATTGAATCAACCGATATCTGCTGCAGCAGCGGGTTGTCCTTGTAGGATACCGTGTCATCAGCACTCCATTCAGCCTCCCTGCTTGCCGCTGTCAGTTCCCCATCCTGATTGTAGGTGTTCTCAAAGAGATAGACTCTGCTCACATCGAGCGCCTCTCCCATCTGCCGGATTGCCAGGGGGATAACTTTCCGATAATTGCGGGTGCTCAAAAAATCCTGGGTAACGGTTGTCACAACCTCAAGAAGCTTATCCTTTTTCTTGTTTTCGGTAATGTCAACGAGCACCGTCAGCAGGTTGCCCACCCCCTGACTCTCGAAGATTTCTCCCGACATCAGACCGGAAATCTGTCGATTATCTTTAGCCGTCAGCTGAACTTCGCTATTCTTAAGATGCTTATGTTCCAGAATTTCCGCATCCAGCCTTCTTCCAGTCTCCGGATCGGTATAGAGCCCCAGTTCGTCGGTACTCCTGCCCAGCAGCTCATCCCGGGAATAACCGGTTGTCTCCAGAAACATGGCGTTGGCTTCGGTAAATCGGCCATCCGGAAGAGCTCGGACAGCCATCATAGCCGGGCTTCGTTCAAACAGCCTGTTAAACTTCTGAAGGGCTTCCTGCTCACGGGAAATATCCTTGGATATTCCATAGATGCAGGGTTTACCGTACCATTCTCCATACCAAAGTCGCGTATCAGCAGATATCCTGGTTCCATCTTTTCTGCATATCGGCAGCGGGCAGGTCTCGACAGCATCCGGAGAAAGCTTCCGCAGAACGGCCTCTGCATCCTGCCGGTTGTCCTGATGGTAAAAGCTGCTGAAGCGCATCTGCCTCATCTCGCTGTAGGAGAACCCGAGCTTTTCCCCGGCCCGTCGATTCACGTGGAGCACGTTCCCTTCCAGATCAAAAATGAGCACAATATCGTCAAGCGTGTCAAAAAATGTCCTGAAATTACGCTCTCGGGCCGCAGAATCGATTTCCGCCTGCTTTTTCTCAAGGAAGATGCCGACCAGGGATGCAAACAGTTCCACGATTCCCTTAGCTGCTAGCGACTGACCTCTCGCCATAATAAGGGTAAAATCTCCGAGCATCCGGTTATCGTTCGTAATCTTGACCACATTGGTCTGGCCTATGTCAAAGAGACGCTCCATGATGGAAACCGCCCGTCGACTGACCGTCCCTCCGGTAAGGTCGGGCAGGCTGCGGAATGAGGTAATTACCGAATCACGGATTTTCTCAGCCCGCACCGGATCATGCGGCCAGGCTCTTCCCACAACATTGAAGCCCAGCAGCTCAATTGCCTTTCGTATATGCTCGCCCGCTCCCGAAACGGCAACCGTGGTGAAGTCCAGCCCGTTTTCGTTAAATCGGTTAAAGACCGCGTATTTTGCCCCGGAAAACTGCAGCATCTGATCACAGATACTCTGGTAGTCTATGCTCCTGTTTCCATACGCAATGAATTTTCTTGAAATATCGGCAATCTGCATCTGGTTCGATATATCGGCCAACAGGATAACAATGGTGTTTTCCTGAAGAGAAAACATTCTCACATGAAAGTACTTTCCCAGGGAAAGCGAATAGTGCTCCAACTCCTCAACTTTCCCTTTTTTACCGACAGCTGAAAAATAGGTGATCCAGTCAAACTGCCGGTCCCGTAGTCCCAGCAGCACATCTGTTATGTTCCGGTTTATGAGAGAACTCGCTTTCTGCCCGAGCATCTCACCGAAAGTATGGTTCGTCTCTGTGAAGGTGTAGTCTATGGGGGTGCCGGCAGTATCCGTAACTGCAGAAAGCAGCGCGTAGCCCAGCCCTGAGTATTCAATAATCCGTGCCCAGGTATCCCGGGCAGCTTCACGCTTTATCATTATGAAATTCAGCCCTCATACCAGGCGCGCAGGTCCCGCGCAAACTGTCTGCGGCTCTCCTCCCGCAGGTAGAACATATGGCCGCCCGGATAAAAGCGGACCTGCAGCTGTTTCTTCTGCTCCCCGGTGAGTTTCATCAGATGGGTTATGCGCTCCGCCGAAAAAAACGGGGTTACCAGGTCGAACAGGCCATGGGTAAGAAATACCTTCATATCAGGATTCAGGCTCATCCCGAAGCGCAAGTCATCGGTCGCCCCTACCTCGGAATCGAGAGCATGTTTGCGGGCATCATTCTCCCACTTTTTATTAACCTGCAGGCTGAGAAGTTCGTAGTCCAGATCTGTCTGCAGACCGATATTCTTACGCAGCTGAGTATTTATGCCCGCCGCAAATACTCTTTCACTCTGGTCCAGAGTCGGATCTGGTCCGCTCCAGGCCTCCCGGTCAGGGTAGGGATCGGTTACTGTCAGCGAAATATCATAGAGGCCGAGAAGCTTGCCCTCATCCCGCAGAAGGTTTTTGACAAAGTAATCTATTTCCACCCGGCCGTTCTTGGAGGCAACCACCGACCGCGGCAGTCCGATAAAGTCCGCCGCCTGATTCAGCACCTGCCGCCTGCGCTCATCGCCCAGCAGGTCTCCGGCAGCCAGAACCGGCAGAAGCTGCTCCAAGGCAAAAGTACCGGCAAGCTTCATATATGCCAGGAGTTCATTTTCACCGCCGGGATCCTGCATCTCACCCTGCTCGCTCGTCCGACCGTTCTCCTTTTTCCGACTCTTCGTTTTTTTCCGGCTCCTTCCGTGAATTCCGGCAGCCGCGGCCATCGTGGGAAACGTGTCAATCCAGGTAAGCACATTGTAGTCTGTACCATCGAGCAGACTGAATTCGAGTGCCGGTGATATAATGACGGCACCGCTCAACCCCACCCCGTACTCTTTCTGCAGCAGTCTTGTCAGTTTTGCAGTCCGGAAGCCTCCGTAGCTCTCACCGGCAATATAGATGGGGCTTTCCCACCGATGGTGCAGTGAAAGGTAGCTTCTGATAAATTCCCCTAGTGACTCCAGATCCCGCTTCAGCTTCCAGTATTCGCTGCCCTCCTTGTCTCCCTCTCTGCCGCTCTCTTTGTCGCCCTTTCCCGACTCATTCTGCACAATCATGCGGCTGAATCCGGTTCCCACAGGGTCTATAAAAACGAGGTCGGTAAAGTGCAGCCAGGTTTCCTCGTTGTCGCAAAGCCTGTACGGCGGAGCAGAGGCATAGCCGTCAGGTGAAAACAGTGCTTTCTTCGGGCCCATTGCCCCGAGATGGAGATAGACTGATGAGGCACCGGGACCGCCGTTGAACACGAAGGTAATCGGACGCCGTCGGGAATCATCGGTTTTTCTGGTGTAGCTGACAAAAAACATTTCTGCCCGCGGTCTCTGCTCCTTGCGCAGTATAAGCCAGTCAGCGGCAGCGGTATACGCTATCTTCTCGCCCCCATCCGCGCTCGCACCCCCATCCCCACTCGCGCCCCCGCCAGCGCTCGCACCTATCCCACCAGCCTGGAGTTCCAGCTCTGCAGAAGCTCCTTTCGGGGGTTCGTAGGCATCGACAGTGACTTTCCGATCTTCGGTTTCCGTTTTTTCCATTGACCTATCCTTTTTACGACAGTTCTCATCCATTCTGAAGTTCATGTTATTATGAGTAATGGTAATACGTATCAGAGCAATTGTCATCCCTTTTCACACGATCTTTAAACCAGTATAGTGAGAGAGGTTAATCCACTCTATCCTCGAAACCTGCGGCAAGGAGATTTTGCATGCAGCATACTGATATGCAGCCGGAACCCGGGCACCCGCTCCCTTTGGGAGCTTTCATAACTGACAGGGGGGTTCAGTTCAACCTGTTTTCACGCAATGCCGAGGAGGTGTCGCTGCTGCTCTTTGACGAGCCTGAAGATATGACGCCCGCAGCAATCCACCACTTTGATCCTGCCCAGAACAGAACCGGAGATGTGTGGCATATGCATGTCCCCGGACTGAAGCAGGGTCAGCTCTATCTCTACCAGCTCAGCGGACCCCGGGACCCTGACAACGGACACCGATTCGACAGCAGCGCCTGGCTTCTGGACCCGTATGCCAAAGCTCTGACCCATGAGCAGCCATGGAAGGAGTGGAAGCATGAACTGATGCCGAAATGTATCGTAGTAGATGACAATTTCGACTGGGAGGGGGATAAGCCCCTCAATTACCCGCTGCAGGAGTGCATCATCTACGAAACTCACCTGGCAGGGCTGACCCGACATGCCTCCGCAGAAGCCTCCTACCCGGGAACTTACCGGGAAGTGATCGGCCTGATCCCCTATTTCACCCGGCTCGGAATCACCAGTCTCGAGTTTCTTCCCGTGCAGGAGTTTAATCCGAACGAGATAATCAGGTACAATCCCCGCAGCGGAGAACGTCTGACCAATTACTGGGGCTACAGCACGGTGGGTTTTTTTGCCCCGGCCTGTCAGTATTCAGCTTCCCGCAAACGCGGCGGGCAGGTGACGGAATTTAAAGAAATGGTGAAGCGGCTTCATGCTGCAGGAATCGAAGTGATCCTTGATATTGTCTTCAACCATACCGCTGAGGGAAATGAGGAGGGGCCGACCTTTTCCTTCCGGGGGATCGACAACAGTATCTACTACATCCTGGACGAATCCCGCAGGGGATACCTGAACTTCTCAGGCTGCGGCAATACCATGAACTGCAACCACCCCATTGTCCGATCCTTCATTCTCGACTGCCTGCACTACTGGGTAATGGAGATGCATGTAGATGGATTCCGCTTCGATCTTGGCTCAATTCTCGGTCGTGACAGTACGGGAAGGCTGCTGGAAAATCCCCCGATTATCGAGAGAATTGCCGAAGATCCGATCCTCCGGGATACCAAGCTTATAGCTGAGGCCTGGGATGCCTCCGGCACCTATCAGGTCGGAAGCTTTCATAAAACCCGCTGGGCCGAGTGGAACGATCGGTTCCGGGACGATATCCGGCAGTTCTGGGCCGGCCGGCCGGGAATGACCTCCGGACTTGCCATGCGCTTTTCCGGCAGTGCCGATCTTTACCTCTCTCATGGCCGAAAGCCGTATCACAGCATCAACTACATAACCGCCCATGACGGTTTTACGCTGAACGATCTTGTCAGCTACGAGCAGAAGCACAATGAGGAGAACGGCGAAGACAACAAAGATGGTCATAGTACCAATTATTCGCGCAATTTCGGGACCGAAGGCTCTGAAGCCCCTCCGGAAACCGAGCTTTCCCGCAGCCGGATGGTTAAAAACTTCCTTGCAACACTGCTGCTCTCTGCCGGAACGCCGATGCTGCTGGGAGGGGATGAATTCCGGCGCAGCCAGCTGGGAAACAACAATGCCTACTGCCAGGACAATGAAATATCCTGGTTCAACTGGCAGCTGACGGAACATTATGCCGATATTCTCCAGTTTACCCGTTCTCTTATCGCGTTTCGCCAGAAGCACCCCCTGCTCAACCGGGCAGAGTTTTTCTCCGGCCAGGACAACAATAAAAACGGGGTTCCCGATATCGCCTGGCTTGACGAGAACAGCATCCCGAAAGACTGGTCGAGCCAACGCAATATTCTCGCGATCCGGATAGACGGGAGCATGGCGGAAATATTTGCAAACGAAGATGATGATGATTTTTTTCTGATGTTCAATGGTGAGGAGCAGCCGGTAAGTTTTGTTCCCTCACCTCCCCCGGAGGGCACCGCCTGGTGCCGGAAGCTGGACACCTCCAGAGCCCCGGCGATAATTGATGATGACTGGCTGAAGCCCCTCAAGAATCAACGGATTTATAAAACCGGACCGCAGTCAATGGTGGTGCTGGTTTCCCAAAAAGTGTTGACAAAACCCGATTCTATACTATGATGGAGGGTAAGTCACACAGTATCCGGGGTTGGCCGGCAAAAAATGCAACCGGTCACAATCGATTGTTCGCGCATCCGGAAACACATCCGGAAACACATCCAGAGGAGAGCTGCCTATGCACCTGTCACTGCGGAAAATACCTTTCAGCCTGCTGATCTACTGGGGTCTGGCATCGTTGGGCATTGCCCTGATCGGAGGCATTTTCGGTTCCACCCTTCCTATTTTCTACCAGGACTACCTCGGTCTCAGCGCCCGCTGGATATCGCTGGTATCGCTGCTCTATGCCCTTTGGAACGCGGTAAACGATCCGCTGTTCGGGTTTATCACCGACAATACCCGATCCCGCCGGGGCCGGAGGATTCCGTATCTCAGGTTCACCGCCCCCTTTCTCGCCCTGACTTTTTTCCTGGTATGGATGGTGCCCGACGGGTTCTCACAAATCGGTATCTTTGTCTGGATGCTCATCTCCATGCTGCTCTACGATACCTGCTTTACCATCATCGGGCTGGTGCACTCCGCCCTTCTCCCGGAGATCTCGGAGTATGAAGAAGATCGGGCCATGCTGCAGATAACAACAGCATTGGCCAGTCTGCTCGGATTCGCCCTGGGCTTTGTCATCCCCCAGCTCTTCCGGCCAAAGGGCAATGCACCCGGCTCCCTCCTGCCGATGCGGCTCTCGCTGCTTGCGGTGGGGATAATAGGGGCTGCATTAATTCTCCTGCTCTCATTCAAGGTGAAAGAGCGCCCGCAGCTCAGTTCCGGTGCCGACAAAATCTCGTTCCGGCAGTTCCTGAGCTTTACCTTCACCAGCAAATCGGCCCTGATCATTATCGCTGCCAACTTTATGCGGATATTGGTGCAGACGATACTGATGGGGGCGGTCTTCTATCTGGCAGACTACCTTGTCCGCATCAACGGCCTGGTACTGATGCTCTATTTTATAGTCCCGATGGTTTTCGGCATAGCAGCGACCGGTATATTCAGGAAACGGTTCGGGGTGCTGGTCACCCAGCAGCTGTATCTGGGTTTCGGAGCGGCGGGGCTGCTCTCCATGGTTTTCCTGCCGGTTCAGCTGCTTCCCCTTTCGGTAATGATCGCCGGATTCGGCATGGGCGGGCCTGAGGCATTAACCTATGTGCTGCTTTCGCAGGCTATTGATGAAGACGAGATCCGTACCGGACAACGTCGGGAGGGGGCTTTTTTCGGTACCAACGCTCTGCTGACCAAGCCGGCCCAGTCGCTGGGGCTGGCAATACCCCCCATCATCCTGGAAAGCACCGGCTTTATTACCCGTGAAGCGAACGGCGGGATCATCAATCTTGATCAACCCGCTTCCGCCTTGACAGGCATCAGGCTCTATACCGGCCTGATCCCCGGGATTGCCTATCTTCTGGGGATTATCATCCTGCACTTCTACCCCATCCGGGGAGCCTATAAGCAGAAGCTCGAACAGCAGATTCTCGCCCGTCATGCGGAAAAGGAGCAGGGGACTACATCCTGAACGGCCTGCTCTGTGGACTGCCTGCTCTGTGGACGGCCTGCTCTGTGAACGGCAGCTACCGCCTTTCCAGCAGTTCCACCAGTTTTTCATAGTCATACTGCCCGGCAAGCTGCTGCAGACCTTGAGCCGTGCGGGCATTCACTTTTTCCACCTCTGCAATATACTCATTCAGCTTGATCATATTGCCCTGCTCCACGGCAAACAGCATTTTCGCAAGCATGTCTTCGGGCATAATACTCATATCTTCCCTGGTAACTAAAACAGTTCCAGAGGGCATATCGGTGCTTCCCCCTCCTTCGGCGTAGATATACCGCAGATCGAGGCAGCTTCCAAGCACATCGAATATCTCTTCCGGTCTGAATGGCTTGCGGACGTAGCCTTCAAATCCGGCTTTCCTGACCTTTTTCTCATCGTCCTCAAACGCACTGGCCGTTACCGCAATAACGGGCACGGGAGCCCCTCCTTCAGCCAGGTTCTTTATCCGCTCAGCCGCCTCGTACCCATCCATATTCGGCATGCGAAGATCCATGAGCACCGCCTGCGGCGCCCACTCGGCAAAAACTTTTACCGCCGACTCTCCATCCACGGCTTCCCTTACCAGAAAGCCGATCGGCTCCAGCAGGGCGCGGAGCAGGCTGCGGTTGTCCGGCTTGTCGTCTACCACCAGAATACGAATATTCTCCTGCTCTAATCCCTGCCCCGGTCCCAATCCATGCCCCAGTCCCAGTGCCTGCCCCGGTTCCAGCCCGATTACCCTTTTCAGCGCGATATTGATTTCTTCCTGCTCAAATTCTTCAGCGGGATCTAGAGGGAACCGAAATCGAAAGATACTTCCGGATCCCTCCCGGCTCTCCACATTGATGGATCCGCCCATCATTTCAATCAGATTTTTCGTTATTGCAAGACCAAGACCGGTACCTTCGATGGTTTTACCGGCTCCCGCCTGACTGAAGGAATCAAAGATATGAGAGACTTCCTTCTCAGGAATCCCCATGCCCGAATCCTCAATCTCGGCCATAAGCAGCACTCTGCCGCCGTCCGCTACCTGTTCAGCCTTGAAACGGGCTGCAATGCCGCCTGTCCGGGTAAATTTCATTGCATTGCCGAGCAGATTGATGAGTATCTGTCGGAGCTTGCTTACATCTCCGTGAACATATTTCGGCACACTGTCCAGACGCTCGAAAATAAGCTGAAGCCCTTTGCTTTCAGCTGGTATCACAAACATGGACCGGATATCATCGAGCAGATCATACAGGGAGAAATCGACCCTGTTGATGGTCATACGTCCCGCCTCGATTTTCGAGAGATCCAGGACATCGTTAATCAGGTTGAGCAAGTGCTCGCCGCTGCGGGTAATGGTCTGGACTTGTTCGACCTGTTCAGGGGTAAGGGCTGCATCCCTCTTAAGGATATGGGCAAATCCAATTATAGCATTCAGCGGAGTGCGGATCTCATGACTCATATTTGAGAGAAAAACACTCTTGGACTTGTTGGCCTCTTCCGCTGCATGCCGGGCAATCCGCTCATCCTCCGCCCGCTTGCGATCGGTTATGTCAATAACCATATTTTGTGTTCCGGCATAGCCCCCGTTATCATCCCAGACAGGATCGGAGTTAATAACGGTCATTATGTAAGAACCGTCTTTTCGACGGAACCGGAGGTCATAGTCAACAGTCGCCGCCTGACTCTGACCCTTTTCCTGACCCGCTTCATCGTCCGCTTCCTGAGCCCTGAGCATCTGCCTCAAATTCCGGGCATCCTCTTCATCTACAAAATCATAGAATGACCTTCTCTCCATTTCGGCCGCGGAATATCCCAGCATCTGTGCCATGCGCCTGTTCAGGTAGGTTGTGTTATCATCCTTATCTAACAGCCATATGCCTTCATGGGTAGTTTCTACTATCCGCCGATAGCGCTGCTCACTCTTCTGCAGCATACCTGCGGTCTGCCGACGTTCAATTCCCGCAAACATCTGGGACAGCAGTGCGGCAACGGTTCCGACGAACGCCTCTTCATCCGAATGCCACTTTCGCCGGCTGCCGGTATGCTCAAGACAGATAATGCCGATAAACCGTCCTTCAAGCATTACCCCGCTGTCAAGAAGTGAGGATATACCGCGCGGCATAAGATAATCATCGACCAGCTCAGCCAATCGGGGATCATTCAGGGCATCTTCCGCACTGATTCTTTTTTCTTTTTCCAAAGCTTCGAAATACCGGGGAAAATCTGCTTTTTTCAGGATGTTCCCGCTACTGAAAGTCCTTGTCTCGGAATCATATTCTGTCAGGCTCTCCATGGCCCCGCTTTCTTCAGAAAACTCCCAGAGGCTTACCTGTTGGACAGAAAGGGCCTCTGAGACTATCTTAGTTATTTCCTGATACGCTTCGGGGATCTTCCCCTGCACCACGGGATCATCGAGCAGCAGCCGGTCGATAGCCGCTCTCTGCTTTTCCGCCCGCAGCCGGCTGTTTTCGATGAGCTCCTCAGATTTTTTCCGTTCGGTAATATCTTCTTTCACCGCAAGATAGTTTACAGCCAGACCGTTGTTATCAAAAACAGGACTGATAGTAACGCTCTCCCGATAGAACTCCCCGTTCTTCTTTTTATTGATCCATTCACCGTTCCATATTCTCCCCTCGGTAATGGTCTGCCAAAGATCCTGATACACCGCTATATCCGTCTTTCCCGATTTGAGTATGCTGGTTTTTTTACCAATAACATCTTCTGCGGTATAGCCGGTAATACTTGTAAATGCTTGACTTACATAAGTAATGACCCCGTCAAGGTCAGTTACAACAATAGCAACAGGACTCTGCTCTATGGCTAAATTGAGTCGGGTAATTTGAGCCTCGTTCTGCACACGTTCGGTAATGTCAAGACTTACCCCGCTGAGCGCCGTTATTTCATCCTGCTCAAACCGCGGTTCAATATTTGCCTGGATCCATTTGGTAGTGTTATCGGGCATAACTATACGAAAAATGAGTCTGCCGGCGGTCTTTTCTCTCTGTATTCTCTTTATTTCCTGTTCGAACAGCTCCCGGTCTTCGGGATGCACCTGCTCGTGTATCTCCTCCAGACTCATCGGCGGTTCAGACGTACTTCGACCGACGAGGTGATAATAGTTTTTCGACCAGCTCACGCTGCCGGTTTTCAGGTTAAACTCCCAGCTTCCCATACCAGCAAGTTTCTGGGCAAAGTTCAGCTGCTCTTCGCTTTCCCTCAGCGCGTTTTCCTGCTCCTTGATTGCAGAAATATCGATAACCGTGGCGGCCATGAACTGCGGCCTGCCGTCACTGTCGTGAATGATGGTGCCGTTCATCAGGGAAGGAAATACCGATCCGTCCTTCCGGATTCTCCATACCTCTTCAGCAGAAAAACCGCCCTGCTTCTGCAGAATCTCTATGGCTTCCAGAACTCGAGGCATCTGCTCTCCGGAGTGAAGCATGGAGAGATTTCTGCCGGTCAGCTCCTCTATTTCCCAGCCGTGCATCCGGGCAAAGCAGTCATTCACGTAGAGCAGGGTACCATCGAACTCGGCTATCGCCGAACCGTAGTTTGCCTGATCGGAAATAGTCCTGAACTTACGGAGATCCTCTTCGGTCTGCATCCGCTGGGTGATATCTTCCTTAACAGCCACATAATGCGTAACAGTGCCGCGACTGTCGCGGATAGGAGAAACGGTAGCCGCCTCCCAGTACTCCTCGCCGTCCTTCCGCCGGTTATGGAATACCCCCTTCCAATCTTTTCCCTCTCTGATTCTCTCCCACATTTGCCCGTCTTCTTCAGCAAGCCCTTCAGCACCCAACTGTGCTGCATTCATCCCCTGCAGCTCTTCCAAAGCATATCCGGCTGACTTACATGCTGCAGTGTTGGCATACTCAATCTCACTCTGAAGGTTTGTAATCAGAATACTTACCGGGCTCTGTTCTACAGCAAGGGACAACTTTCTTATCTGTTCTTCAGCTGCCCGCTGCTCAGTAATGTCATGCCAGGTGGTAACCAGCACCTCATTACCCTCGTACTCAATGACGGCCAGATTTACCCGGGTAAGAAACTCCGTTCCGTCAAAGCGCTTATGCACCCACTCAAAAGATTTCTTTTTCCGCCTGTAGGCCTCGGCTAACAGCTCGGCAGTGTATTCTCCGGAATCTCTGCCGTTCGGCTGCTTATCCGGAGATATCATGACAGGAGTCGATCCGATCAGCTGTTCCCGGCTACCCCTGATAAGTGTTTCTGCAGCTTTGTTGCACTCAATAAAACTGCTATCCCGAATTATGAGGTACCCGTCAGGAGAGTTGTCGAAAAGGCTCTTGTAATTCTGCTCGCTCTGCCGGCCTTTCATGTCCGTCCTGAGCACATAGTTGGTCTGGGAATTCACCAGCTGCCGGTATTTCTCCTCATTTGCCTGCAATACCTTTTTTTTGCTGAAACGCTCAACATAATTAGCCAGACGCTGGGCTGTTACTCTCAGAAGGCTGCGCTCCTCAGGAAGAAATGGATAGGATGATGGTTCCGGATTGTTCCGGCCCTCCGAGGGTGCATACCGGACAGTGAGGGATACTTTGTCTGCTTCATCCATAGCATAGTCGGCAGATAGGGAAACCCCTTCCGGGGAGTAATCGGGGCTGGCAAACTCTTGGTCAGCCAAGGTCAGCCGGGCCGCGGCAATTTCGGGATATTGAAAAGCAAAGGGGATATTTTCTACAATTTTTTTACAGACATCGGGGATCATCAGCGTCTGGTCATCGAATAGCGTCGTCAGTTCGTTTTGAAAAGCCAGCTCCTTTTCCCTTTCAGCCAGATGTTTCCTGATATCTTCAAATTCCTGCCTGTCTACAAGACAGCTTCCTTCTTCGCTCATCTGGCTCTCCCCTGCAATCCTTTCCTATTGTGCTCACTGCCATTATTGAAAGTCTTTCAACCTCGTAAGATCATATCACAGCTAAAAGTGGATCGGCAATAGAGATTTTAACTTATGGTGAGAGCCGAGGTTAGGAGTATTCCAGGCTGAGCTGAAGATTGAAGAGATTTCCGGCTTGCCCGCTTTACCGGATTGAAATAGTGGATTCCCGTTTAATCAGCTGCATCTTCATCTCAGGCATGGGGGGTAACGGCGTAGAATTCTCGCTCTTTGTTTTTCTTATCATAGAAAATAACGTTTTTGCACTATAAAAGCCAAGTTCCTCCGCAGGGTAGGAAATGGTAGTCAGGGACGGGATGCTGTATTTGGCATTCGGCTCGTTGTTGAAGCCGATTACCGAAACATCCTGCGGAACCCGTATTCCGGCTTCCCAGAGAGCTCTGATCGCCCCGATAGCCATTCTGTCTCCATGGGCAAATAACCCGGTAAAATCCCTGCTGTTTTTGAGAATCTGCTTCATGGCATTGTAGCCGCTCTCTATGGACCAGTCTCCGGCAGCCAGACAGGCCGGATCAAAGGAAAGATTATGCCGATCCAGCGTATCCTTGAATCCGTTGAATCTATTCCGGACCTCACTGGTATTCGACGGCCCTTGAACAGTCGCAAACTTTCTATGCCCCAGCGAGATAAGATACTCTATCGCATCCCTTGCCCCGTCATAGGTATTGATCTGAATAACACGGGCCTGTGGGCTGTCTACAATATACCCCGTTGAAACAATCGGCAGCTCCGGCGGAACATCCAGCAGCAGCTTGTGAGGATCATCCTGGGCCCCGTGGTAAATAACCAGAAGTCCCTGCAGCCGCTGTTTGCTGAGAAGCAGCCCTGCATCCGGTTCCGCACTTGAGTGGGTTTCCGTTCCCAGAATTACCAGATTGTACCCCTGGGAACGGACATAATCATCGGCGCTCTGCAGTATCAGACTGCAAGTATGCCCTGTATAGGTGGCTATAACAACTCCGATCGTATATGAGTTCCGGCTTACCAGACTGCGGGCAACAGGATCAGGCCGGTAATTCAATTCCTTCATAGCCTCCAGCACCCTTGCCTGAGTTGCGGGATGTACTTCCGGCTTATTGTTCATTACCCGGGAAACTGTCTGGTAAGAAACATTGGCCAAAGAAGCAACATCTTTTATCGTAGTCTTTTTCACGTATACTCCAATTATGCGACGACCCCCCAGACTGGAATGTCATACTGTGGGATTAATGGTTATCTCCTTCCTTACCCCCGTCAGCTGCCAGCTCAGCCAGGATTCCTTGACAATGTCGTCCTTCTGCTCCACTAACGCTGTATAGAGCGTTTCAGAAAGCTTCTGCACCTCTTCTTTGTACTCAGGAAAACCGATACAATTATGCAGTTCCCCCGGATCTTTTTCAAGGTCATAAAATTCATTAGTGTCAGTTGGATTCCAGACGAATTTGTACCTTTTTGTACGTATCATTCTTTGACAATAGAGCCCGAACTGTGCTCCATGATAGGTGACTACAACATAGTCTCGGATCGGCTGCAACGACGGATTATCCTTACCGGACAGAGGGAAATCTCCAGCCGGCATCTCCTGTCGGATGCTCCCGTCCTTATTTTCCGCTTCTTCAAACCAGGAAATAAACGACTTCCCCGTCATATTCTGATTGGGGGCAATATCCAGCATTTCAAGGAGCGTTTTCGGAACATCCAGCGTGTGGGTAACAAACTCCCTGCTTACACTGTTTTCCGGAATAGCGCCAGGAAGCTTCATGATAAGCGGGACCCGGGCTACATCGTCATACATATTGTAATGCTTATCCAGCATACCATGGGAGCCGCACATATCCCCATGATCCGATGTGAAAACTATTATAGTGTTTTCAGCCGTTCCTGCAACATCCAATTCTTTCAGGACATTCCCGATGGCATCGTCCATTTGAGTTATGATTCCATAGTATGCTGCAACATTCGGAGCCCAATCTTTCCAGGTATATTCCGTCAAATCCCAGTTTTCCAGCTGCTTCTGCTGCATGGCCGGCTTATCTGCCAGATCATCATCGTATCCATCCCAGGGAACGGCATCCTCAGGCTTGTATTGAGAAAAAAACGGTTCTGACGGATGACAGGGCAAATGAGGTTCGGGAAACTCCAGGCACACCAGCCAAGGGTTTTCCCGGTCTTCAAAATCTCTTATCGCCTGTACCGCTTCTTTTGCCAGCATATGTGTCCGGGCATGTTCCAGAGGAATGCTGCTGCACATACCTTTCCAACCGCTCTGCAGATGCTCGGTAAATCCTTTCGACTCGATATACTTCTCATAGTCAAGTTCACCGTAGTACCGCTCAAAGCCGAAAAAAGTCGGATCATAGACGGGACTGCAATGCCACTTGCCGATGTAGGCGCTGCTGTACCCATTCTCTGAAAGGGTTTTTGACCAGGTTTCAGTATCCGGCATCAAAGATCGAACCGGCAGAGTGATATCATAATTCCATAGTGCTCCAATGTGCTCTGCCAGATCGCCGGTGAGAAACGATTCACGGGCAGGACAGCACGTCGGCAATGTCGTAAAGGCATGGGTAAATACCATCCCTCCGGCGGCCAGCTTATCAATATTCGGCGTTTTTACCGGGTACTTTCCGACAAATCCCAGACAATCATAGCGAAGCTGATCCACCATGATAATAAGCACATTGTTTTTTGCATTGTTAATTTTTGGATCGTTTTTTTTCATCCTTTTACTGCTCCAGCTGTCAATCCCTGTATGAAATACTTCTGGAAAATCAAAAAAAGCATCACAATGGGAATAGTAATAAGTACCGATGATGACATCATATCTATCCAGAGAAACTCGAATTCACCAATAAACTGCATCGATATCCCCGGAGACAATATGCGCATAGTATCTTTTGTCGTCAGAGTGAGACCGAACAGGAAATCGTTCCAGGAAAAGAGAAAAATATAGATTCCCGCCGCGGTAATCCCCGGTTTGGCAAGGGGAAGAATGATTTTTGTCAAGGCCTGAGTCCGGCTGCATCCATCAATAGCAGCAGACTGCTCCAATTCCATGGGTATTGAATCGAAATAGCCTTTTATAATCCAGATGGTAAGAGGCAGGGCAAATGTCGAATGCGAAAGAATAAGCCCCAGATAGGTATTGAGCAACCCCAGATATATGTAAGATATATAGAGAGAAATCAATAGCAGGGCCCAGGGAAACATTTGTGCCGACAAGGTAATGACCATCAGTATTTTGCGGCCTTTGTACCTGAAGCGGGAAAAAGAATACCCTGCGCAAGTTCCCGCAAAGAGACTTAGCAGAACTGTTCCTATGGCTACAATAATACTGTTCAAATAGAATCGAAGGAAAATGGGACGGGTGAAAAAACTTTGATATCCTTCCCAGTTGATTCTTGTTATGATCAGGTCCGGCGGCATAGCAAACAGTTTATCCTGTGGGCTCACCGAAATCCTGACCATCCAGTAGATAGGGAACAGGAGGATGCAGGAAGCCAGCAGGGCTATGAAAAACAGGATCAGCTTCCTGCGTTCCTCTCTCTTTTTCAATGAGATTTTCAGTGAGAAGGCTCTGGTCATAGGTCTTCTCCTTTGGAAATAATACGGATGTAGAAAATTGACAGAATGATAAGAAAAAGCATCCAGGTAACACCGACAGCCGCCGCCTTCCCCATGTCGAAGCTGGTAAAAGCAGTGTTATAGACATGAATTGCCAGTGTGGTAGTAGAATGGATGGGCCCGCCTTTCGTCAGGGTCATAATCTGGGTAACATCCTGAAAGGCTCTAACAATGGAAAGCAGCCAGCACAAGGCAATAATATGGGAGATAGAAGGAATAGTAACGGCAAAGAATCTTTTAATCCGATTCGCCCCGTCAATTATTGCCGCTTCTTCCAGTTCGTGGGGAACGGTCTGCAAAGCAGCCAGCAGCATGACCATATGAAAGGGAACCCCCCTCCATCCGTACACAAAAATCAGCGACAGCTTTGCCGGAACAGGCTCACCCAGCCAGCTTATGGGTTCTTTGACCACATGCAGACTGGTCAGGAAATAGTTGAATATGCCGAAGTCCTTATTATAGAGGATAACAAAAAGCAGGGCAGTCACTATCTCGGGAATAATCCATATTATCGTTATAAAACCCCTGAATAAGCCTTGCATGCGTATTTTGGCATTGAGCAGGAGCGCCATCGAAAACCCGATAAAAAACTGTATGGCAACTGAAGAAAAAACCATAATCAGGGAGTTAGAGTAGACTTCCCAGAAAACTTTACTCTGAAAAAGATTACGGTAATGCTGAAGCCCCTTCCACCCATATTCGGGTTTTAGCAGGGTATAATTGGTAAAGCTTAAGATGAGACCGTTTATCAAAGGAAACAGGAGAATACTGAAACCAATGAGCAGGGCCGGGATCAATAAAAGATAAGGAAATGCTTTATCTATGGGCTTTCCACCGATAGCTTGCATGCTGTGCTCCTTGCTGCTAAGAAAAATACCTGACCTCAGTGCGTTCAATAGGTCCCGGGGCTTTCATAAGAAGGGCCCCGGGAGTCTCTGAGAATCAATCGCGCCGACAGGTTATTTATAAATATCCGCCATATTCTTATCCATTTCCGCGGTAACCTTTACCGGATCGCCGCCAAGAAGTACATCCTGCATTCCTGCCGCCAATTCTTCAAGAGCGGCTGTATAGCTGGGGTTTTTCGAAGGATTGGCTGAGGCAAACAGTGCAGATTCAACAAAAACCTTTGTATAGGGATCATTTTGATAAATGGGGTCGGCAAGAAGGGATGTGTATCCTGGTATTGCTCCCATTTTTTCATAATGAAACTTGGTTATTTCTTCAGTCATGGTAAGAAAACGGATAAAATCCATTGCTGCTTCTTTATTGGGACTTGACTGCGCTATAGCAAGAGAGTGGTCGTTGGCTATGGTAAACCGGTTTCCATCTGCATCCCTGGGCATCAGTCCGACAATGTATTCATCATCCGCAGCTTCTCCTCTGCCGGTTATGCTTCTCATGACTCCTTTCATCCAAGGTCCGTCAAAAATAAATCCGACCTTTCCCTGGGCAAAGAGCGTTCTGACTTCCGGTATTCCCATACCGATGGGTGTCTGGTTCTGCGTACCAAGCTTGTTGTACCATTTCATAGCCTCTACTGTGCCGGGGGTGTTGAAATTGATGTTTCCGTCAGCATCTTCAAACGTTCCGTTATGGCCTTCGAGAACCGGTATAAACCAGAAAGCGGAATTGGAAGCTTTCGCCGTTCTGGCGCCGAATCCATAAATATCCTTGCCCAGGCTTGAGATCTTGTCCACAGCTGCCTTGAATTCTTCCCAGGTTTCAGGGATTTCCTCTGTCAGTCCAGCCTGCTTCAGCAAATTCTTGTTGCCCAATACGACAATTGACCCATTTTGAAGCGGAACATAGGTCAATTTTCCATCTATCGTTGCTCCCTCCCGGTAGCCGGCCTGAATATCCTGATACTCGCTTTCGGTGAGAAGCGGTCGAAGATCAGCAAGTGCATTCTGAGCATGCAGCGGGGGTACCCAGCTGGGAACCAGATGCATGATATCAGGCAGATTCTTTCCGGCTGCGGCTATCATCGTCTGCTGAAGCTGGTTTTCAAAGGGAACTCCCTGCATCGTAACGTTGATACCCTCGTTCTCCGCATTGAATCTGCTGACAATTTCATCCATCATCGCCTTGCTTACATCCTGAAGACTGAGCCAGGAAGACATGGTTATTTCAGCAGTTTTCGGAGCGCCTGCGCCAGCTTCCTCCTGACCTTTTGCGCTTACGGTAAGCAGCGGCGTCAATATCATCAGCAAACACAAGAAGAGAACAATTGACTTCTTTTTCATAAAAAACTCCTTTCTTTTTTGATGTGAACGTTCCCGTGATCGTTCACATTTATTATATCGCAACTTTCCCACTTGTCAAGCTGAAAATATGACTTAGAAAATCTGCGCGCGCAGTAAAGTGAAAGGTATCAAGATCCCCGGAAACGCAGGGCAGCATTCTCAATGCCCACACCCCGCTCACTCCCCGCTCCCGCTCCGTTTGGGAATAACGGCATATTCCGTAGAAGTATACCCGCTGAGCCCGTCAACTTCTTTACACTCCTGCCGAACTCTGCCATATTCCATTTGTGGAACTACTTACCGGCCAGCTCCTGGCCCTTGCAACCGCTTTCTGCTGGGCTCAGAACTCTCTGATTTACGCCCATGTCGGTACTCAGGTAAGTTCTTCAACAACCGCCCACATCCGACTCTGGATCGCATTTCCCCTGATAATGATCGTCCACCTGCTGTTCGAAGGATCCCTGCTGCCGCTCGATCTCTCGCTGAAGGCTTTTCTTCTTATAAGCGCCTCCGGCCTGCTTGGGTTTTTTGTGGCAGATCTCTTTATCTTTTCCAGCCTGGTCGCCCTCGGGGCCCGGAGAACGATGGTTATCATGACGCTCTCCCCCATTTTCGGAGCCCTTTTTTCCTGGACGCTCTACAATGAACAGCTGCTGCCGCTCCAGATTACCGGAATCCTGACCACCATAGCCGGAGTCCTCTGGGTAATCCTCGCTGACGGCAGAGTAAAGGGACCGGCCAGCCGATCGATCGAACTCCGGGGGGCCGCGGCAGCTTTCGGGGGTGCCGTAACCCAGGCTCTGGCTATGGTCCTGGCAAAGGCCGGGATGGCAGACCAGGCAGTCTCCTCGATATCAGCAAACAGCATCCGCATAGGAGCAGGACTGATCGGCCTCGCCTTATTTGCGCTTATCCGCAGCACATTCTTAACCGATTTTAAACGATTTACCGGTAAAGCTGGCAAAAAAGCGCTGCAGCTGATTATACTTGCAGCCATTGTAGGTCCGGTCCTGGGTATAATCCTCAACCTGCAGGCTCTGAAAATGGCCCCGGTGGGGGTTGTCACCACCCTGGCCCAGACAACTCCCATTATTCTCCTGCCGATCGAGATCTATTTCATGAAAAGACCGGTATCCCGTTCGGCAATTCTGGGAACCGTTATTGCCATTGGGGGAACGGCCCTGCTGTTTCTGCCGGCTTCCTGACATCACCCCCCCCTGAGTCGCAGCAGACTCAGCAGATGGGGAAAAACACCTGGTTAAGCTCGACTGACTTCAGCACTCGAGGATACTCATAAATAGAAAGGGATGTAATCTCCCCATATCCCGGGATGCAATATCCCTGTAACTGGGAATTGCCCCGCCTCACCGCCCACGGTAGTATTACCTCATGGCTGCTTCACCCGATAATTCTTCACTCGATATTGCTCAAACTGATACCTCTTCCTGCGCCACGATTCATTCTGATAAATCCTCCCGCGTGTAGAATCCCGCAAAAAAAGGACTTGAAATGAGAGAAATGCCCGTATTAAAATTCTTGGTAGTTTTAAGAAAGGAGAAAAGAGACTGGCACTCCTGACAGTTTTGACCCTGTCTCCAAATAAAGCGATAATTTGCTTAAGAACCACAAAAGAAAATTACTGCTTTGCATCACGCTACCCTGACTGCAAGGCTTTTGTCAGGGGACTGCAAGGCTTTTGTCAGGGGGTTGATCTGTCCTTGCTGCAAAACTGAAGGAACATTCAGCCGGCATGGGAAGAACTGGAAATATACTAATGCTCCGCATTATCGGCATCTTCCGCATTCGCTGTAAAGTCTGCAAGCCTGTGCCTGCTCAATGATCAGCTGCATCCGGACTGTTCAAAGGCTTTTAGCTCTGTCACCCTTCTGTCTGGGTGTTGGACTTACACCCAGCTCTGTGATGCCTTGCCTTTGAGCTAGTGAGGAAATCGGATTTCCGATGGAAATCGGATTTCTATTGGAACTCTTGGATTTCCGGTGGAAATCGGATTTCCGATGGAAATCTTCGATTTCGTTAGAAATCCACTCACTGCATTTCTGAGCAATTATTCGCCGGGCGCTTAAGGCAGCCTCACTTACACATATCACACGAGAAATTTTACAGTCAGTAAGTCATTACTCATAGACCCGCTCCAAGCCTGAAAATCGCTAAGGTCGGCTCATACACGTGTCACAACGAGCAGCAGCCGATCCCATGATGCTCTCCTCGATTAGTTGGTTTACCGTGTATAAACGTGTTCGCACGTTCTAAGATATATTTTATTCGCCCTCTTGTCCCTTGCAAAATTCCGCCCCCTCCTCCTCGTGGGACACGTGTGTTTTGAGCCAGGCTTAAGGTTTTCGTGACCCTCTCAGCAGCTCCTTACCCTGCAAAACCTTATTTGCTTCCTTCCGGCTACTCGTGCGACATGTGTATATTGAGCCGGACTTAACCGGGTTCTTTTACTGTCTCTTCTTTTTTTCAATCATAGCCTCTATGCAACCCTGAAACCATGAAATTTGCCCTCCTGCAGTCATGACAGGATTTCAAAGAAGGAGGAAATCGGATTTGCCGAACCAATCACCGCTTGAGCGCCCGCCGGCTGGCAGCCCAGGCTGTCGCGCGCTTTGTGCTGCTGCATCAGGACGTGTATGCCCGCGCTATTGCAGTTCGGTAAAATTATGCGGGCAAATGAGTCAATTTCAAAATGCTTCGCATTTTTGAAATTGGCTCCAAATCGACGCTCTTGCTTTTTGCAAGAGCCTTAAATAAAAAGTTGATAATACCTCGGGATTTTAGCAACTACAGAAGGATTTTCGGTTTATAATAATGTGGGTATTGGGGTCAAATTAATTCGGGTACTTACACCGCGCTACCTCAACACAAAAGGCTGATTATCCCAGCTCAGCTAAAAATCCGGTGAACTTTTCCAGAAACAGTCCGGGATTTTCCACAATGACTGAATGGCCCACATCCGGAAGCACCTCATAGCTCCCGCCGAAGGCCTCCGCCGCCGCCGCTGCCATATCCGCACTGATAAGAATGTCCTTCTCACCGGTCAGACACAGCACCGGACCGGAATAGTTCCCTGCCCGATCGGTAAAATCAGCCTTGCCCAAGGCCTCCGCATGCCCGATAAAGCAGTCCCCCTGCATGGCGGCCGCATCGGAAACCAGCCGTTCAAAAAACTCCTCGTCATCGAGAGCAGGAACAACCGCCCTCAGGGCGGCCTTCAGCATATTGCGATCAGTCTTGTAGGATTCAATCACCGGATAATAGCTCGTCGGGGTAACCAGTCCATGTATCGGTGAAGAATCGACCAGACAGAGCGCGGCAGCCAGATCCGGTCTGGTCACAGCCGTCTCCATGGCAACCGCACCGCCCAGACTGTGCCCGACAAGAACAACCGGTCCCAACCCAAGCTTCTCGATAAACTTAATCACAAATTTCCCATATGCGGAAATCGAGCACTCACCGAGAGCATCAGATTTTCCAAAATTGGGCAGATCCAGCGCAATTACTCTTCTCCCTTCAATCTCCATAACCCGGGAATACCAGAGATGACTGCCCAGATTCCCGTGAATATAGAGCACCGGAGGATTTCCACGAACATCATCGGAAACTGCAGACTGATACTCCGCATAATGAACCTGAATCTGATCAATAACAAGAAAATAATAGATAACTGCCGCCATACAGCACCTCCCAGCTCGAAAAACCTCTGCACACATGCGTGCAGCCGGAACTACAACCCCAGATAAGCCCTGGTAACCTGCGGATTATTGGCCAGTCCGTCTGCATCACCCTCCAGAACAATATGACCATTTTCCAGAATATACCCCTTGCCCACGGTACGTAAGCTCTCCCGCAGATTCTGCTCAGTCAAAAATATCGATATCTCCTTCTTCATAATGTTCAGGATATCGAAAAGCTCATGCACAATCGAAGGCTGCAGCCCGAGACTCGGCTCATCGAGAATCAGCAGCTTCGGCTTGGCCATAAGTGCCCTGCCGACCGCCAGCATCCGCTGCTGCCCGCCGCTCATCGTACCTGCATACTGCCCCTGTCGCTCCTTCAGGATGGGAAAATAGCTGTAGACAAGCTCGAGCGTATCGGCCATCGCAGCCCGGGCCCGATCGATATTCTCAGCTCCCACCTGCAGATTTTCCAGCACCGTCATGGCCGGAAACAGTTCCCGCTCCTGGGGAACCACCGAAATCCCCTGCCTGACAATCGTATGAGTCTTTTTCGTGTCGATCCGTTCGCCGTCAAAGTAGATTTCCCCATTCTGCAGGGGCACCATACCGAGAACCGCATGAATCAGGGTAGTCTTGCCGGCCCCGTTCGGCCCGAAAAGACCGACCGACCCCTCATCGACCGTGAGAGAAACCCCGTTGAGCACGGTAAGCTTACCGTAACCGCAGCTGATATTCCGTAACTCCAACTTCATGCGCCGCCTCCCAGATATGCACTCTGCACCCGTTCATTCTTGACTACATCCTCATATTTCCCCTGAGCAATCACCTCCCCCCCGTCCAGAACAACGACAGAGTGAGTCAGCTGCTTAATAACCCCCATTACATGCTCCACAACCCCTACAGCCAGATTCTTTGATCTGGTAACCTTCTGCACCAGAGAAATCATCTCCAGCGACTCGTCACTGTTAAGTCCGGCCATCATTTCATCGAGAAAGAGAATCTTCGGATTCACAGCCAGCGCCTTGGCCAGTTCCATCTTCTTAATCTCGAGAATATTCATCTGCGAAGTGGGTCTCTCAAGACGGCTCAGTCCGAGTTCTTCACACAGCAGCACAGCCGCCTTACGGGCCTTCGGAACAGAAAAATCCTGGGCAAACAGAAACCCGTTCATGACATTCTCCACCAGAGACAGGTTCTCCAGAGGGTGTATGAGCTGAAACGTTCTCCCGATACCGATCCGGGCCCGCTTATGGGGCTTCATGGCCGTAATATCCTCTCCATCCAGAAACACAGACCCCGATGTCGGAGTATGCAATCCCGCAATCAAATTGATGAAGGTCGTCTTCCCAGCCCCATTCGGTCCAATAATACCGACAATATGACCGCTCTCCAGGGAGAAATCCACCTCGTTCACCGCTGTCAAGCCGCCGAACTTGATTGTCAGCTTTTTTGTCTGCAGTATACTCATAGCTGAACTTCCCCCTTCTTCCTCGCTTCGAAGCCATTCAACAGTTTTCCGGATAAACCGACAATACCGTTAGGCATGAACAGAATTACCAGCACAATAATAATTCCATACACAATAAGATGGCCGTAAGGAATATAGAGCTTCAGATATTCACCGACTATCCCCAGCAGAACCGCCCCGAGAACCGGTCCCCACGTCGTGTAGAGACCGCCAAGCAGCGTCATCGCCAGCGGCAGCAGGGTGTAGTTCATATTGAAGCTGCTTTCAGGAGTCACAAAACCGTACATATTGGCAAAACTGGCCCCCACCAGCCCCTGCACAGCCGAAGTGACCGCAAACACCATAAGCAGCGTCTTATAGATGTTTATCCCGGTAGACATGGCCGCAATCTCATTGTCCCGGATGGAGGTCACAGCAAAATGAAACTTGCTGCGCCTGAACCACATACTGAAAGCAATCGTTCCCGCGGCCAGAACGGCCATCAGCAAGTAGGTAGGAACCGATGCCCCGTCAAATATCAGCTTCGGCAGCAGCTTCCCGTTAGGTCCTCCGGTAAAACCATGCCAGTTGTGGATTATCACGCGAAAAATCTCGGCCAGCGCCAAGGTCGAAATAGCAAAATACATTCCCCGCAGCCGGAGCGCCACAAGCCCCAGCAGCCAGGCTGCCGCTCCTACAAGAATAAAGGCAAACACCAGACTCAGAATGGGGGGCATGCCAAGATATACGATAGCCAGGGTGGAAGCATACCCTCCCAGCCCGAAAAAACCGGCTATGCCGAAGCTCAGCTGACCTGAACTGACCAGCATATTCCAGCTGATAGCCAGCATCAGGTACATCAGCACACTGCGTGCAACTGACTGCGCATAGGGTCCCATAAACAACGGTGCCGCCAGCAGGAGCACACCGATTATCAGAAAAGTGCGGTTCAGCGTCTTTTTCATTATTTCACCCCTGCCGTTTTTGCGTATGACCTGAAGAGAATTACCGCAATAATCAGGCCGAAGAAGACCAGCGGGGACCAGCCGGTTCCTCCGGGAATCGACTGAACTGCGGATTCCGAAATACCCAGCACCAGGCTCGAGAGCAGAACCATGGGCAGATTTCCTATCCCGGCCATAGCCACCAGACAAAAGGACTTCATCGTATAGGCCCCGCCCACCGTCGGAAAAATCGACATTTTCGTGATAAAAAAAGCTCCCATAATCCCCAACATGGCCGATGCAATGGCAAAAATTATGGTATAGGTGGAAATGACATTGATGCCGACAAACTGAGCCCCCACCGGATTCTGCCCGACCGCCATCGCAGCCTTGCCCAGACGTGTTTTCTTGAGGAACAGCATAAGCCCTGTCAGAAAGATGACCGCCACCGCAAGAAAGATGAAATCATACGTCCCAAAACTTACATTGCCGATTGTCGCCGAACTGGTGACATAATCGACAGACAATTTTCTCGGCTGGGACGTTGCCAGCAAATTGATACCCTGACTGAGCACCATAGCCAGACCGAAGGTCAGGATCAGCTGATTAAGCTCCGGCGCTTTCAGAGCATAGCGGATGGTAAAGCGGAACAGCAGCATCCCGACAAAGAACATGATTACCGCGGTGGGAACCATCGCGACCAGGGGGTCCAGCCCGAACGCCACACAGATAGAATAGGTAAGATAGGCCGCTATCATCATCATCTCACCATGGGCCAGATTGACTATATGCACGATGCCCAGAACCAGGGCCATCGGAAGAGCTATAGCGGCATACAGCCCCGCCCTCTGGATACCGAATATCAGAGCTGAAGGCTTGGCGATGAGAAGAATGATAATCATGACGCCTATAAAGCCGACGGCTGAACCTATTACCGCTTTGTTTTGTCTCAAGGGGGTAACCTCCGTTATGTTGCATACCGGCCGGAATATGAAGCTGAGAACTTCACCTTCCGGCCATGGATTTCTTCAGAAAGTAATTACATTCTAACTAACCGGCCTCACACCTCGCCAGAGGCAGACATCGACGCCGGAAGCCGGTGTCAGCGTTCGCCCCAGGGAGTGAACGGATATACCGGTTCTGCCGTTGCAAATTCAAACGGCCAGATTACTTCCTGTCTGCCGTTCTGCCACTGCAGAATCTTCTGATTCTTGATACCCTGGTGACTTATCACATTGGAAGGTTCAAAAGAAATTATCTCACCGAGGGGAGATTCATACTTGATAGCTTCCAAAGCGGCAATAACGGCATCTTTTTCGACAGTACCGGCCGCTTCTACGGCTTCAGCAAGAATCATAATGGCGGTATAGCCTAACGGAGCAAAATAGGTGGCCGGAAGAGCCCCGTACTTGGCAACATAGCCGTCAGAGAACCGCTTGCTCACATCACTTACCGCATTTATAGCCGGGGCCCACATACCATAGAGCGTGACATTTTCAGCTAACGGACTATTACCGAAATCTGCAGGCCACCCGGGAGGAGCTCCGACATAGAGAGCCGGTGAAAAATTGAGCGTTTTGGACTGTTCCATCAACGGAAGGGCATCGGCATCATACCCGGCCCAGATGAAAACATCGGGATTGTATTTTTTCGCCCGCTCAATGACAGCCGAATAGTCTCCGCCGCCGGCTGCTGCCGTCTGGAAAGCTTCTCCATCCACCTCCAGATCGGAAAAGAGCATTTTTGTCGCCTCAAATGATGAACTTCCGAAGGGACCCTCTTCATAGGCAAGGAACCACCGGTCGATGGATATTTCATCATACTTCTCGGCTATGGCATTCCAGCCGGTCACATAGCTGGCACCCTGATTGTAATCCCAGGGATGCAGGTGAAAATACCAGTCCTGATCGGGACCTACCGCAGCTTCGGCGAGATGACTGGCCGCACCGGTCCACATCGTAACTTTCTGGTATTTCTTCATAATCGGGATCTGTCCGAGATGGACGCCTGAAGCCATGCCGCCGACAAAGAAATCGACTTTATCGATATTTGCCAGACGCTCGATGGCTGAAGCTCCCTTTTCGGGACTGAATTCACTGTCGATAATCACCAGCTCAACAGTTCTGCCCAGCAGACCGCCGTTGGCGTTGATTTCATCGATAGCCAACTGGGCGGCTTTACTCCCCTGCTCTCCCGTAATGTCTCCCAGGGGCCATACCCCGCCGAACTTTATGGTGTCAGCTTCGGAATCAGCAGCACCAGAAGCCATGATCAATGCGGGAGCCGCAATAATCAGAAGCAAAGCACATGCAAATAACAATCTTCCTTTCATGAAATAACCTCCTCATGGTTTGGACAAATTATAGTTATGAAAACTGAATCAGTTCTCATTATCCCATCTTACGCCCGTCTATACTATTTGTCAAACAAAAAATGAGAGTCAATTCATTCTGGTCTGCAGTGAGTCAATTCATCCTTATTGTAATCCCGATCCGCCGGCAATAGGCGGGAATGGAACCATCAAGATGGTTCCGCTCCTCTCGCTTCGTTTGGGAATGGAAATGGTGGCCCCTCAGCCGTCAAAGCCCGGGCAGCGCTCTCTGTCCCTGCATCGAGACAGCCCATTTCATCGCTCCCTTCAATTTTTCCGGCCAAATAGCCGGCTGAAAAAGCATCCCCGGCCCCGATACTGAACTGCTCGAGCGGAGGATGCTTCATCTGAGGAGCCTGATGCCGTACCACCCCCCGCCGGGAAATACTCGTAACCCCGGAAGGCCCGCTTTTCACAATACAGGTAATTTCGGCCGCTCCTGCGGACCGCTGATTAACGACAGAGGCATCGGAGCCTTCCCCCATCAGCAAACCAACATCTCCATGAACAAAAGCTGTGCAGTTCTGTTCAACTTCTTCCCTTCGACAGGCAAACAGAGCGGCAAACTCATCTGTGGTACCGAACAGCACAAGTTTATCCGACTGCAAGGACTGAAGGATTAAAGGTCGGCAGACGGCAGCGGCAAATTGTGAAGCCAGATCAACGGCCAAAGCCGCCGGCTGAAAATCACTGAACAGATCCCAGCCAATTCCCAGAAAAACAAAGCCCTCAATATAAACCCAGGCTGCCTGCTTCAGCAAATCAGAGCAGATATCATCGATTATCAGCGCCTTCGCAGCCCCCGGCGTTACGGCAATAGTGAGCGGCCCCGGATGTTCAGGGTCATAGAGATAGCGGCATCGGCCTGTCTCTCCGGGTGTTTCTGTCAAGTGAAGGCGCAGACCGCTCCCCTTCGATGCCGTCTTGAACAAATCTGCCCCGCCGTCTGCTCCGACCGCCCCGCAGAACACGACAGTCTTGCCCGCTTCCGCCAGAAGCCGGGCCGCTGTAAAAGCCCCCCCCGCAGGGTATGCATGAACCTTCTGCCCGAAAAATCGCCCGCAGGCATCGGCTTTATCGGCCTCAATTCTTCCGTCGGGTCCAAAGAGCTGCCGATCAAGCAGAGAGAGAAGACCGTCCCTGCCGACTTCACCGTGCACAGCACTCCCGGGCTTGATGCCGGCAGCCCTGACTGTTTCCCGTGATACCGGGGCATAGAGATCTATAAGCGGATTTCCCAGAGCTGCGAGCTGAATCCCGGATGTCACTTCTTTCTGCATATACCTGCCCTCCCGGTGAAAACCTCAGCGATGCCTCCTACTATACACCAATCAGCTGCAAACTGTCACGAAGTCGTGACATGCACCCCGGGTTTTGATAGTATAAGCCATGATCACATTTAACCGGGAAACTGCCCTCCAGCGAAGCCGTCTCTATACCCGCACCCGCGAGCACTTCACCCGGAAAGGATACCTCGAGGTCGAAACCCCGATTCTCGCCGACGGCCTTATTCCAGAACCCACCATCGAGGTCTTCGAAACAGCCTTCAGCCACCCCTTCAAAGGGACAACCGCCCGCTGGCTGGTTCCCTCCCCCGAAGTGCACATGAAGCAGCTGCTGGCGGCAGGCTCCGGCAGCATATTCCAGATAAGCAAATGCTTTCGCAACAGCGAACAGATCGGCCGGTACCACAACCCCGAATTCAGCATGCTTGAGTGGTATACGGTGGAAGCTGATTATAAAGACTCCATAGCGCACGCTGAAGAATATATTTCCGCCGTCGCCCCCCGGGGAACCCCCGAACATCTGCTTCCCCCCTTCAGAGTCAAAACCATGCACGAACTCTGGCATACCGCCGTCGGTCTCGACCTTGACGAACTGCAAACCCTCGAAAAACTGCGGAAAGCGGCATCATCTCTCGGCGCTGCCAGCTCTGTCGTCAGCTCAGCCGCTGCAGAGCACGCCCCCGAAACCTGGGAATCGCTCTTCAACCGCATATTCCTCACCCATATCGAACCCGACATTCCCCAGGACAAGCCGCTGATCATAACCGATTATCCCGCCCGGATCGAATGCCTTGCGGCAAACAAAAAGGGAACCCCCTGCAAAGAGCGCTGGGAACTCTATGCCGGCGGCATAGAACTTGCCAACTGCTATACCGAAGAAACCGACGCGGACAGAATCGAGGAGGTCTTCAGAAGGGAATCTGCAGCAGCAGCCCTGCGCAGCATCCGTTCAGGCAGTGCAATCCCCGACCTGCCGCAGGAATTTCCGGAACATTTCCGCAGCAGGGAGCACCCCTTTCCTCCCTGTTCAGGAACCGCCCTCGGTCTCGACCGGCTGCTGCTGCTCTTCGGCGGATATACAGATTTAGAGGGGGTGATTTTATTCCCGTTATCTGCTACAATGTAGCGGTTTTTGTAAAAACTCACATCACATAAACCATTTTTTATCAGATAGAGGTCAAAATAGATGATCAAAGCAGGCCAGTTAGAAAAAGGCATGGCACTCCTGATCAAGGGAGCCCCATATGTCGTCGTGGAAAGAGAATTTGTCAATCCCGGGAAGGGATCAGCCTTCGTACGGGCTAAACTGAAAAGCCCCTCAACCGGCCAGGTCCTTCGCGAAACAATGAAAACCCAGGATTCGGTTGAAGATATCACCGTAGAAGACCATGACTGCCAGTACCTGTACAACGACGGAGAAAGCTATCATTTCATGAAAACCGACAACTTCGACCAGTTTGAGATTCCGCTGGCATCATTTGAAGACTACCAGTATCTCATGAAAGACGGAGAAACCTACCGCATCACCTTCTGGGAAAACAAACCGCTCGATATCATTATCCCTTTCAAGGTGATATATGAAGTTGCAGAAGCGGAAGACGCCATTAAAGGTGATACCGTTACCGGAGCAACTAAAGTGGTAACCACAGAAACCGGACTCAAAGTCCGCGTCCCGATCTTCATAAAGCAGGGTGAAAGAATCCTGGTCAACACCGAAACCAGAGAGTACCTGGAACGCGTCAATAAATGACATCCCCCTCCCCCCCCCGATCAGGATCAGGATCAGGATTAGGGAACAGAATAAACAAAGAGGTTACCTATCGCTTTCACAGCAAAGGAACCGAATGGGACCTCTCGTTTGCTCTCTCTATGGGATTGTTCAGCAGCAGCCGGATCGATACCGGCACGCGCCTGCTCCTCAGACATGCGGTCCAGCACATTGACTTCTCAAAAATTTACCGCGTAATTGATGCCGGCTGCGGGGTCGGGGTCATCGGCATCACCCTGAAAAAAGCCTTTCCCCACCTTGCCGTTACCGCACTGGACCGGGATGCGCTGGCTCTGGAAGTGACCAAAGAAAACGCCGAACGAAACAACGTCGATATATCGATACACCCCGGCCTAGACCTGCTTTCCGCCGGGAAGGCCTCTCCCTCCTTCGGCCTGGACATGTTGCCCGCCGGGAAGGCTCCAGCCCCCGAACCCTGCGACCTTATACTGACCAACATTCCCGCAAAAGCCGGACGACCTGTCCTGCAGCGATTCCTGCAGAACGGAGCAGCATCACTCACCGAAAAAGGCCTGCTCGCAGTCGTAATCGTCGCACCCCTGCGGCAAACGGCCGAGACACTGCTCAAAGAAACCGGCTTTACCCAGCTCCATGCCGAACACCATACCGCCTACTCAGTATTTACAGCGGCACTGTCTCCGGAAACAAAAGCCGCGCCCAGACTTCCGGATACCAGCTTTCCCGGACCCTATGCCCGCCATAAAGATCAGCCGTTTGCCAGAGGAAACCTCAGCTACTTCCTGACAACGGTTTATGACATACCAGGATTTGACACCATACCCCACGATGCACTGCTGATCGCCGGATCGTGGCCGCCCCCCGGCCTGCTCGCCGGCCTGCCGCCAGCCGAACATGACCGTCCACGTTCCTTTCTTTTCTGGAACCCCGGACAGGGACATATGGCTGTTCCCATCGCAGCCTCAGAATATACCCGGAACCCCGGATCCGACAAAGCAAACCCCGTCACCTGCATACTTGCCGGAAGAGACCTTCTGGCTCTGCTGATCACCCGTAAAAATATCACCGACCACTATCCGGAAACACCCTGCAGACTGCTCCACCTGCCGGGCATCGACTATCTGGCAGACCATCTCAAGGCAGCAGCCGTCGATGCGGTATTCATCGATCCCGACACCATACCGGGAACCGGTTTTGCACAGCTGATGGATTCTTCCCTGCCTGACATACTTTCCCCCCGCGGCAGCATTCTGATAGCGGGAAAAAGTTCCGAAATCGGAAAAATAATCTCCTCATCACAGGTCTTTTCCTGCCGCTGGTCAAAAAAATCCAAAGGATTCAGAGTATCCCTGCTTACCACCCGACCATCCCCGCCTTCAAACCCTGCCTGAGGCCTTCCGCTCCTCTCGCTCCGTTTGGGAATGAATATTACAATAATATTAAGCTTTTACTTTCCGGGAGATGCGACAGCCCTTTAAAAAAAATTTAATATATATTATTATATCGATATCAGTCACGCCGCAGACGAATGCATCTGCTGACGACAGCAGAATTTCTGGTGCCGTGTCATATGTAAAACCTGTAATTTCTGGAGATATCTATGCGAATAACGACAAAAGGGCGCTATGCTCTCAGGGCTATCCTTCACCTTACCCGTAAAGATGACGGAAAGCCGGTATCCATCAGAAAGCTTTCGGAGGAGACCTGTCTTTCGCCTGAGTTTCTGGAGCAGATATTCTTCAGACTCCGTAAAGCCGATATCATCACATCCACCCGCGGTCCCGGCGGAGGCTTTGCCTTCACAAAATCCCCCGAATCGGTATCCATTGATGATATCTTCATGGCCATCGAGGAAGGCTATTTCATAACACCCTGCTCAACGGAAGATCCTGAAAAACCCCTCGACTGCAATTTTTCCGATGACTGCTGCGCCTGCGAATTCTGGCAGCATACCTATACTGTCATGCGGAAATATTTTTCCAGCATATCGATTCAAAATATTTTAGACGGAGTTTTCCCTTCCATGGGATAGCAGACAAAACAACGCTTCACACGGATTCAGACCTCACCCGGATCCTCATAGCTGAGCCGCTGTCCTTCACGATTTTCGAGCACATAGGCTGATCCATCACGGGCGGCAATACCGTTACCAGAAAGACTCACCTTCCCCCCGCCCCCGGGTATATCCACACAATATTCTGGAAGCGCCAGCATCGAAAGCCGCTGCTTGAGCACAGCATAGATGCGCAGCCCCCGCTCAAGCGAAACCCTGAAGTGCGACGTCCCCCGAGCCATATCAAGATGAAAAAGATAGTAGGGAACAATCCGATTCCGGACCAGAGCGTTCATCAGGTCGGCAAGGGCATCCTCATCATCATTCACCCCCTTCAGCAGCACCGTCTGATTAAGCACCGGAATTCCGGCATCAATAAAGGCATGAACCGCTCTCAGGCTCTCCCCGGAAAGCTCAACCGGATGGTTATACTGGGTCACCACATAGATACCCGCTTCACGGAATCCGGACAAAAGCTGCACAACCGCATCCGTCACCCCCTGCGGAAGGACAACCGGAACCCGGGTGCAGATCCTGAAGACCAGATCGGGACGGCTCGAGCGGAAACGAGAAAGCATCGCTTCGAGGATTCGCAGGGGAAGCACCAGCGGATCTCCCCCGCTGACCAGCAGTTCACGTATTTCCGGATGACTGCCAAGATACTCTGCTGCCCGCTCAATCTGATCGATTGAGGGCTGCAGGGGGGTCCCCGTAAAATTACGCCGGAAGCAGTGCCGACAGTACATGGCACAGGTACCTGATGAAAGAAACACCGCCCGGGACCGATAGCGGTGAATCAGCAGCTCAACCGGCATATACCGCTGCTCGCCAAGAGGGTCCTCCAGCTCATACGGCTGAACAGTATTTTCCCGAACTGAAGGAACCGCCTGCTTTCGAACGGGATCATCGGGATTATCAGGATCAATAAGCCCTGCATAATAGTCGGGCAAACGAAACGGCAGGGATTCCCCGTGCTCATCAAACCAGGCCAGCTCATCAGGGGCAAGCTCCAGCCGGTCTTCCTCGGCACTCCCCCCGCTCAGTACATCGGTAATCTTGCTCATAGTCAATCACTATCACGAAACGGGTTCTTGGTCCATCACCCCCCCCCATCAACCCCAGCATCCCCATCAACCCCGGCCAGCACTTTCCAACCTGTTCTGACTATTAATATTTCATCAAGATATCGCTCTCCATAAAAATCTGTGCTATTATTACCCCAAAAGATAACTCGCGTACCGGGTAACCATGCATATCTGCAGGAGATACACATGAGCAAACAGCGTTCCGCTAAAACAGAAAAGGGAATGAACGGCTTCTACACCACTACCTTTCTGATAGGATTGGGCTTTTTTACCATGGGATTGATGGATCCGCTCTATGATACCTATGTGCCGATTTTCCTGAGCAAGTTTGTCAGCTCCAAAGGACTTATCGGAACTATCATGACGCTGGACAACATCTTCGCTATCGCCCTGATCCCGATAGTGTCGGCCCTCTCGGACCGGACCCGGACCCGGATCGGACGCAGAATGCCCTATATCATCACAACCCTCCCTCTCACGGCAATCGCCTTCGGACTGATCCCCTTCACCGTGCTGAATTCCCTGGGCCTGCTCATCGCATCAATATTTCTGCTCAATATATTCAAACAGTCCGCCAGAGGACCGGTCGTGGCCCTTATGCCCGACATCATTCCCGGCGAGCTGCGTTCAGAAGCCAACGGGGTAATCAACACCATGGGCGGCATCGCTTCCATCGTAGGAACCATCGGCCTCGCCCAATTGATGAACATCCCGATCAACCTGCCCGGACACGGACCGGTAACCGACATTCTCGCCTTCCCGGTGGCCGGGGTACTGGTCCTCATATCAACCATCCTCCTCTTCGCCTTTGTCCGTGAAAAACGAGGAAAACCGGACTCATCAGCACCCGAGAAGCGGGTTCCTCTGGCCCAGTCGCTCAGGATGATAGCCGGAACCGGTGATAAAAGCGCTCTGCTGATACTTCTTTCGCTTCTTCTGTGGTTTATCGGCTATCAGGGAGTTCTTCCCTTCATCGGACTTTATTCAACCGATATTCTCCAGACATCATCCGGCACCGCAGCCCTGGCTGCCGGAATGGTCGGAATTGCCTACGCCATCTTCGCCATCCCCTCCGGCATCATAGCCCATCGACGCGGCCGCAAAGTGACCATCAGAACCGCCCTGCTGTTTCTCACCGGAATCCTGCTGCTCGTTTTTCTCCACGATCCAGTAACCAAAGCCCTCGGCTTCAGCATCCTGATGAGGCAGGTGAGCTTCTGGATACTGATGTTCTTTTTCGGCATGTTCTGGGTATCCATCGTTACAAACTCGTTTCCCATGCTCTGGCAGATGGCAACCTACAGTGATATGGGCATCTATACCGGCCTGTACTACTTTTTCTCACAGCTGGCATCGATCATCGCCCCGCCAATCACCGGAGGCATAATCGATCTGTTCGGATTCCGCTCAATCTTTCTCTTTGCAGCAGTCTGCATGGTCATCGCATTCTTCATCATGGGCGGAGTAAAGCGGGGCGAGGCCGATGAAAAACAGCAGGAAGCAGTAGGCTCTCCAGCCGCGGAGAACCATGCAAAAAGCTGAACCAATGAGGTGCCTGCATAATCCAGCAATGCTGATTGCATCTCACGTACAAAAAGTCTTTCCACGAGTGATCCGGTCCGTCAGGACCTGCAGGGCATAGCATATGAAGAAGAAAAGTATCCATGAACTGCTTTTTCCCGGTAGTTCCGCCAAAGTTTCCCGGGATATCATCAGCTCCCTTCTCGGCATCCTCGTTGAGATAGTTGCGGCAAACCTTCTTATGTTTTTTCTCTTTCTCCTCATCCCGGAGATCAGCAATAGATTTCTGGAAATGAATATACATCCCCTTGTACTCATAACTGCAGCAATCGGCATCAGGCATGGGTATATAGCCGGACTGATTGCCGCACTGGCATCTTCTATCGTCTATATCGCTGCCTATCTGATCACCGGACTCAACATCACCCTCTTTTTCAGCTCCTACATCTACTACAAGTTTGTCATCATGTTTTTTGTTACGGGATATACCTTCGGACGTGTCAGGGATACCTATACCCGCAACGTCCGCACCATGATGACAGCCAACTCGGAAATTCTGGAAGAATATGTAAAACTGGAGCAGGACCATGCTAAAAGCATTGAAATGTACAATGAACTCCGCAACCAGATAATCGGATCGGAATACAGCATATTTTCCCTCTACGAAATAGCAGCCTCCCTGCAGACAACCAACCCGGAAAAGGTCTACACCGAATCCATCGGACTGCTCCATAAATTCATCAAAGCTACCACCATAGCAATCTACACCCTGGAAAGCGGCGGCTATATGCGCCTTAAAATAATTTACGGAGACTATACCCGGAAAAGAAGCTCCATCCGCTTTGTGGACGAACCCAAATATATTCAGCTTGTGGAGAAAGCGAAACCGGTCAGGTGGACCCGGGAAGAGGACGAGGAATTCCCGCTCTTCAGCGCTCCGATCATCGATGGAGAAACGGTAATTGGAATTATCAATATTGATAATATTGAATTTGAACATACTACCGAATACAGTTTCAGCATCTTCTGCGTCATCGCTGAATGGATAAGCAAAGCCCTCTCGCAGGCTATCGCAATAGATAAGAAATACAATGTAAGCGGAGTAAGCTGGTCCAATCTCCTGAAAAAAAACCAGTTTGAAATGCAGCTGCAGGAAGAGGAAATACGGCTCGAAAAATACGGTCTGCCCTACTGCTACGGCAAATTCCGCATTCTAAGCCCTGATATCGAAGATACGGTTTTTGCCATGCGTAAAGTCCTTCGCAGCGTCGACTTTGTCTGCTATTACGAAGAGGAAAACACCCTGGAAATCCTGCTCCCCGCCACCGGCAGCGGCAACTACAAAAAAGTGATTGAGCGCATCCACAACGTTCTGGGGGGCAAGGTAGAGGAACTGGAATGATAAAATTCAGATTTTTCCTTGTTGTTCTCATTATAATAATAACCGGAATCGTCCTTCAGGTATTCAAGGTAATCGACTTCACCTCACTTCTGGGTATAAAACCCACCTCGGCACCGCAGCCGGCCGATACCGAGGAAATTCGAAGTGCCGATGAGATCCCAGAAATCTACAAGCAGTACTACATTATTTTTTCAGGCCTTCATGCCGATGAGGAGCAGACAGCAAATCACCTTGTTCAGATATTTGCCAATACGCATAACTCCTATATCCTGGCTGACCTGGATTCCCCCGACTTTACCGATACAATTCTGAACAGCACAGAGGACGATACCCTTCTCATTGCAACAGAGCATCAGGAGAACATCCCTGAGACTTCCCTGAGGCATATAGAGAGGGTTGTTTCAAACGGTGCAGCCCTATCAATTCTGATCCACTCCCCCCGGCCGATGTTCCAGACACTGGCCGGAATTGATTCAATCTCCGCCATCCGGCAGTTCACCTCCACCGGTATCCGCTTCACAGAGCCGTTCTTTCCGGTCATGGACGAGATCATGTTTGACGCCCTCGACACGCCCGATTCCCGCCTCGATCTGACCATCAGCGAATCATCCCGGATTATTGCCGAACACCCTGACGGAATGCCGCTGGTATGGCAGACGACCTATGAAAAAGGCACCGTTCTCTCTGTCAACAGCACCCTTTTTACGGAAAAAGTACATCGCGGATTTCTGCTGCAGCTCATCCTGTTTAATGATGATTACGGCATCGCGGGTATTCAGGCTGATGCGGTGACCCTGATCCGGGACTTCCCCTCGCCTCTGCCGCAGGGAATGAATACCGAAATATTTGCCAACTACCAGAGAGACATGGGAAAATTCCTGCGTGAAATCTGGTGGCCGGACATTAACACCATTCAGCAGCGGCACAATTTACGCTTTACCGGCCTCATCCGCGGATCTGGATCCTCAGCTTCTTCGACAGCTTCGACATCCCCGACAGCTTCCATCCCTGAAAAAGACCGCCTGCTTATCGGGCAGTACAGCATCCTTCTCGGCTCAACTGGAGCCGAGCTGGGCATTCAGGGGTATGGTGATGCGGACTCTCTCTGGAACTTGTCCGCCTCCGACCGGCAGGATATATCCGGGCATACCGAGGAGCTCACGGTTCTGAAAGAGGCGCTTGATAATACTTTGGGGGAAATCCCCTACCGCACTTATGCCCCGCCAGTCGACTTGGCATATGCAGCAGTTCTGGAGGAAGTCCGGAAGGTATTTCCCGATCTGCAGGTGCTGACTGGCCTCTACACCGATTATGCCTTGCTTCAGGATGGTCCTGAACTCCCCATTCTTGAATTTGGTATGGATTCTGATTTTGCTGATTGGTTCAGCATCCCGGTATTCAGCAGCGGATATACATTTGATCCGGCAGCAGCATGGGCATCAGTAAACGGAGTTGCCCAGCTCGGATTGTTCAGCCACATGATAACCCCGACTTTTCTGCTCAACTCCCTTGGTCCCGGAGAACGGCGCTGGTCCAAGCTTCAGATCGATTTTGATGAAGAGATCCGGAAAATATTCAATGCTTTTTCCTTTCTTGAGCCAAAATACGCCTATGAAATCGCTGAAGAGTATCAGAAAGATGCGAATTACCGGATTTACTCAACTCATAAGGGGCAGACCATAACGATCACCCTTGATCAGGTACTGCTGCCTAAAAAGTTCTACTTTCGCAGCAGCTCGACAATTGAAAGCCTCAGGGGCGGTATTGTCAGACCCCTGGGAAGGGATAATCTTTATCTTTTAGAAGCTCGAGAACCCGTTATAACCCTCCAGGTCTCGCAATAGAAAGCATACGATCCGACAGTATCTGCAGATCCCATCCCCTTCTCCGCACCGCTCCATCACGGCAGCTTCCGTCTGTTCCTGAGATAGCGATAGTTTTTTCTCATATACCGCCGGGCAGCCGTAGCGAAAACCGGATCAGGAGAAGTCCTCCCGACAGTTGCGTATTGTGAAAAATGAGGTGAACTCTTCTCATCTGAAACAGGAGCTGAAACAACCGCCGCTGCTGCTGGTGCTCGTCCGGCTGCCTCTGCTGACCCCGCCGCTGCGGGTCCATCTGCTTCTGCAGGCCCCGCTGCTGGTGCTGATGCGGTTACAGAAGCAGACTCCTGAACTTGCGCGTCAGCAGCCCGATCGATTGCCCCTTCTGAATCTCCTGTCCCTGCGCCTGTCCCTGAAAATACCTCGGAGGCTGATTCGCCATCTGCAGCGGAACTTTCTCCCGGCATCGATCCATCATAGAGGGGAATCGGCTTCTTTCCATCGGCGAGCGCTGCCGCAAGGGTTCTTACCCCGTCCGCTGCAGCTGTATTTCCCACTTTTGCTGCAACTCCTGCTCCTGCAGCCGCTCCTGCTCCTGCATTCCCCGCAGTTCCCGTTCCCGTTCCCATTCCCGTTCCCGTCCCGACACCAGCCCGCTTGCTTTCCTCTGCCTGAATATTTTGAGAAGCAATGACAGATCGCTCAATATGTTTCTTTCGCAGCAGATTAAGCTCGAAAGCATCCCGTGCAGATCTCCGCTCATCAATCCATTCTTCCACTTTCTCAAAAATTTTCTTTTTGGTCCGGGTATATACCGGCTGGGTCATAAACGTGTGCGGGATAATACGAAAGTAGCTGTGGTATGAGATAAACGCCCCGAAAAGCATCGATACAAATCCGGCCATGAAAAAACCGGTCCCGTAATACGCCTCCCCCAGACCAATCGATATATACGTAAACAGCAGATTTGAGAGAAAAAAGATGACAGCCAGTGCCAGAGCACGATTACGCTCTCCAATATAGAGCAGCACCTGGAGAAATATCAGCACAAACGAATTGCACAAAGCTCCCAGGGCGTAAATCGTGAAAATCTTTCTGACTCCCTCGGATATATTGAGAAACGGAAACAATGTAGGAGAAAGCACAATAACCAGAACCGTAATAAACAGCTGCACCTCAAAAGTCTTCAGGACATCCTGAAACAACGATTCCCGCATGCGTCGGCTGTAATTCCTCAGTTCCTGGAGCTCGGCATTCTCGAGCACCGCCAGATAGAACTCGCGGCATTTGCCGTAGAAGTCTGTTTCAATGAGAACCATGAACATCATCGTTGCCGGCAGGGTAATCAGGTAGGCATAGAATGTCGCAATATCATAGGCAGGAGCATAGCGGAACACCCCGTAAAGATCGATACTGATTGGCGAAAACCACATAAGAACATTATCAATCCAAAGAGAAGCCGTATAAAAGAGGCCGATAGGCCACAAGCTGGGTACCGCATGAAAATACCGGATGAAATGAAAAATCTTTCCATTATCCTCACTGAGCTCTGCCAGAAAAACCACCAGCAAAAAGAGCAGAATCATGAAAATTCCCAGCAGATAGGCCAGCAGAAGATTGGTGGTTCCGCTCATTTCACGAAAGTAGACAGGACTGCCGGAAAACAGGACGACCGCACCAAAAGTTACCAGAGCCCCGATGAGATTTGACGCCGTAACCAGCTTGAAGTTCCGCAGCGTGGAAAGATAGACCATCAGCATCCACATAACTGTCAGCAGCAGAAAAAGAGCTACCGCAAGATAGACATACACAAGGGGCAGACCGGAATTCCAGTAAAACAGCAGTGCCATACCGAAACCCAGCAGCAGCATAAGCAGACTCACCCCCCAGAAGGAGGGTTTAATATATTCAAGCTCGCTGCTGAAGATCCGGTCCGCGATATAACGGGTCATCAGCATCTGAAACGGCGCAGTTATCAGCTGAGAAAAAAGTGTCGAATAAATAATCGTGGAAATGAGCAGTTCCCTTTCGACAAAAGGAATATCCCAGCGGCGAGAAAAATAGAGCAGCAGATTGATGGTCAGAATACTGATAACCCATGGACCGGCAGCAACAATCGAGGTGTGGAACCAGGCCCGAACCTGAGTGCCATAGGTGTTTTTTTCACTCATCATCTTGCGCAGGGAAAAACCTATACCAGCCATCTAAAAAATCTCATCATCTAGAATCTGTTCATAAATCCGGGAGTAGGTCCGGAACACCATAGAGCTGCCGTAATATTTCCGGGTTCGGGCAAGTCCGTTCTCACCCATCGTAATTCTCAACGCCGGGTCTTCACAGAGTGCTATAATAGCATGCGCCGTTTCCTTTGGCGATACCGGCCGGGTAATAATCCCTCCCGGTCCGAAATCATCATCGATACCCTCAACCAGATCCCGGCAGGAACCCACGTCTGTGGCTATCACCGGAATTGCACTCGCATACGCTTCCAGAATTACCAGCGGCTGCGCCTCGGAAATCGAAGTAAGCACAATCATGTCAATTTTGGGCAGATACTCCTTAATATTAACCTGCCCGGTAAAGGTGATAGAGTCATTCAGCCCGAGATCCTCAATCAGATTCCGGCACTCCTGGGCATACTCTTTGTTCTCATCCGATGGCCCGATCATCAGGAGATGTGCTTCAGGATGAGAACGCACAACAAAATTAAACGCCCTGATGAGGGTTTTTACATCCTTGATGGGAACTACCCGCAGAATTGCCGCAACATTTATCCCCGCATGGGGCTCCTTATGCTTAGGAAACCCGCTGTCATCCACCCCGTTGGGAATTACCAGCGCCTTCTCCCGAGAAACCCCCAGCGATACCTGAATCTCCCGGTTATGCGGGAACAGCGATATGACCTTATCCGCCGATTTATACGCGCCGACTGAGAGAAAATAAAAGTATTCTATCCAGAGCTGTTTATAGACTCCCTGCACCCAGTCAGCCTTGAGAATTTCCTCTTCCCTCTCCCTGGCATAAATCCCGTGCTCGGTGAGCAGAAACGGTTTGTTGTACGTGAACCTGCCTATCAAACCCATGAGTCCGGCATATCCGGTCGATATCGCATGATAGAGATCCGCTTTCGGCATCTTCTGCTGCATAACACAGATCAGCGTAGCCAGCATCGAACGAAATGTCCAGAAAAAGATATTGAACCCCTCTCCTTCATATTTCTTGTCATATAAAATCTGCAGTTCATCAAAAAAATCATAACTCATCAGAAAATCGATGGTATTGCCGATCTTATCCGGCCGGCAGATAAGATTGGTGATAATCCTCCAGTCGACGGTCGTATCGAAAAGGATAAATTTTCTCAGCTGCCCGCGCTCCTCGTCTGTCAGAAGAATCCGCTTACGGAATCTTTCCTGCTTGAGGTTGAGATATTCAAACAGGAATATCGTCCTGAACTCGATAACATTATCAGGAAACGTGTACCTGACCTTCATCTCCTCCTCATCCGACGCCATGATGGTAAGAATCTTGAAACGGTACTCCTTCATCCGGGTGGCAAGCTGCTGCACCCATGACGAGACGCCTCCGGATATATAGGGGTAGGCGCCTTCCAGTATCAGGCAGATGGTTTTCCCGTCGGGAGAAAGATCTGTATCCGGCTTGCCCCAGTGCCTGGTGTTGAGCGGGTCAAGAACACCCCGATAGAGTTCATCAGGTTCAGGTCTCATGCCAGGTGCCCCTCCGTCCAGTCTTTATAGCTTTTGCCTTCGCCCTTCCCGAGCCAGAAATCTATAATTTCTTTTTCAGCCGGGGACAGATCGGTATACCTCTTATTAATAATCTCAGCTGTTCTACGAACATCATGCAGGCGGCTGCGGCGGAAATAGTATTTCATTTCGGCAAACCTGATACCTGTGTCATCGGGATACAGGGACAATGCCCTCTGCAGAATTTCCTCAGCCTTATCAATGTTTCCATTATCCAGGTATGCGGAAATAAGCAGCCTTAAAACCTCTGCATCCGCTCCATACTCTTTCTCAGCCAACTCAAGCACCTGAATATAACTGGCCCTATATATCGGCAGAATATCCTCCTCCAGAAGCCCGGAACCCATATAATTTCCGTAAAGAGCAGCCACATGATAGAGGCATTCCCTTGAGAGTTCATCAACACATTTTGCCCGTGCCTTCTGGATAGCCCGCTCATACCGTTCTTCCAGATAGTTTATTGTTGATGCAGTATAGTGAACCACTTCCGGGTCCGGATCTCCCAGCCCCTGCTTGAGTATGCGGGCATTGGCCGAGACATCACCCGAAAGAAGATCAACAATTACACTTTTTTTGTTTATGGAATCTGAAAAGGTGAAGACGCCGCCAAGGTCCATCAACCGGCCCACCTGGCTCATATCTACTTTCAGACTTTTCTGATACTCAACATCATGATCCTTAAACGAATGATGGAACTGATCTTTTTTAATTCTGGATCCCAGAAAAAAGAGGGCAAGATAGGTGGTACTGAAAAGCAGGCTCCCAATTCCCGGTAGAAGCAGCAGGATAAGGGGAGATATTTCCCGTGTCTGGGGTGACGATGTGCGCCGGAGGATAACTACTCCCGCAAATATCGCAGCATGCACCGTCAGCAGCTGGGGCAGCACCGTTCTGCCTTCAATATACTGCAGCCGGTAATAGATAAAAAGCAGCGCAAGGTCCAGCAGCGAAAGTATAACCATGATCAGGGGATAAATCCAGGGGATTTTCTGCAGCGAAAAGTAGAGCTGCTGAGATTCTTCCTGACTGGTCAGTTTGCGGGATTCGCTGGTCATCTGTTTCTGCTCTCCTTTTCAGCAGCCTTGCCGGCATCTCTGCGAACAATCTCTGCGAATAATCTCTGCGAACACAGAGCGTCCGGGGTAAGAGACATGCACCGATATTTTACTATAGCCTATATCGTATCTGTTTTCCATATAAAAAAGTGTCAGACACTATTCTGTAAAAAAAGTATCTGACACGGTAATCTGACATGACCCCATAATCTCTGGATTTATTTGTGAAAACCAAAACGTCGCTCTTGCTTTTTGCAAGAGCCACACCTATTCAAAATTAATGAAAATCCGTACAATGGCTTCATGAGCGAGCCATTCAGCTTCCGATATGCGGAAAGAGCCGATCTTCCTGCAATAACAGAAATTTATAATTATTATATCATCAATTCGGCTGTAGTGTTCGAGTTGGAACCGGTATCTCTTGAGAACCGGGAATTATGGTTCAGCACGTTTGATCCGGCAAGCCGCCATAAGGTAATCGCCGCCTGTTTCGGCAGCAGGGTGATAGGGTATACCTCAAGCAGCCGCTTTCGAGAAAAAGCCGGTTATGCACCTTCCGTGGAGACCAGCATTTTTGTCCATCCAGATTATACCGGCAGAGCGGCAGGGTCAGGACTGTATTCCCTGCTTTTCAGCGAACTCTCAAGCTGTGCAGATCCTGTCCATCGTGCCTATGCCTGCCTGGCTGTCCCCAATCCCTCTTCGGCATCGCTTCATGAACGTTTCGGTTTCAGAAAGGCGGGGTATTTCACCGAATCAGGCTATAAGTTTGGAAAATACCATGATATTCAGTGGTGGGAAAAATCTTTTTCTGAAGCTGACGGATTATGAGCATGCGTAAGCGTAAGCTTAACAGGGTACAGGCATGAAAATTGATGCTTACAGCAGTATTTATTTGATACAGGTCCTTACCGGGAAAGAGGACATCTATCGAAAGCATGTCATCAATCTTACTAAAGGTGATATTGACTATCAACTGGTAATTCCGAAGAGGACCATGACCCTTCGCCGCAGGGGGCGTTTTATCCCTACCATAAAACCCATTTTCCCAAGTTATGTTTTTCTTATCTGTGATGAGCTGCATCCTGATTCAAGGATGATGCTCCGAAGGACTCCGGGATTTATCCGTTTTATCAAGGACAGAGACGGAAAACTTGTGCCCCTTTCTGACAACGACCGGGAGCTGCTGATGCGGCTGACGGCATCGGGAGAGAATACCAGAAGATCGCTGGTCACTTTTGACAAAAACAACCGGGTTGTAGCTCTGTCCGGTCCGCTGAAAGATTGTGAGGGCACGATTATCAAGGTTGACCGGCGCAAGCGCAGGGCAAGGGTCCGCTTCCTGCTGCATGATAAGAACTTTGTTATCGATTTTGAATATGAAGAGCTTACCAGGCCCCCAGGCTCCACATCCAGATAACTCTTTCAAACAACCCTTTCAGGCAGCTGCACAAACTGGTAACTCAACCTCTCCAGGGGGTAACTGCACAAACACAGAACCAAGGTGGCAGTGCAGGCTTCCTATCGGGCCTGATAGGCTTTCAGCCCTGCCCTGATAACAGCGGCAGCCTGCAGCAAATCCTCACGCTTCAGTACATACGCAATTCTGACTTCATCCTTGCCCAAACCTTCGGTAATATAGAATCCAGCAGCCGGAGCCACCATAACCGTGGCCCCGTCAAGAGAAAAATCATTAAGCAGGAAGCAGGCAAAATCCTCGGCATCCTCAACCGGAAGCCTGGCAATCAAGTAGAATGCTCCGCCGGGACGCGAGCAGCTTACTCCCGGTATATCCTGCAGAGCTTCGACAAGAATATCGCGGCGTTCACGATACTCCTGCAGCACCTCAGCGTTGTAAGAATCAGGAGTTTCCAGGGCAGCCTTCGCAGCTATCTGCTCAATCGTCGGCGGACACAGCCGCGCCTGCGCCAGTTTGAGAATCTGATGGGTTATATCCCTGTTTCTGCAAATAATCGCACCGACCCGGGCTCCGCACATACTATACCTTTTCGATATACTGTCGACGACAACTGCGCGGTCAGCTATTTCCGGATACTGTAAAATACTGCAGTATTCACCCCCATCATAGATAAACTCACGGTAAACCTCATCCGATATAAGAAAAAGATTACGCCGGACGGCTATATCAACCAAAGCCTCGACCATTTCACGGGAATAGACCGTACCGGTTGGATTGCTGGGACTGTTGAAGAGGATAGCCTTTGTCCGACTGGTAATTTTTTTTTCAAACTCCGACGGGTCAGGAAGCAGAAACCCATCTTCCAGCCGGGTGGTCACCGGAACAACCGTAATTCCGGCGATTTTAGCCATGGTACCGAAATTGGTATAATACGGCTCCGGTATGATTATCTCGTCTCCATGGTCACAGAGAGAAAGGAATGTAAAAAATATTGCCTCACTGCCTGCCGTTGTAACGAGAATATCCTCAGGATCAAGGTCCAGACCGAATTTGCGGTAATAGCCGGGGAGTGCGGTGCGATACTCAGGAAGCCCCTCCGACGGACCGTAGGCGAGCACTTTCATGTCTATATTTTTTACCGCATCAATAACTCCTGCAGGAGTTTCAATATCAGGCTGGCCTATGTTCAGGTGATATACATGTATTCCCCGAGCCTTTGCCGCATTCGCCAATGGACTGAGCTTGCGGATCGGGGATTCCGAGACAGAGGAAATTCTTTCAGAAACTTGCATATCCATATGTGCTCCTCACAGAAAAATGCGTATCAGATGCCCTAGCCTGAGAAAACCCCGGGCAGAAATCCCCGGGCAGAATTCAGCGGGCAGTATCAGGCTGATCACTTCGTTTTTCGCGGTGATCCTTTATCAGATTCTGGATAAATACACGATTATCCAGCAGCGGACTCAGGGACCTGCCGTGATGTATTCGTGAGATAATCCGGGCAAAGAGATTTGACACATCGGTACTTATATACCACTCTTTTCCCAGCAGCCGTTCGTCATGATAGACCGCATTGGTTCCGATTATTCTATAAAAAACCCCTTCCTGGTAGGCTTTATCGAATATTTCGATGGAGTTTTTGTTGAAGAAAGGCAGGCTTATAGCACATATAATCTTTTGAGCACCGCATTTTCTTATTTCCCGCATGGCAGTCAGCAGGGTACCCCCGGTGCCGATCATATCATCAGCCATAAATACCGTCTTGTTCTGGACTTCACCGAGCAGTTTTGCCACTTTAATGTTTGTGCTGTTGGCATTTTTCGATACCTGGGAGTAGTCGCGTTCCTTATAGAGCATGGCTAACGGCTTCTGCAGGCTTTCCGCATAGAACTTATTTCGCAGGATTGCCCCGGTATCAGGACTCACGACGGCGAGATCGGGGTCGTTGAAGTCGACCAGGCGTTTCAGCTGGAGGAGTATCTGGTAGCTGGCATGGAGATTTTCCAGGCGAAGCGTGTTAAAGCTGTTCTCGATTTCACGCGAATGTATATCGAGGGTTATGATCCGGTCGACACCCATAAACTCACATAAATGGCCGAACCAGCTGGCAGTCAGTCCCTCTCTCCCGCTTTTTTTATGCTGTCGTGAATAGGGGTAGGTCGGCAGAACGAGGTGGACGCTTTCGGCTCCAGCAACGTGGACTGCACTGATTGTTGTATAGAGATACATGAGATGATCGTTGACACTGAATATCTCCGGTCCTTCAGCTCCATAGACCGATATGGGGTACTGATTGGCAAGGTCATAAATGATAAAGATTCGCAGTCCGCGGACAGACTGAAGGATTTCCGACTTGACTTCACCATTCCCAAACTTGGTATACCGGACCGGTATCTCAAAATTTGGAGAAAGATAGGTACTTGACGGTTTATTGTGGGGAATTCGCTTACTGTTCAGATCTTCTATCAGGGTGACAAACTTCAGGATTTCTTCTTCGCTCATATCATGCCGTTTGGAAAGGGCTGAGGAGAGTTTCCTGTAGCGAATCGTGTAAAGTTTTCTTAAGTGCTTAAGGACGCTGGCTGTAAATTTTTCTGTTCCCGGTCCGGATATGATTCCCAGTTTGTTAGGTTTAACAATGCTCATGTGCAGAGAATAACACGTCCGCAAATTGAGGGTCAATCAGTAAACATGTCCCATAAGAGCGGAGTCCCTCTTTTCTGCAAAAGGCCTGACCGATACAGACTGTCAGTTACATTTATGCCCAGTCACGGTTGCCCTTCCCGGGTCGGCTCAGCTCTCTTCGTAAAATTTTAACAGAATTTTAACCATTCACTCCTGCAAAGCGGTAGAAATTTATTTTCTGACAAGTATGGTATTATGTATTTCACATAATTCCAGTATAATAACCATCTGGAGAGGGACCATGCAGTCAGGGAACCTGAAAAAAGCATTAGTCAATAGGGAACTATCCTGGCTTGACTTTAACGAACGCGTTCTCATCTCTGCGGAACAGGAAAGTATGCCTCTGCTGGAACGAATGCGCTTCCTCGGCATATTTCACAGCAACCTCGATGAGTTTTATTCGGTCAGAGTCGGATCTCTTCACCGGCTCCTGAGTGAATCCCAGCAAAACACCCTGATTAATAAAACAGAAATCAGGAACACCATCTCCTCCATCCTCAAGCGAGTTACCGATCTGGACCGCCGGTCAGAGGAACTCTACAGCCTTATCTGCGCCAAATTGTCCCATTATAACATTTACTTTAACGACGGAACCAGCCTCACCCAACGGCAATCAGCCTGGACAGCAACCTATTTCCGTGAACGGATACGGGGAAAACTCTTTCCCATCATGCTGAGAAAAAGCAAGGCCTTCCCTTTTCTCAACAACCTCAGCACCTACCTGGCCATAACCATGAGCAGCGGTGACGACCTTGAAAACAGTCAATACGCTCTCATTGAAATACCTGAAACACTGCCCCGGTACATCCCGCTGCCGTCTGAATCCGGAACCTACACCTTCATCATCATCGACGACATCATCAGAATGAACCTGGCATCAATATTTCATGCCTTCAATCATGACCATTTTGAAGCCTACTCGGTAACCATCACCCGGGACGCGGAATACAGCATAGATGAAGTAGTAACAAAAAGCCTCTATGAAAAAATATCCCTCTCAATACGCCAGCGGAGCTCCGGCGACCCTGTCCGGGTAGTCTACGACCGCACCATGCCCAACCATCTCTGGCAGTTCCTGAGCGCCCATGTCCAACTGGAAACCTGCGACAACATCATCGCCGGCGGCCGTTACCATAACATTGGCGCACTCATATCCTTTCCTAAAGTCGACCGGCACGAACTCTATTTCACCCGACAGCCGCCCCTGAGGCACCAAAACCTTGACAACACCCGCAGCCTCATCACCCAGATACTGGAACAGGACTACCTGCTCAGCCTCCCCTACCACCGCTTCGGCTATATCATCGACTTGCTGCGTGAAGCGGCTATCGATCCTCTGGTAATATCCATCAAAATGACCCTCTACCGGGTTGCTGACGATTCCAGCATAGTCAACGCCCTGATAAATGCCGCAAGGAATGGAAAAAGAGTCACCGTATTCATAGAAGTGCAGGCCCGCTTCAACGAAGAAGCCAACCTCTATTGGACAGAACAACTGAGCAATGAACGGAATGTAACCCTTATCAGCAGCCTCGAGGGACTCAAAGTGCACAGCAAACTCTGCGCCATCCACCGAAAAAACCCGACCGGCAGCGGCTCACACAGAATCGCCGTAATCAGCACCGGAAACTTCAATGAACACACCGCCAGACTCTACAGTGACCTGATACTGCTCACCGCAGGAAAAGCCCTCTCTGGAGAAGTAAACAAAGTATTCAAAATGCTTGCCTCGAGCTTCCGCGTCTATAAATTTAATGAACTCATGGTAGCCCCCTTCTCCTTGCGCAACCGGATAACGGCATTGATCAAACGAGAAATGGAATTTGCAAAACAAGGCGAAAAAGCGGAAATTGTCCTGAAAATCAATAACCTGGTTGATGACCAGATGATCCGGCTGCTCTGTCGTGCAGCAAAGGAAGGCGTATCGGTCATCCTTCTTATCCGCGGAATCTGCTGCCTGCGTCCGGGAGTACCCGGAATCAGTGAAGGAATAGTCCTCAAAGCCCTGATAGACCGGTATCTTGAACATGCCCGGATATTCCGCTTTCACAACGGCGGGACCCCTGAGTACTACATCGGTTCTTCCGACCTCATGCAGCGCAACCTGAACCGCCGCATCGAAACCCTCGCACCCGTCAAAGATGCCCTGATCAGAGAAGAACTGGGAATGTACCTGGACCTCCACCTGAAAGATACCTACAGCAGCTTTGCAATAGACAGCGGGATGAGCAATACCCTGCTGCGTAGGAGTGCCCCCGACGAAGTCCATGTTCAGCAGGATCTCTATCAATACTACCATGACAAATTGTGAGGAAATGTTTGCCCTCATGCACATATTCCTGTAACATGAATACAGGCAAACAATAACAAAACATGTCAGGAGGATGAGATGGCCGAAACATATGGAATTTTAACATCGGGCGGAGACACACCGGGACTCAATGCGGCAATCCGGTCAATCGGGAAAACCCTGATGCACCTGTCCGGGGCAAAACTTATCGGGTTCAATGACGGATTTCGCGGACTCGCTGAAAACAGATTCTGCACGCTTGGAGATCGGGAACTTTCGGGAATCCTCATCCGCGGGGGCACCATCCTCGGTTCCAGCCGCGACAAGCCTCACCGAATGCCTGTTAACGGGGAAATCGTCGATATGACCGATGTAATTGTAGAAAATTGCCGTAAGAATCAACTCACCGGGCTTTTCTGCCTCGGCGGGGGCGGTACCCAGAAGAATGCCCTGCGCCTGGCAAAGGCCGGGATAAACGTCATCACCCTTCCCAAAACCATTGACAACGACATTATTGAGACCGATACATCTTTCGGGTTTGACACAGCCCTCGGTATAGCGACCGAAGCTATCGACCGGCTTCACAGTACAGCCCACAGCCACCATCGCATTATTATTGTCGAGACAATGGGGCATAACGTCGGATGGCTTGCCCTGGGAGCAGGACTTGCCGGCGGGGCTGATGTCATTCTTCTTCCCGAAATACCGTACAGTGAAAAAAAGATTGCCGAAGCCATAGAGAAGCGCAGGAGTATGGGAAAGCGGTTCAGTATTGTAGCCATAGCTGAGGGATCCATGCCGATCGAGCGGTACCGTAAGTTCCGGCGGGAAGTTACGGCAGATTTACAGCCCGACACCCCGAAAGGGGTAATTGCCAAGCTCATTGCCGTACGCAATGATGAATACCGAAACCGGAATTCAGCAGTCCTTGCCGAATCTCTTGAAAAGATAACCGGAAAGGAGGCCCGGGTGACCATACTCGGCCACCTGCAGCGCGGCGGCTCCCCATCAGCCTATGACCGCAATCTTGCTACCCATCTGGGTTCCCGGGCGGTTCAGGAAGCTTTTGCCGGCAACTGGGAAAAGATGATCGCGGTCAGGGGCAGCAGCCTCAAACCGGTATCTCTCGAAAAAACGGTGCGTGACAAGAAATATATCCCCCACAACCACCCCTGGATAATTTCGGCAAAAAACATGGGAATTACCCTGGGAGATTGACAAAACGGGTGACTGACAAAACGGGAAAAACGGGAGCCTGCCAGCCTCGGGATCCAGGATCTGTCCCGGCCCCAGGCCATGGCTCTCCGGCAGGCGGACCTCAGTCGTCCAGGTCAGTATCCTCATCCTCGTCGAGCACAAACACCTCGATAGCCAGCTCGTCCAACTGAGCTTCATCAACCGGCCCCGGAGCCCCGGTCATGAGGCAGGTCGCCTTCTGAGTCTTGGGGAAGGCTATCACATCCCGGATCGATTCGGTACCCGACAGGATCATCATGATCCTGTCCAGCCCCAGCGCCAGTCCGCCATGCGGCGGGGCCCCGTACTGCAGGGCATCAAGGAGAAATCCGAATTTTTCTGCTGCCTCTTCTTCCTCGATGCCGAGGATCCGGAATATCTGCTCCTGGACAATATGATCATGGATACGAATGGATCCGCCGCCGATTTCGCTGCCGTTAAGGACGATATCATAGGCATCCGATCGAATTTTGAGCAGCTCTTCCCGACTGCCGCTGAGCAGATGAATATCCTCCGGTTTCGGAGAGGTGAAGGGATGATGAGTCGGGGTAGGATTTCCCTCTTCGTCGGCTTCAAACAACGGAAAATCAACCACCCAGGCGAAAGCGTAGTCATCTGAACGCACCAGGCCGAACTTCCGGGCAAACCTGCCCCTGATGGCAGCCAGGCACTGACAGACTATTTTTTCCGCATCGGCAACAAAAATGAGCACATCGCCCGGTTCAGCATCCATCCGCGCATAGAGGGCGGCAGATTCTTCTTCCGAGAAGAACTTTATTATCGGAGACTGGGGGCCGTCTTCGTTCATCCGTATCCAGGCTACCCCTTTTCCGCGCATCGGCTTGACAAACGGGGTCAGTTCATCCAGGTCCTTACGGCTCAGCTCACTGCTGCGGCCTTTGAGATTGATACCCCTGATACAGCCGCCTTTCTCGATAGTCGTTTTGAATACGCCGAAACTGGTTTTGCTGAATACATCGGTTATGTCGGTTATCTCGAAACCGAACCGCAGGTCGGGGGCATCGCTTCCGTACTTGAGCATGGCTTCCTGGTAGGATATCCGCGGCATCGGCAGCGTGATGCCTACCCCCTTCAGTTCTTTCATCAGTCCAACGAAAAGCCCTTCAAGTATGGTTATGATATCTTCACTCGATACAAAAGACATCTCAAGGTCAACCTGGGTAAATTCCGGCTGGCGTTCGGCCCGCAGATCCTCATCACGGAAACAGCGGGCTATCTGGAAGTAGCGGTCAAATCCGGAAACCATCAGCGACTGTTTGTAGAGCTGGGGACTTTGCGGCAGGGCGTAGAACTTTCCCTGGTTTACCCGGCTCGGTACAAGATAGTCCCGGGCTCCTTCGGGGGTTGCGCGTCCGAGAATCGGCGTCTCTATTTCGACAAAATCTTTGCCTATAAAGTAGCTGCGAATAAGGTTCGTCGCCCTGCTCCGGAAGATTATGCGCTGCTGCAGTTCGGGACTGCGCATATCCAGGTAGCGGTACTTCAGCTTGGTTTCGGCATGGACACTGCCGGCATGCAGGACATCAAACGGCGGAGTTTTTGAGCTGTTGAGCAGTTCAAATTCCGATACATAGACGTCAATTTCACCCGTGGCAAGGTTCGGGTTGGCCATTCCCTCGGGACGCGGCCGGACGGTTCCCTTTACGGCGACAACATACTGACTGCGCAGCGTGTGGGCTATCTTATGCGCTTCGGCCGAATGGTCGGGGTCAAATACTATCTGGGTGATGCCCCAGCGATCATACAGGTCGATAAAGGTGACGCCGCCATGGTCACGATAACTTCCGACCCACCCGTTGAGGGTGACGACCTGATCCAGCTGAGCTTTTCTCAATTCTCCGCAGGTATGTGTGCGTTGCAGTTTCATATTCTCGATATCTCCTTATGGACTTCCGGCAGTCCTTCATTACAGTAAAATGTCACGAAAACGGTGTTTTCCCCTTCAGATTATTTTGCAAACATATATTATAAAAGAAAATAGATCAACATCAATCTGCAAAAAACGCCGCATAATCAAGATTTTTGCGTAACCGGCCAAAAAACAGCTGGTCAATCCTTCCTCGCTGGACTCTCTTCATGACATGCATCTAAGAGGATCCTTCGGACCAGTTTCGGGTCCGCCTGCTGACCGGCTGTCTTCAACACCTGCCCCATCAGAAAACCCAACGCCTTCTGGCTGCCGTCCCTGACCTGCAGCACAGCTTCCCTATTATTACTGAGCACCTGATCCACAACCGGCCCGAGAGCCTCCCGGTCGTCGGATCCGGCAAACTCCTCCCTCTCAATCAACCTTACAGGATCCATATCTTCATCTAAAACAAGTTCCAGAACCTGCCGACCAATATTCGCATGAATTCTTCCCGAACCAAGCAGCTTCATCAGCTCTGCCATACGGAACGAGGACAGAAACGACCCCTCCAGATCCGCTTCGCGGCGGGCAAGCTGCTTGGCAACTTCGCCCTTGAGCCACTTTGCCGTCTCCGCGGGATCGGCCCCCTCATCAACACACACCTCGAAAAAATCAGCCCGGAATTTCTCATCAGCAATAAAATCAGCCAGCTCCGCAGTCAGACCGTACTGCCTGCCAAACCGCTGCTTACGGAAAAACGGCAGCTCCGGAACCGCCTCAGCAACTCCCATGAGGAACCCCTCATCCGGACAGAACGGCGGAAGATCCGGTTCGGGAAAATACCGGTAGTCATGAGCCGCCTCCTTAGTCCGCATATTTTGCGTCTTCTGCTTCTCCTCATTCCAGAGCCGGGTCTCCTGAACTATCGCCCCCCCCAGCTTGAGCGTTTTTGCCTGACGCCGATACTCATAAGCCATAGCCTTGCGGACAAAACGGGAAGAATTAAGATTCTTGATCTCCACCTTGGTCCCCAGCCCCTTGCCTTGCCGGTTAATGGAAATATTGGCATCGCAGCGAAGAGAGCCCTCCTCCATATTCCCGTCACAGACTCCGAGATAGCGTACCAGCCTGCGAAAAGCCTGCAGAAAATCCTCAGCCTCCTCGCCGCTGGAAAAATCGGGGTTGGTCACGATCTCGAGCAGACTCGTTCCGGCCCGATTATAATCGAGCAGCGTCCGGCTGCCGTCATGAATCATCTTTCCCGCATCTTCTTCCAGGTGAATATCATGAAAACTTATCCGCTTGATCTTGCCGCCCGTTTCAAACTCGAACCAGCCTCCGCGGCCGACCGGATCGGAAAACTGCGATATCTGGTAGTTTTTCGGCATATCGGGATAAAAGTAGTTCTTCCGCTCAAATACCGTATGCATCGATAGATCACAATTGAGGGCCGTACCGACCATATATGCCATCTTCAGCGCCTCACGGTTGACTGCGGGAAGCACTCCGGGATAACCGAGACACACAGGACAGACATTGGTGTTCGGCGGATCGCCGAAGGCAGAACGGCAGCTGCAGAATACTTTTGTTTTCGTAAGGAGATGAATATGTATTTCCAGTCCAATGAATGTTTGAAAAGGTGCCATCAGCGTACCGCCTTTGCATCGTAACCATCCGGCAGTACCAGACTGCCCGGGGCAAGCTCTATCGGCCTGCCGCCGGAAAGCACCTCTGCCGCGTTAAAAAGACGCTCCTCATGGAATACCGGGGCCATAAGCTGCATACCGACAGGGAGCTGACCCGCCTTGCCGGCAGGGAAACTGAGGGAAGGAATTCCGGCAAGGTTCGCCGTTGCCGTAAATTTATCGGCCATCTTCTGTTGAAACGGCGTCATCTGCTTGCTGCCCAGCCGAAATCCGCTGACCGGAAATACCGGCATTAACATCATATCGACGCGGGTAAAAAGCTCGGTGATTTCCCGCAGAATCAACGTACGTATCTTCTGAGCCCGGACATAGTACTGATCCTGAAATCCTGAACGCAGAACATACGTTCCCAGAAGTATCCGCAGCTTGACCTCGTTTCCAAATCCATGCTCCCGGGTGAGCCGTACCATTTCCTCATGATTTGCGGTTCCCTGCTCCCTTACCCCGTACCGGATTCCGGTATAGCGGGCCAGGTTTGCGCTGGCTTCGGCGGTGGCTATAGTGTAATAGACGGGAACTACGTACTCGAGGGTGCTAAGGTCGATCGGGACGATCGTCCATCCGAGATCCTTCATTCTTTCGATTGATGCCAGATAGACGGCCTCTGTGGCGGCATCCAGCCCCTCAGGCTGCTTCAGCACCCCGATTGTGCAGGGGGAGGATTTCGCGGTATCTGCCTGTCCTTCAGGGGCTGCCGTAGAGGTCTGGTCCAGAGGGTCGGCACCCATGATGGTCCTGAACACCTCACGGGTCGTATGAACAGAATCTGCCAGTATACCGACACACTCAAGAGATGATGCATAGGCGGTCAGTCCGAAGCGGGAGACCGCTCCATAGGTCGGCTTGAGGCCGTAGGTGCCGCAGAATGCTGCCGGCTGTCTCACTGATCCGCCCGTATCGCTGCCCAAAGCAAAGGGCACCAGACCCGCAGCAACGGCAGCAGCTGACCCGCCGCTCGATCCGCCCGGAACATAGGCATGATCCCAGGGGTTGGCGGTTGGATGGAAGGCCGAGTTCTCCGTCGATGAGCCCATACCGAATTCGTCAAGATTTAACTTCCCTACCGGGATTGATCCGGCTGCCAGCAGCTTCTGCACTGCCGTGGCTGTATAGGGCGAAATGAAGTTTTCCAGTATTTTCGATCCGCAGCTCAGCTGGAAGTTTTTAACGGCAATGTTGTCCTTAACCCCGAACGGCACGCCTGCCAGCGGTCCGCTGCCCCTTCGGTCCTGAATCAGTGCGGCTCCCTTTACCGGATCTATTTCGAGAAATGACCCGATCCTGCTGTCATAGACTTCGAGAAGTTCTTTGTATTGCTGTAACTGTTCTGCCCCGGCTGTGAGACCGCGCCAGAACTGGATTCCCCTTTCGGGTTTGTTCATGGTTCGCTTCCCCGGTTTTCGCTAGAGTACATTGGGGATCACGATATGATTATTATCATATTCGGGAGCCCGTTCTATCAGGTTTTCAGGATTATTCAGGTTGTACGCTTCCGCTTTCCCGGAATTATCCGTTTTTCCGGAGCTTTCCGCGGATACGATTACATCTTCACGACCGCTGTTCTGCTCGCTCAGGGCATGCGTAGTCGGTTCGAGACCACTGATATCGACCTTCTGCATAAGAGAAAAATTTTCGAGCATGCCGGAGACTGCTGCTGAAAGTTCAGCTATTGCTGCAAGTTCAGCTATTGCTGCAAGTTCAGCTATTGCTGCAAGTTCAGCTGCTTCATCCTCATGCAGCTCCAGCATGGCTAGCCGGGCGGTTGTCTTCAGTTCTTCGATATCCATTATTTCGCATTCCTGATCAGTAATTGAGTCAATTTCAAAATGCTTTGTATTTTTAAAATCGGCTCCAAAACGTCGCTCTTGCTTTTTGCAAGAGCCTCAATTGACTCAATATACTGAAATGAGCCGTTTTGTTAAAGAGGGAGCCCCCCTTGTTCGATGGGTTTTTTCTTGAGCGGCTGTCGGCATTTGGATTCGAACGGCTGCCGTCGGATTCGAGCGCCAACCGTCTCCCCAAAGGAAATATTATCAGCTATAATGATCCGCAGGATTGTAACATTTTCTGTACTAAGGAATAAATGCATGAAAAGGAAAAACCCCGATACTCCCGGCAGTCCCGATACCTCCCTCTCCCTCACGCCCCCCTCCAGCCCCCGTACCCGGAATGCATCGATGCGGCTGTCAGAATGGGGCCTTCTCATCCTCCTTTCGATTATCTGGGGCAGCTCTTTTCCAATCATGAAAACAGCCCTGCAAGGTATAACTCCCATGACTATCGTATTCCTGCGAGTCTCCATTGCCGCACTTATTCTTATCCCTGCCGTTTTGCTAACAGGAAACCGACTCCCTGCAGATAAGAAAATCTGGGGCTCCTTTGTTATTATGGCATTTTTCAATAATGTGCTGCCGTTCAATTTGATTGCCTGGGGACTGCAGTCCATTGACAGCAGCCTGGGTTCCATCTTGAATGCATCCACTCCCATATTCAGCGTCATTCTGGTGCATCTGCTGACACGGGACGATCAGCTTACGCCCAACCGGATTGCCGGTGTGATTATCGGCTGGTTCGGGGTTTCCCTGATGATCGGACTGGGCAGTCTTCTCCAGATCGGCAGCAATCCCGGCGGACAGATTGCGGTTCTCGGTGCATCCTGTTCCTATGCCCTGGCTGCGGTCTACGGCAGAAAGCGCTTTAAAGGGATTCCGTCGACAACGGCGGCAGCGGGAGTTCTCACCTGCGCCGCCGCAATATCCCTGCCGACCATATTCCTGTTCGAATCACCCCTAGCCCTGGAGCCTGATATCCTGCCGCTGCTTGCTGTGGGAATGCTCGGAGTAGTGTGCACCGGAACCGCTTACCTGATCTACTATCGACTGCTTGCGTCAGCAGGACCGACAAATGTACTGCTGGTCACCTTCCTGGTGCCGGTGACGGCCATCATTCTGAGCATCCTCTTCCTTGGGGAATCGCTGGCCTGGACTACCATACTGGGGGCAGTTTTGCTCTTTATCGGACTTATTGCGATTGACGGCCGCCTCATAAGGCACCGCGGTGTCTAACACCGGTCCTGAATATTCAGGTCATCTATCAGCATGCCGGGATCGATTTCACCTAGTCCGATGCTTTGTAAAATACCGCCAGCTTCTCTATTCATGGCCTTCCGGGAGATGAAGCCGACTTTCCTGAATTTTTTTTCAACTCCCAGAAAGATGTTCCGGGCTATACTGATACCGGCGACATAGCCCTGCTCTTGAACAATCATCCCGATCCCGACATCTCCGGCTTCAATCATTGTCCGGGGGGCGTGAGGTTCTCCTTTATACCGCATTGAACCTGAGGTCGCCGGCAGCATACCGGCGATTATAGAAGAGATCGTAGACTTTCCTGAGCCGTTTTCCCCAATGAGTCCGATAATCTGTCCGCCGTAAACCTTCAGGTCTACCTCATGCAATGCAACGGTAGGTCCGAATCGTTTTGACAAAGCCAAGGTTTCTATCATTGGCTGATTTTCTTTTTCAGTTCGAACGTCAATACTCAACTGATTCTCCTCCCGTCATGAACACCAGTTCCTCTTTCTTTATCAACGCACTATAGCGCTCGGGAATTACAGGGTTTCAATCCGTCAAGAAAAATCCGGCAAACCTGCATAAAGAGTTCATCAACATTGATATGGTACTCGCTTTCCAGTTTAGGCCCCAGCACTCCGAGGCGTCCGTTCAAGCCTGCTGCAAAATTAAATACTGCAGCGCGTATTGCTTCGGGCGATATATCTTTCCGGACAGAACCGTCGGCCTGGCCGGCGATTATTCGTTCAAGCAGGAAAACTTCTTCTTCCGCGAGGTTTTCCCGTAAAATGTTTTGAACCTCTTCTCCGGAAAAGTTTTTCCCGTATAAATAGTTAAACTCAGCGACAAACCTCGCCTCCCTTGGGTTTTTCAGCAAATGCTTAAAAAGGGAGGATATGAACAATTCGATTATTTCATGGCCTGAACCTTCCCGGTTCCAGACCTCTGCAAGTCCTCTTTCTGCCCAGCCCTTTGTGATGCTCTTAAAGATCTCGATAGCAGTCTCTTCCTTACCGCAAAAATACTTATAGAAGGTAGGCCGGGTAATGCGAGCTGCTTTGGTGATATCTAAAATTGTTACCTCAATGATTCCTTTTGAAACAAACAGATCTTCAGCAGCCTCGATAATCTGTTCCCGCTGATTCTGTCGATGACGAACATATCCGCTCTTTACCATACATCCCTCTTGCTGCACGCTCACGTATTGTTAACAACACGTTGTATTTTTATCATCATGTTGTATTTTTATCACTGTGTAAAAATTATGATAAAGGCGATTCCCTCATCTGTCAAGTTTTTTTTTCTACATTCCAACTGCGCGGTACATTCCAACTGCGGACAAGCCTTTTCCTGTAGAGATAAAATCCGGAAAAACAATTAGGTGTGAATTTTTCAAAGGTATTGAGCACTTTGCAAAAGCAGCAGAAATACCCCATTCTGGATTGATTTATGGTGGTGATACTAATCAGGAACGAAACACTGCTTCAATAATTGCCTGGGATCAGTGGCCAAGTCGAATTGAGATGATGCAATGGAGTTGATAAACTCTTGGAGCGCCCTGCTAATTCCGAGATATGTTTTAGCTTTGTATCAAAAACATCCAAGAACCACACAAATCAGCGCTGGGGGGTCTGCTCCGGGTTGAAGACTATGAAATTCTGAAAAAACATGCTTGACCTGACTGGGTACGTTCCCCGGGTGCGTGCTTCCCCTCTCGGCCGTTCGGATAACTCCAGCAGTCCGTTCGGGCACAGACTCGTGAGCACAAAACGACTGAACCGCAGCAGAAAGGCATCTTTGGTCACTCCCAGTTCAGGAAGCAGTATCCGGTGAAACAGTTTCAGGACCTCTATGCCATACGAACGAACCGGAGTCCAACGTTTCTCCTGCTGCATAAGCATGTAGAAAAAACAGTTCATTATCGTTGAACCAAACCGACCGAACGCTTGTTCAAAGAGGGAGGTGATGTAGTCTGCCAACTCCCCGGGGACAGTTCTGGAGGCATACCCATCGCCTGCATGAGGCAGGAAAAGCTCATAGCTGCCCAAGGTATCGGTTACCGAAAACAGGTCTGAACGGTATAAAGGCGTGGAGAACATTCTGCGAAGTGCTGGTGAGGGCTTCGTAAGACCAGAGATTTCAAAGGTTCTGTCCTCCTCGGTGAGTTCAAGCTCCGGCATCATTTTTTTCGTCATCTCATCCATCCTTGCCAGAAAAGATTCAGCCAGGGCCGGATCAACATCCAGTTCCCTGCACCGCTTCTGAATATCCACTTCGGTGCCCGCATTTCGGGCATTGATAACTTCATCCACCAACGTATTCAAGGAAGTCCGCGTAACCGCATCCTCATCGGATTCTGATTCTTCACGCTCGTTATCCACATCTTCGTTCTCAAACTGTTTCTCATACCAGGCCCAGGGCAAATCTATACCGGGCAAGGAAGATACCTCAGTCCACACCGATGGGGTAATGTGAAAGGCTGGCCTATTCTGAGATTCTTTATCCAGATCAAACCTGCAACTGAGCACTTGATACAGCATCACATAGTCGTGAATTGAGGAAGCATAGATACAGACCGTCTCTTCCGCTGAATAGATATAGAGATACGATGTGAACAGGCCTGACAATTCCCAGATATGTTCCGGGTCCTGTCCGACCATCGGCTTCAAAACCTCCAGTTCTTCATCAGGACCGAGAAATGCATATTTGCGTACTCCCTTACCTGATTCTTCGATACCCCATTCCCCAGGCAGAACGGTTTTATCAATACCTTCAAGATGCAGTTCCCACCAGATAATCCGTGCCGGGCTTCCGCGAAATCCAATCGGCGGAATTTGAGAGATCGTGTCCAGGATGAAGAACGTATTGAAATGATGATTGATAAAACCTGAAAGGCCCTGAGCTGTATAGACATCTTCGTCCACAACCGTACAGAAGAAATCCAGATCACCTTTTATTACTGAAAGGTACTGGTGAATAATCCCGTAGGTCTGCAGGGAATTTCCATTATCCAGAAGCAGGGTGACAAACAGCATATTCTGATGAACACTGCTGCGGAGAAGATCGGACACGCCTTTTGAATACAGCGGGGGCAACTGTGTATCCGGTGCAAACACATCCGTGATGCTGAAGAGGTTTTTATCCAGCCGTCCATTCACTGTGAAAGCTGCCCACCGTACGGGTTGTTTGAGCAGGTGTTTGAGAACATCATTCGCTTCGTCAGGGAGTTCATTCCGGTGCTTCCTGAAAATCTTCTGTATCTGCTCCTTTCGGGTCAGGGTATGTGCAATCGCCCGGCTGAGAGCCATATTGGTATACCAATTGCTTGGGTATGTGTTCTCGGGATCACGCTCCTGCCGCAATAATTCTTGAATTTCTTCAGTTACCGTTGGAGAGCGCCGGGTCAGTGAAAAGACAAGGGGCTCTATTTCATCCAGCCCCCGATTGAACTTGCTGCAGTTTCTGACAATGTTCTGTAGGGAATCCATACATCTGTATATCTGTAAAATGCTGGAAAATCAATGGGTCGAGGATTACTGCTGCGGATGAATTAATCTTTTTCAATCGCTGCAGCAAGGAGTTCAAGGAAGTGCATGACAACACCCCGAATCCCGCAGCCTTCCCCCATATTCCCGAGCTGAGGGTGAATCTGTTCAATTTTTCCCACGAGCTTCCCATCCGCCGGGGGGCGGCACCTCCATGGGCACGCCCGAAGCCTCCATCCGCGCTCTGGCGGAAATACGGGCGGAGCACCGCTAAAGAGGGCATGGCGAAACATCCAGGCAAGAGACATGCTGAATTCTGGCATCCTCCTGCCTGATTTCATGCTGACTCGTAAATTCTTTTTTTATCATTCAGGCTTTACCCCCATCTAAACCCAGTAATCTCGTTCCTGCAAAATATGCTTGACTTTTCAATAATACTATGTTATACTGCAGTAATGATATTTCTACGTTTTCAGAGGTGCTTGTGCAGATGAAACTGAATAAATTGGCGACTGTTCAGATGGGATATTCATTCAGATCCCGCCTTGAAACGTCTGGGGGAGGAGCAGTAGCTGTAATACAGATGAAAGACCTTTCAGATGATCATACCGTTAGTTGTGATGATTTAGCCAGAATCGATATGGCGGGTGTGAAAGAACACCACCTCGCTCAAGAAGGTGATCTGGTGTTCAGGTCTCGTGGTTCTCTTGCCACGGCCGCGATCCTTCTCGAAGACCCGGGTAAGGCAGTTGTTTCAGCTCCACTATTGCGAATACGGATTACAAAGTCGGATCTGATAGTACCCGAGTATTTGAACTGGTATATACAGCAACGGGATGCACAGGTTTTCTTAACGAGTCGGGCTAAGGGTACCGTTCAAAAAATGATCAGCAAGCATACACTGGAAGAAATGGAAATCATGCTTCCGAGTTTGGAACAGCAGCGCTTTATCGTAGAGCTGGCACATCTGTCGGATCGTGAGCAGTTCCTGTTGCACAGGTTGTCAACTAAACGAGAGCAGTACATGAGTGCTATACTTTTAAGAATTGCAAAAGGAGAAACAAATTGAGAGCGTCAGTCAATGTCAACGGTACCGACATTACCGTTATCTCCAAGGGTGATGATAATGATTGCATCTCATTTACCGATATTGCCCGGTATAAGAACCCTGTATGGGAGCAGTTGAATAACCCTGATTTTAAAGGGATCGAATTCGACTCCTTTAAGCATGAAGCAGGATCAAACGCCTTCACCCTCAATATTCCCCGCTATGTGGACACCTTTGAAGAAGAAGTGGAAATCGACATCGATGCAGTGCAGGTGGAAATTGACGGAAGACGTGCATGAGCGAAGATAAAAACCAAATGAAAGGTATCAATACCCCAGGGCAAGCCCTGGAAACGGATGCCATTAGAGCAAAAATCTATCTGATTCGCGATCAGCAAGTCATGATGGACAAAGACATAGCCGCACTTTACGAAGTTAAGCCAATTCGATTGCGTGAACAAGTTCAACGCAATATTGAGCGTTTCCCTGACGATTTCATGTTCCAACTAAGCGAAGTCGAGGTTGATTTCATGGTATCGCAAAATGCGATACCTTCCCGAAAACACCTAGGGGGCTCTCTACCCTATGTTTTCACAGAACAGGGCGTCGCCAGTCTTTCAGGTGTTTTAAAAAGTGCCAAGGCAGCAGAAATTCATGTGCGGATCATGCGTGCTTTTGTCGAAATGCGAAAATTTATTCAACACAATGCCAACATCTTCGCCCGGCTGGATTTGGTCGAACGCAGGCAGATAGCCTTTGAATCGGAAACAGACAGAAATTTCGAGAAGCTTTTTCAGGCACTTGAAGCCAATGAACCTCCCAGACAGGGAATCTTCTATAATGGACAGGTTTATGACGCCTACGCCTTCGTTGCCGATCTGATCCGCAAGGCAAAGAAAAGCCTGATTCTCATTGATAATTATATCGATGACTCCGTGCTGACTCTCCTCAGTAAGCGTAATAATGGGGTATCGGTAACCATCTATACCAAAGCCATTTCCAAACAGCTTGCCTTGGATCTGAAAAAACACAACGAGCAATATCCGCCTATCGCAATTGAAACCTTCAAAGAAGCCCATGACCGTTTTCTGATTATCGACGAACAAGAGATTTATCACATCGGCGCATCTCTCAAAGACCTGGGCAAAAAGTGGGTTGCCTTTTCAAAATTTGAAACCGGAGCAGTTGAGATGCTTAAAAAACTGGGAGGGAACCACAAATGAATAAGATTGAACAGAAAGACATAAACAACGCGGCATGGGCGGCGTGTGACACTTTCCGGGGCGTGGTTGATC
>JAGYPA010000049.1 GCA_018399255.1 Spirochaetales bacterium | reverse complement strand
GATGAGATTCTGCGTGACAGCCAACGGGTAATAGAGAAGTATCATGATCCGGCACCCGACGCCATGCGGAAAATCATTCTAGCTCCCTGCAGTCCGTTCAGTGTTTCCAAGGATTTGATGAAGGAATCGGCACGACTGGCCAGAGCGTATGGAGTCCGGCTGCATACCCATCTTGCCGAGACCGAAGATGAGAATGATTTCTGTCTTGAATCCTATGGTAAAAGGCCGCTGGCTTTAATGGAGGAGTGCGACTTTCTGGGACCGGATGTCTATTATGCTCATGGAATTCACTTTAATGATGCCGAATTGAGGCAGCTGGCTGCAACCGGAACTTCTGTTGCTCACTGTCCCTCTTCAAATATGCGTCTTGGATCAGGCATTTGCCGGGTGAGGGAGATGATAGACATGGGCATACCGGTATCGCTGGCTGTAGATGGATCGGCATCAAACGATTCCTCAGATATGCTGGGTGAAGCGCGAAATGCGCTTCTTCTGCAGCGTGTGCGGTATGGGAGCAGTGGAATACGGGTACCGGAAGTCTTTGAGATTGCTGCCCGAAATGGAGCGGCGATGCTGGGTTTTACCAATTCCGGGAAGCTTGATCCGGGTTTCAGCGCAGATGCGGCGATTTTTGACGTAAGCGGTTTCGAGTATGCCGGTTCCCATTCTGATCCGCTGGCAGCCCTGCTGTTTACCGGATATAATCATGAAGCCCTCTATACCATAGTAAATGGCAGGATAGTGGTGGAAAATGGACATTTGCTGGGAGTCGATGAAGCATTGCTGGCTGAAAAAGGAAATAAAGCCGCAGTTCATCTTCTTCAGGCAGCCGGGCTGATGTAGATGCGGCACTGCCGGCAGGAGGAACAGAGTATGATTGAGAATTATGTAAGAGTTTCCAGTATCAAGGAAGCGCTTGAAATAAAAGCCCTTCATGGTGCCGAAGCAGGATACCTGGCGGGAGGCACTGAGATTAACAGACTCAATACGCAGCACCCGTTTGCTGTGGTTATTGATCTGCAGGACTTAGGTCTCAGCAGTATTGCCGAAGATGGAAATGGCTTTGAGCTGGGTTCCTGCGTCACCTTTCAGCAAGCTTTGGATTGGAAGTCTGTGCCTGCTGCCTTTGCTGATGCGCTTCGGTACGCAGGATCGAGAACCCTCAGAAATTCAGCAACTATTGGCGGGAATATAGCCAGCGGACGCCCTGATTCCTACCTGCTGCCTTTTCTGACGGCGGCAAAGGTTCGTCTGATTCTGGCAGATATCGGGTCCGAAGAATTGGAGCATGAAGAGAGTGTTCCTATCAGGGAATTTGCTGAACATTCTGAAATGTATCGTGATTCCCTGATTGTTCGCATAGTCTTCGATAAGCCTGGCCGTTTCGCCGCTTCTCAAAGATTTTCTAAAAGTATACAGGGTGCTGTGTCGCTTACCGCAGGATTCGGTGCCGATTTTTCTGACAGTGATGCCCGACCTTTGGAAAATGTGCGTATTGCCCTGGGTGGAACTGGAGTTGGCAATTATGAGGGTGGAATGGTGTACCGGCTTCCGGATATTGAGAGCGCTTTAAGCGAAGGCGTTATCCGCACAGCTGCAGAGCTGCAGAAAGCGGTATCAGAGGCGACTGCTGCAGTTTCTGACTTTACCGGCTCAGCTGAATATAAAAAGTATCTTGCCGGTACTGCCGTTGCCCAACTCTATTCCCGCGGTCTGGAAAAGGCTGGACGGGGAAGTGACCTGTAAGGAGTCGTCCATGGATATTTCATGTATTATCAATAACAGAAAAAAGACCCTGTCATGCGAAGCAGGTGAATCTTTGCAAAAAGTACTCAAGCGGGAAGGATATATTGCGGTAAGGAACAGTGACGACGGAGAAGGATTTGCTGGAAGCGATACTATCCTGGTTAATGGAATTCCAAAGTACGCATCACTGCTGATTCCCGGACAGATAGCGGGCTGCGAACTGATCACTCCGGAAGGACTGACCAGGGGACGTGAACTTTCCGTTGTTCAGCAGTCAATGATAGATGTTGGTGTCGTGCAGTCAGGATTTAATTCTCCGGCAGCTGCCCTGCTCATAACAGACCTGCTTGAAAGAGATCCGAACCCCGCCCATGAGGCTGTCAGGGATGCCCTGTCCGGATTATTCAATCGTGCAACAGGTTATCGGCAGTTTTACAATGCGGTGGAGCTTGCAAAATCACGTTTTGAAAAGAGAGACTACCATGGTGACATCATTCCCGAATTTCGGGAGGAACTGAAGCATGTGGGAAAAGTCAAACCGAAAATTGACGGTAAGAAGCTTGTCGCCGGATGGAAAGCTTTTGTCGAGGATATGGTGGAACCTGGATCCTGTATCCTGACAATGGTTACCAGCCCCCATGCTCATGCATATATAACAGCTATAGATTGCAAAGAAGCCCTCAACGTTGAAGGCGTAGTGGATATCATCACCTGGGAAAATTGCCCTGATACGTATTACGGTCAGGCAGGGCAGGGGTTTCCGGAGCCGTCCCCCTATGACCGACGCATGTTCAATCGAAAACTGCGGCATGTCGGTGATCGTGTAGCAGCGGTGATTGCCGAGACTGAAGAGGCAGGGAAGAGAGCCGCTGCCTTGATTTCTGTTGCATACGAAATTCTCACCCCCGTTTTATCGATAGATGCGGCAATGCGTGAGGATGCTCCGATAGTCCATAACAGTTTAGTTGAATATGCGTCAGGAGCTCCCGACAACCTTGATGAATATAATGCTGATATTGATGAACGGGACGGAAAAGTTATCTACCAGTTTCCTATTCATGGTGACCCGCATAAAAATATCGCTGCGGGAGTTTCCGGTGGTATTGGAGATATTGATAAAGGCTTTGCCGATGCCGATGTCGTAATTGAACGGGAGTACGAAACATCACAGATTCAGTGTACCCCGCTGGAAACCCACGTGGTTTATGCGAAAATGAATGGAGATCGTCTGGTAATCCATGCTTCCACGCAGGTTCCCTGGCATCTGCGAAGAATTGTGGCCGCGGCCTGTGGTATAAGTGAAAACTTGATCCAGGTGATTAAAGAGCGGGTAGGTGGGGGCTATGGTTCAAAACAGGACGTTCTTCTTGAGGATGTAGCCGGTTACGCTGCATATAAGACCGGAAGACCAGTCTACTATCGATTTACCCGGGAACAGGAATTTATTGCCAACAGTACCCGGCACCCTATGCGTATCGGTATGAAACTTGGCGCACGCAAAGACGGAACACTTACTGCAGTCTATATGAACGTGAAGGCCAATACCGGACCTTTCGGCAATCATTGCCTTACAGTACCCATGAACGCCTGCTCAAAGGCTTTACCCCTTGTAAAATGTGAGAACGTGCTATTTGATGTAACTACCTACTACTCCAATATCCCTCCTACAGGTGCTTATCAGGGGTATGGGGCTCCCAAAGGCAGTTTTGCCATGCAGATGGCACTGGCTGAACTTGCCGATGAACTGGGTATGGATCAGCTTTCGCTTTTAGAAAAAAACAGGGTAAGTGAGGGGTATATGCTGGAAATCCTTCGCTGCCTGGGTGAGGGACGTGAGGGAACCCCCGCTCTTATAGAGAGCTGCGGTCTTGAAGAAGCTCTTGCTAAAGGTGCTGAACTCATTAATTGGGGGACAAGGGAAACTTCTGAGAACCCTGACGTAAAAATTGGAAAAGGCGTAGTTATCGTACAGCAGGGATCCGGTCTTCCAGGTCTTGACCATTCCTGTGCCGATATAAAACTTCTTTCTGACGGCTCCTTCATGCTCCATTCCGGGGGTGCGGATTTAGGGACCGGATTGGATACAGTCTCTACTAAATTTGCAGCGGAAGTTCTCTGTGTGGATATGAGCCAGGTCTCCATACTTTCCGGTGATACTGACAATACTCCCTTTGATACCGGGGCATATGCTTCGAGCGGTACTTTTTTCTCAGGAAGCGCATCAAAAATGGCAGCTGAGGATTTGCGGAAAAAAATCCTGGAAACTGCAGCCCGGATGCTGGAAGAACCTGCTGATAATCTGGCTGTTCGCTTTCCTGGTGAGGTTTACTCTGAAAAGTCGGGGAAAATGGTTACCTATCGCAGTATTGCTCAGGACGTTCTTACCGGAACCGGGAGCGGCCAAATTGTTGGATCAGCCTCCTTTACAACGGATAATTCGGCTTTTCCTTATGGAGCTCATTTCTGTCAGGCTGCCGTCAATACCGTGACAGGACGCATCACGGTACAAAAGTATTACGCTTTGCAGGATTGCGGTACACCAATTAACCCTGAGCTGGCCCTGGGTCAGATGTATGGGGGTGTACTCAAATCGATAGGCCATTCTCTCTACGAGGAAATGGTACTCGATGAGCATGGCGTATGTGTTAATCCCTCATTACGCGATTACGGTGTTCCCATGATAAGTGAAATGCCGGAAGTTTTCGAGGCTATTCTAGTGGATACCGATGACCCCTATGGTCCTTACGGTGCAAAGTCAGTCTCGGAAATCAGCACAAACGGGGCAGCTCCGGTTATAGCCAGCGCAATTCATGATGCCTGCGGGGTCTGGATTCGTGACTGGCCCTTTACACCAGAAAAAATCCTTATTGGATTACATAAACTATAAATAAATACGCTAATTTAGGAGATTGACTGATGGGAAAAAGTGAGATTGGCCAAATGATCCAGGAGCTGAAACAGCTTAAGACTGGCGGTATGTACCTAAACGATTTTCTGCATACCTGGAATAAGAATGATGATGAAATAAGTGCAGTCTTTAAGACAGCCGATATTCTCAGGAGTATGCGGGAAAATAATATCTCAACCAAAGCTTTTGACAGCGGGCTTGGCATATCCCTGTTTCGGGATAATTCCACCCGAACCCGGTTCAGCTATGCCAGTGCCTGCAACCTGCTTGGTCTTGAAGTCCAGGATCTTGACGAAGGGAAAAGTCAGGTGGCTCACGGTGAAACGGTGCGGGAAACTGCGAACATGATCTCCTTCATGGCAGATGTTATCGGTATTCGTGACGATATGTATATTGGAAAGGGACATACCTATATGAAGGAGGTGGCTGCAGCTGTCCAGGAAGGGTATGAGGATGGTATTCTTGAGCAGCGGCCCACCCTTGTCAACCTGCAGTGCGATATCGATCACCCAACCCAGTCTATGTCCGATATGCTCCACATTATTCATCATTTCGGCGGGGTGGAAAACCTTAAAGGGAAAAAAATTGCCATGTCATGGGCCTATTCTCCTTCTTACGGAAAACCCCTTTCCGTACCGCAGGGAATTATCGGTCTTTTTTCCCGATTTGGCATGGATGTAGTGCTTGCTCATCCTGAGGGATACAATGTTATGGCTGAGGTCGAAGGCATAGCCAGGGAAAATTCGGTAAAGAGCGGTGGATCCTACTCCAGAGTCGATTCTATGAAAGAAGCTTTTGCCGATGCCGATATTGTGTATCCCAAAAGCTGGGCACCTTTTGCCGTAATGGAAGAGCGGACGCAGTTGGTAGAGAATCGGCAATTTGATGATCTCGGAGCTCTTGAAAACCGCTGTCTGTCTAATAATGCGGAATTTATGGATTGGGAATGCACTGAAGAACTTATGAAAACTACCAGAAATGGTGAGGCTCTCTATATGCACTGTCTTCCGGCAGATATTTCAAAAGTCAGCTGCGAAAAGGGCGAAGTGGCTGCTTCGGTATTTGACAGGTATCGAATACCGTTGTATAAAGAAGCTAGCTATAAGCCGTACATAATTGCCGCGATGATATTTCTCAGCAAATTCGGCAATCCGGCTGAAACAATGGAAAAAATCATGGGGTCCGGGAAAAACCGGATTTTATGATTATGAAGGTTGTTGAAACCTCCATAACCCAAACCCCTGCCGGCTGTCCCCGCAGCCGGCTTTTTTTCCCGAGTGTTTTTCAGAATCTGTTAGAAATCATATTCAGAGACTGAGAACAGGTTCGATTACCGGTTCGGTTTGTAAAATTGAATTAATAATATATAGCTTGTGCTTGATAAATAGATCAACAAGCTCCGGGTCAAACTGCAATCCCTTGTTTTTTACTATCTCGGACAATGTTTCTTCAATGGGGACGCTCTTTCTGTAGGATCTGCCGCTGGTCATAGCATCAAACGTGTCAGCGATAGTTACAATTCTGACCAGATACGGAATCTCCTCTCCTGCCATGCCGTCCGGATAACCATTCCCATCATACCGTTCGTGATGGCTGCGGACTATCGGGATATAGGGAGCAAACATATCAATATACTTCAGAATTTTCTCGCCCGCGAGAGTGTGGGTTTTGAGAATTTCCACCTCGTCCGGGTCTAGCCGTTCAGGCTTGTTCAGGATTGATTCCGGTATGCCGATTTTCCCAATATCATGAAGAAGTGAACCGCCTTCGAGGATTGTCATTTCTGAATCGTTTAATCCGCACATTCTTCCGATATTAAGGGAGACTGCACTTACCCGACTGCAGTGGCCCCGGGTGTAGGGATCTTTCTGTTCCAGTGTTTCGGAAAAAGCTTTGATGGTAGCCATCATTGTTCGTGTAATTGAGTGATGGGTTTCTATAAGCTGATCTTCAAGAATCTTATGCTGCTCACTTATATGTTGAGCTGCCTGCTTTTCCGCGGTTCTTTTTTTTGCTTTGAGCACTGCCTCGTCGATACGACTGATCAGTTCACTTTTGCGCACGGGCTTGGATAGATAATCCTCAGCTCCGCCTCTTATAGCTTTCATACCGGTATCCAGATCGGAAAATGCGGTCAGCATGATAACGGGGATCGTCGGATACTTTTTGCCAAGAATTCCCAAAAGTTCCATCCCGGAGATCCCCGGCATTTTTATATCGAGCAGTATGCAGTCAATCGGTTCTCTGCTCTTTTTGAGAAGGGTTATAAGATGATCCCCATTTTCACAGACAGATACTCTATGACCCTCTTTGGAAAGAATGATATTCAGTATTTTGCGTATTGCCGGATCATCATCAGTAGCAGCAATATGATAAGCCATCTGATTTCTCCTGTATCATATCAATTTTACAAAAACGGCATTCGCAGAAGAAAAGGAACTTTTTGCTTATACTTTTCATAATCCCTGAAAATTGCCGGAAAAATAAGTTTATCTTCTATAATGATAAGAATTAGATTGCAAAGGGTCAATAAGCTGAGTAGAATTAATACTTCTAAACTGTTAAATAAAAGGAAAAGGGAGAGATTAAGAACCAGCATCCAGATAAATCCGGGATGTCGGGAAAGTTTGTATGTACCCCGGTCGTATGCGTTTCTTTCCTGTTCTTCCTCCTTCCGGCTGCTCATCGGGACGTTTTTTCCTGATGTGCCGACCGGAATCTCAATAAAGACCGAAAAAAAGAGAAGGGCGGTAAAGATCACAATCAATGCTATCAGTACTCCTGTAAAAACCAGTGTGGTGTCAGTTCTTATTCGATAGGTATGGACAATACTAATGTAGGTGAGTAATATCAGCAGGTAGCCTGTGTAGGTGAGGGCTGAAATCAATCGCCGCTTTTTCATTTGCGAGTAATCATGAACAACCAGCAGGATGTAGCCCGAAAGTATATATAAAATTAATTTACCCAAATCAGTATTTTTCCTGTAAAATGACGAAAGTGCAAGATTTATAAAAGTAAGGATACCCTATGATAATTGATATATCTACTATAATTCCTGCTATGGCATTTATTTTATATGTTTTTTTTGCTATATTCGGATTTACTCAATATAGCAAAGAGCGATTTTACTGGTCTTTCCAAGTATATGTTATGTCCATAGCTATATGGAGCTTTGGTTCCTTTATGATGCATTTGAATAGTCCCATCCTTACTCCGCTTGCCTGGAATAAAATAATGCTTGTCGGGCTGCTGGCCGTTCCCTTCACTCTCATCCATTCTGTAGTAAATATTATGGGATTGCATAACCGCAGCTACACAATTTTCATAATTCTCAGTTATCTGCTTTTTATTCCCCTCATGTACTTTAACTTTTCAGGAACCATAGTAACTGACGTAGGGTTCACCCCTGACAATGTTTTTTACTATAAACTTGGCGACGGAGCTATCGGTGCTTATTCGATCAGTTATGTGTTTCTTATTTTTTCCCTGGGGATTATGATTTATGAAAGCAAACTTAACAGCAGTGCCGTAATAAGAAAAAATTTACGGCTGCCGCTGCTTGGCACGGTTATAATGCTGGTCGGCATCCTCTTCAACCTCATTCCTGTTCTTGGCATTTATCCGGTGGATGTCTTGTCAGCGGGAATAAATGCCGGTCTCCTTTTTTACACCATTTATAGATATAAATTAGTAAACTATTCCCGTGTAGCCCTGCGAATAATGCTGGTTGTAGTATTATCAGTGGCCGCTTCAGTTATTTTTTATCTTATATTGCTTTTCATCAGGGTTCTGAGGCCGAGCTTCGCTCCATATGATATTCTGCCGCTCGCCATTCTTCTTGGCGTCACTACGGCCCTTATTACTTCGCCGCTGCGCAGCTTTATGGCCTATATAATCGATACAGTGATAATTCCCAAAAGGCATCCCTATCAGGCTGCCATAAGTAAACTCAGCCAGAAACTTACTACCGTTATTGAACTGAATGAACTAGGTGATGAAGTTGTATCCAGTTTATCCTCCGGGCTGAAGGCAGAATGGGCAGTATTCCTGGTTCAGGACATCAAGGATGACAAGAACGGTTTCATTCTTCTGTCTAATAATAACTGCAGCACAAAAACCAGGCTGGGAGAAACCGTTGAACTTGATTTTACCCGGGTACTGCAGAATGAAGTAGAGCTGTCCCGATCCCGTGATATCAGTTCCCTGATCTACTCTGTTCATCGTGAAGAAGCGTATGAAGTGAGCCCGCAGCTTCCTCCGGCTGATATTATTATTCCACTGGTTTATCGTAAGCAAATATCCGGTTATATAATCAGCAGTTTTCCGGAAAACAAGAGCATGATCTCGAAATATGAGATTGAAGCCCTGGAAATACTTGCTGCCCAGTGTTCTCTTTCTCTGAAAAATGCCCTCTCTTTTGAACATATCAAGGTCCAGGGAGATGAGCTGTATCTGAGCAACAGTAAACTGGAAGCAATCTTTAACGGGATAGCTCTTCCTGTTGCCATGACTGATGTTGATTTTACCGTTATAGAGATCAATAACGCTGCAACGATGTTTTTTGGTAAACCACGGGAAAAGCTTATCGGTCTGAAGTGCTATCGCGCATTTTTCGGGCGTAATCGGCCATGCTCATACTGCAAGTCCCTCGACTGCATCCATGGGGGGGGTATGATTGAGATAGAGGCTGAAGTTAAGAACAGTATCTATCTATTTCAGTTTAACAATGTCAGGGTTCCGCAGAATCAGAAAATGGTGTTTGTGGAAATAATCAGGGATGTTACTGAACAGAAAAGGCTGCAGGAAGATTTAATTCGCACCGAGAAGATGGCAGGAATTGGTACCCTTGCCGCTGGTATTGCCCATGAGCTCAACAATCCTCTTGCCGGCATAGCTGGAACAGCTGAAATAATCCTTTCAGAGCTTGCTGAGGGGTCTTCGTTGAAAGAATATGCTGATGATATTCTTTCCTATGCAATGAATGCTGCCGATGTTATCAAAGAGCTTTCAGTTTACACCCGCAAAGAGGAAAAAGAGCTGCAGGAAGTTGACATAGTCCGGGTGCTTGAATTTTCTCTGCGACTGGCTACACGGGGAATTGATTCTCAGGGTATTCATGTAAGAAGGAATTATCATGCGTTACCGCATATCAAAGCCCATGAAAGTGACCTGCAGCAGCTTTTTCTCAATTTGATTGTTAATGCTATTCAAGCCATGGATGGAAAGGGGGATCTTACCCTTATCTGTTATGAGGATTCAGGTTCTGTCTACATAACCGTTGAAGATACCGGCTGCGGTATTCCCCCGGAAGATATGAACCAGATTTTTACCCCATTCTTTACTACTAAACCTCCGGGAACCGGTACCGGTCTCGGCCTGTCCAACTGTTTCAATCTGGTTGAAAAAATGTACGGCAGATTGCGGGTACGCAGTACTGTTGGTATCGGATCGGCTTTTTCGGCTATATTTCCTGTTGACGAAGAGGGGAAGACAGCAATCCGGTTCTCACTTGTCAGGGATGATGAAACGGGATTGAACGACATCTTCTATTTGCAGCGCAAAGTTTTGATAGGTGAAAAGGGATATATTGAAGAATCCATCCAACGCACATTTGATGAAGATGCCATGCATATCCTGGCATATCGGGGTATTCATCCTGTTGGAACAGTCTCGCTTATTGCTTCAGATAAAATATGGCCGCTGCCGGTTGGTGAGAATTTCGACATAACAGAACTGATTCCCAAAAAAGGCAGTGGGGAGATAATAAGACTGGCCGTTCTGCCTGAAGCAAGAAATTCTGTCGTATCGATAGGGCTGATCATGCTGGTTTATCTTCTCGCCCGCTCTGTGGGTGTAGAAAATCTGGTAATTGATGTATTCCGGGATGATGAAAAAACAATTAACCTCTATAAAAAATTTGGCTTTATTGAGGTTGGGGAATATTTTTCCCCGGCGGCAGTAACGGTTCTCCTCTTGAAAGGTAAGTCATCTATGGAAAAAGATGAAAAGCGGTTACGCAGTTTCATTAAGCCGCTGTATAAAAAATTGATTCCCATGTTTGATTTTGGAGATTTCCACAATAAGCAGGTTATTCAGCAAATGGAAGAAATTGTTCATCAGAAACTATCAGTTTAAGATCAAAATTGCCGGAGCCCTGTATTTATGCTATATTATAAGCGGCAGGTGCTTTCAAGATTCAAGAATTTTGAAAGCACTTCTATTATACTGCTTATAACGAGAGGCGGCCAAGCATGCAAGGTTTTTATCTGCTGAAAAGAACGTATGGGAGTACCCTTTATCTTCACCCTTTTCTCGAAAAGAAAGGGGTCGAGAAATGGGATAGCGATGCAGTTGTTACTACTGCTGTCTCAAGTGAGATCACCCGGAACGAGAAAGACGATTATCTCTATGAACTTTACAAGCGAATTGATCATGGGGTAGACAGCTGGATTCAGGAATTGAAATATATTCCGCGACTGCTGAACTCAGCTGCGGCTTTTCTGGTTGTCTACTTTTTTTTCTCATTTGTAATACGCGATCCAATTCCTGTCATAGATGAATTACTGGCAGCAACCGCTGGAGCAGCAGCTTTTTATTTATGGACTGCATCGAAAAACCGGAAATCAGAAATAGCCATGAAAAAAAGGATGGAATTGAAGACCCAGGCCGAAAAGGCTGATTTCATTGTGAATCATGCACTCCATGAGCTGGAAAACACTTTGCTTGAGTATGATGAAATGCCGGCAATTACCTTGGCTGATAAGGTTTGCGGGGAAGAGGGGGGGCTTCAGCTACTCCCGTGGCATGGATTATATACGGAAATAGCCGAATACATCGGAATACTGCTCGAAAAAAATGAACAGCAGAGAAAAATCCTGCGGCGTCTGCCCACTGTCGATACCTCTAAAGAAATCACCTCAATGTCTGCCCATCTGCTGCACCTGGCGGCCAGGAAAAGGATTGATCTTCCATTGATTGCTCTCTATTTGTCAATTACTAGTGAGGCTTCAGAGAAAGAGAGGCGTTGAACTCGAATTTTTTCTCTCTCATTCTCTTTTTTTTCCTGAATTTTGAATAAAATCCTCTTTTTTTCAAGTTTATTATACTATGAGGAAAGAAGATTTTTTTTGGCATACAGATGCATTTTTGATTTTAGCGGCAATCCTTGCCGCAGGGCATGAGGCGGTTATATTATTTGCATTTTCTGAGGCCGCAGCCTTTCTGCTGTTGACTGATTCGGCTATGTTTCTTGCAGTATCAGTAATCCGGGTGAACAGAACCCTGAAATTGTACCTGCTGCTTGCAATCATCCTGCTGGCTTCTGCCCTGTTTAATAGAGCCGAAACCTCATCATATCTCTCAGCAATGATCATGGTCGATAGTTCTTCGGACACTGCTGTCTTTGATGAAGTGGCTGGTGTTCTCAGCTCTGATGCGCAATTTGTTTCAGGTGAGATGCAGGCTGCAGAATTGCGTATTACCAACCTGTATTCAACCAGCCGCGAAATTGAGCAGACGATTGACTGCAAAATTACAGCAATCTTTTATTCAGATAGTCGCTGGTTCCAGGGAGATCAGTTATTCATGCAGGGGAAATTCGGTGACACTGCTGAAAATCCTCTGTTTATTGGAAATAAGGTCTTTTTGATGCCTTCAAAGCCGTCTATATGGAATCACTATTTTTCTTTCAGGAAAAAAGCCATAGAATATGTCTATATTCGTCTTTCAGACATTTCCCCCTCAGCAGCTGAGCTGTCAGCAGCACTCTTGATCGGCAGGAAGGAGAACCGTGCAAACCCGATTCTGGAACTTTTCAGAAAAGCTGGGTCTGCCCATCTGCTGGTCTTGTCAGGGATGCATCTGCAATTTATCGGGGGGATGCTGGCCTGGTTTTTTGCAAAATTTATGAGAGCAGGTCCTGCAAAGTTCGCTGTAATAGGGTTTCTTTTGCTGTTTGTCGGGATAGCAGGGGCTAACCCTTCGCTTCTCAGGGCTCTACTTCTTCATATTCTTCTAACGTTCTATCGAAATCCTTATGATCCGCACAGAATGCTGCGGACCTTGATTTGCGTCTTTCTTCTGCAGGCAGCTATATTCCCGCCGTCGATTGAGTCTGCGGGTTTCTTTCTTTCTTATGCGGCACTATTCGGGATAAGTGTATTATACCAAAGACTGGAAGGTCTTCTCCCAGGATGCCTGCCAAAGGCCATTCGAGCAGGAGCAGCGGCTTCGCTTGCCGCAGCGGGTGGTTCAGCATTTTTGCTGATCGGTTTTTTCGGAGAAATATATCTGATGGGTCCTGTTTCTTCACTAGTAGTAACGTTTCCCGTAGTTCTGTTCATGGGATTGAGCTTGGTGTATTTAGGACCGCTTCCCCATTGGCTCATGCTTCTTATAGGCAGCCTCATAGAGTATATCTATCAGGTTATCGAAAAAATGATTTTTGTGTTAAGCAGAGGTCCGGTTATGCTTGTACCGGCTGATCGGAAGGCTGCAGTATCTGTCGGAGCACTGGGATTAACTTTTCTGTTATTGACCGTCTTCCTTACAATTGAGTATGCTGTCCAAAGCAAAGGAGCAGATCACAATAATCATGAATAATTCGGTAAATTATGACTCAGCGTCATCCATAAGCTTTATCTTGAAGGAAAGGCAGCTGAGTATGTCAAAAAGATTTGGTCAGAATTTTCTCATATCTCCTTCTGCCCGCAAGCAGATCATTGCTGCATTGGATCTTGAAAACATGCAAGCCGGGGGGCTTGTCTGGGAAATCGGGCCAGGTATCGGTGCCATGACTCATATGCTTCTCAACCTGACGGTAAAGACCACGGTTTTTGAAATTGATCATGGTTTTTGTAATTTCCTGAAAGATATGTTCGGCGGTAATGATTTATTTTCTCTCGTTGAAGGTGATTTTTTCAAGACGTGGAAAATGCAGTATCAGGAATATGAACAACCAGAGAGGATTATGGGTAATCTGCCGTATAATGTGGGTACAATAATGATTGCAGCTCTTCTGGAGGCTCAGTGCCTGCCCAGAAAGATGGTTTTTACCCTGCAGAAGGAAGTTGCTCAAAGAATAACTGCAGTTCCGGGAACAAAAAGCTATTCAGCTTTTTCCCTGCTCTGCAGTATCGACTATTGTGTGCATAATCTTACTGACTTGAAGCCGGGGAATTTTTTTCCCCGGCCTGATGTTGTCTCGTCAATTGTTGTTTTTGAAAAGCGGGAGCAGCCTCTTGTATGTGCTGAATACCGTTCAATGTTTATAGAAATTGCACGGGATCTTTTCCGGACAAGGCGAAAAACCATAAAAAACAATTTACTGCACGGTAAATCATTGTCTCACCTTGAACGGCAGGAGATTGAAAGAATTCTTGCCGAATCCGGTGTGCCCGAGAATGAAAGAGGCGAAAACCTTACCCTCAGTCAAGTCTATCAGATTGCCAGAAATGCAGGAAAAAATTGACCGACTCACCTTAACCCCTCTGGTGTAACCTTTTAATAAGGCTCAGTAAGCCGGCAGCCATGCATACCCCGATCAGATTATTTACGGCTTGACTGCGCCAGCGTCATTGCAGAAGTTACAACGATTTCATCAACACTGCAGCCGCGGGACAGGTCGCTTACCGGTTTTGCAAAACCCTGCAGGACCGGGCCATAGGCTTCAGCACCTGCGAGGCGCTGTACCAGCTTATAGCCGATATTTCCCGACTGCAGATCCGGAAATATCAGCACATTTGCTTTTCCGGCAACGGGTGAACCGGAAGCTTTTTTATCGCCTACAGAAGGCACGATCGCAGCATCAAGCTGGAGCTCGCCGTCACAGCAGATGTCGGGCCGCTTAGCTTTAAGAAGCTCATAGGCAGCAATAACCTTATCTACAGCAGGATGGGAGGCAGATCCTTTAGTGGAAAAAGAGAGAAAAGCCGTTATCGGTTCTGCGTCAAGAAAGACTCGACAGGAATCTGAAGCTGCTTCAGCAATTTCAGCCAGCTGTTCTGCTGTAGGATCCGGAATTGTGGCACAGTCGGAAAAAATAAAATTGCCGCCAGCTCCCATATCAGTTTTGTCTGTGGCCATAATAAATGAAGAAGAAGCATACGATGTTCCGGGTTTTGTTTTAATGATGGTAAATGCGGCCACAAGTACCTTCCCGGTAGAGTTCTCTGCTCCAGCAACCATTCCGTCGGCATCTCCAAGGCGAACAGCCATAGCTCCCCATTTAAGCGGGTCAATAATCTGAAGATAGGCATCCTCCTCAGTCAGCCCTTTATGCTTTCTGAGGTCTGCATATTCCGCAGCATAGCGAGTCCGATCAGCTGATGTCTCGGGATTAATTATTTCGACACCGCTGAGATCAACCCCGGCTTCTTTTGCTGCGGTGCTGATACGGGAGGGATTGCCTAGAAGTAGTACTTTTGCGGCAATTTTCTCATCAAGAATAATTCTCGATGCTGCCAGGGTCCGGTGTTCAGTTCCTTCGGGGAGAATGAGCGTACGCTTCATGTCCCGGGCCTTGTTTTTCATTTTTTCTGCGAATGCCATGCTTAACTCCTGTTAGTACGGGGAGGGTATATACAGCTGCAGGCAGGGTTACGGGTCAATCTGATAATAAATCAGAAATGAAATATTGAGGAATATGCACTGCAACCGTTGCTACTTTACCATAAGTTGCTGCTGTTGTCAGCATGAAAACGGGAGCATTGTACACTAAAAATCAGACAATGCATTACTTACAGCATCTTGCGGCTTGCCTCATAATTCATTATTATTGGCTCATGAAAATTGGTGTATACGGACTCGGCAGATTCGGGTATTTCTGGTCAAAAGTTCTGGCCGGCAGGCATACCGTTCTAGCATATAACCGCTCACAAGATAAATCAGCTCCGGAACAGGTTTCTCGGTGTTCTCTGGAAGAACTGCTTACATGTGAAGCAATATTTATTTGTGTCTCGATATCAGCCTTCAGAAATGTTCTGGAATCGCTGGCTCCCATGATCAGACCGGGAACTCTCATAATTGATACCTGTTCGGTTAAGACGTATCCAGTTGCCCTCATGAATGAAATCCTCGCTCCGGAAGTTCAATTTCTTGCGACTCATCCCATGTTTGGTCCGGATTCCGGCAAGAACGGGACAGCTGGACTGCCGTTAGTTTTTTCTTCCGGACGGTTAGATCGAGAGACCCGAAACAGGTGGCTGAGCTTTTTCAGGGGATTTAATCTGGATGTAATTGAGATGACCCCCGAGGAGCATGACCGTGAGGCTGCTTTCACGCAAGGAATAACCCATTTTGTAGGACGCGTCCTGGATCAGCTGCACTTGGAGAAGAGCAGGATCGGAACTGTTGGTTATCGAAGTCTGCTGGAAATAGTGGAGCAGACCTGTAACGACCCTCTGCAGCTGTTTTTTGACTTGCAGCGCTACAACCCTTTTACCCATGACATGCGAGTGCAGCTGAAAAATTCAATTGAGCAAACTATGGACCTGCTTTCCCAGGCTGATTCGGGGGAATAAAATTGTTAAGAACAGCAGTCTATACTCTCGGATGCAAGCTTAATCAGTGTGAAAGCGAAGCATTGGCAGATGCATTCAGTGCAAATGGCTATCAAATTGTTACTCACTCTGATTATGCAGATTTGTACATAGTAAACACCTGTACAGTGACTACAAAAGCAGAGCAGAAAGCCCGGAGAATGATAAGGAAATTCGCCTCAGCGCAAAATGCTCCTTTGGTTATCATAACAGGGTGCTATGCAGAAATGGATCCTGACGATCTGAAAAAACTTCCTGGATCAATAATAGTTGTACCGCTTATCCGCAAGCCAGCCATTCTTCAGCTTCCGAAGTTGATCAAAATTCAAATGGAAACAGGGATGACGCTCACTGAAGCAGTTACCCAATGGGCTGCTGAACCGGTCAGTTCTGATGCCGATGATACCCTGCAGCCGGTAAATCCCTTCAGTTACAAGGCAGTCACATTTCAGTATCATGCACGGGCCTTTCTTAAAATTGAAGACGGCTGTGATAATGCATGCTCCTACTGCCGGGTAACTCTCGCGCGGGGGAAAGCCGTAAGCTTGAATCGGGATGAGGCCGTTAAACGTGCCCTGGATCTTGAAATGCGGGGTTACCGGGAAATTGTGATAACCGGGGTAAATATAACAGCATACAGATCGCATGGAGAGGGCCTTGAGGGTCTGCTGCGAGTTCTTCTTGAAAAACTCAGTACCGTGCGGATTCGCTTGTCTTCACTTGAGCCTGATATGATAACTGATGAACTTATAACCCTTTGCGGACATCCGCTTGTTCAGCCTCATTTCCATATTCCCGTTCAGTCCGGTTCCGATCGGATTATCCGCTCAGTCAATAGAAACTATACTTCGCGCGATATTGGCAGAACAGTTTCCAAGCTGCGTGCTGTTAAGGATGATCCGTTCATAGCTGCCGATATTATTGCCGGCCTTCCAATGGAACAGGATGCGGATGCAGAGGAAACCTTTGCACTCATGAAAGCGCTTGATTTTTCTCAGATACATGTATTCCCCTTTTCTCCAAGGCCGGGAACTGATCTCTATGATGTCGGGAATCGAGTACCTGAATATATTCGGGATAAACGGGCAGCAGAACTCAGAGAGCTTTCCATACAGCAGCATGCTGCATATCTTGAACGTTGGAACGGCAAAGTTGTTGACGTTCTTCTCGAGCAGGAAAAAAGCGGGTATTGGACAGGTCTTTCTGGAAACTATCTTCATTTGCGGATTCGCGGAGTCCCGGAAACTGAGCAGGCAGTTCGAGGCCGTGTATGCAGGGCTCTAATGGAAATGGATAGAGACGGTGGATTCTATTCAGGAAAATCTGCAGCAGCTTCATTTGTTGATTTTTTTGATTGACAGGAATACGATTCGTGAGGTTTTTTTTAACCGCAGGTGATTGAAACCAGGCAGTGTTTCATATAGTCTTTAACCAATTGTATTAATCTAACAGGATGAATTGTATGAATGTTATTAAAAAGAGATGGGAGGCGGTAATTGGCAAGGCACTTACTTCCTATGCAGAATCACTGAATATTAATCCCTCAGTACTCGATACGGCTCAGCTGGTTATTCAGGTTCCCCCAAAGCCGGAACTGGGTGATTTTGCTCTTCCCCTTTTCCCACTGGCTAAAGTATTCCGGCAGGCACCTCAAGTTATTGCCGGTAACATAGCTGTTCTGATAAATGCTATGGAGGAGAGACCAGCCGGGAAGGTAAAAGCAGAGGGGCCGTATCTGAACATTTATGCGAATCTCAGCGAAGATGCAGAGCGGGTCTGCAAAGAAATAGCAGAAAAAGGAAGTTGCTACGGCTTTAATCGTTCAATGCAGGGGGAAAAAGTTATGATAGAATTTTCCTGCCCGAACACAAACAAACCCCTGCATCTTGGCCATTTGCGAAATGATTCAATCGGCATGAGTACCGCAGCTGTACTTGCAGCAAACGGGGCAGAGGTCAGGAAAGTTAATTTAATCAATGATCGCGGCGTCCATATCTGCAAGTCAATGCTTGCTTATGCAAAGTTTTCTGACGGTGCAACTCCGCAGTCAGCAGGGATAAAGAGCGATCATTTTGTAGGGAATTATTATGTGAAGTTTAATTCATGGGCAAAAGAGCATAAGGATGCCGAGAAATTGGCCCAGGAGCTTCTGGTGAAGTGGGAGCAGGGTGATGAGGAAACAGTAAAGCTCTGGTCGGTGATGAATAAATGGGCGATAGATGGAATCTTTGATACATATGCCAAGACTGGAGTGGCCTTTGACGACATATATTACGAGAGCAGGACTTACACACTGGGAAAAGAATTGGTTCATAGAGGGCTCGAAAAGGAAGTGTTCTACCGTGAGGAAGACGGTTCTGTCTGGGTGGATATGGAAGAGATTGGACTTGACAAGAAGGTATTGCTTCGGAGTGACGGAACAACCCTCTATTTGACCCAGGATTTAGGAACAGCCGTAGCTCGTCATGAGGACTGGCCATTTGACAAGCTTATTTATGTTGTCGGCTCGGAGCAGCAGTATCATTTCAGAGTGTTATTTCACGTTCTCCAGAAATTGGGAATAGCTTGGGCTGAAAACCTCTACCACCTGTCTTACGGTATGGTTAACTTGCCGGAGGGGAAAATGAAATCTCGTGAAGGAACTGTGGTTGATGCTGACGACTTGATAAAAACACTTACCGAACTTGCCCGGATAGAAATAATTGAGAAAAATCGTCAGGATGAGGTCGATGATCTGGACGGAACAGCAGCCTCCATTGCCCAGGCGGCTTTGAATTACTATTTACTTCAAGTAAGTCCCGCAAAGGATATGATTTTCAACCCGGCTGATTCCATCGCGTTCAACGGCAATACCGGACCTTACCTCCAATATATGGGAGCCAGAATATCAAGCATGCTGAGAAAGTTTGACGTTCTTCACGATGGAAGTCAAAAACGGAAATCAATCAAGTTTGATGCTGATATGCTGAATCTGCAGGAGGAGCATCAACTGATAAAGCAGGTTCTTTTTTTTCCGGATGTCGTCGAGCAGGCTGGAAAGGAGCTTAATCCAACGGTGATTTCGGCTTATCTGTATGAATTATCGCGGTTATACAGCAAGTATTATCATGATCATCAGATTTTACGTGCCGGAAGCGACAATTTGACCTATGCCCGGGTTGTATTATCGGAAATGGTGCTTCAAGTTCTTAGAAATGCCTTTTCATTGATAGGAATTCCCTTTTTGGAGAAGATGTAGCTGCAGATTCTTGATTGGATCGGGAAGTGAGTATTGACCTGTTTGATGCCATATGATATAAGGTATCCTGCAAAACAAATGACAGGTACAAATAACGATAAGGATGTAGTGTTCATGTACGCATTGGTAGAAATTAAAGGCAAGCAATACAAAGCACTTGAAGGTGCACAACTTACGGTAGACAGATTTGACAAGGAACCCGGCGATGTGCTCGAGTTTGAGTCAGTCCTTATGATATCTGATGGTGATGCGGCAGAAGTCGGCAATCCCTATGTCAAGGGAGCAAAGGTTACCGCTGTAGTAAACGAACAGATTAAAGGGAAGAAAATTACTATCCTTAAATTCAAACGAAGAAAAGGGTATCGTAAGAAGCAAGGACACCGGCAGAAGTATTCTGTATTAACTGTTCAGGGCATTCAAGCAAAATAACTATTTCAGGAGAATACTCATGGCACATAAAAAAGGGGGCGGAAGCTCAAAAAACGGCAGGGACTCCGAGTCAAAACGACTAGGCGTCAAGAGGTTCAGCGGACAGATAGTTAAAGCTGGAGAAATAATCGTTCGCCAGAGAGGAACGAGAATTCACCCCGGCACCAATGTCGGCTGCGGACGCGATTTTACGTTATTTGCAAAAATAAGCGGAAAGGTGGATTTCTCTACACGCATGAACCGTAACTACGTATCCATAGTAGCCGAATAAATTGTTTTTTCTACTTCCGGAAATTAGTAAATCTTCCGGTAATAAATAACTACATATATTATGTTTGGATTTTCAGACGAAACCTATATTGATGTAGCCTCCGGTAACGGGGGCCATGGTTCTGTTTCCTTCAGGAGAGAGAAGTATGTCCCCAAAGGGGGACCTGACGGGGGTGACGGCGGCAAGGGCGGCGACGTAATCTTTGTCGTTAAAAAAAATCTCAGAACCCTTCAGCACTTGAAAACTCAGCGAGTTTTTCGAGCTCAGCATGGCCAGCCTGGCAGGGGTGCCCGCCGTCACGGCAGTGATGGGGGAAATACTGAGATTCCTGTTCCGCCGGGAACTTTGATCAAAGACAAAGATACCGGACAAATTCTTAAAGACCTCACTGATGAAACGAGCTGGCTTTTTCTTTCCGGAGGAAAGGGAGGCAAAGGGAATTGGCATTTTCGTTCCTCCAAGCGTCAAGCTCCCCGGTATGCCCAGCCCGGAATCGATGGAATAGAACTTCGCGTACATATAGAGCTCAGGATTATTGCTGACATCGGGTTTGTAGGATTTCCCAATGCCGGAAAATCATCATTGCTCAATTTTCTCACAAATGCCAATTCTAAAGTAGCCGATTATCCATTTACCACAAAAATTCCTCATCTTGGTGTTTTTACCTATGATGATCGTGATATAATCCTGGCGGACATTCCCGGAATTATTGAGGGAGCTTCTCAGGGTGCCGGTTTGGGGTACACCTTTTTGCGGCATATATCACGAACAGAGATACTGGCCTTCCTGGTTGATGTCAGTGATGAACGCTTTGAAACAGCTTTTACTACTCTTCATGCTGAACTGGAAACGTATTCGGCAGAACTGGCCCGAAAACAGCGAGTGCTGGTTCCGACCAAGATAGATATCCCTGAAACTGAAGATAAAATTACAATACTCAAGAATCTTTATCCGGATGAATATATCTGCCCGATTTCGGTTTATTCTGGAGAGGGTATACCGGAATTGAGAAAAGTTTTCCGCAAGCTGCTATCGGAAGTTCCTGAAAACTCTTCAATTGAAGAAGTACCCATACATAAAGAGGATCGGGCGGAGAAGGATCGTGAAACCTAAGACAACCGCCGTCATAGGCGGAAGCTTTAATCCCTTTCACAATGGACACCTGCACCTGGCTCAGCAAATTCTGAATACAGCAAATTACGAAAGACTTATATTTGTTCCCGTCTATCGGCCGTCTCATAAGCTTGAAGAGGTGAAAATTCCCGCGAAACACCGTATAGCCATGCTTGAACTGGCTGTTGATTCTTTGAATCTGCAGGGTAAAGAAGTCATTATTGAACAGTGTGAGATAGAAAGGGGCGGGTACTCCTACTCATTTGAAACAGTGAATTACCTTTATCAAACGTACCGTATCTCGGGACTGGTCAGGTTCGTGATTGGTGATGACTTAGCCCCCGGCCTTGCTTCATGGTACAAATGGGAGCAGCTGCGGGAAAAAGTTGTGTTTGTTATCGCCAGAAGAGAGGAAACTGACCCGGAAAGCATTATTGTACCCCAAGGATGCATGTATGCTATACTTGATAATCCTATACTGGAAATATCATCCAGTCTCATCCGTGAAAAGCTAGGAGCCGGGGAAAAAACAGGAGACTTAATGCCAGATGCCGTCTATGCATATATTACAACAAACAGACTATACCAATCTTGAGGAGATAGTTAAGAGAAGCGTATCTGAAAGCCGGTTTAAACACTCTTTGCTTACGCTGAAAGTTGCTGAGCGGCTGGCACAAAGATTTTCGGTAGATTGTCTGAAAGCTAGAGTTGCAGCTGTATGGCATGATTATGCACGGGAATGGGGTAGTGAACAGATACTGGCAACCGTCCTGGATTCAAATCGTTATCAGCTGCAGCCGTGTGAGTTGGAGAATCCTATGCTTCTTCATGGGGCAGCTGCGGCATTGGAATTGGAAAAGTATATACCGGATATTGATGATGACATTCTGCTTGCTATACGCTGGCATACCGTTGGTTCGGTAAAGATGGGCAGACTGGGCTATATCATCTATACAGCGGATTTCATCGAGGAGAGCAGGAAACATATCACTAAGCATGAAAAAGCTCGCCTGGAAGGACTGGAAAGCCCTGAAGCCATGGTGCTGGAGATTCTTGATGATACTATTCCCTATTTGTCAGCAAAAAGAAAAACCATCGCAGAATCAACAATAATCCTTCATCATCAGCTCAGGCAAAAACTGATGGCAGGCTATGAGAAATAGAAAACCAAGCGGCCTATTCAGCATTATAATAATCTTATTGGTGATTTCAGGATCCTGTTTCTCTGTGGATGATGCCGATGTCCGGGAAATTCTCATTACCGGAGATGTAAGTTACGGATTATCTGAATCGGAATCATCCGTATCGGCAGCATTGCTTCTTTTACATCAAAGCAGTGGGAAAATAGTGTTGATTCCCATTAAGGCAGCTGGACTGGAAACCAATATTCAGAATGGCAATCAAATACGAGAAGCAATTCAGGATATCCTTGCCCTGAGAGCAGATCATTTCATTAATTTTACCGGCCCCACGGCAGAAAATCTGCTTGAAATTCTTGATGCTGTAAGCGAAGATTACCTCACATCGGATAGAGATGTGATGCAGCGTTCACTTGAGGAGGAAATAATTGCGTATTCTACAATACTGATTAGTAATGCATCCTTTTTTCTGGAAAAGGAAGTATTCAGTCATATTCTTGCCGTAACCGGTGATTCAGTTCCTGAAGGATTAATACGGGAGGTCTTTGA